>NZ_JBVHQB010000004.1:0-548819 GCF_055567635.1 Streptomyces sp. NPDC026500 | reverse complement strand
GGTTGATAGGCCAGATCTGGAAGGCGGGTAACCGCTGGAGGTGACTGGTACTAATAGGCCGAGGGCTTGTCCTCAGTTGCTCGCGTCCACTGTGTAGTTCCCAGACAACGAACGGTTGTGCTGGCTGAACAGTTCCACTTACTTAATTGAAAAGTGTGCTTGTTCGCTGCCCGTTCGAGACCTCGTTTATGACGGGGTGTCTGACAGGGTTTCGGTGGTCATAGCGTGAGGGAAACGCCCGGTTACATTCCGAACCCGGAAGCTAAGCCTCACAGCGCCGATGGTACTGCAGGGGGGACCCTGTGGGAGAGTAGGACGCCGCCGAACAATCTTTGGAGGACCCCTGGTCCCAGCGACTCGCTGGAACCAGGGGTCCTTTTTTTGTTTTTTCCGAAGCGCGCCGAGTACCCGGCTGCGCGAGAATGACTTGCGGTACCGATGACAGGAGTCACCATGTCCACCAACTCTCCCGACGAGCGACCGGAGCGCGACCAGCGCCGTCGTGACAGTGGTGACCGCGGTGACAACCGCGGGGGCCCGCGCCGAGACAACGACCGCGGCGGCTCCGGTCGGCGTGACGACAACCGCGGCGGTGACCGCGGTGGTTTCCGCCGTGACGACAGCCGCGGCGGCGCCGGCGGCCGTGACGACCGTCCGAGCGGTCCGCGCCGCGACGACCGTGCGTCCGGTCCGCGCCGCGACGGGGACCGTCCTGCCTTCAACCGTGACGATCGGCCCAGCAGCCCGCGTCGTGATGACGACCGTGGTGGTTTCCGTCGCGACGACAATCGCGGTGGTGGCAGTGGTGGCGGTTTCCGTCGCGACGACCGTGGTGGCGCTAGCAGCGGTGGTGGGGGTGGGTTCCGCCGTGACGACAGCCGTGGTGGTGGCAGTGGCGGTGGCTTCCGTCGCGACGACAACCGTGGCGGTGGCAGTGGCGGCGGTTTCCGTCGCGACGACCGTGGTAGCGCTAGCAGCGGTGGTGGCGGTGGGTTCCGCCGTGACGACAGCCGCGGTGGTGGCAGTGGCGGTGGCTTCCGTCGCGACGACAACCGTGGCGGTGGCAGTGGTGGCGGTTTCCGTCGCGACGACCGTGGTGGCGCTAGCAGCGGTGGTGGCGGTGGGTTCCGCCGTGACGACAGCCGCGGTGGCGGTAGCGGCGGTGGCTTCCGTCGCGACGACCGTGGCAGCGGCAGCAGCGCCGGCGGCGGCTTCCGCCGTGACGACAACCGCGGTGGCGGCAGTAGCAGTTCTGGTGGCGGTTTCCGTCGCGACGACCGTGGTGGCAGCAGCGGTGGTGGCGGTGGGTTCCGCCGTGACGACAGCCGCGGTGGTGGCAGTGGCGGTGGTTTCCGTCGCGACGACAACCGTGGTGGCGGTAGCGGCGGTGGCTTCCGTCGCGACGACAACCGTGGCGGTGGCAGTGGCGGCGGTTTCCGTCGCGACGACCGTGGTAGCGGCAGCAGCGCCGGCGGCGGCTTCCGCCGTGACGACGACCGCGGCCCGCGTCGCGACGACCGCGGCCCCCGTCGCGACGCGGACCGTCCGCCCTTCCGCCGTGACGAGCGGCCCAGCACCCCGCGTCGTGACGACGACCGCGGTGGATTCCGTCGCGATGACCGCCGTGACGGCGATCGCGGTAGCTTCCCTCGTGATGACAACCGCGGTGGCGGCGACTTCCGTCGTGACGAGCGTCGCGGCGATGACCGTGGCGGTTTCCGTCGCGACGATCGTCGTGACGAGCGGCCCAGCAGCCCGCGCCGTGATGACGACCGTGGCGGATTCCGCCGCGACGACAACCGTGCCGGCAGCGATTTCCGTCGTGACGAGCGCAGGGACAGCGACCGTCCGCCCTTCCGTCGCGACGACCGGCCCAGCACCCCGCGTCGCGATGACGACCGCGGTGGGTTCCGCCGTGACGACAGCCGGGGCGGTGGGTTCCGTGGCCGTGACGACCGGGGACGCGGTGGACCGCGCGGCGACGACCGGGGCGGACGCCCCGGTGGCTTCCGTGGTCGCGACGACCGTGGAGGCGACGACAGGCGCGGCGGCGGCCGTTTCCGCGACGAGCGGGAGCGGGACCGTGAGCCGATCAAGCGGCTGCCGATCCCGGACGACGTCACCGGCGAGGAGATCGACAAGGACGTGCGGCAGGAGCTCCAGAGCCTGCCCAAGGGCCTTGCCGAGGATGTCTCCCGCAACCTGGTGATGGTGGCCCGGCTCATCGACGAGGACCCCGAGGGCGCCTACGCGTACTCGCGGATCGCCCTGCGGCTGGCGTCGCGTGTCGCCGCCGTGCGCGAGGCGGCCGGATTCGCCGCGTACGCGAACCAGAAGTACAGCGAGGCGCTCGCCGAGTTCCGCGCCGCGCGCCGGATGACCGGCAGCGTGGAGCTGTGGCCCGTGATGGCGGACTGCGAGCGCGGTCTCGGCCGGCCCGAGAAGGCGCTGGAGATGGCCGGGGCACCCGAGGTTCAGAAGCTGGACAAGGCGAGCCAGGTCGAGATGCGGCTCGTGGCGGCCGGTGCCCGGCGCGACATGGACCAGCTGGAAGCCGCCATCGTCACCCTTCAGAGCCCGGAGCTCGCCTCGAACTCCGTCCAGCCCTGGACCGCGCGACTGCGGTACGCCTACGCCGACGCGCTCCTCGCCGCCGGGCGTGAGGGCGAAGCACGCGAGTGGTTCGCCAAGACCGTCGAGTCCGACAAGGACAGCAGCACGGACGCCTCCGACCGGCTCGCCGAGATGGACGGTGTCGAGTTCGTCGACGCGCTCGTCGAGGACGACGACGAGGCCGAGAGCGGCCAGGTGACCGCGTCCAAGGCCGGGACAGAGGCCCGCGCCGAGGACGAGCACCAGGACGACGACGAGGATGAGGACGACGACGAGGACGACGACGACGAGATCGAGTCCGTGACCGCGGACGGGATCACGGGCGACGTCGACGACCTCGAGGACGAGGACGAGGACGACGACCTCGGCAACGACGAGGACGACCGCGAGGACGACGCTCCTCAGCCTCCTCAGAGCTGACGCCGGAAGTTCGGCGCAAACACGTGGGCGGCGGGACACCGGAAGGTGTACCGCCGCCCACGTGGCGTTTCAGGGGCCCGCGACCCTTCAGGGCGCGAGCGCCCGCAGGACCAGTCCCGATGCGGGCTTCGGGCCGAAGGACGTCGACTTGCGCGGCATCGTCACCCCCTGGCGGGCGAGATCGCGTACGACCTCCTCGTGGACCGGGTGCATCAGGACGGCCGTGCCTCCGTCGCGTTCCGCCTTCTCGACCGTGGCGCTCGTGTCGTGGATGTACGCGACGTGTGCGGGGGAGTCCTCGGGGATGCCCCACACATGGTCGAGGAGTACGGCGTGCAGGACCGTGGCGTCCAGTGTGCGCCAGGCCTCCGGACGGTCGGCCGGGATCGTACGGGCGAGGAGCTCCGGGGACGGGCGGTCGACGAGGTGGAAGATGCCGTCGCCGGCGAGGAGGAAGGCGTTTCCCTCGGCAGCCGCCGAGGAGAGGGCCTCCAGCGCCTCGGGGAGGGGCACGTCGAGGTGGCGTACGCGGAAGGAGTCCCCGAGGGCGGCCAGCGCCTCGGCGACCGGCAGGCGGTGCAGCAGGCGGTGGATGGCCCGGACGCGCAGCGGGTAGCGGGCGGTGTCCACCAGGAGCACCAGACCGTAGTCCCAGGGGCTCGGCGAGGGATGCTCCGCGCGTAGACGCAGATACGTCGCCCAGCGGTGATGGCCGTCGGCGATCAGGGCCTGGTGCCGGCCGAGATCTGTCCGGATCTCCGAGAGTCCCGCCGGATCCGTGACCGCCCACAGACGGTGGCTGACGCCGTCCTCCGTGGTGGTGGACAGCAGCGGCGGCCGGGTGGCGGTCCGTTCGATGACGGCGGCCGCGCCGTACCCGGAGCCGTTGCCGCGATAGGTCAGCAGGAGGGGTTCGAGGTTGGCGGACGTGGCACGCATCAGGGCCGCGCGGTCCGCGATGACGTGCGGCATCACGTCCTCGTGCGGGAGGACGACGCCGTCGGCCGGCTCGGACAGGCGCAGGTTGCCGATCACGCCCCGTTGGAGATGGTCGCCGTCGCGCTGCTCGTACACGTACAGGCCCGGCTCGGGATCGGCCGCCAGAACGCCTTCCGACAGCCAGTCGCGCAGTGTGTCGGCGGCCTGCCTGTTGCGCGCGGCGGGGGTGCCGTCCTGCGGGAGGATCAGCCGGACGATGTTGTACGGGTCGGCCGATTCGAGTTCGAGCAGTCCGTCGGGCCGGACGATCACGTCGTACGGCGGGGATGTCACGGCGGCCAGGCTGCCGACCCGGTCGGGGTCGTAGCGCACGCCTCGGAACGGGGTGAGTTCGAGGCCGCTCCCTGCCGGTGTTTCCTCCTCGGGACCTGCATAGTTCATTGGGGCATCGTAAGTGTGTCAGTGGCATGCGCGATGATCGGGGCAAAGGGATCGAACGAGGAGCGATGTGCAATGAGCCAGACCGTCAGGACGCGGCCCGAAGGCAGTGGCCAGGCCCTGAGCGAGGCGTATGACACGGCGCTGCTGGATCTGGACGGGGTGGTGTACGCGGGCGGTCACGCCATCGCGTACGCCGTGGAGTCCCTCGGGACGGCGCGCGCGGGCGGCATGCACCTCGCCTACGTCACCAACAACGCGCTGCGCACTCCGGACGCGGTCGCCGAGCACCTCACGGAGCTGGGCATACCGACGGTGGCCTCGGACGTCATCACCTCGGCGCAGGCCGTGGCCCGGCTCATCAGCGAGCAGGTCCCCGCGGGCGCGCGCGTGCTGGTCATCGGCGGTGACGGACTGCGGGTCGCGCTCCGTGAGCGCGGGCTGGAGCCGGTCGACTCGGCGGAGGACGAGCCCGTCGCGGTCGTACAGGGGTACGGCGGTCCCGATCTGACCTGGTCGCGCTTCGCGGAGGCGTGCTACGCCATCGCGCGCGGCGTGCCCTGGTTCGCCTCCAACACGGATCTGACGATTCCGGGCGCGCGCGGGATCGCGCCCGGGAACGGCGCGGCGGTGGAGGTCGTGCGCATCGCCACGGGTGCCGAGCCGCAGGTGGCGGGTAAGCCGCTCCCCCCGATGCACCGCGAGACGATTCTTCGGACCGGGGCGAAGCGGCCGCTGGTGGTCGGTGACCGGCTGGACACGGACATCGAGGGCGCGTTCAACGGAGAGGTGGACTCGCTGCTCGTCCTCACCGGCGTGACGGACGGCGCGCAACTTCTCGCCGCCCCGCCGCGGCACAGGCCGACGTATGTCGACGCCGATCTGCGCGGGATGCTCACCGGGCAGCCCGAGGTCGTCGAAGCGGGCGCCGGGTTCCGTTGCGGCGGCTGGACGGCGACGGCGGGCAGCGAGGAATTCGAGCTGGCGGGCGAGGGCGAGGCCCTCGACGGTCTGCGGGCCCTGTGCGCGGCGGCGTGGACGGCCGCGAGAGAGGGCAGTTGCGAGCTGGACGGGGGGAAGGCGCTGGCGCGGCTGGGCCTTTAGTCACCCTCCACGCACCGGAGCGGGTGGGTACGCCCGTAGCGGTGGAGACGCTCGCTCATCGTGGGTGGGGACGTCGGTACCGGTGGAGGCGCGCCCATCTGACGTCGGTACCGGTGCAGGTGCTCGCCCATCAGGGTGGCGACGTCAGTACCTGTGCAGGCGCTCGCACATCGTGGGGTGCGGATCCCATGACCCGTGAAGGGTGTCGCGCGGAGCGGCGCGGGTGCCGGGTGCCGGTGACAGCGCTCGCCCCGCAGTGGATGCAGGCCAAGCGCAGGAGCTGAGCTGGGCTTCGGTGCGGGGCCGGGTGCGCAGGCCGATCGATAGGCGATGCGAGGGTAGGCTAACCTAACTTCGTGTTGGTCGACAGTCTCCCTGAGCAGTGCGCGGAAACCGCCCCCGCGCCCCCAACCCGCCGGGCGATACGGACCCTTGGGCTCCTCTTCTCCGTGGGTCTCCTGTCGCTGGTCGCGCTGGCGAGCATCGCGATCGGCGCGAAAGCGCTGCCGCTGGACCAGGTGTGGCACGGCCTGTTCCACGACTCGGGGACGTACTCCGACGTCGTGGTCGGCGACCGCGTCTCCCGTACCGTGCTCGGGCTGCTCGTCGGCGCCGCGCTCGGGCTGTCCGGTGCCGTCCTCCAGGCGCTCACCCGCAATCCGCTGGCCGACCCCGGTCTGCTCGGCATCAACGCCGGCGCGTCCGCCGCGGTCGTCACCGCGATCACGTACTTCGGTGTCACCTCGCTGAGCGGCTATGTCTGGTTCGCCTTCGTCGGGGCGGCCGCGGTCGGAACGCTGGTCTGGTTCCTGGGCGGCAGCCGGGGCGCGACCCCGGTGCGGCTCGCGCTGGCCGGAACCGCCATCAGCGCCGCGCTGTACGGCTATCTGCAGGCCGTGATGATCATGGATGACGCGGCGCTCGGCAAGATGCGCTTCTGGACGGTCGGTTCGCTGGCCTCGGCGACCGACTCGACGATCAGGCAAGTGGCCCCGTTCCTCGCCGTCGGCACCCTTCTCGCGCTGGCCCTCGCCCGGCCGCTGAACGCGGTGGCCATGGGCGACGACACCGCCCGCGCGCTCGGCGCCGACCTGAACCGCACCCGCGCGCTGTCCATGGCCGCCGCGACCGTGCTGTGCGGCGCCGCGACCGCCGCCTGCGGACCGATCGTGTTCGTCGGGCTGATGGTCCCGCACGTCGTCCGCTCCTTCACCGGGCCCGACCTGCGCTGGATCCTGCCGTACGCCACCGTCCTGTCGCCCGTGTTGCTGCTGGGCGCCGATGTCCTCGGGCGGATGGTCGCCCGGCCGGCGGAGCTTCAGGTCGGCATCGTCACCGCGGTGCTCGGCGGTCCGGTCTTCATCCTTCTCGTACGGCGACGGAGGGCGGCGCAGCTGTGACGACCCCCCGTATCCGAACTGCCCGCGCATCACGCGTCCCGGCACTTCCCGCGCGCCGCGTCCGGTCCGTCCGCACGGGCGGCGGGCTCGGACTGTCCGTCCGCCTCGACATCCGCGCGTTCACCGTGGTCGTGCTCCTGCTGGTGGCCGCCTCCGCCGCGAGCGTGGTGCTCATCGGCACCGGCGACTTCCCGATCCCGGCCGGCGATGTCCTCAAGACCCTGGCCGGCGACGGCAGCGCGAGCCAGGAGTTCATCGTCAACGACCTGCGGCTGCCGCGCGTTCTCGTCGGGCTGCTGGTGGGGGCCTCGCTCGGACTGGGCGGAGCGCTCTTCCAGTCCATCTCCCGCAATCCGCTGGGCAGCCCGGACGTGCTCGGCCTCGGACAGGGTTCCACGGCCGGCGCGCTCATCATGATCGTGCTGTACTCGGGCAGCGCGACCGAGGTCGCCCTAGGGGCGCTCGTCGGCGGACTCGTGACCGGGCTCGCCATCTATCTGCTCGCGTGGAAGCGGGGAGTGCACGGCTATCGACTGGTCCTGGTCGGGATCGGTGTCTCCGCGATCGTCACGGCGGTCAACGGCTACCTCCTCACCAAGGCGGACATCGTCGACGCGGCCCGCGCCGTCGTCTGGATGACCGGCTCCCTCAACGGCCGTGACTGGGCCCAGGTCTGGCCCCTGCTCATCATGTGCGCCGTCCTGGTCCCCGTCGTGCTCGGCAACGCGCGCGGGCTGCGGATGATGGAAATGGGCGACGACGTGTCGTACGCCCTCGGAGTGAGCGTCGAGCGGACGCGGCTGCTGCTGATGGTGGCCGCCGTACTGCTCACCGCGGGTGCCACGGCCGCGGCGGGACCGGTCGGTTTCGTGGCGCTCACCGCGCCGCAGCTGGCCCGGCGGCTCACCCGGTCGCCCGGACCGAACCTGGTGCCGTCGATGTGCATGGGCGCGACCCTGCTCATCGTCGCCGACTGGGCCTCGCAGCGGGCCTTCGGCGCCGACCAGCTGCCCGTCGGCGTCGTGACCGGCGTCCTCGGCGGCCTCTATCTGCTGTGGCTGCTGGTCACCGAACGCAAGGCCGGCCGGATATGAGCGGCCCGGCACGCCCGGCTGCGAACGGCCCGGGGAGCCCAACGGCGAGCGGACTGGCGAATCCGGCTGCGCGCGGCCCGGCGGGCCCTGCCGTGAGCGGATCGAAGACCGGGGCGCGTGCGAGCGACCAGAAGACCGGGGCGCGTGGGAACGACCAGGTGTACGAGAACACCCCAAGGAGCACTGTGAACCGCCTGTCCGCCGACGATGTCACCCTCGGCTACGACCAGCGCGTCATCGCGGAGAAGCTGTCCGTGGAGATCCCCGACCACTCCTTCACGGTGATCGTCGGCCCGAACGCCTGCGGAAAGTCGACACTGCTGCGCGCCCTTTCGCGCATGCTGAAGCCCTCGGCGGGGCGGGTGCTGCTCGACGGACAGGTCATCCAGTCGATGCCCGCGAAGAAGGTGGCCCGCACTCTCGGGCTGCTGCCGCAGTCGTCGATCGCGCCGGACGGGATCACGGTCGGTGACCTCGTCGGCCGGGGCCGTTACCCGCACCAGGGCCTGCTGCGCCAGTGGTCGGCGGAGGACGAGCGGGTGGTCCAGGAGTCGATGGCCTCGACCGGTGTCGCCGAGCTCGCCGATCGCTATGTCGATGAATTGTCCGGCGGTCAGCGCCAGCGCGTGTGGATCGCGATGGCGCTCGCGCAGCAGACCCCGCTGCTTCTCCTGGACGAGCCGACGACCTACCTCGACATCCAGCACCAGATCGACGTCCTCGACCTGTGCGCCGAGCTCCACGAGACGCGGGGCCGCACCCTGGTCGCCGTGCTGCACGATCTCAATCACGCGGCCCGGTACGCCACCCACCTGATCGCCCTGCGCGGCGGCGAGGTCATCGCCGAGGGCGCGCCGGGCGACATCGTCACGGCCGACCTGGTCGAGGAGGTCTTCGGGCTGCGCTGCCGGGTCATCGACGACCCGGAGACCGGGACCCCGCTCGTGGTGCCCGCGGCACGCCGGGCGAGGGTCCGCGCCGCCGCGACCGCTACAGAAGGGTCCTGAGCCGGAACAGGTCACGCAGACCCGCCTCCAGCTTCACCCGGCCCGAGCCCCAGGCCTTCGCGAAGTTCAGCTCGCCGTTCACCATGGACACCAGGTCGTCGCCGTTCATGGTCAGACGGATCTGGGCCCGCTCGGGGGGCGGGCCCTGGAGTGTGTCGAGCACCTCGATCCGGCCGCCCCTGAGGCGGCCGACGAAGGTGATGTCCAGGTCGGTGATACGGCAGCTCAGCGAGCGGTCCAGGGCCGCAGCGGTGCGTACGTCCCCTTCGGCGTTCGCCATGTTGTCCGAAAGCTTGTCGAGTGCGGTGCGGCACTCCTCAGTCGTCGCCATCGTGATCGACGGTACCGCAGCTCTTCGCGGTAGCGTCGGGGCATGAACGACTCAGTCCCCGAGGGCGAGCTCCCCGAGGCCGTGACCGCGGCGGAGCCCGGCTCGCCCGCCGAAGCGGAGCCGGAACCCGCGTACGACCCGGCCGCACCGGCCGCGCTGAACGTCCCGCGCGTCCCCTCGGGCAACGCCGACGTCGACGCACAGCTCGACCGGCTGGCCGACGCCGACCACCTCGCCACGGACGGACACGTCGAGGTGTACGAGGATGTGCACCGGGGGCTGCGCGACGCGCTCACCGCGCTCGACGTCCGCCCGGGAGCTCCGGCTCCCGCCGGTCGCCCGACCGCCGCCCCTCAATGAGACCCTTCGGGGCACATCCGTCCATGGCCGTACGACCGCAGGAGCTGAACCGAACGTGGCAGGAGTGGCACGCCGCCGCCTCGACGCCGAGCTGGTCCGCAGGAAGCTCGCCCGCTCGCGCGAGCACGCCGGACAGCTGATCGCCGCGGGCAGGGTCAGCGTGGGCAAGACCCTCGCGACCAAGCCCGCCACGCAGGTCGAGACCGCCGCGGCGATCGTGGTCAGCAAGGACGACAGCGACCCCAACTACGTCTCGCGCGGCGGACACAAACTCGCCGGCGCGCTCGCCGTCTTCGGGCCGCAGGGCCTGAAGGTGGAGGGACGGCGGGCGCTGGACGCCGGCGCGTCCACCGGAGGCTTCACCGACGTGCTGCTGCGCGCGGGCGCCGCCCATGTCGTCGCCGTGGACGTCGGTTACGGACAACTCGCCTGGTCTCTCCAAAGCGATGAACGCGTCACCGTCAAGGACCGTACGAACGTACGCGAGTTGACGTTGGAGGCGATCGATGGGGAGCCCGTGGACCTTGTTGTCGGGGATCTGTCCTTCATCCCGCTCGGACTGGTGCTGCCCGCCCTCGCGCGGTGCACGGCGCCGGATGCCGACCTGGTGATGATGGTCAAGCCGCAGTTCGAGGTGGGGAAGGACCGGCTGGGCAGCGGCGGCGTCGTGCGCAGCCCGGAGCTGCGCGCCGAGACCGTGCGCGGCGTGGCGGGCCGGGCCCACGAGCTGGGGCTCGGAGTGAAGGGTGTGACCGCAAGCCCGTTGCCCGGACCGTCGGGCAACGTCGAGTACTTTCTGTGGCTGCGTGCCGGGGCACCCGAACTCGACCCGGCCGACGTTGACCGTGCAGTGGCGGAGGGGCCGCGTTGACACAGACCCGAGCTCGTACTGTTTTCCTGCTGGCCCACACCGGGCGGCCGGCAGCCATCCGCAGCGCCGAGCTGGTCGTCCAGGGGCTGCTGCGCTCCGGGATCGGCGTACGGGTCCTCGCGGCCGAGGCGGCCGATCTGCCGCTGCCGCACGAGGTGGAGCTGGTCCAGGAGGCGACTCCGCAGTGTCTCGACGGCTGCGAGCTGCTCATCGTCCTCGGCGGTGACGGAACGCTGCTGCGCGGCGCCGAGTTCGCCCGCGCGTCCGGGGTGCCGATGCTCGGCGTCAACCTCGGACGGGTCGGCTTCCTCGCCGAGGCCGAGCGCGACGACCTGGACAAGGTCGTCGACCGGGTCGTCACCAAGGCGTACGAGGTCGAGGAGCGGATGACCGTCGATGTGGTCGTGCACCGCAACGGCGACATCGTGCACACCGACTGGGCGCTGAACGAGGCGGCCGTGCAGAAGGTGTCCGCCGAGAAGCTCCTCGAAGTGGTGCTGGAGATCGACGGGCGGCCCGTCACCGGGTTCGGCTGCGACGGCATCGTCTGCGCGACCCCGACCGGGTCGACGGCGTACGCCTTCTCCGCGGGCGGGCCCGTGGTCTGGCCCGAGGTCGAGGCGCTGCTGATGGTGCCGATCAGCGCGCACGCCCTGTTCGCCAAACCGCTGGTCACCTCACCGGACTCGGTACTCGCCGTGGAGGTCCTGCCGCACGTTCCGCCGGGCGTGCTGTGGTGCGACGGTCGGCGGACGGTGGAGCTGCCGCCCGGCGCGCGCGTCGAGGTGCGGCGCGGGGCCGTGCCGGTGCGGCTGGCCCGGCTGCACCACGCGTCCTTCACCGACCGGCTCGTCGCCAAGTTCGCGCTGCCGGTCTCCGGGTGGCGCGGGGCGCCGCACCAGTAAGAGCGCGCGGCACCCGGGTTCCGCCCGGGTGCCGGGCCGCCTCCGCGCGGGCCGACGGCGAACGAGATCACCCCCGGAAGGTAACGCTCGGTTCTCTTTGCGGGGGGCGGCGTCGCACGGGGCTGGGAAAACCTCGTATGGTCGGGGACGTGTTGGAGGAGATGCGGATACGGTCGCTCGGAGTCATCGACGACGCGGTCGTCGAGCTGTCACCCGGCTTCACCGCCGTGACCGGTGAGACCGGTGCGGGCAAGACGATGGTGGTCACCAGCCTCGGGCTGCTGCTGGGCGGGCGCGCGGACCCGGCCCTCGTGAGGATCGGCGCCAAGAGCGCGGTCGTGGAGGGGCGGATCAGCGTACCCGCGGGCGGGACGGCCGTCGTGCGGGCGGAGGAAGCGGGTGCCGAGCTCGACGACGGTGTCCTGCTGATCAGCCGTACCGTTTCGGCCGAGGGGCGCTCACGCGCACACCTGGGCGGGCGTTCGGTGCCGGTGGGCGTGCTCGCCGAACTCGCCGACGAACTCGTCGCGGTGCACGGCCAGACCGACCAGCAGGGGCTGCTCAAGCTGTCCCGGCAGCGGCAGGCCCTCGACCGGTACGCGGGTGACGCGGTCGCCGTGCCGCTCGCCAAGTACACGGGCGCCTACCGCCGACTGCGGGCCATCTCGGCCGAGCTGGACGAGATCACGACGCGCGCGCGGGAGCGGGTCCAGGAAGCCGACATGCTGCGCTTCGGACTCGACGAGGTCGCGGCCGTGGAGCCGCGCGCGGGCGAGGACGTGGAGCTGGCGGCGGAAGCGGAGCGGCTGGGTCACGCGGAGGCGCTGGCATCGGCCGCCACGGCCGCGCACGCGGCGCTGGCGGGCAATCCCGAGGACCCGGAGGGCATCGACGCGGCCACGCTCGTCGCGGGCGCTCACCGGGCCCTGGAGGCCGTACGGTCGCACGACTCGGCCCTTGCCACGCTGTCCGGGCGGATCGGGGAGATCGCCATCCTGCTCGGCGACGTGGCCGGTGAACTCGCGGGCTACGCCGACGACCTCGACGCCGACCCGCTGCGGCTGGCGGCCGTCGAGGAGCGCCGCGCCGCACTCACCCAGCTGACCCGGAAGTACGGCGAGGACATCGATGCCGTGCTCGCCTGGGCCGAGCGGAGCGCCGAGCGCCTCACCGAACTCGACGGCGACGACGACCGGCTCGACGAACTGACCGCCGAACGGGACGCGCTGCGCGGCGAACTGGGCGGACTCGCCCAGGCGCTGACGGACGCCCGTACGGAGGCCGCCGAGCGGTTCGCCGCCGCCGTGACCGCCGAACTGGCCTCGCTCGCCATGCCGCACGCGCGCGTGTCCTTCGAGCTCCGGCAGACGGACGACCCGGAGGGGGTGGAGGTCGGCGGACGCCCGGTGGCCTACGGCCCGGCCGGTGTCGACGAGGTCGAACTGCTGCTCGCCCCGCATCCCGGGGCGCCGCCGCGGCCCATCGCCAAGGGGGCGTCCGGCGGTGAGCTCTCGCGTGTGATGCTCGCGGTGGAGGTCGTGTTCGCGGGCACGGACCCCGTGCCGACGTATCTCTTCGACGAGGTCGACGCGGGCGTCGGCGGCAAGGCCGCGGTAGAGATCGGGCGACGGCTGGCGCGGCTCGCCAAGACCGCGCAGGTCGTCGTCGTGACGCACCTGCCGCAGGTGGCCGCCTTCGCCGACCGGCAGCTGCTGGTCGAGAAGACGAACGACGGGTCGGTGACCCGGTCCGGCGTGAAGGTGCTGGAGGGCGAGGAGCGGATTCGCGAACTGTCCCGGATGCTCGCCGGCCAGGAGGACTCCGAGACGGCTCGGGCCCACGCGGAGGAACTGCTGGCAACGGCCCGCTCCGACGGCTAGCGGGGCGGCCCGCCCCTACGGGGGGGGCAGGGCCGCTCGCCGCAACGCCGAGGCGTGAGGCGGCTCCTGGGCCGATCCAGGCTCCCCACCCCGCCGCACCCGAGCGAGTCTGCTCTCAGCCTGCTGCGGGCCCCATGCCTTCCGGCCGTCCTGACGATTTGCGGAACTGGCCGGAGTGGCAAGCGTTGGTGCCGCACGTACAGGCTGTGAGCAGAGACCACCACAGCAGTAGAACGGTTGCTGATCTCACAACCGTACTGGGACAGACGGCTGTTCACCTGTCGGTCCGAGGACAGGAAGCCCAGGCCCTGCCCATGAAGGAGCGGGCACTGCAGATCAACAAGGCCGCGACGGCCCCGGGAGAAGGTCGGCGATGGCGGCGAGAACGTTGGGGCGCGCCGGGGGGGTGAGGACCCGGGGACGCGCCGCGTGACACGGGACGCGCCGCGCGACGCGCGGGTGCACCTTCGACACCTGGGTGGCTTGTGGGGCGAGAGGCGCCTCTTTGGCGTCGGAGTGGCTTTCGTTACGTGGGTGGCCGCGGGTGCCGCGCGGGTCCCTTGCGGCTCGGCCCTCCCCGGAATGGGCTATTCATCACTCGTGCGGGTGATCGTCGTCGCCGGGTTGCCCCGTCTGACGTGCCCTCGTCGTGATGGCGGTGCCGGAACGTCCGTACGGCCTGGCATCCTTGGCCTAGTACGCGGTGCACGACGTGCGGTGAACCCCTCCGCGCGACCCTTCTGTACGTTTCCTCGTGACCGTCCGACGCCGAACCAGGAGCCCCGGCCACGTGAGCCACGTGAGCAGCCACTCACCGCACGGCCAGTCGCCGCTGCGCACCGTGCAGGTGCTCGGCGGCGGCAGCGCGGGCAGTAGCGCGCATGTGCGGTCGCTGGCCGCGGGCCTGGTCGCCCGGGGGGTACGGGTCACCGTCTGCGCTCCTGCCGAGGCGGACCGCGTGTACGGGTTCACCGGGGTCGGCGCGCACCACGTTCCCGTGCCCCGCAGCAGCGACCCCGCCTCCGTGTCCGCGTTGCGGGCCGCCTGCGCGGACGCCGATCTCGTGCACGCGCACGGGCTGCACGCGGCGCTGCGGGCGGCGCTGGCACTCAGCGGGCGGCGCGTTCCCCTCGTCGTCACCTGGCACACCCGCTCGGAGGCCGACGGCGCCAGGGCCCACGTACTGCGGCTCCTTGAGCGGCGGGTCGCCAGAGCCGCCGCCGTGGTGCTCGGGACCTCGTCCGATCTGGTGGACCGGGCGCGCAGCAGGGGAGCGCGTGACGCGCGGCTCGCCGCCGTCGCGCTCCCCGCGCCGCGGCGGCCCGTCGCGTCCGCCGAACCCGACGGGTTCCGGCACAAGGTGCGGGCCGAACTCGGCTCGACCGACCGTCCGTTGCTCATGGCGGTCGGCTCGCTCGACCGGCATCGCGGCTACCACACCCTGCTGGACGCCGCGCGCGCGTGGTGCCGCCTCGATCCCGTGCCGCTGCTGGTGATCGCGGGGGAGGGGCCGCTGCGTGCCGTTCTTCAGCGCCGGATCGAGGACGAAGGGCTGCCGGTCCGGCTCATCGGGCGGCGCGAAGACGTCACGCAACTGCTCGTCGCCGCCGACCTCGCCCTGCTGCCCAGCAGGTGGGAGTCGCGCTCGGTGCTGGCGCAGGAGGCCCTCCACGCGCGCGTGCCGCTCGTCGCCACAGCGGTCGGGGGCATCCCCGAAATGGTCGGCGACGCGGCCGAACTCGTCCCGTACGGGAACGCGAAGGCGCTCGCCGACGCCGTCGTACGGCTGCTCGCCGACCCCGCGCGCCAGGAGGCCCTGCGGGAGAAGGGTGCCTGGCAGGCCGCCACTTGGCCGACCGAGGACGAGACGGTCGCCCAAGTGCTGAGCGTCTACGACGAGTTCACACAACCCCGGCCGCTGGGCTGACGCCGGCCAAGGGAACTGACGACGGCCGGGGGAACTTGCGCCGGCCAGGGGACTGACGACGGCTGGGGGAACTTGCGCCGGCTAGGGAACATGCCTGCGTGCGCGCAGGGCCAGGCTCAACGCCAGTACCGTCTGCGGGTCGTCCAGATCCGTGCCCAGCAACTCGCCGATCCTGGCGAGGCGGTTGTAGAGGGTCTGCCGGTTGAGATGCAGCTCGCGGGCGGTCTCCGCCTTGCGGCCCGCGTGCGCCAAGTACGTCTGCAGGGTGGGAAGCAGGGGCGGCTTGGAGCGGACGTCGTGGTCGCGGAGCGGGCCGATCGCGCGCTCCACGAAGGCGGCCAGGTCGGGGTGCTCGCGCAGCCGCCACAGCAACAGGTCGATGTCCAGGCGGCGGGCGTCGTACCAGGGGCGGTCCGACAGACCCTGTGCCGCCGTCGCCGTCTCCGCCGCGTGCCGCAGGCCCGCCGACGCGGCCGCCCAGCCGCCCGCGACCCCGACCACCACCACCGGCGGCTGCGCCCCGGGCCGCTGCATGCCCGCACGCTCCACCCCGGCGCGCAGTGCCGCCGCGACGCGGTCCGCGACGGCGGCCCGTTCCGACTCCGAGCGCAGGCCCAGCAGCAGCGGGACCCGGCCCTCGACGGGACGTACGCCCAGCAGGACCGGGACACCCACCGAGGCCAGCTCCTCGGCGACCGCGCGGGCCAGGACCGCCCAGCCGCCACCGGGGGCGAGGCCGTCGGCGAGTCGCATCACGACCGGCAGGAGCGGGCTGCCGCCGGGCTTGAAGCCGAGCACCCGGGCCTGCGCGGGCGCGTCCTCGGCCTCGATACGGCCCTCGGCGAGGTCGGTCAGGAAGTCGCCGCGCCCCCGTGCGGCCAGTTCCTCCTCCTGGCGGGCCTGCATCAGCACGACAGCCAGGATGCCGGCGGCCCGCTCCGCGGCGATCCGGTGCACCGGGGCGACCGGTGTACCGACGGGCAGCAGAACCAGACGGGCCCGTACGGAACCGGTGCCGGGGCCGCCGCCGGGCACGTCCACCAGGGTGGTCCCCGCGGGCGGCTCCTCCTTGTGCTGGCCGCGCAGTCCCTCCCAGACCTGGAGCGGGTCGGCGCCCGTGGACCCGGCCCCGGCGGCGTACAGGAGCTGTCCGTCGGCCGTCTCCAGGAAGACCGGGTTGCCGCTGAAGTCGGCCAGAATGCGCAGGACTTGAGGCACTCCGCCGCCGCCGAGCAGGGCCTCGGTGCAGCGCCGGTGCACTTCCTCGGCCTGTTGGAGCAGCGCGTAGTGGCCGTTGACGATCTCGGTGTGGATCTCCTCCGTGACGGTCACGAAGGGCACTTCGCGGTGCAACTGGACCAACGGCAGACCGGTGGACCGCGCCGTCTCCACGAGCGCGGCCGGGAGCCGGGTGAAGCGCGGGCCGAGCTCCACGACGAGCGCCGCGATCCCGCGCTCCGCGAGGGTGCGGACGAACGCGCGCTGGTCGGCCGGGCGGGTGCCGAGACCGTATCCCGTGGTCAGCAGCAGTTCGCCGCCCTTGAGCAGCGAGGCGATGTTCGGGACCTCGCCCGCGTGCACCCAGCGCACGGTCCGTTGCAGCCGGTCCGCGCCCGCGATGATCTCCGGCAGCCCGCTGCGCAGTCCGGGCAGCTCAAGGGCCCGCTGCACGGTGATTCCGGCGCCTTGGGTGTCGTAACGGCTGTCCATGCTGCGGACGCTACCCGCGGACGGGTTCCGGAGGCATCTCCGGCTTGTGGCGGGAGGTGACGAGAGCCGTCGCGGGAGGCGCCCCGGCAGGCACGGCGCGCCCCGGCACCCGGGCCTGCACCCGGCAACGGCGCAGGCACGGCGCAGGCCGGGGTGCCGGGGCGCGCCGAGGTCAGGCGACCGGTACCGGGGTGATGTTGTGGTTGAAGCGGAACACGTTGTCCGGGTCGTACTCGGCCTTCACCGCGGCCAGCCGCCGGAGGTTCTCGGTGCCCAGGCCGGCCACCACGCGGTCGGCGCCCTCGTCGCCGATGAAGTTCAGATAGACCGCGCCGGTGCTCCACGGCCGGACGTCCTCGCGGACCTTCCTGACCCACGCGATGCACCGTTCGTCGTCGGCGGGGCTCTCCCAGATCCCGAAGGGGTGCACGGCCCAGGGCGCGTCGCGGTAGGGGACCGGGAACCGGGACGGTCCGGCGGCGATGGCGCCGCCCTGCGGCAACAGCGCGTGCTGGTTGCCGGTGGGGACGGGCATGGCGTCGCCGAGAGCGCAGTAGACGTCCACGAAGTCGTCGGGGGCGCCGGTCAGGTACTCCGCCGACCAGTAGTTCCGCATGCCGGGCGGGTCGTCGAGCATGCACTGGAAGTCGGGGTAGGGCAGGGCGGTGACGATCTCGACCTCGTGCGGCAGCGCCAGCAGCGGCTGGGCGACCTTGCGCATGTCGTCCTCGCCGCCCGCGTACGCGACCAGCGCGCCGCACAGCCGCCGGCCGACCAGGTGCTCGGGCATGAACTCCTGGGCGGGCCGGTCAGGTAGATGACGCCGCCGCTCACCTCCGGCGGCCCGTTCTCGATGATCTCGCGGAAGACGCGGACCACGTCGGGGCCGGCGTCCGCTTGGAACATCACCATGGCGATGGAGAACTCGGGCAGCGGGTGCAGTTTGAGGGTCAGCGCGGTGGCGACGCCGAAGTTCCCGCCGCCGCCGTGCAGGGCCCAGAACAGCTCCTGGTTCTCCTGGTCGGTGGCGCGTACCTGCGAACCGTCGGCGGTCACCAGTTCGACGCCGAGCAGATTGTCGACGGCGAGGCCGAAGGACCGGTCCAGCCAGCCGTTGCCGCCGCCGAGGACGAACCCGCCGACGCCGGTCGTCGAGACACGGCCGCCGGTGGTCGCGAGGCCGTAGGGCTGGGCGGCCCGGTCGAGATGGCTCATGAGGGCTCCGCCCTCGACCCGTACCGTCTCGGAACCGGGGTGGACGGTGACCGCGTGCATGCGGCTGAGGTCGACGACCAGACCGCCGTCGTTGAGCGACATGCCCGAGACGCTGTGGCCGCCGCCGCGCACCGCGATCGGCAGATCCAGCTCCCGCGCGAAGCGCACCGCACGCGTCACGTCGGCCTCGCCCTCGCACTGCGCGATCACGGCGGGCCGCCGGTCGATCATCGCGTTGAAGATCGTCCGGGCTTCGTCGTACCCCGGATCGTCCGGGGTGACGACGTCACCGGTGAGATCGGCGCGGAGCGCGGCCAGTGCCGCGCCCGCCTTCGAAAGGGGAGCCATGGGAGCCGCCCCCTTCCATGAGGGGACAGGACTCATTCCAGGCTAGGCGGGTACGGCGGATCGGGCGCGCCGGGTCTCTCGGCTCCGCCGCGCCCGATCCGGACGGGCTCAGCCGCCGTACGCGCCGCTCGCCGTGAGCCGCAGGGCCGTGTCGATCAGCGGAACGTGGCTGAAGGCCTGCGGGAAGTTCCCGACCTGGCGCTGCAGGCGCGGGTCCCACTCCTCGGCCAGCAGTCCGAGGTCGTTGCGCAGGGCCAGCAGCCGCTCGAAGAGCTTGCGGGCCTCGTCGACCCGGCCGATCATCGCGAGGTCGTCCGCCATCCAGAAGGAGCACGCGAGGAACGCGCCCTCGTCGCCCTCCAGACCGTCCACGCCCGCGTCCTCGCCGGAGGTCGGATAGCGCAGGATGAAACCGTCCGAGGTGGACAGCTCGCGCTGGATGGCCTCGATGGTGCCGATCACGCGCTTGTCGTCCGGCGGCAGGAAGCCCATCTGCGGGATGAGCAGCAGCGAGGCGTCGAGTTCCCTCGAGCCGTACGACTGCGTGAACGTGTTCCGATCCTTGTCGTAGCCCTTCTCGCAGACGTCCCGGTGGATGTCGTCGCGCAGTTCGCGCCACTTCTCCAGCGGGCCGTCCGCGTCCCCGGACTCGATGAGCTTGATGGTGCGGTCGACCGCGACCCAGGCCATCACCTTGGAGTGCACGAAGTGCCGCCGCGGACCCCGGACTTCCCAGATTCCCTCGTCCGGCTGGTCCCAGTGGTCCTCCAGATAGCGGATCAGCTTCAACTGGAGCAGCGAGGCGTAGTCGTTGCGGGACAGGCCCGTCATATGGGCCAGGTGCAGGGCCTCGGTGACCTCGCCGTACACATCGAGCTGGAGCTGGTGCGCCGCTCCGTTGCCGACCCGTACGGGCGCCGAACCCTCGTATCCGGGAAGCCAGTCGAGCTCGGCCTCGCCCAACTCCCGTTCCCCCGCGATGCCGTACATGATCTGGAGGTTCTCCGGGTCGCCCGCGACCGCGCGCAGCAGCCACTCGCGCCAGGCGCGGGCCTCCTCGCGGTAGCCGGTGCGCAGCAGCGAGGAGAGGGTGATGGCCGCGTCGCGGAGCCAGGTGTAGCGGTAGTCCCAGTTGCGTACGCCGCCGATCTCCTCCGGGAGGGAGGTGGTGGGCGCGGCGACGATGCCGCCCGTGGGCGCGTACGTCAGGGCCTTCAGCGTGATCAGGGAGCGGACGACGGCCTCGCGGTAGGGGCCGTGGTACGTGCACTGGTCGACCCAGTCGCGCCAGAACTCCTCGGTCGCCTCGAGGGACTGCTCCGGCTCCGGCAGCGCGGGCGGCTGCTTGTGCGAGGGCTCCCACGAGATCGTGAAGGCGATCCGGTCGCCCGGCGCCACCGTGAAGTCGGCGTACGTCGTCAGCGCCTTGCCGTACGTCTCACAGGCCGTGTCGAACCAGACCGAGTCCGGTCCGGCCACCGCGACCGTGCGCCCCTCGTGCCGGTGCACCCAGGGCACCACACGGCCGTACGAGAAACGCATCCGCAGCGCCGACCGCATCGGCACCCGGCCCGTGACGCCCTCGACGATCCGGATCAGCTGCGGCGCGCCGTCACGCGGGGGCATGAAATCGGTCACCCGGACCGTGCCGCGCGGTGTGTCCCACTCGGATTCGAGGATCAGCGAGTCGCCGCGGTACCGGCGGCGCGCTGCCGTGGGGGGCTGGGCGTCGGCCGCGTGCGCGGGGCCGAGCCGCCAGAATCCGTGTTCCTCCGTGCCGAGCAGTCCCGCGAAGATGGCATGGGAGTCGAAGCGGGGCAGGCACAGCCAGTCGACTGTGCCGTCCCGGCAGACCAGCGCTGCTGTCTGCATGTCTCCGATGAGTGCGTAGTCCTCGATGCGCCCGGCCACGTGCATCTCCAGTCGAACGGCCACGTCGCCCCTTCGCGGGGCGGTCGCTCTTGCGGTCAAAGGGAACGTAGGTACTGCGGAACAGTACGCAATGGGATGGTCGATACCTGCGGGACGTCGATGTTGGGGGACGTCCGTCGTGCGTCGCTGCGAAACGTCAGTTGTCGGTGCGGTGGGCGATGCGATTGTCGTCTCGAAACGAACTGACAGGCCCTCTTTGTTCCGGATACGTGCGGGATGGTGCCGTGTGCCGGACAGGCTCGGCAGCGAGTGTCCGAGCAGGATACGACGCACGTGGAAGATCCGCGTGCCGCTCCGGGCAACCCGGCTGAGCCGATCGAGTGAGCGGTGTGCGAGGTGTGTGCCCAGGTGTGCGCGGAGCGTGGCCGGAAGCAGTCTCGTCCGGTCGCTGATACCCTGGTAGCCCGTGGACCGGTGGGCAAGAAACCCCCGAACCGCAGCGACGGCACCCCCGGAAATCTCCGGGCCCCACGCCGGCACGCACCCCAGACCGCGACCACGGGAGCCCCCTCTTGGCCATGCCGCCCAGTGCTTTTCGAAACAGCACAGCCACGACGACCAAGCACATCTTCGTCACCGGGGGTGTCGCCTCCTCCCTCGGCAAGGGACTGACGGCCTCCAGCCTGGGCGCGCTGCTCAAGGCGCGGGGTCTGCGGGTCACGATGCAGAAGCTCGACCCGTACCTGAACGTCGACCCGGGCACCATGAACCCGTTCCAGCACGGCGAGGTGTTCGTCACCAACGACGGCGCCGAGACGGACCTGGACATCGGTCACTACGAGCGCTTCCTCGACGTGGACCTGGACGGCTCGGCCAACGTGACCACCGGCCAGGTGTACTCCACCGTCATCGCCAAGGAGCGGCGCGGCGAGTACCTCGGTGACACCGTGCAGGTCATCCCGCACATCACCAACGAGATCAAGCACCGCATCCGCCGCATGGCCACCGACGACGTCGACGTCGTCATCACCGAGGTCGGCGGCACGGTCGGCGACATCGAGTCCCTGCCCTTCCTGGAGACGGTCCGCCAGGTCCGTCACGAGGTCGGCCGCGACAACGTGTTCGTCGTGCACATCTCGCTCCTCCCGTACATCGGCCCGTCCGGCGAGCTGAAGACCAAGCCGACGCAGCACTCGGTCGCGGCGCTGCGCAACATCGGTATTCAGCCGGACGCGATCGTGCTGCGGGCCGACCGCGAGGTCCCCACCGCCATCAAGCGCAAGATCTCGCTGATGTGCGACGTCGACGAGGCCGCCGTCGTCGCGGCGATCGACGCCAAGTCGATCTACGACATCCCGAAGGTCCTGCACACCGAGGGCCTGGACGCCTACGTCGTCCGCAAGCTGGACCTGCCGTTCCGCGACGTGGACTGGGCGACCTGGGACGACCTGCTCGACCGCGTCCACAACCCGGTCCACGAGATCAACATGGCTCTGGTCGGCAAGTACATCGACCTGCCCGACGCCTACCTCTCGGTCACCGAGGCGCTGCGCGCGGGCGGTTTCGCCAACAAGGCCCGCGTCAAGATCAAGTGGGTCACCTCGGACGACTGCAAGACCCCCGCGGGCGCGGCCAAGCAGCTCGGCGACGTCGACGCGATCTGCATCCCCGGCGGCTTCGGCGACCGCGGCGTGTCCGGCAAGGTGGGCGCGATCCAGTACGCCCGCGAGAACAAGATCCCGCTGCTCGGCCTCTGCCTGGGCCTGCAGTGCATCGTGATCGAGGCCGCGCGGAACCTGGCCGACATCCCCGACGCCAACTCCACCGAGTTCGACTCCGGCACCGGCCACCCGGTCATCTCCACGATGGCCGAGCAGCTCGACATCGTGGCGGGCGAGGGCGACATGGGCGGCACCATGCGCCTGGGCATGTATCCGGCCAAGCTCGCCGAGGGCTCGATCGTGCGCGAGGTGTACGACGGCAAGGAGTACGTCGAGGAGCGCCACCGGCACCGCTACGAGGTGAACAACGCCTACCGCGCCGAGCTGGAGAAGAAGGCCGGGCTGCAGTTCTCCGGCACCTCCCCGGACGGCAAGCTCGTCGAGTACGTCGAGTACCCGCGCGATGTCCACCCGTACCTGGTCGCGACGCAGGCGCACCCCGAGCTGCGCTCCCGCCCGACCCGGCCGCACCCGCTCTTCGCGGGCCTGGTCAAGGCCGCGGTGGCGCGCAAGACGGGCAAGTAGGGCCAAGTAACACCAGGTTGTACGGTGACCGGGGTGCGGGTCCGCGGGTGTTCCCGCGGGCGCGTGCCCCGGTTCCGTCACCGGACCGGACTCTTTTTGCGCGTGTGGGAGGACAGGCCATGACGATCAAGGACATCCCCGAGGAGTGGGAGGTCCGGGCGACCGAGACCCCCTTCAAGGGCAACAAGACCTCGGTGCGCACCGACGACGTGGTCATGCCCGACGGATCGGTCGCCCGCCGCGACTACCAGGTCCACCCGGGCTCCGTGGCCGTGCTCGCCCTGGACGTCGAGGACCGGGTCCTGGTCCTGCGCCAGTACCGTCACCCGGTGCGCCAGAAGCTGTGGGAGATCCCGGCGGGCCTGCTGGACATCCCCGGCGAGAACCCGTTGCACGCCGCCCAGCGCGAGCTCTACGAGGAGGCGCACGTCAAGGCGGAGAACTGGCGCGTGCTGACCGACGTCTACACCACGCCCGGCGGCTGCGACGAAGCCATCCGGATCTTCCTGGCCCGCGATCTCTCCGAGGCGGAGGGCGAACGGTTCGAGGTCGAGGACGAGGAGGCCGACATGGAGCTCGCCCGTGTCCCCCTCGGCGAACTCGTCGGCGGTGTGCTCGCCGGCGACCTGCACAACAACTGCCTGGTCGTGGGCGTCCTCTCGCTCGTCGCCGCGCGGCAGGGCGACGGACTCGACTCCCTGCGCCCGGCCGAGGCGCCGTGGCCCGCACGCCCGTTCGAGGTCTGATCCCGCCACTGGAACGGCGCCGCCGTCCCGCCGCCCAGCCCCGGACGGGCCGTATACGCCCGTCCGAGGATGCCGGTCCTACGATCGCCTGATCCGATCGGGGGACGTCTCCGCCGCGCTCCGCCACGCTCCGCCCGGATCGTCGCAGAGCGTGAACTAGGCTCTGGAAACGCCCGAACCGGAGTCCCGGCGGGCTTGCGCGTGCAGTGGAACGGGAGCGTGGCCCGTGGCGGATCAGGCGGTGGACGACGGCGGCACCAAGGTGTCGGCCAAGGGGCAGCGCCCGGCTGCCGGGTCCGCTCCTACGAAGAGTCAGTTCCTGGGCCGTACAAGAGAGTTGAAGGAACTCCGGGCGGACATCGAGCGGGCCGGCCTCGACACCATCGCCGGCCGCAAGGCCCCGCGGGCCCGGGTGCTGCTCATCGCGGGCAAGCCCGGCTCCGGCCGCACCGCGCTCGCCGCTCAGCTCGCCGCGCAGGTCGCCGAGAGTTACCCCGACGGCATACTGCGCGCCCGGCTCACCGAACCCGACGGCACACCGGTGCCCACCGAGGCCACCGCGCGGGACCTGCTCACCGCCCTCGGACTGCCCACGCCGCCCGGAGCCGACGCCGACGACCTCGGTGAGCGGTTGCGCGAGGCCCTCGCCATCCGCCGGGCGGTGCTCCTGCTCGACGACGCGGCCGACGCCGAACAGGTCGACGCGCTGCTGCCCGACTCCCCGGACTGCCTGGTCATCGCCGTCTCCGGCGGGCCGCTGACCGGAATCGCGGACGTCCGCCCCTGCACCCTCGGCGGCCTGGACACCAAGTCCGCCCTCGAACTCCTCGACCACTTCACCGGCTCGGTGCGCATCACCGTCGACCCGCTCGCCGCCGAAGGGCTGGTCGAACTGTGCGCGGGCCAGCCCACCGCGCTGGTGCTGGCCGGCGGGTGGCTCGCCGCGCGCCCCTCCTCCGCCGTCGCCGACCTCGCCAAGCAACTGCGCACCGAGGGGGAGGACGGCACCCCGCTGGCCCGCGTCTTCCGGCTCTCGTACGCCTCCCTGCCGAGCACCTCGGCGCGGATACTGCGACTGCTCTCGCTGGCCCCCGCGGGCCTCGTCGACCCGCACACCGCCTCCGCGCTGGCCGGCTGCTCGGTCCAGGCGGCGCACACCTCGCTGGACGAATTCGTCGCCCTCGGCCTGCTGCGGGCGATTCCCTCGCCGCTGCCGCAGTACGAGGTCCCGGGCTGCTTCCAGCCGCTGCTCCGGGCACTCGTCGACAGCCATGACCGGCCCGCCGAGGTGCAGCTGGCCCGCGCCCGGATGCTGGAGCGGACCGTACGGCTCCTGGTGTCCTGCCGCGCCATCACCGAGACCGACAGCTCGCCCGCCCGCGAGAAGCTCGCCGGAATGCCGCGTGCCCTGCGCTTCTCCAGTCCCCGGGCGGCCGAGGACTGGCTGCGCGTCCGGCAGCCCGCACTGCTCGCCTCGGCCCGGCTGGCGGTCGCCGACGGGGAGCTGGACACCCTCGCCCGACGGCTGATGGCCGCCCTGGTGCGGGCGATGGTCGTCCATTTCGGCACCCGGGCAGCGGCGTCCGAGCTGTACGGCATCCACCGGCTCGTCCTGGATGTGGCCGAACGCCGGAACCTGCCCCGCGAGAAGGCCGCGGCCCTGCTCAATCTGGCCGACCTGGACGCGCAGACCGGCCGCAGGAACGACGCCCTCGCCCGCTACCGCTCCGCTCTCGACGCCGGACGCGAGGCGAACGACCCGTACGCGACCGGTCGCGCGATGGAATCCGTAGGCGGTGCCCACCAGGAGCTCGGGGACTACGACCGGGCCGCCGACTGGTACGGCAGGGCGCTCGCCCAGCGGCTCGCGCGGGACGAGCGCGTGGACGCCGCCCGGCTGTACGGACGCATCGCCGCCGCGCACACCTACGCGGGCCGCTACGGCGAGGCGCAGGTCAACTGGCGTGCCGCCGTCGCGGGGCACCGCAAGAACGGTGATGTCGCCTCCCAGGCAAGGGCGTTGAGCGAGATGGCGCGCGTCCAGGAGTACGCGGGACGGCCCGAGGAGTCGCTGCGCACCTGCCAGGAGGCCGTCGAGTGGGCGCGCCGCGCGGACGACGTACGCCTGCAGGCCGCGTTGCAGCTCAGGTTGGCCGACACCCTGGACCGGCTCGGCGACCCGGCCGCCGCCCGGCTGCACCGCGCCGCGGCCGAGCGCATGCTGGGAGATGAGCTCCCGGAGAGCGCATCCGGCATGGAACACGACGCTAACGCCTACGAAATCCGCAGTGCATCCGCTGAAGATTGATGCATTGGAAGGCTAGACAGAGAGAATCCCTTCATTAGACTGGCTCCGCCGCGTTCTTCCGTGGTGTCTCCCGGTGTGCTCCCGTACGTCGGGTATGACATGCATTGCCTGGCTTGCATCGCCTCGGCATGCATAGCCCCAGAGCCCTCTGAGTCAAGGACCGTGATCGACGTGAAGGTCGGCATCCCCCGCGAGGTCAAGAACAACGAGTTCCGGGTGGCCATCACCCCCGCCGGTGTGCACGAGCTCGTGCGCCACGGCCACCAGGTCTTCGTCGAGCAGAACGCCGGTGTCGGCTCCTCGATCACGGACGAGGAGTACGTCTTCGCCGGTGCGCAGATCCTGCCCACCGCCGACGAGGTCTGGGCCACCGCCGACCTGCTGCTGAAGGTCAAGGAGCCCATCGCGGAGGAGTACCACCGCCTCCGCAAGGACCAGACGCTCTTCACCTACCTGCACCTGGCCGCGTCCAAGGAGTGCACGGACGCCCTCCTGGAGTCCGGCACCACGGCGATCGCGTACGAGACCGTCGAGCTGCCGAACCGCGCGCTGCCGCTGCTCGCCCCGATGTCCGAGGTCGCGGGCCGGCTCGCCCCGCAGGTCGGCGCCTACCACCTGATGCGCGCCAACGGCGGCCGCGGTGTCCTGCCCGGCGGTGTCCCGGGCGTGCTGCCGGCCAAGGCCGTCGTCATCGGCGGTGGCGTCTCCGGCTGGAACGCCGCGCAGATCGCCATCGGCATGGGCTTCGAGGTGACGCTGCTCGACCGCGACATCAACAAGCTGCGCGAGGCCGACAAGATCTTCGGTACGAAGGTCAAGGCCGTCATGTCCAACTCCTTCGAGCTGGAGAAGGCCTGCCTCGAGGCCGACCTCGTGATCGGCGCGGTGCTGATCCCCGGCGCCAAGGCTCCGAAGCTGGTCACCAACGAGCTCGTCTCGCGGATGAAGCCGGGAAGTGTTCTTGTCGACATCGCGATCGACCAGGGCGGCTGCTTCGAGGACTCGCGTCCCACCACGCACGCCGAGCCGACCTTCCCGGTCCACAACTCGGTCTTCTACTGCGTCGCCAACATGCCCGGCGCTGTGCCCAACACCTCGACGTACGCGCTGACCAATGCCACGCTGCCGTACATCGTCGAGCTCGCCGACCGCGGCTGGGTCGAGGCGCTGCGCCGTGACAACGCGCTGGCCAAGGGTCTCAACACCCACGACGGCAAGGTTGTTTACCGCGAGGTCGCCGAGTCGCACGGGCTGGAGCACGTCGAGCTGGAGAGCCTGCTCGGCTGAGTTTCCCGGCGGCTCCAGGAGTCGACATTGCGGCCGACTCCGGGCCGACAAAAGGCGATACGTCAACACGGGTCGTCAACACCGCGCACCCGGCCGGACCTTGCCCGACAAGGTCCGGCCGGGTGTGTGTCGGGTCACTTTGCGACACTCGTTCAACTCGCCACGAACGTAACTCTTCAACCGATTCGCACACCGGTGAAACCTGCCGTGCGACGGCCTTACGCCCTTGACAGAGGGGTGTTCGGTTGCCGACACATCGGGTCGGGTCCGGCGGATTGTGTTGCTGCGGAGCGGTGACACGCCATAGAGTCGCCAACCGTCGGCATGGTGCCACGCTGACCTATCGAGAAGTTTCCTGGTCACCAAGGAGGTAAGACGACTTGTGAATGAGTCGACATTTACTCCCGGGGGTGGTCAACCAGGAATGCCGGCGCGGGGCCAGAGCCCCACGGGGCTCGAGGCTGTCGGCTCCGTCGCTGTCCGCACCTTCGCAGCCCATCAGAGTCCCCGGATGACTCAGACAGCACACCCGAGCATGGATGGCCATCACGTGAACGCCATGGCCGGCAACGGAAGTGGCGAGAACCACACCCACTTCGCCGACTACGACGAACTGCCCGAGGGGCACTTCTACGACCCCGACGCCGAATACGAGCCCGATCCGGAGTACGCGGCCACGCTCGCGCCCGACGCGGCCCGTCAGCGCCGTGAGCGCATCGGCCCGACGGGGCGCCCGCTGCCCTACTTCCCGATCCCGGGTCCGCTGACCAGTCACGGCCCCGCGACGATCATCGCGATGTGCAACCAGAAGGGCGGCGTGGGCAAGACCACGTCGACCATCAACCTGGGGGCCGCGCTCGCGGAGTACGGACGCCGGGTGCTGCTCGTCGACTTCGACCCGCAGGGCGCGTTGTCCGTGGGTCTCGGCGTCAACCCGATGGAGCTCGACCTCACCGTCTACAACCTGCTCATGGAGCGGGGCATGGCGGCCGACGAGGTGCTCCTGAAGACGGCGGTCCCGAACATGGACCTGCTGCCCAGCAACATCGACCTGTCCGCCGCCGAAGTGCAGTTGGTGAGCGAGGTCGCCCGCGAGTCCACGTTGCAGCGCGCCCTGAAGCCGCTGATGGCCGACTACGACTACATCGTGATCGACTGTCAGCCCTCGCTCGGCCTGCTCACCGTGAACGCCCTGACGGCGGCCCACAAGGTGATCGTGCCGCTGGAGTGCGAGTTCTTCGCGCTGCGCGGTGTCGCCCTGCTCACCGAGACGATCGAGAAGGTCCAGGAACGGCTCAACCCCGAGCTGGAGCTCGACGGCATCCTCGCCACGATGTACGACTCCCGCACGGTGCACAGCCGTGAGGTGCTCGCGCGCGTCGTCGAGGCCTTCGACGATCACGTCTACCACACCGTGATCGGCCGGACCGTCCGCTTCCCGGAGACCACGGTCGCAGGTGAGCCGATCACCACGTACGCCTCCAACTCCGTCGGTGCCGCCGCCTATCGCCAGCTCGCCAGGGAGGTGCTCGCCCGGTGTCACGCCGAGTGAGTCTGCCGGGGGCCGACGAACTGTTCCGCACCACCGGGGGCATGGCGCTCCAGTCATCCACCCCCAACCGTCGGACCAACGGCGAGGCCCGGGTGCCGGCTCCGGCCGGCGAGAGCGACGCGGCGGCCGGGGAGGACACGCCCCAGTCGGTGCCCGTCCGGGGCGGTGACGGTGAGGGCGACGAACATGTCGCCGCCGGCGCCGAGTCGTCCGACGCGGGAGAGTCCCGCAGCCGGGGCGGCGCCCCGGACCGCTCGGGGCGGCGTCAGCCGGCGCAGGAAGGTTCTGCCGCCGCTTCCACGTCCGTGCAGTCCTCCCGCAAGCGGGGCCGCGGCGCGAACCGCCGGCCCAGCGGGCGGGAGCGGCACGACGAGAAGATCACCGTGTACGTGTCCGCCGAGGAGCTGATGGACCTCGAACACGCGCGCCTGGTGCTCCGCGGGGAACACGGCCTCGCCGTCGACCGCGGGCGGATCGTCCGTGAGGCGGTCGCCGTGGTCCTCGCCGATCTGGAATCCCGCGGGGACGCGAGCATCCTCGTACGACGGCTGCGCGGGCGGTAGCGGTAGCCTTCGACGGCTATGACCTCGAACGTCCCGCCCCCGTCCGCCGCCTCCGGCGGCCGTCGGCGTGCGCTCGGGCGTGGTCCGGGGACCGAGCCGGCACCGGTCGAGGCACCGTTCGAGCCGTCCGGACCCTCCGTCGAACCGCCGAAGGCCCCCACCGAGCCCTCCGAGACGCCCCGAGAGGGCGCCGAGAGGCCCGGTGGGCCCGAGACGCCGGTCGAGCCGTCCGGGACGCCTGGAGGCGGCACTGAGCCGTCCGTGACGCCCGCGGGGCCGGTGCGGCGATCAGCGGCGGCCGAAGCGGCGACCGAGGCGCCCCCGAGGAGCACCGAGCCGCGGGAGAGGCCCGCCGAGCCGTCCGGGACGCCCCGAGAGGGCGTCGAGAGGCCCGGTGGGCCCGAGACACCGGCCGAGCCGTCCGGGACGCCTGGAGGCGGCACTGAGCCGCCTGGGGGACCGGAGGGGCCGTACGGGACGCCTGGAGGCCGTGCCGAGCCGTCCGCGGGGCCAGGGACGCCGGAGGAGCTGCCTGAGGCGCACGCAGAGGGGCCCGGGCCGATCGCGGGGCCCGAGACGCAGGTCGAGTCGTCCGGAGCGCCCGCGGAGGGCGCTGAACCTCCGGCGATGTTCGCGGCGCCGGTCGAGGTGGCCACGGGCGTGTCCGCGCCGTCCGCCTCGCCCGGGACGCCCGTCGAGTGGTCGGCGGCGCCCGGAAAGGCGTCCGGACCGGCTTCGGGGTCAGAGGCGCCGGTCCGCCCGTCCGAGGTGTCCCCGGAGGGCTCCGACGCCGCTCCCGCCGACTCCGGTGACGGTGTCTTCAAGGTGCGGCTCTCGAATTTCGAGGGGCCCTTCGATCTGCTGCTCCAGTTGATCTCCAAGCACAAGCTCGATGTCACGGAAGTGGCGCTCTCCAAGGTCACCGACGAGTTCATGGCGCACATCCGCGCGATGGGCCCGGACTGGGACCTCGACCAGACGACCGAGTTCCTGGTCGTCGCGGCGACGCTGCTCGATCTGAAGGCGGCCCGGCTGCTGCCGACCGCCGAGGTCGAGGACGAGGCCGATCTGGCCCTCCTGGAGGCGCGGGACCTGCTGTTCGCGCGGCTGCTCCAGTACCGCGCGTACAAACAGATCGCGGACATCTTCAACGCGCGGCTCGAAGAGGAGGCCCGCCGCTACCCCCGCACCGTCGGCCTGGAGGCGCAGTACGCCGAGCTGCTGCCCGAGGTCGTCATCAGCATCGGGGCGGAGGGGTTCGCGAAGCTCGCCGTGAAGGCGATGCAGCCGAAACCCAAGCCGCAGGTGTACGTCGACCACATCCACGCGCCGCTCGTCAGCGTGCAGGAGCAGGCCCAGATCGTGGTGGCGCGGCTCCGGGAACTCGGGGAGGCCAGCTTCCGCTCGCTCGTCGAGGACACCGACGACACCCTCACCGTCGTGGCCCGCTTCCTGGCCCTGCTGGAGCTCTACCGGGAGAAGGTCGTCGCCCTGGACCAGGAGGAGGCCCTCGGCGACCTCATGGTGCGCTGGACGGGCGGGGAGGGCGACGACCGGCCGAGGGTGACCGACGAGTTCGACCGGCCCCCGGAAGCGGCGAAGGACGAGACAGGGCGCGGGACCAAGGAGGAGAAGGCGTGAGCGAGGAGACCACCGACACCCCCGCGGGGCCGCGCACCGTCGCCGACCTCGATCTCCGGCCCGCCCTGGAGGCCGTCCTGATGGTGGTGGACGAGCCGGCCACCGAGGAACACCTCGCCAAGATCCTCGAGCGGCCCAGGCGGCAGATCGCGGACGCGCTGCGCGCACTGGCCGACGAGTACACCGTCCAGGGCCGCGGGTTCGAGCTCAGACTGATCGCGGGCGGCTGGCGCTTCTACTCGCGTCCCGCGTACGCGAGTGCCGTCGAACGCTTCGTTCTGGACGGTCAGCAGGCCCGCCTCACCCAGGCGGCCCTGGAGACTCTCGCCGTGGTCGCGTACCGCCAGCCGGTCAGCCGATCCAGGGTCTCGGCGGTCCGCGGAGTCAACTGTGACGGCGTGATGCGCACCCTCCTTCAGCGCGGTCTGGTCGAGGAGGCGGGCACGGAACCCGAAACAGGTGCGATCCTGTACACGACGACGAACTACTTCCTGGAGCGAATGGGCCTGCGCGGTCTGGACGAGCTCCCGGAGCTCGCGCCCTTCCTCCCCGAGGCGGACGCGATCGAGGCCGAGACGCTGGAAGGGGTCCCGTCGTTCGATCCGGATGCACCGGATGCAGATGCAGACGACACGACGACGACGGAACTTTGATGCGAAGCAGTGGCAGCGGCAGTGGCAGGAACAGCGGGCGCGGCAACCCGCGGGGAACCGGCGGGAGCAGTGGTTCGCGCGGAAGCGGCAGCTCGCGGGGAACCGGCGGGGGCGGCAGCTCGCGGGGGACCGGCGGGGGCGGCGGCCCGCGTGGCAGTGGCGGCTCGCGCGGAACCGGTGGGAGCGGCTCGCGGGGAACCGGTGGGAGCGGCTCCCAGCCGAGGAGTGCGGCGGCAGGGCGCGACGACCAGCCGAAGCGTCCCAGCAAGCCCCGTCCCGAGGAGCGTCGCTACGACGTAGGCCCCGGCGGCACGCACGAAGGCCCGAAGTCCGGGCGCGGAGCCTCGGCACGCGGTGGCGCCAAGGGCGGCCCCAAGCAGGGCCAGCAGCGCGGCGGCCGGACGGAGCCCGCGCGCTCCCGTGAGTACGAGACGCGGACCGAGGAGCGCAACCGCGACCGGTACGCGGGCAAGCCGGACATCAAGCTGCCCAAGACCTTCCCGGGTGCCGAGGAGGAGGGCGAGCGCCTGCAGAAGATCCTCGCGCGAGCGGGCTACGGCTCCCGGCGGGCCTGCGAGGAACTGGTCGACCAGGCCAGGGTCGAGGTCAACGGCGAGATCGTCCTGGAACAGGGGATGCGCGTCGACACGGAGAAGGACGAGATCAAGGTCGACGGGCTGACCGTCGCGACGCAGTCGTACCAGTTCTTCGCGTTGAACAAGCCGGCCGGTGTCGTCTCCACGATGGAGGACAACGAGGGCCGCCAGTGCCTCGGCGACTACGTGACGAACCGCGAGACGCGGCTCTTCCATGTGGGCCGGCTCGACACCGAGACCGAGGGTGTGATCCTGCTCACCAACCACGGCGAGCTGGCGCACCGGCTGACCCACCCGAAGTACGGCGTCAAGAAGGTCTACCTCGCGCACGTCGTGGGCCCGATCCCGCGCGACCTCGGCAAGCGGCTCAAGGACGGCATCCAGCTGGAGGACGGGTACGCCAAGGCGGACCACTTCCGTGTCGTCGAGCAGACCGGCAAGAACTACCTCGTCGAGGTGACCCTGCACGAGGGCCGCAAGCACATCGTGCGCCGCATGCTCGCCGAGGCCGGCTTCCCGGTCGACAAGCTGGTGCGTGTCTCCTTCGGCCCGATCACCCTGGGCGACCAGAAGTCGGGCTGGCTGCGCCGCCTGTCGAACACCGAGGTCGGCATGCTCATGGCCGAGGTCGGTCTCTGACCCCGGAAGCGGTCTCGGAAGCCCGAGCCCCCGTGGCTCTCGCGGCCCGCTGACGCTCCACAGGTACGACGGCCGGTCCCGGAACTTTTCCGGGGCCGGCCGATTCGTTTTCGCCTCCCCGCCGGTCTGTACCGGTGAACGGACCACCGGTGTGCCCCGGTGCGCCCCCGTGCGAACGAAGGGAGCGGCGATGACCGCGACGACGGACCGCGACGAGTTCGTCCGGCTGACGGATCCGTACCGGCGGGAGCTGCTCGCCCACTGCTACCGCATGCTCGGCTCGGTCGACGACGCCGAGGACCTCGTCCAGGAGACATACCTGCGGGCCTGGCGGTCCTACGAGGGGTACGAGGGCCGGGCCTCCTTGCGCACCTGGCTCTACCGGATCGCCACCAACACGTGTCTGACGGCCCTGGAGGGGCGGGGGCGCCGTCCGCTGCCCACCGGGCTCGGCGGGCCGGGAGCCGCGCCCGAGGAGCCTCTGCGGGCCCCCGCGACGGACATCCCCTGGCTCCAGCCGCTGCCCGACACGCTCGTCGACCCGGCGACGGTCGTCGCGGCACGCGGAACCCTGCGGCTCGCCCTGGTCGCCGCGCTGCAGAACCTGCCCGCGCGGCAGCGGGCCGTGCTCATCCTGCGGGACGTGCTGGCCTGGCGGGCCTCCGAGGTGGCCGCCCTGCTCGACACGTCGACCGCGGCGGTCAAGAGCTCCCTCCAGCGCGCGCGTGCCCGGCTCGACGAGGTCGCGCCGGAGGAGGACCTGGTGGTCGAGCCCGACGGGGCCGACGACCGCGAACTCCTCGACCGCTACGTGAAGGCGTTCGAGAACGCCGACATGGAGTCGCTGCTGGGGCTGCTGCGGGACGGGGTCGAGCTGGAGATGCCGCCCCACCTGGAGTGGTTCAGCGGCAAGAAGGACGTCCTGCGGTTCCTGCGCGTACGGGTGCTGTCCGGGCGCGAGGCGGGATGGATCCGCATGCTGCCCGTCCGGGCCAACGGGCAGCCCGCGGTGGCCGCATACGAGCGCGGGGTCGACGGGGTGCTCCGGGCGCACTCCGTGCAGGTGCTCACCGTCGAGGAGCCTGGTGTCGCACGGCTCACCGTCTTCCTGGACCCGGGGCTGTTCGCGGCCTTCGGCCTGCCCCGGATCCTCCCGTGAATCCCGGCGAGCTCCTGGAGCGGTCGCTCGCGTACACGCTGGGCAGCGTCGCCGCCGTGCCGCGCGAGGGCCTGCGCCGGCCGACACCCTGCGCCGAGTGGGACCTGGGGGACCTGCTCCACCACCTCGGCGACTCGGTGGAGGCGCTCCACGAAGGCGTCGCGGACGGGCGGGTCGGGCTGTGTCCGGCCCGCCCCGCCGCCGATCCGGTGGGCGCCTTCCGCGACCGGGCCGGCGCCCTTCTCGGCGCCTGGGCGGCGGTGTCCACGGCGCCGCCCGTCCCGGCCGTGGGGGACCGCTCCCTGGACGCGGGGCTGCTGGTGGCCGTCGGCGCCCTGGAGATCGCGGTGCACGGGTGGGACGTCGCGCGGGCCTGCGGGCGGGCGCGGCCGATCCCGTCCGCGCTCGCCGTGCAACTGCTGCCCCTCGCGCATCTCGTGGTCGCGGACGCCGACCGCGGGGTGCGCTTCGCCGCCCCGGTCGACGTACCGCCGGGGACCCGGCCCGGCGGCCTGCTCCTCGCGCTCCTCGGCCGGCGCCCGCAGTCGCGATTCCTTTTCGGCGCGGGTCCGGTCCGTCTTCCGTGATTGATCCTCACGGAAGGAACCGTCATGACCGACACCACCGCACGCGCCCCCGTCCAGCAGCCGTCCGCCGTGCCCGCACGCCGCGTGTGGACCGTGATCCTGGCCGGACTCGGGGCGCTGCTCTGTTCCCTCGACGTGGTCGTCGTGGCCACCGCGCTGCCCGCCCTGCGGGCCGACTTCGGGGCGAGCCTGTCCGACCTGGAGTGGACGATCAACGCGTACAACCTCGTCTTCGCCTGCCTCACCCTGACCGGTGCCGCGCTCGGCGACCGCTTCGGACGGCGGCGCATGTACGTCGTCGGGCTCGCCGTCTTCACCCTGGCCTCGGCCCTCGCGGCGCTGGCCCCCGGACCGGGCCAGCTCATCGCCGCACGGGTGCTCCAGGGCGCCGGCGCCGCCGTCCTGCTGCCGCTCACCCTGACCCTGATCAGCGAGGCGTTCCCGGCCGAGAAGCGGGGCGTCGCCATCGGGGTCTGGGGCGGCGTGACCGGTCTCGGGGTCGCGGCCGGGCCCGTGCTCGGCGGTGCCGTCACCGAGGGCCTGTCCTGGCAGTGGATCTTCTGGATCAACGTGCCGACGGGGCTCGCGATGCTGCCGCTGGCCGCGCTCAAACTGCGCGAGAGCCACGGCCCGCGTCCGCAACTCGATGTCGTGGGGCTGCTGTTGGCCGCAGTCGGACTGACCGGCCTGGCCTGGGCGCCGGTGCGGGCCCCGCAGGCCGGCTGGGGGAGCGCCGAAGTGCTCGGCGCGCTGGCCGTCGGAGTCGTCTTCGTGGCGGCCTTCCTCGGCTGGGAGCGGTCGGGGGCGCGCTACCCGATGCTGCCCCTCGGATACTTCCGAAGGCGCGCCTTCTCCACCGCCAACGGCGTCGCCTTCCTGACGTTCATGTCGCTGCTCGGCTCCCTGTTCATGATCACGCAGCTGTTCCAACTCGGCCTGGGCAACTCGCCGTTGCAGGCCGGTGTCCGCATCCTGGTGTGGACCGGCATGCCCCTGCTCGTGGCACCGCTCGCGGGCGCGCTCGCCGACCGGTTCGGGAACCGGCCCTTCATGCTCGGCGGACTCGTCCTCCAGGCGACCGGCCTCGGACTGCTGGCCTGGCAGGTGCAGCCCGGCGTCGGCTACGGACGGCTGGTGCTGCCGCTGATCATCGCGGGTATCGGTATCTCCATGGTCTTCCCCACCGTCGCGAACGCCGTGACCTCCGCCGTGCCGTCCGCCGACGCGGGTGTCGCGGCCGGCGTCAACAACGCGCTGCGTGAGCTGGGCGGAGTCTTCGGGATCGCCGTCGCCGCGGCCGTGTTCACGCGCTACGGGGGCTACCGCTCCGCGGACGACTTCGTCAACGGCTGCGGTCCGGCGCTGTGGGTCTCGGCGGGAGTCGCGGCCGCCGGAGCACTCGTGGCCGCCCTCGCTCCGGCGCGCGCTCGGGCGCAGGGAACGGACGCCCACCGTGCCGAGGTCCGGCGGCCGGAGGCGTCGCGCGCCCGGGTCTAGCAGCCCGCACAGCCTCCGCGGGCCCTGCCCCCGGCGCCGAACATGTCTTCCGCACCGGCTCCGAGGAAGCACAACTTCCCAGGCCCACAGCCTTGTTGCCCCCTCCCGCTCCCTTTATAGTCGTACTGACCATGGTCAGGCTGACCATAAAGAGGGGGCGTGAGGGTGGCGACAGGGGAAAGCCGTGCGCCGGGGGGCGCGGCACCCGAGGGCTACGACAAGTACGCCTTCGAGCCCTTCGCCGTCACCGTCGACCTGGCCGTCCTGACGGTGCGCGCGGGCGCACTCCAGGTGCTGCTCGTCGAGCGGGGCCGGGAACCGTACGCCGGCCGCTGGGCCCTGCCCGGCGGCTTCGTGCTGCCCCGCGAGTCGGCGGAGGCGGCGGCCCGGCGTGAACTCGCCGAGGAGACCGGTCTGTCGGACATCTCGGGACTCCACCTGGAACAGCTGCGCACCTACAGCGAACCCGACCGCGACCCCCGTATGCGGATCGTCTCCGTCGCGTTCGCCGCGCTGCTGCCCGACCCTCCCGAACCCCACGGCGGCGGCGACGCGGCGCAGGCCCAGTGGCTGCGGTTCAACGCGCTCGACCCGCTCGCCTTCGACCACGACCGCATCCTCGCCGACGCCCACGAACGCGTGGGCGCCAAACTGGAGTACTCCTGTCTCGCCACGTCGTTCTGCCCGCCCGAGTTCACCCTCGGAGAGCTGCAGCACGTCTACGAGACGGTGTGGGGCACCGCGCTCGACCGGCCCAACTTCCGGCGCAAGGTCCTCGCCACGCCCGGATTCGTCGAACAGGTCCCCGGTGCCGCGCGCCTCACCGGCGGCCGCGGCAAACCCGCCGCCCTCTACCGCGCGGGCGGCGCCAAGGTTCTGCACCCACCCCTGCTGCGTCCCACCTCGTAAGGACGGCCCCGATGACCAGCACGACCCTAGCGAAGCGCGCCGCCACCGGTTCCCTCATCGGCCTGGCCCTCGGCGACGCGCTCGGGTTCCCCACGGAGTTCAACACCGTGCCCGCCATCCTCGAAAAATGCGGCCCCTGGCGGCAGATGGCGCTGCCCAGGCCCGCGATCGTCACCGACGACACCCAGATGACACTGGCGCTGGCGAAGGGGCTGCGCACCGCCATGGACCGCGGTCTGCTCGGCCCGCTGCGGATGGAACGGCCGGTGCGCGAGGAGTTCGTGGACTGGTACCAGTCGCCCGAGAACAACCGCGCCCCCGGCCGCACCTGCCTCCGCGCCTGCAACCTCCTGAAGGACGACAGACTCCGCTGGCAGGAGGCCAGCCGGACCGACTCCAAGGGCTGCGGCGCCAACATGCGCGTGGCGCCCGTCGGACTCGTCGGCGGGCTCAGCGACGAACAGCGCGCGGGCGCCGCGCAGCTCCAGGCCGCGCTCACCCACGGCCACCCCACCGCGCTCGCCGCCTCGGACCTCACCGCGCACGCCGTCCGGCTGCTCAGCCAGGGCGTCGACCCGGCGGCACTGGTCGGCCTGTTGCGCTCGTACGCGCACGAGAACCGGCACCGCTACCACTCCCGCTGGCTCGGCGACCTGTGGACCTTCTGCCACGAGGCCACACCGGAGCAGTACATCTCCCGCGGCTGGGACGAGTGCATCGCAGCCCTGGACAACCTCCGGAACGCCGTGCGCACCGCCTCTCCCGAGGACGATCCCTGCCTGGCCACCGGCGCGGGCTGGATCGCCGAGGAGGCGCTCGCCACCGGCCTGTTGTGCTTCCTGATGTTCGTCGACGAACCCCTCACCGCGCTGCGCCGGGCCGCCTGCACTTCGGGCGACTCCGACTCCATCGCCTGCCTGACCGGGGCGTTCGCGGGCGCCTACCACGGCTCGGAGGCCTGGCCGACGGCCTGGGCCGACCGCATCGAGTACCAGAGCGACCTCATGTCGCTGGGGGCGCTCTGGGATGCTTGAGGGATGACGGACGTCCTCGGTACCGGCACCGACCTCGCGAGCGTGGTGCGCGAACAGCCCGACCCCGTGCTCTTCGCCACCGTCTCCGGGGCACACCTGTACGGCTTTCCCTCGCGCGACTCCGACGTCGACCTGCGCGGCGTCCATCTGCTGCCGACGGCCGACCTGGTCGGACTGCGCGAACCGGAGGAGACCCGGTCCCGCATGTGGTGGGAGAGCGGCGTCGAGATGGACCTGGTCACCCACGACCTGCGCAAGTTCGTACGGCTGATGCTGCGGCGCAACGGCTACGTGCTGGAGCAGTTGCTCTCGCCGCTGGTCGTGCGCACCGGCGACGAACACCGTGAACTGATCTCGCTCGCCCCGGGGGTCCTCACCCGCCATCACGCCCACCACTACCGGGGGTTCGCGACCACGCAGTGGCGGCTCTTCGAGAAGAGCGGCGAACTCAAGCCGCTGCTCTACACGTTCCGTGTGCTGCTGACCGGCATCCACCTCATGCGCAGCGGCGAGGTGCAGGCCGATCTGCCGACGCTGGCCGGGCAGATCGCCTCTCCCGCGTATCTGCCGGACCTGATAGCCGTGAAGGCGGAGCGGGAGCACGGGGCCGCGGACGTCCCCCACGCACGAGTGGCCAAGGACGTGGAGCGGCTGCACACGCTCCTCGACGAGGCACAGGACGCCTCGGCGCTGCCGGACGCCCCCTCCGCGCACGACGCTCTGCACGCCTTCGTCGTCAGGGTCCGCCTGGACGGTGTCCGGGGAGGTCAGGACGGTGTCCGGGGTCCGGAAGGTGTCCGGGAAGGTCTACCGGCCCCCGGTGGTGTCCTGGAGCGCTGAGGCGCGGCGGACCCGGATCAGGAAGTCCTCCACACGCGCGTGGCCCGGCTCGGACGGGAGCGGGCTGCGGGCCGCAGCCGCGTCGGTCTCCGTCGCCAGCCGGGACATCCAGCGCTCGAACTCGCCCCAGGACACCTCGCCCCGCTTCACCGCGAGCAGTGGCTCGCGCTGGTCCTCGACGTCGATCGTCAAGGTCCCGGTGCGCAGCAGATCGCGCGAGCTCATCAGCAGGCGCAGCAGATGCATGGCGTGCTTCCAGCGCGGGGCGCCGTGCTTGCGGACGTCGGCCTCCAGTTTCTTGTGCTGGCCCAGCGCATAGCGGGCGAACGTCTCGTGCGCCTGGCGGGAGAGGAACGCCTTCCGGAGAGCGAGGAGTTCGCGCCCGGTGTCGTCCACGTACTCGACGAGGGGGGAGTGCAGACACTCCAGGATGTTCGGGTTGGCCCGCAGCGCGAGCGTGCAGAACCGCTCCAGCTCCCAGCTGAACTGCTCCTCCGCCGGGCCCTCGACATGCGTCGGCGGCTTCTCGAAGCGCCAGAACAGCGCGGTCGGGGCGAGGAAGACGCCCCGGCGGTCCGTGTCACTGCCGTCCGTGGCCAGCCCGAAGGCGCGTGATCCCATCACACAGGAGTAGACCGTGTGGTCCCGGACCAGCGAGACCGCGGACGCCGGGATCGCCTGCGCCGGTGATACGGGTGACACCGCCGGTGCCGGGGGCGCTGGGCGTACTTCGGGCGCCGGGGACGTCTGGGGTACGGGAGGCTCGGAACGCATGTCCGGAGCGTACGGGCCGTCTCACGCCAGGTGGATCGAGTTTCCCTCCACCGTGATCTTCTCCGCGGGCAGCGGACGCGGCGCGGGACCGGCCTTCACCGCCCCGTCCTCGACACTGAACTTGCTGCCGTGGCACGGGCAGTCGATGGTGCCGTTCGCGACCTTGTTCACCGTGCAGCCCAGGTGCGTGCAGATCGCCGAGAAGGCCTTGAAGTCGCCCTTAGCCGGCTGGGTGACCACGACCTTCTGGTCCGTGAAGATCTTGCCTCCGCCGACCGGGATGTCGCTCGTCGTGGCGAGCTCCTGGCCGCTGGACGCCTTCGGGGACGAGTCCGAGGAACTGTTGCCGCTGCCGTACTGGCTGCACCCCGCGAGCAGCGCGGACGCCCCCGTGGCGAGAATCACCGTGCGCCGCGTCGAGCGGTTGGTCATGTCGTCACTCCGAACGTACGGAAGAACCAGAAGGCGGACGTCAGCCAGATGGCCGTGAGCACGGCGAACACGAGGCCGCCGACGACCGGCAGCAGCCAGCCGGGCAGGCGCTCCCAGCGGAGCAGCAGCATCTTGGCACTGAAGGCACCGAAGAAGAAGCACCCCAGGAGCGAGTGCCACATGACGCGTGGGCTGTACGTCTGATAGCCCAGCGCGTACAGACAGTGCACCGCTACCGGCACCGCCACCAGGAACGCGATCCGTCCCGACCACCGGTGCAGCGCCGCTGCCCAGCTCGGGCCCGGCAGCTTCCCGTACATCATGAGCGCCGAGACGAGCTGGACGAGCGCGAAGAAGAACGCCGTCGTCGCCAGCCAGGACTTCACGGCGCCCGTGCTGCTGAAGCCGGCGAGATTGAAGGCCGTTCCCGCCGGGTCGTGGACCTTGCCGTAGACGCCGAGCCCGACCGCGACCGCCGCGGCGACCAGGGCCGGGACGAGATAGCGGGCCGGGTTCGGGCCGCCGTGGGCGGGTGGCGGGGACGGGAAGCCCCGGGTGGCGGCGTTCGGGTCCACGGTCATGAACGGCTCCCTGTGGAAAGAGGCGGTCAGGGGGTGACAGGACGCGCGGTGATCTTCTGTCCGTCGATCGTCACGGCACCGGTCTCCGGGTCGATCACCGGTGCCGCCGAAGGTGTGCCGTCGCGCTTCACGACGCCGACCTGCTTGCCGCCCGGCAGCACGATCCAGCCGCCGTCGAGCTTCGCGCCGCGCACGGTGGCCGTCGCCCGGTACAGACCGGACGGCTTGATCGCCTTGTCGGCCGTGAACCCGTAACGCTGCCCGCCGACGTGGACGGTGCCGCGGATCCGCCGGTGGTCCTGGAGCGTTCCGTTCAGCTCGTAGCCGTTGCTGCCCGTGAGCTTCATGGTGCCGTCGTCCTTGACGTCACCCTTCAGCCAGGACTCCTTGTCGTGCCCGTCGCAGAAGTACGCGATCGCCTTGCCGCCCCGCAGGGAGACCGCGACCGCCGAGGAGTTGTCGTCGGTGCGGCCCGCGTAGTCGGCGTTGGGCACGGCGCTGCGGGAAGGCGACGGACTGGGCGAGGGGCTCGACGAGGGTGAGGAGGAGGCCGGTGGCGCGGTGGCCGACACCGAGACGCCCGGCGACGCCTGCCGGTACGGGTTCGACGCGTTCTTCGTCCCCGTCATCGCGTTGAGCGACAACATGAACACGCCCAACACGAGCCCCGCGAGCAGGGTGAGAAGGGGTCCTGGACGCTTCATTCGGGCCTCCCCCAGGCGAGTCTCCTGCAATGAGAGCGGACTCACGCGCCCGCGTCCAGAGGCGCACGGGCGCGTTCCCACCACAAGGAGCGGAATAGGGCGATTCGGGTGACACGGACGACGTCTGCGGCGTCAGCCCGGAGCAGGCCGCCGACGACTCCCTTGAGGACCTCATGGAGCGGCAGTCCGTAGGAATGGAGCGGCAGTCCGTCCGATGCGAGCGGCCGTCGGTCCGAGACGGCGGTACGAGCCGCTCCCGGCAGGATCCGGTGCGTGGGCCCCGTCTCGCCCGTCTCGCCCGTCTCGTCAGGCGGGCGCCGCGCACCCGCGCGCGGGGGGCTGACTACGCTGGTGTGACACGACGTGTACGCAGATCAGCGAGGAGCATCACCGTGGCGGTACGAGCGGTCCGGGGCGCCGTCCAACTGGAACGGGACGAGGCCGGCCACATGGACGAGCAGGTCAGTGAGCTGCTCACCGCCATCCTGGAGCGCAACGCGCTCACCACGGACGACCTGATCAGCATCTGGTTCACGGCGACGCCCGATCTGCACAGCGACTTCCCGGCGGCGGCGGCGCGCAAGCTCGGCATCGTCGACGTCCCGCTGATCTGCGCGCAGGAGCTGGACATCGAGGGCGCGATGCCCCGGGTCGTCCGTGTTCTCGCCCACATAGAGTCCGACCGGCCGCGCGCCGACGTCGTGCACGTCTACCTGGGCGCCGCGGGCGCACTCCGCAAGGACATCGCCCAGTGAGGACCGCGCTCGTCATCGGAACCGGGCTGATCGGCACGTCCGCGGCCCTCGCGCTCGCCGCGCGCGGCGTCGTCGTCCACCTCGCCGACCACGACCCGGAGCAGGCCCGTACGGCGGCCGCGCTGGGCGCCGGCACGGACGAGGCCCCCGCGGGGCCGGTCGACCTCGCGATCGTCGCCGCACCGCCCGCGCACGTCGCCGCCACCCTCGCGGACGCCATGCGGCGCGGTCTCGCCCGTGGCTACCTGGACGTCGCCAGCGTCAAGGGCGGTCCGCGCCGTGAGCTGGAGGCGCTCGGCCTCGACCTGACCCCGTACATCGGCACGCACCCCATGTCGGGCCGCGAGAAGTCCGGTCCGCTGGCCGCGAGCGGCGACCTCTTCGAGGGCCGGCCCTGGGTGCTCACGCCGACCCGCGACACGGACACCGAAGTCCTGAACCTCGCGCTGGAACTGGTGTCGCACTGCCGTGCGGTGCCCGTCGTGATGGACGCGGACGCCCACGACCGGGCCGTGGCGCTGGTCTCGCACATGCCGCATCTGGTGTCCAGCATGGTCGCCGCGCGCCTGGAGCACGCGGAGGAGACGGCGGTACGGCTCTGCGGTCAGGGCATCCGTGATGTGACCCGGATCGCGGCCTCCGACCCCCGGATGTGGATCGACATCCTCTCCGCGAACCCGGGCCCGGTCGCGGACCTCCTCTCGGACGTCTCCGCCGACCTCGACGAGACGGTCCAGGCGCTGCGCGCCCTGCAGTCCTCGGACGAGGCCAAGCGCCGCGAGGGCGCCACCGGCATCGAGGACGTCCTGCGCCGCGGCAACGCGGGCCAGGTCCGCGTCCCCGGCAAGCACGGCTCCGCGCCGCGGGCCTACGAGGTCGTGGCCGTCCTCATCGACGACCAGCCCGGTCAGCTCGCCCGCATCTTCGCCGACGCGGGGATGGCCGGGGTCAACATCGAGGACGTACGCATCGAGCACGCGACCGGTCAGCAGGCCGGTCTGGTGCAGCTGATGGTGGAGCCGAAGGCGGTGCCGGTACTCGGCGCGGCCCTGCGGGAGCGGGGCTGGGCGCTGCGCCAGTGAGGCCGGAGGGCGCCGGGGTTCCGGCGGCCGGTGGCCCGTCGCCGGAAGGGCCAGTAATACGGGGTCCGTGGAGCCAGTAACCTTGTGCGGGGCGCGATCGTGTCCCGCAGAGACCTCCACCCCGCACCAGGAAGGTGTTCCCACCGTGGACAACGGCGCCGCCCGTACCGCTCCGGCTGTGATTGTCGCCATCGACGGCCCCTCCGGCACGGGCAAGTCGAGCACCTCGAAGGCCGTGGCCGCGAAGCTCGGGCTGAGCTACCTGGACACGGGCGCCCAGTACCGCGCCATCACGTGGTGGATGGTCAGCAACGGCATCGACATCACGGACCCCTCCGCGATCGCCGCCGTGGCCGAGAAGCCGGAGATCATCTCCGGTACCGACCCGGCCGGGCCGACCATCACGGTCGACGGGACCGACGTCGCCGGCCCGATCCGTACGCAGGAGGTCACCTCCAAGGTGAGCGCGGTCAGCGCCGTGCCCGAGGTGCGTGCCCGGATCACCGAGCTGCAGCGCACCCTCGCCGGGTCCGCGCCGGCCGGCATCGTCGTCGAGGGCCGGGACATCGGCACCACCGTGCTGCCCGACGCCGACCTGAAGATCTTTCTCACCGCCTCCCCCGAGGCGCGTGCCGCCCGGCGCAGCGGTGAGCTGAAGGGCGCGGACATCGACGCGACCCGCCAGGCGCTGATCAAGCGGGACGCGGCCGACTCCAGCCGTAAGACCTCCCCCCTCGCCAAGGCGGACGACGCGGTCGAGGTGGACACCTCGGACCTCACGCTCCAGCAGGTCATCGAGTGCGTCGTCACCCTCGTCGGGGAGAAGCGGGCCGCCAAGTGACCGCACCCTCCGCGAGACGCGCCGAGGTCGGGCGCCGGATCGGCGTCGGCCTGATGTACGGGCTGTGGAAGCCGCGTGTGCTCGGCGCCTGGAAGGTCCCCGCGACCGGCCCGGCGATCCTGGCCGTGAACCACGCGCACAACATCGACGGGCCGATGGTCATGGGCGTCGCGCCCAGGCCCACGCACTTCCTGATCAAGAAGGAAGCGTTCATCGGCCCGCTCGACCCGTTCCTGCTGGGCATCGGCCAGCTGAAGGTGGACCGCGAGATCGCCGACCGCACGGCCATCACGGACGCCCTGGGCGTCCTGGCGGCCGGCGGCGTCCTCGGGATCTTCCCGGAGGGCACCCGGGGCGAGGGCGACTTCGCCTCGCTGCGGGCCGGGCTCGCGTACTTCGCGGTGCGCAGCGGAGCACCGATCGTCCCGGTGGCGGTGCTGGGAAGCTCCGAGCGGACCAGCCGGTTGACCAAGGCGCTGCCCCCGCTGCGCAGCAGGGTCGACGTCGTCTTCGGCGACCCCTTCGAAGCGGGCGACGGCAGCGGCCGGCGCACGCGCCAGGCACTGGACGAGGCCACCGGCCGCATCCAGAAACAGCTCAGCGCCCATCTGGACCACGCCAGGCGTCTGACCGGACGCCCGGAAAACGCCGGGCGCCCTGTCGGGCGTTAGGCGACACTTAGTAGTGGATCATCCGGTTTACGGGTGTTCCACCGATCACCACGAATGAACGACGAGGTACGGACTTCATGAACGACCACATCCAGCCCGACGGCTCGGCGGAACACGAGCACGGGGCGCTTGGCGATGCCGAGTACGCGGAGTTCATGGAGCTCGCCGCGGAAGAGGGCTTCGATCTCGAGGACGTCGAGGGCGCGATCGGGGAGGCGGGCCACGGCCCGCTGCCCGTCCTCGCCGTCGTCGGCCGCCCGAACGTCGGCAAGTCGACCCTGGTGAACCGCATCATCGGCCGCCGCGAGGCCGTCGTCGAGGACAAGCCCGGCGTCACCCGCGACCGCGTCACCTACGAGGCCGAGTGGGCGGGCCGCCGCTTCAAGCTCGTCGACACCGGCGGCTGGGAGCAGGACGTCCTCGGCATCGACGCGTCCGTCGCCGCCCAGGCCGAGTACGCGATCGAGGCCGCCGACGCGGTCGTCTTCGTCGTCGACGCCAAGGTCGGCGCGACCGACACCGACGAGGCGGTCGTACGCCTTCTCCGCAAGGCCGGCAAGCCCGTCGTCCTGTGCGCCAACAAGGTCGACGGCATGAGCGGCGAGTCCGACGCCTCGTACCTCTGGGCCCTCGGTCTCGGCGAGCCGCACCCGGTCTCCGCGCTGCACGGCCGCGGCACCGGCGACATGCTCGACGCCGTCCTGGAGGCGCTGCCCGAGGCCCCGGCGCAGACCTTCGGCACCGCGGTGGGTGGCCCCCGCCGCATCGCCCTCATCGGCCGCCCGAACGTGGGCAAGTCCTCCCTGCTGAACAAGGTGGCCAACGAGGACCGCGTGGTCGTCAACGAGGTCGCGGGCACGACCCGTGACCCGGTCGACGAGCTCATCGAACTCGGCGGCATCACCTGGAAGTTCGTCGACACGGCGGGCATCCGCAAGCGCGTCCACCTCCAGCAGGGCGCCGACTACTACGCCTCGCTGCGCACCGCCGCCGCCGTCGAGAAGGCCGAGGTCGCGGTCATCCTGATCGACGCGTCCGAGACCATCTCCGTGCAGGACCAGCGCATCGTCACCATGGCCGTCGACGCGGGCCGCGCCATCGTCCTCGCCTTCAACAAGTGGGACACCCTCGACGAGGAGCGCCGCTACTACCTGGAGCGGGAGATCGAGACCGAGCTCGCCCAGGTGGCCTGGGCGCCCCGGGTGAACGTCTCGGCCCGCACCGGCCGCCACATGGAGAAGCTCGTCCCGGCGATCGAGACGGCCCTGGACGGCTGGGAGACCCGCGTCCCGACCGGCCGCCTGAACGCCTTCCTCGGCGAGCTGGTCGCCGCCCACCCGCACCCGGTCCGCGGCGGCAAGCAGCCCCGCATCCTGTTCGGTACGCAGGCGGGCACCAAGCCCCCGCGGTTCGTGCTCTTCGCCTCCGGCTTCATCGAGCACGGCTACCGGCGCTTCATCGAGCGCCGGCTGCGCGAGGAGTTCGGCTTCACGGGCACGCCGATCCACATCTCGGTGCGGGTGCGCGAGAAGCGCAGCGCCAACAAGAAGAAGTAGCGCCCACGGGCAATGCGTGAGGGGCGGCTCCCCGGGGGAGCCGCCCTCACGCTTTACCGCTCAAGGACCTTGCCGCTTCAAAGACCCCTGCGCGGTGCGGGCGGCAGCGCGGCCGGGATGTGGTGCATCCCGGTGCCGTGCTGGCGTGCGCCCGGCTGCCAGACAGCCGTCGCCGTCGAGGTGTGTCCGTGCTGCGCGGCGATCTGCCGCGCGGTGTGCGCTCCCGCGCTGTACGAGCTGTACGTGCCCGACGAGCTGAACGAGTTCGAACCGCGCCCGAGGCTTCCGAAGGCCGTGAAGCCCAGGTTCTCCTCACCGTGCCGGTCGCCCGGCAGGGTCCTGAACGATCTGACCCACTCGGCGTAGAGCGCGTCGTAGATCGGCGTGGCCGATGGGCCGCCCTGATGAGGGTCCTGCACCGGTCGCGACGCCGGCACCTCTCTGCTCGAACGGAGGGGGGAGCCCGAGGGAGGGACCGGCTGGAAGGGCCGGTGGCCGGGGACGTCGTAGGTGTGCACGTACGTGCCAACGACCCCGCAGCCCAACAGATGCGGCCGGCACGGTCATTTCGCGGGTCGTCCGGAGTGAGCGGCGCACGCGGGGGCGTGAGGGCGCGGGGAACCGCGCGGGCCACCCTCCACGGCCGGTGCCGGCCGCACACCCTAGCTTCCCCGCCGAACGCCCCTGCGGCGCCCGCGTTTGGTTCCCGGCGAACCCCGCCGCACGCCGGAGTGGCGCCCGTGCCCCAGGTTCCCGGCATATCCCGCCGAACGCCGCGCGCGGCGCCCCGCCCTCGGTTCGCCGGCGGACCCCGGCGCATGCCGGAGCGGCGCCCTGTCCTCAGTTCCCCGGCGCCTGCCGGAGCGACGACCGTGCCCCCGGGTTCCCGGCGGACCCCGCCGAGCCTTCGCACGGCGCCGCGCGGTCGGTTCCCGGCGGGGACCCCGCCGGGGCTCGTGCCGTGCCGTGCGGTGCCCTCACGTACCGGCGAGCGGCATCGCGGCCGCGACCAGCTTGCCGTTGGCCGCCGCCTTGTCGAGCGCGTCGCGCAGCAGGTCCTCCCGGGGCTGACGGCCGATCGAGCCGACCGGGGCCGCGAACAGGAGCACCTGCTGGTGCTTGTTGGCGGCGGCGCGCCAGCTCTCGGTGACCTGGAGCGCCTGGTGGGCCTGCCACCAGGCGACGGGCGAGCCGCCGCCGGCGCCCGGCTGGAGCACGGCGTGCAGCTGGCCCATGGCGAGCAGTACGGACCAGCCGTGCAGGACCGGCGGCACCGAGTTCAGCTCGGTCGCGGGCATGAAGCCCTGCTCGATCAGCAGAGGCAGGAAGTCGTCGCCGATGTCGGTCGAGCCGGGTCGCACGATCGGCCCGGTCGGCTCGACGACGAGCGCCGGGTGCAACTCGCCGTTGATCAGCACGAGTCCGCTGGTGACACCGAGCACGGCCTGCTCGGGTCCGGTGTCGGCGGGCGCGCCGTCGGGGTGGATCGAGCGGACGGCGCCCTGGAGTTGTTCCTCGGTGACCTGCACGACCTGCGAGGGCAGGCACGTGGCGTGGGCGAAGGCGAGGACGGCGGTCTCTTCGCCGATGAACAGGACGGTGCTGGTGCGCTCCTGTTCCGAGTCGCCCGGGGTGCGGCACGACGTGCAGTCGTAACTGCCGGGGGCGTTCTCTCCGGCGAGCAGCCGGTCGGCTTCTTCGTCGCCGATCTCGGCGCGTACGTCGTCGCTGACGTCGAGCATGCGCGGCACGGTGGCTCCTCGGGATGCGGTGCGTGGCGGTGCCGGGTGGCTCCCGGCCCATGAATCGGGGGTTCCCGGCTCATGAAGATGTCAACGGGTGATCTGTGGCCGGAGTCACGCTCGAGGGCGAACGGAATCGAACCATCCGACGCCCAGGGTGAAGTCACCCCCGGAATTGGTTACTCCGAGTCAACTTCCGGCAGTCGTAGGGAAGTTGATTGGGTGAAGTGAGTCACAGATCGCAAGAGGTGCAGGTCGACAAATCCGGAAATCACCCAATGAAGTGGGTGGCTGAAAATCGATGATACCTGCGGTAACGGCTAACTGGCCTCGAATGACAAAGAGTTGGTTGATATCGGGGCGCCCGGGTCCCTAGGTTCCTGCGCTGTGTGCAACGAGCACCGCTCGGGTACGTCCGCCGACCGATCCGCACCGGATCACAGCACGGCCGTCGGCGGACGGGTCGGAGCGCGGCGGCCGCGTCCTACACGCAGGCCATCGCGTCCCGTCCTGGGGGACCCCGGGTGTTTCGAGAGGGAAATACATGTCCGCATGTGCCGACAGCACTCACGAGAACAGTCACAAGGCTCGTACGGCGAACAAGACACGTACGACGGCGGTCCTCGCCGGGGCGGCACTGCTCGCCCCGCTCGGACTGCTCGCCGCGACCGGCGACGCCGCCGCGGCCGACAGTGGAGTGTGGGACCGCATCGCCCAGTGCGAGAGCGGCGGCAACTGGCACATCAACACCGGTAACGGCTACTACGGGGGGCTCCAGTTCTCCGCCGGCACCTGGCGCGCCTACGGCGGCACGGCGTACGCGCCGACCGCAGACAGGGCGTCAAGGAGCGGGCAGATAGCCGTCGCCAGCAAGGTCCAGAGCGCACAGGGGTGGGGTGCCTGGCCCACCTGCTCGGCCCGCGCCGGAGCCTACGGAAACGCGCCCGGCTCCTCGGGTGCCGGGTCGGCCGCGGGATCGGCGACCACCAAGTCGGCGCCGAAGTCCGCGCCCGCGCCCCGGTCCGCCCCGGCGAAGCAGGAGCCGGCGAAGACGCCGGCCCGTCCGTCGGGCCACACCAACCGCGGCTCGTCCCGCGGCGACTACACCGTCCGCGAAGGCGACACCCTGAGTGCCATCGCCGCGCGGCACGGGACCACCTGGCGGAAGATCTACGCCGCCAACACGTCCGTCATCGGCGGTGATCCCGACCTGATCGTGCCCGGGCAGCGGCTCGACATCTGAGCCCCGCTCCCCCTCGTCCCGGGCACGGGGCCCCGCCCGGTCCTCCGACCGGGTGGGGCCCTGGGCGTGCCGGGCGCGGCTGGGCGGCCGAGCGGCACGCGCTGCTTAGCGTGGCCCGATGTCCTTCATGCCGACCAGGCGGACCCCGCCGACCACGTCGACCGCGTCCGGCCCGTGGAGCGGACGTGTGCGGTACGCGGCCGTGGTCGCCGCCGTACTGGCCGCTCTCGTTCCCCAGAACGCGCAAGCCGTACCGCCGCCCCCGCCTCCGCCCCCGCTTCCGGGTCCCGGGGCGGCCCGGGTCGCCTACGACTGCGTGAACGACGAGTGGCCCTGGACCTGTCTCGCCGAGTGCGAGAGCGGCGGCCACTGGCACGCGAACACCGGGAACGGCTTCTACGGGGGCCTTCAGTTCTGGCAGTCCACCTGGGTCGCGTTCGGGGGGCTCGCCTACGCTCCCCGGGCCGATCTCGCCACGCGCGCCGAACAGATCAAGGTCGCCAAGAAGGTGCTGGCCGTCCAGGGATGGGGGGCCTGGCCCGACTGTTCCAAGTCGTACGGACTGCAGGGCCCCTTCCATGTGGTGAAGACCGGCGAGACGCTCGCGTCGATCGCCCGCAAGTACCGGGTCGAAGGCGGCTGGCAGACCCTCTACAAGGTCAACAAGAAGAAGATCGGCAGTAGTCCGAACCGGTTGATCCAGGGCATCAAGCTCGTCATCCCGAAGGCGGCGGGCGCCGCCCGGACCGGGGCACCCGTCCTGTTCGGCCCGCCCCTGAACCCGGCGGCCCGACGCTCCGCGCCGCCGCTTCGGCCGCCTCTCCGCTGAACACGACGGCACCACGGCGCAGTTCATGGACGTACGTCGTCCGGCCCGCCCGCTCGCGCAGCCCCGGCGGCAGTCGCTGCTCGGCGATCACCACACACGCGTCGAGAGCGCCGAGCAACGCGTACGTCCGGGCCGCGACCGCCGGCGACATGCCCTGCGCTGGTTCGTCGACGAGCACCACACGCACGCGGGCCGACAGGGTGCGGGAGAGGGCCAGCATGCGCTGTTCGCCGCCGGAGAGGGTGCCGGCGCGGCGGGGGAGGAGCGGCGCCAGCTGCGGGTAGGCGTCCAGGGCGACGGTGAGGTCGGCCGCCGCGAGTTCCAGGTTCTCGCGGACGGTCAGGGAACCGAAGACGGCCCGGCGTTCGGGGACGAGGCAGAGCCCGCGCCGGGCCCGCTCGAACGCGGGCAGGCGCGTCACATCGGCGCCGTCCCAGACGACGGCACCGGCTGACAGCGGCACGCTTCCGGCGAGGGCGCGCAGCGCGGTCGTACGGCCGGAGCCGTTGCGGCCCAGCAGGACGGTGAGGCCCGGGCCCGGGGCGATCAGGGTCACGCCGTGCAGGGCCTCCAGAGGGCCGTAGCGCACGCGCGCGTCGCGCAGGGCGATGCTCATGCGTCGGTCCTCGTGTCCAGGACGCGGTCGGCGGGCCCCGAGGTGACGATCCGTCCGGCCGCCATGACATGGACGGTGTGGGCCAGGTCGGCGACCAGATCGAGATCGTGCTCGACGACCAGGAGGGCCATGCCGTCCGCGGCCAGCGCCCGCAGCACCCGGGCCAGCACGGCCACCTCGCCGGTGTCGAGACCGGCCGCGGGTTCGTCGAGGAGCAGCACCCGGGGGCTCCCGGCGAGCGCCCGGGCCAGTTCGACCCGCCGGAGCGTCCCGGTCGGCAGCCCCGCGGCGGGCAGCGACCGCACCGGCCCGTCAAGACCGAGCAGCCGCAACGCCCGCTCCACCGCCGCCGGATCGGCGATCCGCCCCTGTTCGGCGCCGACCCGCACGTTCTCGGCCACGGTCAGCGACGGGAAGACCGCCAGTTCCTGGAAGGTCCGCGCGATCCCCAGCCGCGTCCGCGCGTGCGCGGCCAGCCGGGTGATGTCCCGCCCTCCGAGCAGCACCTGTCCGCCCGAGGGACGCAGCGTCCCCGCGAGACAGTGGAAGAGGGTGCTCTTCCCGGCCCCGTTGGGCCCCACGACCGCGGTGACCCGACCCGGCGGGAGGTCGAGAGAGACCTCGTCGAGAGCGGTGAACCCGCCGTAGACGACGCGGAGCCGACGGGCGGCCAGCGGCGTCGTCTCCGAGCCGGTACGGCGGGCGTTCTCCGTAGCGGGCCTCGTCACGCCGTACCGGCCCGGAGACGACGCCGGCACGGGGCCACCCGGGAGCGGCTCGGCTTCCCGCCCCCCGCCGGCCACCGCCACGGCCCCCGTGCCGACCCGCGGCCCGCGCGGCCGGGGCCGCCCCTCGTCCACCGGGCGCAGATGCCGGCGGACGCGCGCGCCCAGGGGCGTCAGGGTCGCCCGGCGGTGGAGCCGCAGCCGGGACGTCGCCGCGCGGAGGGCCTCGCAGGGGCCCTCGGGGAAGCGGCCGACGAGGACGGCGAGCAGACCGATCAGGGCGGCCGCCACCCCGCCACGGGCCCCCGCGTCCAGCCCGACCAGCAGAGCCGCCGCGACGAGCGCCCCGAGGACGCTGTCGGCACCGAGCACGACGACCGCCGCGAACCAGAGCAGACCGCGTACGGGATCGTACGCGGTGGCGTCGAACGCGCGCAGGCCCATGCCGAGCATGCCGCCGCCCAGCGCGGCCAGCGCCGCCCCCGCGACGAACGCGGTCAGTTTCAGGGCCGGGACGCTGACCCCCGCCGCCGACGCGCCCGCCTCGTGGTCACGCATGGCGGCCAGCGCACGGCCCGTCCGGCCCCGGCGCAGGGTGTGCGCGGCGAGCAACGCGACGGCCAGCAGGACGAGTTCGAGGACGTAGTAGACGCGGTCGCCGTCGAATCCGGCCGGGCGGTCCAGGGACAGGCCGGCCACCGCGTACGGCTGCGCGAAGACGAACCGGCTGACGCCCACGCCCACCGCGAAGGTGGCCACGGCGAGCGCCAGACCGTGCCGTTTGATGGCCGGCCACCCGGTCAGCACACCGAGCGGGGCCACCAGGAGCACGGCCACCGCCAGCGCGGCCAGCCCGGGCAGCCGTGGCAGGCCCGGGAAGCGGCCCGCGGCCAGCAGCGCCGTGAAGAGGGCGCCCAGACCGGCGTACGCGGCCTGGCCCAGCGAGATCTGGCCACCGCGGCCGGTGACGACGACCAGGGACAGCAGGACGATACCGAGTGCGGGCACCTGCACCGACGTGTGCAGGTCCGAGCCCGCGAAACCGAGGGGCAGCAGGAACAGGACGACGGCCACGACCCACGCCCCGGACGGCCTCGGCACGCGGGCCGTCGCCGTGCGCGGGAGCGCGTCGCGGGTGCCGATGCCGGGCAGCACGAGCGCGGCGACGAGCAGCGCGACCACGAAGAGGTTGGCGCCGACCGCCTGGAGCAGCGGCTCCGCCCAGCCCGACGGGTGCAGCCGGGTCAGCTGGCTCTGGGCGACACCGATGCCGAGGGCGACCACGACGGCGACCGGCAGACTGCGCATCCGGGCCGCCACCGCGACCGCCATCACCTCCATGACGAGCAGCGGCAGCCCGTACGGGTCGAGCCGCACGTACGGCGCGAGGAGCACGCCCGTCAGGCCCGCCGTGAACGAGCCGAAGGCCCAGCCCGCCGCGGCCACCCGGTCCGCGTCGATACCGCCGAGCACCGCGAGCGGGCGGTCGTCGACGACGGCCCGCAGTTCCGTGCCGAAACGGGTCCAGCGGGTCACCGCGCCGACCCCGGCGGCCAGCGCGACGGCCACCGCCAGCTGCCCCCAGGGATCCGCCGACACCAGCGTCGGCGCGTCCGCCCGCGCCCCGGTGCCCCACACCAGCGCCGCGCCGCCGACCAGCAGCACGAAGACCCCGATGGACGCGACCAGGGTCTGCGCCGGGTCGCCGCCGAGGAGGGCCAGCGGCCGGAAGACGAAGCGCTCCAGGGCCATGCCGATGGCCGGGGCCACCAGCAGCAGGGTCACCGAGGCACCGAGCGCGAGCGGCCAGCCCCATTCGACCGTGAACTGGCGCAGCAGATACGCGCACACCATCGCGATCGCGCCGTGCGCGAAGTTGAGCACGCCGGTGGCGCGGTAGGTGACGATCAGCCCGATCCCGGTCAGCGCGGCGGCACTGCCGACCGAGAGACCGGCGAGGGTGAGGTCGTACGTCAGCGAGGACATCAGTCGTCCGGATCGGCGGACGGACGCTCGGGGGCGGACGGGTGCTCGGGAGCGGCCGGGAGATCGAGCGCGGACGGCCGTTCGGCGAGGGGCGGCCCCCCGGAGGCGGGGGAGGGCGGCCCGTCGGCGGACGGATCGTCGTCGGCATCCGGTTCGCAGATCGGGCACGGCCCCAGATCCCCGCTCGCCAGGACGCGCGAGTCGACCGGTACGGCCTCCGGCTTCCCGGCGACCAAGGGGCAGTCCGCGCGGTGGTACAGGGTGCCGCCGGGCACCATGAGGAGCTCGCCGCTGACGGCCACGGGCGCGGCCACTGCCGACTGTCCGGCATCCTCTGCGTCGGCGGGCGCGGCGGCCACCAGCAGCCCGTACAGCTCCTCCACGCGGGCCGCCGCCAGCGCGTTCCTGCCGTGCGTGAGCAGCACAGCGCCCGCGATGATCAGCGCGGCGCCGGGCACGGTGCAGGAGGCGAGGTAGGGCAGCTGACGTTCCGCGTACCGCTCGCCGGAGATGCCGTACCAGCCGATGACACACAGCACCGCCCCTGCGGCGAGGGCGGCCCAGCCGGCCCACAGGACGGGGTGCACGGTCCGCAGTCGAGCTGTCCGCATCCGGACTCCCACACGTCGTGTATCTGTCCATGTCAGCCAATGGCTTGCACTATGCCTTCTGGAAGCTGACCCTGAAAGCACCGGGCGCACATGGCCCGGACCGACACCCGGTGGTGAGCCAGATGGTTCTCGGGAGCGACCTCAGGCGGGGGAATGTCCGGGGAGTGGCGGTGACGGCGGTTCTCGTCCTCGCCGCGGCCCTCACGGCGTGCAGCGACAGCAGCGGCGGCGCGAGTTCGGCTCCGCCGACACCCTCGGTGGAGAAGTCCACCAGCGCGCAGCCCAGCGCCACGGCCCCGGCCGACCCGGCGGCGGCCCAGAAGGAGATCAAACAGAACTGGGAGAAGTTCTTCGACCCGGCCGTCTCCACAAAGGAGAAGCAGGCCGTCCTGGAGAACGGCGACCAGATGGCGCAGGTGCTGCAGGGCTTCAACGGCGACCAGCGCGGTCAGCAGGTGAAGGCGACGGTCGAGAAGATCGAGTTCACCTCGCCGACCGGGGCGAACGTGACGTACACGCTGACCCTGAAGGGAGCCACGGCCCTGCCGAACGCCTCCGGCACGGCCGTCGAGCAGAACGGCACCTGGAAGGTCTCCGCCAACACGCTCTGCGCGCTGGTCCAGCTGAGCGGCGACGCGTCGTCGAGCGCTCCCCCGGGCTGCTGAGCAGCGGTGCGGCGCACAGCGACCGGCGCCGCCGTCGCGGGCCTGCTGCTCCTGCTGGGCACGGCCTGCGGCAGCCGACTCCCCGAGAGCGACTTCGAGAACCGCGGCACGCCCACATCCCGGGCCGCCGCCGCGCCGATCCGCGTCGGCGTCATCAGCAGCGCCACCAGCCCCGTCGGCGGCTCAGCCTTCACCGGACCGCGTGACGGGGCCAAGGCCTACTTCGACCGGCTCAACGCCCAGGGCGGCATCGACGGGCGGCCGGTCGAGGTGCGGCTGTGCGACGACGGCGGCAGCGGCATCGGCAGCAACACGTGCGTGCACCGGCTGCTCGACGAGGACAAGGTCGTCGCCCTCGTCGCCACCACCGCACTCGACTACGCGGGCGCCCCCCAGGTGTCCCACGCGCGCGTGCCCGACATCGGCGGCCAGCCCATCGGCCCCGCCTACGACACCTATCCGCACCTCTACGGGATCTACGGCAGCCTCGCGCCGCGCGACGGCACGCCCGGCTGGGACGGCACGCTGTACGGCGGCACCGAGGTCTACCGCTACTTCAAGCGCGTCCACGGCGCCCGTACGGCCGCCGTCGTCTCCTACAACCAGTCCGCCTCCGCCGCCTACGCCCGGCTGGTCACCCAGGGGCTCAGGGCCGAGGGCTACCGGGTCGTCACCGAACAGGTCGACTTCGCGCTGCCCAACTTCCGTGCCGCCGCGGCCGATCTGAAGGACCAGGGCGCCGATCTCGTCTTCGACGCCATCGACACCCACGGCAACGCCCAGCTGTGCAAGGCCATGGACGACGTCGGCGCCCACGTCATCGCCAAGGTCACCAACGTCCAGAACTGGACGTCCACCGTCCCCGAGGACTACAAGGACGCGCCGCGCTGTCGCAACGCGCTGTGGGCCACGGGGTCGAGCCGCAACTACGAGGACGTCGGCGACGCCGCGGTACGGGAGTTCCGCGACGCGACCGAGGGGCTGAAGACCCACTCCCAGTGGCAGCTGGAGGGGTGGGCGGCGGCGCGGTGGTTCACGGACGCGGCGAGGTCCTGCGTCCGGGCCGGCGTCACACGGGGGTGCGTCGACGCGTTCATGAACCGGGGGAAGCCCTACACCGCGGGCGGGCTGCTGATCCCCGTCACCTACGAGCGGCTGGCCGAGCCGCCGAAGACACGGCGGACCTGCCTCTCGGTGGCCCGCTGGCGCGACGGCAAGGGCTGGGTCTCCCAGGGGGAGATGAACGCGACCTGCTTCGACGTACCGCAGATCGGCTACCGCCCGTGAGGACGCCGTCGTCCCCGGGGCTCCGCCCGGCCCCCGCTCCCCGAACGACCGCGCCTCACCTGCCGGAGAGGCCGGCATTCTCCCGTTCCCTTGCGGACAGCCGCTGTCCGCAAGGGCTGGCAGACTCGTCGGCATGTTGGAGACATCCGCACGACTGCTGCGCCTGCTCTCACTCCTGCAGGCCCACCGCGAATGGTCGGGCGCGGACCTCGCCGGGCGGCTGGGCGTCACCCCGCGCACGGTCCGCCGTGATGTGGACCGGCTGCGCGAGCTGGGCTATCCCGTCAACGCCAGCCCGGGTACGGGCGGCGGCTACCAGCTCGGCGCGGGGGCCGAGCTGCCGCCGCTGCTCCTGGACGACGACGAGGCCGTCGCGGTGGCCGTCGGACTGCGCACGGCGGCCGGTCAGGGCATCGAGGGCATCGGCGAGTCCTCCGTACGCGCCCTCGCCAAGCTGGAGCAGGTCCTGCCGAGCCGACTGCGGCGCCGGGTCGGCGCCCTGAACGCCTTCACCGTGCCGATGCTGCGCGGTCCGCAGCCCTCCGCCGTCGACCCCACCGTCCTCACCGAGCTGGCCAACGCCTGCCGCGACAGCGAGCGGCTGCGCTTCGAGTACCGCGACCACGCGGGTTCCTCGACGCGCCGCACCGTCGAGCCGTACCGGCTGGTGTGCACCGAGCACCGCTGGTACCTGGTCGCCTGGGACGTGGACCGGGACGACTGGCGTACGTTCCGGGCCGACCGCATCACGCCCCGGCCGCCGCACGGACCGCGCTTCACCCCTCGTACGCCACCGGCCGAGAATCTGGCCGAGTACGTCTCCAGGGGCGTCTCGACGCGCGCCTACGCCACGAACGCCGTCGTCCGGCTGCTGGTGCCGCTGGAGGAGGCCGCCGCGCGGATCTCACCCTCGGCCGGGACCCTGGAGGCTTCGGGGAAGGACAGCTGCGTTCTGCGCACCGGGGCGGCGAGCCTCGACGTCATGGTCATTCACGTGATGCTGATGGGCTTCGAGTTCGAGATCCTTGAGCCCGCCGAGCTCGTCGACGCGATCAGGACGGCCCGGGACCGGCTGTCCCGGGCGCTGGAGAGGCCGGGTCCCGAGGGGGCGCCGATCACGGCCCGCGTGCCGTAGCGGACATCCGGGTGCCGACGGGGGCCGTGCGGGGGTTCTGTGCCGGAAGCGTGTTTTTCTTATGCGGCGTCAGCTTCCGCGGTGCGCGGCGGAATCGGAGCGGACCGGAATGGAAAAGGATCGTCGAACGCACGGCTGCGCACATTCCGCAGCGATATTCGAGACGCCCGCACGACGACTCCGAATTACGTTCGAAGGCGTGCGCAACACCTGGGGAACCCTCATACGGGTGACGGAGTTCGGCGAAACGCGTGTCGTGATCCTGTGACAGAAGTGTGACCGGCGGGGGATAGGTGACGCTTGGTCGCCGATGGGACTTCCAACGCCGGGGCGCGCGGCCTAACGTGGCGGTCATGGCACCCATTCCCCCCTCTCGTACAGAGCCGCAGGACAGCCCGGAGAGCTATGTCGGACTGGAGGTGAGCAGCGCCGAGGAACGCGCCCGGGAACACGGCTGGGCATCGGTGCGCTCGCTGCCGCCGGGCTCGATCATCACCATGGAGTACCTGGTGGGGCGGCTGAACTTCGAGGTCACGGACGGTACGGTGACGCGCTGCTGGAAGGGCTGAGGGCCCGGCGGCGGCGGGGACCGCGCGCCCGTTGCGGCGCTGGAGCGCCGGAGCACGGGTGAGCGCCGCGACAGGATGTGCGAAGGCCCCCGGCTCGTCGAGCCGGGGGCCTTCGCGGTGCGGGGAGAGGTTGTGCGTACCGGCCCCGCAGTCTTCAGCCGCCCGTGAGGGGGCGGGCCGAGGCGGCCGTGGCGGCGCGCGCCGGACGGTCCGGGTGCGGCGGGCGGCGGCTGCCCGCCGGTGTCACCGGGGTGCGCTCCGAGCGGGCGGTGTGCGGGCCCGGCGCGAGGTGGACGGGGGCTCTGGGCGGTCGGGACGCGACCGTCTCGCGAGCCGGCACCTCGCCGTCCACGGCGGGCCGCGGGGACATGACCGGTGCGCCGACCGGAGAGGGCGAGGGCGCGGGTGCCGGTGCGGGCGCCGTACGGCCGCGACGGGCGCGCCACAGGTCGCGCAGCGAGAAGATCCCGGCCTCGGAGCGGGCGATCAGCGGCTCGCACCAGGGCAGCGCCAGCAGGATCAGCAGGCCCGCGGCCCAGCCCAGCAGGACATCGCTCAGCCAGTGCGTACCCAGGTACACAGTGGTGAGGCCGACGCCGAGCGAGGTCACGGCGGACAGCGCGGAGAGCCAGCGTCTGGCCCTCGGGGTCGACGCCAGATAGGCCAGGATTCCCCAGGTCACGACGGCGTTGGCGGTGTGGCCCGAAGGAAATATATCGCCGCCCAGGCCCATTTCGTTCGAGCCGATGGTGATGGCGTAGTGCGGGCCGAGACGGCCCATGCCGAGCTTCGCGGCGCCGACCGTGATGTTGAGCAGCAGGAGGGACGCGCCCAGGGTGAGCAGCGGGCGCAGCGTGTGCTGCCGCCAGGAGCGCCAGCCCAGCCACGAGGCGACCATCACGGCGGTGGGGCCGCGCTGGCCGAGCACCACGTAGTAGTCCAGGAACGCGTGGATCTCCGGCCACTGCTGGTAGGGCCGGAAGAACATGACCTGCCAGTCGAACCGGACCAGCCACGACGTGATCGCCACGGCCCACACGATCGCCAGGTAGAAGGCCAGGGTCGCCGCGAAGAGGACAACCCTGTGCCGACTCATCTTCGGCACATCGATGTGGGCCGGTCGTTCCGGCTCACGGTCCAGCCGGGCGAAGACCCGGTCAAGACGGGTGAGGTTTCGTTCGGTACGCACTCAATCGACGTTACAGCGAGTGAGCTGCGTTCCAGGCCGATTCACTCGGTTTGTGATGACGATGTGATGTGGGATTCCTCTCAGGATCATGTTTATTTCCAATGAATCTCTAATCCCCGACACGCGGAGCCTTCAATTCCATTGACCCCTGGGATCCTTCGATTTTATGGCACTTTTATATTCGTTCACCGAATGATGGCGTGGAATTCTCCGGCCGCTCACCGGTCCGGACGGGGTGCCGCCGGGCCGGTCACGGCGGTCCCGAGCCGTTCAGCCAGAAGGCCCCGTAGACCGCCGAGGCCACCGCGACACCACCGAGGACCAGCGCCGACCTGGAGGTGCGCAGCCGGGCCAGGGCCACAGCGAGAGGGAACAGGAGGGGGAAGGCCGGCAGCAGCAGGCGTGGCTTCGAGCCGAAGTAGCTCGACGCGCACAGGGCGAGCGCGAGGACGATCCCCGCGTAGACCAGCAGCGCCGGCGGCTGTCCCTGGCGTACGCATGTCACGTAGAGCCACAAGATCAGCGCGACCCCGACGATCAGCCCGACGCCGGCCAGGGCGGACGGGAACGAGGTGAGCTTTTCGGCCACGAAGCGGCCGAAGGCGTAACCGCCGTCGAAGCCGTTCCGCCAGCCCGCCTGGACGTCGAGATAGCCGAGCGGGCCCTTGCCCGTGCGATGACCCACCCACAGCACGTAACCGGCGGCGCCGAGCGGCGCGATGATCATGGCGAGGGCGCGCCGCCACATGCGTGCGCCGCCCGTTCGGGGCGCGCTTCCGTCCTGCCGGTGTTCTCCCACGAACGAGGTAATCGCCGCCACCCACAGGGCGGCGACGACCGCGACGCCCACCGGCCGCGTCAGACCGGCGAACGCGGCGAGCAGGCCGGCGGTCAGCCAGCGGCCGGTCAGTACCGCGTACAGCGACCACGCGGCGAGCGCCGTGAACAGTGACTCGCTGTACGCCATCGACTGCACGATGCCGACGGGGAGGACCGCCCACACCAGCGCGGCGCACACTCCGGCCCGGCGGCCGTGGACATGATCGGCGACCGCGAAGATCCCCCACGCCGCGGCGAGCGAGGCCACCGCGCTGACCAGCAGGCCCGCGTCCGGGTACGACAGCGGAGTCACCGTCGAGACGAGCCGCTCCAGCCAGGGCAGCAGGGGGAAGAACGCGAGGTTCGCGTGTACGTCACCGTTCGGCAGCCGGACCTCGTAGCCGTAGCCGAGCTCGGCGACCCTGGTGTACCAGAGCGAGTCCCAGCGTTGCGACAGCAGCCGGTGGGCACTCTTGCCGTTCGCCGCGCTCCACACGGCGAGGGTGACGAGGCCCAGGACGCGCACGGCCGCGTAGCCGAGGAGGGCGGGTGCGGCGCGGCGCAGGGGGCCCGCGCGGGGCGGCGTCGCGGCGGGACTCTCTGGATCGGTCACGGGCCCGATTATCGGCGGACCCCGGAACCGGCAGGCCGCGCGGGGCGTGATGAGCGGCGAAGGCGTGGCGTACGCCACACTCCCGGCCAGGCGAACGTGAGAGGTCCGCCACGTGTCCTGGGCGAGAACTCGCGTACGCTGGCGGCTCACTCGCCTTTGTTGCGTGGGTCCGGGATTCCGCTCTTCGGGCCGCAACCCCAGGGAGTCCCCACCCTGCGGATCCGCAGAACGCGAGGGAACCACTGGAGGTACGTACATGTCCGGGACGACCACGGCCGCTGCGCGATGCCGTCGGGAGACCGGGGTCGGTGCCAACCGCTGGGTCGTCCTTGTCGTCCTGTGCGTCAGCCTGCTGCTGGTCGCCCTCGACGCCACCGTTCTCCATGTCGCGGTGCCCGCCGTCACCGAGGACCTGAAGCCCGGCGCGATAGAACTGCTCTGGATCGTCGACGTCTACCCGCTCGTCTGCGCCTCGCTCCTCATCCTCTTCGGCACGCTCGGTGACCGAGTCGGCCGCCGACGTGTCCTCCTTCTCGGCTACGCCCTCTTCGGCGTCGCCTCCGGCATCGCGGCCTTTTCCGGGAACGCGCAGCTCCTGATAGGCGCCCGCGCCCTGCTCGGCGTCGGCGGCGCGATGATCATGCCCGCCACGCTCTCGATCCTGCGCCAGGTCTTCCCCGACCGGCGCGAGCGGGCGCTCGCGATCGGCATCTGGAGCGCGGTCGCCGCCGTCGGCGCGGCGGTCGGACCGCTGCTCGGCGGCTTCCTCCTCGAACACTTCTGGTGGGGATCGGTCTTCCTCGTCAACATCCCGCTGATGATCGTCAGCCTGCCGGTCGGACGGCTGCTGCTGCCCGAGTCCCGCGGTGACCGCGACGGTCCCTGGGACGTGGTCGGGGCGCTGATGGCCGCCGCCGGTCTGTTCGGACTCGTCCTCGGCGTGAAGCGCCTCGGCGGTGGCGAGGCGCCCTTCAGCCCCTTCACCCTCGCGCCGCTCCTCCTCGGCGGAGTGCTGATGGCCGTCTTCGTACGGCGGCAGCGGCGGCGCGCGCACCCGCTGGTCGACCTGCGCATGTTCGCGCGTCCCGCCTTCAGCACGTCGGTCGGCTGCATCGTCCTCGCCATGCTCGCCCTGGTGGGGCTCGAACTGATCGCCGCGCAGTACCTGCAGCTCGTGCTCGGCCTGTCCCCGCTCCAGACCGGGCTGCGGCTGCTGCCGCTCACCATCGCGGCGATGGCCGCCGGGCTCGCGGGGGCGAAGCTGCTGCGGCGGTTCGGGCCTCGCGCGATGGTCTGCTTCGGTTTCTGTCTCACCGCGGCCGCCGTGGTCACGCTCACCGCGATGGGCGGGAACGACAACACCGGGCTGCTGCTCTTCGGCTTCGTGCTGCTCGGCTTCGGTCTGGAGACCACGCTCTTCGGGGCGTACGAGTCCATGCTGAGCGAGGCGCCGCAGGCGCAGTCGGGCGGCGCCGCGGCGATAGGCGAGACCTCGTACCAGCTCGGCGCGGGGATAGGGATCGCGCTGCTGGGGAGCGTGATGAACGCGGCGTACGCGCCCGGACTGTCGTCCGTCCCCGGAGTCCCGGCGGCCGATTCGGCGGCGGCCGGACACTCGCTCGGCGAGGCGTACCAGGTCGCCGACCGGCTCGGAGGCGCGTCCGGCGGCGCCCTGCGGCAGGCCGCCCGGGACTCCTTCGTGCACGGACTGCATGTGACGCTGCTGGTGAGCGCGGGCCTGTTGCTGCTGGGCGCCGTGATGGCGCTGCGGCTGCCCAGGGTCATGGACTGCGAGGCAATCGCTACGAGCTCCGCCCCGGACGCGAACTCCAGCCCGGACACGAACTTCGGCCCGGGCGAGACGGGCTCCGGCACGGATTCGGCCGCGGGCCCGGCCGGGATTCCCGCTCCCCGGGACGTCGCCGAGACCCGCGTCTCTGCGTAGGCCTTGCGGTCCCGACGCCGTTCCCGGGTAGGAGCTCCGCCCCCTTCGTCTCGTCGCCGGCGGGCTTGCTGCCGCCGCGCTCCCGGAGCGCTGTGCGGAAGTGGTCTGGACTTGCGGGACACTGCGTCGTAACGTCGGGTCGAGATTCTTAACTAGCGGTGCTAGTTATCACCCTGCCGGAGGCTGTCGTATGTCCGCGTCCTCGAAGCTGCCGCCCTTCGACCCCGCCGATCCGCTCGGGATCGACGACCTGCTGGACGCGGAGGACCTGGCCGTCCGCGACACCGTGCGGACCTGGGCCGCGGACCGGGTGCTGCCGTACATCGCCGACTGGTACGAGAAGGGCGAGCTGCCCGGCATCCGGGAACTCGCGCGGGAACTGGGCGGACTCGGCGCCCTCGGCATGTCGCTCCAGGGATACGGGTGCGCGGGGGCCAGCGCCGTGCAGTACGGCCTCGCCTGTCTGGAGCTCGAAGCGGCCGACTCCGGCATCCGTTCGCTCGTCTCGGTACAGGGCTCCCTCGCCATGTACGCCATCCACCGGTTCGGCAGCGAGGAGCAGAAGCAGAGCTGGCTGCCGCGCATGGCCTCCGGCGAGATCATCGGATGCTTCGGACTGACCGAGCCCGATCACGGCTCCGACCCCGGTTCCATGCGGACGCACGCCAAGCGCGACGGCGGGGACTGGGTCCTCAACGGGCGCAAGATGTGGATCACCAACGGTTCCGTCGCCGGTGTCGCCGTCGTCTGGGCGCAGACCGACGACGGCATCCGCGGATTCGTCGTGCCCACCGATGTGCCCGGCTTCTCCGCCCCCGAGATCAAGCACAAGTGGTCACTGCGGGCGAGCGTGACCAGTGAGCTGGTCCTCGACGACGTGCGGCTGCCGGCCGACGCCGTCCTGCCCGACGTCGTCGGCCTCAAGGGCCCGCTCGGCTGCCTCTCGCACGCGCGGTACGGAATCGTGTGGGGCGCCATGGGCGCGGCGCGATCCAGCTTCGAGTCCGCCGTCGCCTACGCGAAGACGCGTGAGCAGTTCGGGCGCCCCATCGGCGGCTTCCAGCTCACCCAGGCCAAACTCGCCGACATGGCCGTCGAACTGCACAAGGGCATCCTGCTCGCCCATCACCTGGGTCGCCGCATGGACGCGGGACGACTGCGGCCCGAGCAGATCAGCTTCGGCAAGCTCAACAACGTACGCGAGGCCATCGAGATCTGCCGTACCTCGCGCACGATTCTCGGCGCCAACGGGATCTCGCTCGAATACCCCGTGATGCGGCACGCCACGAACCTGGAGTCGGTGCTCACCTACGAGGGCACCGTCGAAATGCATCAGCTCGTGCTGGGCAAGGCGCTCACCGGGCTCGACGCCTTCAGGTGAAGGCCCCGCTCGTTAAGCCCCGGCAAGGCAGGGCCGGTGAGCGGCCCTGCCTCAGCTCTGGTTGAAGAAACCGTCCGTCTGGCGGCTCGCGGCCTCGCCGCTGACGATCTCCGTGTTGGCCGGGGTCAGCAGGAAGACCCGGGTGGCGACCCGCTCGATGGTGCCGCGCAGGCCGAAGGTCAGGCCGGCCGCGAAGTCCACCACGCGCTTGGCGTCGGCGGCCTCCATGGACGTGAGGTTGATGATGACCGGGACGCCGTCCCGGAAGAGTTCGCCGATACCGCGTGCGTCCCGGAAGCTGTCCGGGGTGACCGTGCCGATCCGGCGGCCCTTCTCCTCCGCCGTCTCGGAAGCAACCTTCACGCGCGGGTCCGTGACCCACGCGTCGCCGGAGTCCTGACCCTCGGCGTAGTCGTCGTCGTAGTAACGCTCGTCATCGTTGTCGTCTACGAGGCCAAGCCAGGCACTCGCCTTGCGCACCGATCCCATGGACGCCTCCTCTCACAGCGGTCTTTCGTGCTTCCGCATCCCCATGGTCGTCCATGATGCGGATGTCGCGCCAAGTGGATAGACGCCGCGTGGGGGTTTCGTGACGGTACTGGTGCACAGCGAATCCGTCGAGAGCCCGCGCCCCCCAAGGGTCGTACGGGGTAAGGCTGCTGACTGAGAGTGAAATATGATTTCTCGCGGCGACCGGGTGACGAGCGGTGCGTTCGGGTGAACGGAGTGCTCGATACGATGCCGCACCTCAGCGTCGTACGTGTCACGGGGGAGTGTCGTGTTCGGAATCGTGAGGCCCTGCAGTCATCGCCTCGGTGAGGGGCTCAAGACGCAGTGGATGGCGCATTTGTGCGGGCTGTGTCTCGCGCTGCGCGGGGACCATGGCCAGTTCGCACGGGTGGTCACCAACTATGACGGCCTGCTGATATCGGTTTTGACGGAGGCTCAGGCCGAGCGTGCGACGGGATGGCGGCGCACCGCCGGGCCCTGTCCGCTGCGCGGCATGCGGACCGCCTCCGTCGCGCAGGGCGAGGGCGCGCGGCTCGCCGCCGCCGTCTCGCTGGTGCTCGCCTCGGCGAAGGTGCGCGACCATGTCGCCGACGGGGACGGCCTCCTGGCACGCAAGCCGGTCGCGGTCGCGGCGCGCCGGGTGGCCGCTAGCTGGGGCAGGGCCGGGGCGCGTACGGGATCCGCCGTCGGCTTCGACACGGCCGTGCTCGTCGACGCGGTGGACCGGCAGGTCGGGATCGAGGCGCTGACCGGGCCCGGAACGCCGTTGCTGACCGTCACCGAACCCACCGAGACCGCCACCGCGGCGGCCTTCGCGCACACCGCCGTCCTCGCGGGCCGCCCCGGCAACGCGGCGCCACTGGCCGAGGCCGGGCGGCTCTTCGGACGGCTCGCTCATCTGCTGGACGCCGTGGAGGACAGGGAAACTGACGCCGCGTCGGGAGCCTGGAATCCGCTCTCGGCCACCGGGACCTCGCTCGCGGAGGCCCGCAGGCTCGCCGACGACGCCCTGCACGGTATACGGCTCGCCCTGCGGGAGGCCGAGTTCACCGACAGCAGGCTGGCGCATGTGCTGCTCGCCCATGAACTGGGCCGCTCGGTGGACCGCGCGTTCGGGACGTCGGGGTGCGGGCACGCGGCGGACGGATCGCCCGGAGCGCACGGAACACATGGATCGTCCGGATCGCACGGAATACATGGATCGCCCGGAGCGCAGGGAACGTATCGCTCCCTCGGCCTCGACTCCGGCGATTCGCTCGGTTCGCCGGGCTCGGCGGTCGCGCTCGGACCCGAGGGTGCCTTCGGGCCGCCGCCTCAGCACGGCGGGAATCCGTACGCCGGCGGCGGCAACCCCTTCGGCGGTGGGCCGTCCTTCCAGCCCCCGACCCCCGGCAAGCGCGGATTCTGGGCCGGCTGCGCCGCCGCCATCGGACTGTGCTGCACCTGCAAGATGTGCTGTGCCGACGAGTACGAGGGGCCGTGGTCGCGCAAGAAGCGCGAAGGGTGCCTGAACGACTGTGACTGCGACTGCGGTTGCTGCGAGGCGTGCCAGTGCTGCGAATGCTGTGAGTGCTGCTCGTGTTGTGACTGCGGTTTGTGACTGCGTTTGGTGACAGTGGATTTGACTGGGTGTCATGACCGCAGGCTCGACGTCACCTTGGCCCTCGGCGTCGCCGAGTGGTGGGTGGAGAAGCAGCGTCGACGGCGCGCTCGTCGGCTACCGGCGCTCCGGCGACAAGCTGTACGAACTGCCCGAGCGCGAGATTCTCAAGCAGCGCACCCGGATCGGCTCCGTCTTCCAGACCTTCGATCCTTCCCGCACCCGGGCCCTGTTTCTCCCCTATCCCTTCGCTGCTTCTCCGCTTCTCCGTTTTTCCCCTTCTCCGTTTCCGCGACGCTTGCTCCTCGCTTCCCCTCCTGGCGGTGAACGGCCAACCACTCGCGATCGTCGGCACGCCGGAGGCGGTCGCCGCCGCTGCTCGAGGGCCGCGGCGTGTTCCGGACCGAATTCACGGGCACCACGTTGCGCTCGCACCCCGGCCTGGCCGAGCCCGTATGGAAGGGTTGATCACATGACGACGGACGCACCCGAGGACTGGAAGCACTGGCAGGAGCACCGTGTCGCGACGGTGTCCGCGCCGTACGGCCCGCTCTCGCTCACCGCCACCCACTGGCTCGAGGACTATCCGGAAGGGCGACTTCCGGACACCCCCGGGCAATGGGCGGTCAAGGGCGACGGAGTGGCCCTGACGGCGGTCGCCGAGGAAGGGCTCACGGTCGACGGCGAGCCCTTCACCGGCGACATCGTGCTGGACGCCGACTACGGACCGGCCGGCGGAGCCCGGGTCGGACGCGGGGAGCGACGATTCGTCGTCCTGGTGCGCGAGGGGATCTGGGGCGTACGCCGCTACGATCCCGCCGCACCCGCCCGGCAGGCTTTCGCGGGCATCGAGGCGACCCCCTACGACGCGCGCTGGTCGGTGCCCGGACACTTCACCCCGTACGGCGAGGGACGTACCGTGCGCGTCGAGAACGCCGACGGAGTCGCCCGCGGGCTCGCCCTCGGCGGAGTACTCGCCTTCACCCTGGACGGGCAGGATCTCACCCTCCAGGTGTCGGTCGAGAGCGACGGTTCGCTGTGGGCCGTCTTCGCCGACACCACCAGCGGGGACAGCAGTTACCGCTTCCGGTTCCTGCGCCCGGCGGCGCCCGACGCCGAGGGGCGTACGACGGTGGACTTCAACCGGACCGTGCTTCCGCCGTGCGCGTTCGCCGACCATTTCGTCTGCCCGTTCCCGCCGCCCGGAAATACGCTGAGCGTGGCCGTCGCCGCGGGGGAGCGCCGATTGGGCTGAGGCCACCGGGACTCCCGATTACGCGGGAGGAATCTGACGTCTTCAGTGGTCCGATGATCAACCTCCTTTACATGTACGCAAGTTGAACGCTGCACGGCCGAAAGGTGCCCTTGCGCCTTTCGGCCGTCCAGCCGAATACTCCCCCTCAGCGCTTGTCAGGGGCATGGCTTGTCCGGAATCCGGACGGGCGGCTCCCGGCTGCGCCTCACGGGCCCCAACCCCACGACACGAGGGCCCCTTACTTCCCTTCGGAGGAATGAAACGTGAGGATCAAGCGCACCACCCCCCGCAGTGGCATAGCGAGACGGAGTCGGCTGATCGCCGTGACCACCGGACTCGTCGCCGCCGCAGCGTTCGCGGTCCCCAGCGCGAACGCGTCCGACGCCCAGACGTTCAGCGCCACCCAGCTGAGCAGTGTCAAGCAGTCGGTTCTCAAGTCCGATGTCGCGGGCACCGCTTGGGCGGTCGACGCCAAGACGAACCGTGTGGTCGTCACCGTCGACAGCACGGTCTCGAAGGCGGAGATCGCGAAGATCAAGCAGGAAGCGGGCGGCAACGCGGCCGCGCTCACCATCAAGCACACCCCGGGCACCTTCAAGAAGCTGATCACCGGCGGCGACGCCATCTACGGCGGTTCCTACCGCTGTTCGCTCGGCTTCAACGTGCACAGCGGGAGCACCTACTACTTCCTGACCGCCGGCCACTGCGGTGAGGTCGCCTCCACCTGGTACTCCAACTCGGGTCACACCACGACGCTCGGCACGAACGTCAGCTACAGCTTCCCGACCAACGACTTCGCGCTGGTCCGCTACACCAACTCCTCGGTCGCTCACCCGAGCGCGGTCGGCAGCCAGACGATCAGCAGCGCGGCCACGCCCAGCGTGGGCACGACGGTCTACCGGCGCGGTTCGACCACCGGTACGCACAGCGGCCGGGTCACCGCCCTGAACGCCACCGTCAACTATGGCAGTGGTGACATCGTCTACGGCATGATCCAGACCACGGTCTGCGCCGAGGGCGGGGACAGCGGCGGTCCGCTGTACGGCGGCAGCGTGGCCTACGGTCTGACCTCCGGCGGCAGCGGCAACTGCACCTCCGGCGGTACGACCTTCTTCCAGCCGGTCACCGAGGCGCTGAGCTACTACGGCGTGAGCGTCGGCTGACCGACCGGTCGCGCGACGGACCGGCCGTTCGTCGACTCTTCGACCCACGGGGCCGGCACCCCCCACGGGATTCCGCGCGACCGGACCCGCAGCAGTCGAGCGGGCGAGCCCCCGTACGCAACTGGCGTGCGGGGGCTCGCCCTTGTTCCGGTGACGGAGTTACCTTCGAAGCGCACGCTGTACACGCCCGGTGCGCCCACGTCGGACCCTGGGGGGCCGTGATGGTCGAAGAACTGGTGGCGGCGGGAGTCTCCGTCGTGTCCGTGGGGCTGGTCTACACGATGGCCGCCGCCCGCGTCGTCAAACAGTACGAACGGGGCGTGGTGCTGCGACTCGGCAAGCTGCGTTCCGAAGTGCGCGGCCCCGGCTTCACCATGGTCGTGCCCTTCGTGGACCGGCTGCGCAAGGTCAACATGCAGATCGTCACGATGCCGGTGCCCGCGCAGGAGGGCATCACCCGGGACAACGTGACGGTCCGGGTGGACGCGGTCGTCTACTTCAAGGTGGTGGACGCGGCCGACGCCGTCATCCAGGTCGAGGACTATCGCTTCGCGGTCTCCCAGATGGCGCAGACGTCCTTGCGCTCGATCATCGGCAAGAGCGACCTTGACGATCTGCTGTCCAGCCGCGAACAGCTCAACCAGGGGCTGGAGTTGATGATCGACAGTCCGGCGATCGGCTGGGGTGTGCAGATCGACCGGGTCGAGATCAAGGACGTGTCGCTGCCGGAGACGATGAAACGGTCCATGGCCCGGCAGGCCGAGGCGGACCGTGAGCGGCGTGCCCGGGTCATCAACGCGGATGCGGAGTTGCAGGCGTCCAAGAAGCTCGCGGAGGCCGCCGAGGTGATGTCGGAACAGCCGGCCGCCCTCCAGCTGCGCCTGTTGCAGACGGTGGTGGCCGTCGCGGCCGAGAAGAACTCCACGCTCGTCCTGCCCTTCCCGGTGGAGTTGCTGCGCTTCCTGGAACGGGCGCAGTCGGGACCGCCGCCGGCCGTGCCCGAGCGGGCCCCCGATCCCCAGCGGTCAGCCGTCCCTGAACGGGCGCCCGATCCTCAACAGACCGCTGTGTCGCAGGAGTCGACCGATCAGCAGTAGTCGCCGTGCCGCAGAGGTCGCCCGATCCGCAATAGGTCGCCGTGTCGCAGGAGTCGACCGATCCTCAACAGCTCGCCGTGTCACAGGAGCCGACCGTCACTCAGCAGGCGGCCGGGCCCGAGCGGTCGGCCGGGCCCGAGCGGTCCCTCGGCCCGAGCAACCGGTGCGGGAGCAACCGCCGCCCACGGAAACCTCCTTGGATCGACCCCATGGAGGGGCGATATCAAGACAGGCCCAGGCCTCGCGGGTCGCGGCGGCGCGAAGCGTGTGCAGTGTTTGCGGTGGGAATCCACGGGGCGTGACCACGCACAGTCAGGGCGTAGGCCACGTACGGCTGTTGTCGTATATGCGTCCTGAAGTCGACCTTGTGTGTTCCCTGTGCGTCTCGGAATAGTGGGCGGGTAACAACTGGCATGGACGCGACGGTACGGACTTTTCCGCCGTGCTCAGGGCCCATGTCCGTACGCCTTCCGGTCCCGGAGGTCCCCATAACCTCCCGGATCGACCCCCCACAGGAGGACGTGAGTTGAAGCACCGACGTATATCCATGAGGCGTGCCCTCATGGCAGGTGCGGGCATCACCGCACTGGTCGCCGCCGGAGTCACCTTCCAGACTGCGAACGCGAGCGAGGTCCCGAAGGGCTCCGCGCCGCACACCCTCTCCGTCACGGCGGCCGGAAAGCTCGCCTCGACCCTCGGCGAGGACCTGGGCGCCGACGCGGCGGGAACGTACTACGACGCGAAGTCACGGCACCTCGTCGTCAACGTGCTCGACGAGACGGCGGCCAAAGCCGTCACGGCGGCCGGCGCCAGGGCCAGGCTCGTCGAGAACTCCCTCGCCGAGCTGACGAGCGCCCGCACCACGCTCAAGAAGGACGCGACCATCCCCGGTACGTCCTGGGCGAATGACCCGGAGACCAACAAGGTCGTCGTCACCGCGGACCGCACGGTTTCCGGGACGGAGTGGGCCAGACTCACCAAGGTCGTCGACGGCCTCGGCGCCAAGGCGGAACTCCGGCGCTCGAAGGGGGAGTTCAAGCCCTTCATCGCCGGCGGTGACGCCATCAGCGGTTCCGGCGGGCGCTGTTCGCTCGGCTTCAACGTGGTCAAGGGCGGGCAGCCGTACTTCATCACCGCCGGGCACTGCACCGAGGCGATCTCCACCTGGTCGGACTCCAGCGGCAACCAGATCGGCACGAACGAGCAGTCCAGCTTCCCGGACAACGACTTCGGCCTGGTCAAGTACACGGCGACCGTGGACCACCCGAGCGAGGTCGATCTGTACAACGGCTCCACGCAGCCCATCACCAAGGCGGGCGACGCCACCGTCGGCATGAAGGTGACCCGCAGCGGCTCCACGACCCACGTGCACGACGGCACGGTCACCGGCCTGGACGCCACCGTGAATTATGGCAACGGCGACGTCGTCAACGGCCTCATCCAGACCGACGTCTGCGCCGAGCCCGGCGACAGCGGCGGCTCGCTCTTCTCCGGCGACACCGCGATCGGCCTCACCTCCGGCGGCAGCGGCGACTGCACCGCGGGCGGCGAGACCTTCTTCCAGCCGGTGCCCGAGGCGCTCTCGGCCTTCGGCGCCCAGATCGGCTGACAACGATCGGCTGACAACCTTCCCGGTTCGACCTCTCCGGGAAGTCGGAGCCCCGCCCCCGCGCCCTCCGCGGGGGCGGGGCTCCCGGGCTTTCCCGGCCGTGGGAGCCGAACGTCGAAGGGGTGTCGACGTCGGCGGTCCGCGTCATGTCCCACGGTCCGAGCCGTCCGGTGTTTGCGCAGGTGGGACAGGTTCGAACGGGCATCGCACAAGCGTTCGAGAATTGGTCTATGGTGGGGGTGAGGTAGCTGGGAACAAGTGTTCGAGAACCGTAAAGGTTCACAGGTCGGGAGGTGTGTGTGCCGGGATTCACGCATCTGCACACCGCCTCCGGGTTCTCCCTGCGGTACGGGGCCTCGCACCCGGAGCGCCTCGCCGTGCGCGCCTCCGAGCGGGGTATGGACGCCCTCGCGCTCACCGACCGGGACACCCTCGCGGGCTCGGTCCGGTTCGCCAAGGCCTGCGCGAAGGCGGGCATCCGCCCGCTGTTCGGGGTGGACCTGGCGGTCGGGGAGCCCGTACGGGGGGAGCGGCGCCGTACTCCGGTGCGCGGCGGTGCCTTCATCGACGAGTCGACACCCCGTGCGACCTTCCTCGCCCGGGACGGCGCGGCCGGCTGGGCCGACCTCTGCAGAATCGTCACGGCGACGCATGCGGGCGGCCGGGAGGGCGGCCCGCCGCTGCTGCCCTGGACGGACAACCACGCCGAAGGCCTGACCGTGCTGCTCGGCCCCGACTCCGACGTCGGCCGCGCACTCGCCGCGGGCCGTCCCGACCGTGCGGCCGGGCTGCTCGCGCCCTGGCGGGAGATCTACGGCGACGCCCTGCGCCTCGAAGCGGTCTGGCACGGCCGTCAGGGCACCGGCCCCGGCTCCCTGCGGCTGGCCGCCCGCATGGTCGGCTTCGCCGCCGAGCAGCGCGTGCGTCCCGTGCTCAGCAACGCCGTCCGGTACGCCGACGCGGGCCTCGGCCCGGTCGCCGACGTTCTGGACGCCGCCCGCCGGCTCGTCCCCGTCGACCCCCGGCGCGAGCTGGACTCCGGCGAGGCCTGGCTCAAGGACGAGGCCGCCATGCTGGGCGCGGCCGAACGGATCGTCGAGGCGGCGGGCTACCGCCGTGACACCGCGCACCGGCTGCTCGAACAGACGCGGGCCACCGCCGCCGCATGCCGTGTCGACCCCGAGGACGACCTCGGCATCGGCGGCGTGCACTTTCCCGAGCCGCATCTCGTCGGCGCGGACCGGCGCACCGCCCAGCGGGTCCTGGCCTCCCGGGCGGCGGCGGGCATGGTGCTGCGCGGCTACACCGGCCGACGCGAGTACTGGGAACGGATGCACCACGAGCTGGACATCATCGCCCACCACAACTTCGCCACCTACTTCCTGACGGTCGCTCAAGTAGTTGACGACGTACGGGGGATGGGCATCCGGGTCGCGGCGCGCGGCTCCGGGGCCGGCTCCCTGGTCAACCATCTCCTCGGCATCGCGCACGCCGATCCCGTCGAGCACCGGCTGCTGATGGAACGCTTCCTGTCCAAGCGCCGCCCGGTGCTGCCCGACATCGACATCGACGTGGAGTCCGCGCGCCGTCTGGAGGTCTACCGCGCGATCATCGGCCGGTTCGGCACCGAGCGGGTCGCGACCGTCTCCATGCCCGAGACCTACCGGGTCCGGCACGCCATCCGCGATGTGGGCGCCGCCCTCTCCCTGGACCCGGCCGAGATCGACCGGATCGCCAAGGCCTTCCCGCACATCCGCGCCCGTGACGCCCGCGCGGCCATGGACGAACTCCCCGAGCTGCGCGAACTGGCCGGGGAGAAGGACCGGTACGGCAAGCTGTGGGAGCTGGTCGAAGCCCTCGACGCCCTCCCGCGCGGCATCGCGATGCACCCGTGCGGGGTGCTCCTCTCCGACGCATCCCTGCTCGCCCGTACGCCGGTCATGCCGACCAGCGGCGAGGGTTTCCCCATGTCGCAGTTCGACAAGGAGGACGTCGAGGACCTCGGGCTGCTCAAACTCGATGTGCTGGGCGTGCGGATGCAGTCCGCGATGGCGCACGCGGTGGCCGAGGTGGAGCGGGCCACGGGGGACCGGCCGGACATCGACGCGATGGTGCCGGGCGACCCGGCGACGTACCGGCTCATCCAGTCCACCGAGACGCTGGGTTGCTTCCAGATCGAGTCGCCGGGCCAGCGGGACCTGGTGGGACGCCTGCAGCCCGCGACTTTCCACGACCTCGTCGTCGACATCTCGCTCTTCCGGCCGGGGCCGGTCGCCGCCGACATGGTGCGGCCGTTCATCGAGGCGCGGCACGGCCGGGCGCCGGTCCGCTATCCGCACCCGGACCTGGAGGGGCCGCTGAAGGAGACGTACGGAGTCGTCGTCTTCCACGAGCAGATCATCGACATCGTCGACATCATGACCGGCTGCGGGCGCGACGAGGCGGACCGGGTGCGGCGCGGGCTCTCCGACCCCGAGTCGCAGGAGCGGATCCGGTTCTGGTTCGCGCAGCACGCGGCGCTGAAGGGGTACGACGCCGAGACCATCGCGCGCACCTGGGAGATCGTCGAGGCCTTCGGGTCGTACGGCTTCTGCAAGGCGCACGCCGTCGCCTTCGCCGTCCCGACGTACCAGTCGGCGTGGCTGAAGGCCCATCACCCGGCCGCCTTCTACGCCGGGTTGCTCACGCACGACCCCGGGATGTATCCGAAGAGGCTGCTGCTGGCGGACGCGCGGCGTCGCGGGGTGCCGATCCTGCCGTTGGACGTGAACCGGTCGGCGGTCGCCCACCGTATCGAACTGGTGTCTGAATCGGCGTCTGAATCGGTGTCTGTATCTGCCGACGGCTCCGGCGGCTCCGCCGGTTCTGGCGGCTCCGCCGGTCCCGCCGGTCCCGCCGGTCCCGCCGGTCGCTGGGGCATCCGGCTGGCGCTCTCCGATGTGCACGGCATCAGCGAGGCCGAGGCCGCGCGGATCGCGGACGGGCAGCCGTACGCCTCACTGCTCGACTTCTGGGAACGGGCCAGGCCCAGCCGGCCGCTCGCCCAGCGGCTCGCGCAGGTCGGCGCGCTGGACGCGTTCGGTGCCAACCGCCGTGACCTGCAACTGCACCTGACCGAACTGCACCGCGGCTCCCGGGGCGCCGGCGGCGGCCAACTCCCTCTGTCCGGCGGGCGGAACACCGCCTCCGCCGGGCTGCCCGACCTGTCCTCGGCGGAGCGGCTGAGCGCCGAACTGGGCGTGCTCTCGATGGACGCCTCACGCAATCTGATGGACGACCACCGCGCGTTCCTTGGGGAGTTGGGCGTGGTCACGGCGCGTCGGCTGCGCGAGGCGCGGCACGGTGAGACGGTTCTGGTCGCCGGCGCCAAGGCGGCCACCCAGACCCCGCCGATCCGCTCCGGCAAGCGGGTCATCTTCAGCACGCTGGACGACGGGACGGGCCTGGTCGACCTCGCCTTCTTCGACGACTCCCACGACGCCTGCGCCCACACCGTCTTCCACTCCTGGCTGCTGCTCGTGCGCGGAGTGGTGCAGCGCCGCGGACCGCGCAGCCTCAGCGTGGTGGGCGCGGCGGCCTGGAACCTCGCCGAACTGGTCGAGCTGCGCGCCGAGGGCGGCCTCGACGTGGTGGCGGCGCGACTGGCCGAGCCCGCACCGGAGAGGCCGGAGAGGCCGGGGGAGTCGGGCGGCCCGGGGGAGCCGCGGCGGCCGGGAATGTCCGGTGACGGTGATCCGGCCGGGGGCCGGACGATCCGGATGCCCACGGGGTACGAGATGCACCCCTGGGCCGATCTGCGTCCCGCGGGCGAAGGGCCCGCGGGGGGAAAGAAGTTGTGGCACCAGAGCCCGGGGAGTGCGGGATGACCATCCTCTGCGTACGTTTCCAGCTGCCTCCGATGCACGAGGCGGCTCTGCCTCAACTCCTCGGTGTACTGGAGGAGTTCACGCCCGTCATCGAGGCACTGCCACCCGACGGCGCACTGCTCGATCTGCGGGGTGCCGAGCGGTACTTCGGGCGCGGTGCCGTCGAGTTCGCCTCGCTGATCCGGGTGCGGACTCTCGCCCTGTACGGGATCGACTGCGTGATCGGCGCCGGGCCCGGACCGATGCTGGCGCGGATGGCACTGCGGGACGCCGCACCCGGGGTGCCCCGAGTGGTGCCCGAAGGGCCGGACGCCGTAACGGAGTTCCTCGCCGAACGGCCCGTCGTCGCGCTGCCCGGCGTCGGCGGCGCCACCGCCCGCACCCTGTGCGAGTACGGCCTCGACACCATCGGCAAGGTCGCGGCCGCGCCCCTGTCCACGCTCCAGCGCCTCACCGGCGTCCGGGCCGGCCGCGAACTGCACGAGAAGACGTCCGGCATCGACCGGGGCCGGGTCGTGCCGAACGCCGCCTCCTGCTCTCTCGCCGCCGAACGTCCCTTCCGGCAGGACGAGTTGGACCCCTCCGGGCACCGCCGTGCGCTGCTCTCCGCGACCGAGGAACTCGGCACCCGGCTGCGCGCCCTGGAGCAGGTCTGCCGCACGCTGACCCTCACCGTGCGCTACGCCGACCGCTCCGCGACCACCCGCAGCCGTACCCTCAAGGAACCGACCGCCCACTCCTCGACGCTGACCGACAGCGCGTACCGGATGTACGAGGCGCTCGGCCTCCAGCGCGCCCGGGTCCGTGTGATCGCCCTGCGTGCCGAGGGTCTGACCCCCGCGGCGCAGGCCTCCCACCAGCTCACCTTCGATCCGGTCGACGAGAAGGTCCGCCGCATCGAGCAGGTCGCGGACCGGGCGCGGGCGAAGTTCGGCCCCCATGTGATCGGCCCGGGGACACTGGCCGCCTGACGTCCGTACGAGGGCTGGCGGCTCCGCCCGGAGAGCGGCCTCCCGTCCCGCCTTCCCGGCAGGGCCCGTCGCGCCCCCGCCCCTCCGGACGGGCCGTCCCGCCTTCCCCGCAGGCCTAGTTGGCCCAGGGCGGGGTGAGGACCGAGCCGTCGGCCAGTTCCGCCCGGAGGCCGATGGAGGTGGTGACCCAGGAGAGCGCGGTCTCCCGGGTCGGGTTCTCGATGCCGAGGGTCGCGCCCGGGGTGATGATCACGGTGTCGCCCGCGGTGATCCGCTCGGTGATGCCGTCCAGTGTGACCAGCAGCTCGCCGGAGAGGAGAAGAAAGATCTCCTCGCGGTTGACGGTGTGCACGGGGGCCTGATGCCCCGCGGGAATCTCCGCGCGCCAGGCGCACAGCTCCTTGCTGCCGCTGCGCGGAGCGGCGTACGAGACGAAACGGGCGCCGTGGATCTCATGGACGACGGCTTCGGACGAGCGGACGACGGGCACGGGTGCCTCCTGGGTCGATGGTATTTGGTCAAGCAGCTTGACCAATGGCTCAGGAATATAGTCAAGCAGCTTGACCGAATCGTCAAGGGTGTTTCAATGCATGCGTGCAGAACTCCGAGGCCATGGCCCTGTCCGCCGCCCTGCTCGCCACCGCCGGCGAGCTGACGCAACGTATCCACGACGGCGTGGTCGCCCGGGGATTCGAGGGGATCCGGCCCGCGCACGGCTTCGCCTTCGCGCGGCTCGCGCCGGACGGGGCGACGGTCACCGACCTCGCCGCCCATCTCGGGGTGACCAAGCAGGCCGCCAGTCAGCTCGTCGAGGAACTTGTCCGCAAGGGGTATGTCGAGCGGCGGCCGCATCCCGACGACGCGCGGGCCAGGCTCGTCGTGCTCACCGAGCTCGGATGGGCGTGCACCCGAGCGGCTGAAGAGGCTGCCGCGGATGCCGTTCGGGCGTGGGCCGAAGTGCTGGGAGAGGGCGAAATACGCGCGTTGTGTACGCGTTTGGTGAGCATCGCGCCCTACGGTCCCATCAGGCCTGCCTGGTAACGGTCGGTCGACCGGGATAGTCGCTCCAGTTATCACTGGAAGTTTTTACTGACGCGTAACTTCACACATCTGCTACTCGACCGTAACTTGACGAGTGAACAGCATCCTCGTGATCCGGATCACAGGGCGTACACCCCCACAACTCCCTTGAGCCGCAAGGAGAACACTCGATGCTGCCCTGGAAGCGAGTGCTCAGACCCCTGGCCGCGCTGGTCCTGACCGCCACGGTCGCGGTCGTCCCCGCCGCCACAGCACAAGCTGATTCCGCCCCCAGCAGTGGCTGGAACAACTACTCCTGCAAGCCGTCCGCCGCGCATCCCCGCCCCGTCGTCCTCGTCCATGGCACCTTCGGGAACTCCATCGACAACTGGCTGGCCCTCGCCCCCTACCTGACCAGCCGCGGGTACTGCGTCTTCTCCCTCGACTACGGGCAGCTGCCCGGCGTCCCGCTCTTCAACGGCCTCGGCCCCATCGACCAGTCGGCCGCACAGCTCCAGGTCTTCGTCGACAAGGTGCTCGCCGCGACCGGCGCCGCCAAGGCCGACCTGGTGGGCCACTCGCAGGGCGGCATGATGCCCCGCTACTACCTCAAGTTCCTCGGCGGAGCCGCCAAGGTGAACGCCCTCGTCGGTATCGCCCCCGACAACCACGGCACGACCCTCAACGGCCTCGCCAACCTGCTGCCGTACTTCCCGGGCGCCGGGGACCTGCTGTCCGCGGCGACTCCGGGACTCGCGGACCAGGTCGCCGGCTCCGCGTTCCTGACCAAGCTCAACGCGGGCGGCGACACCGTCGCCGGCGTCCACTACACGGTCATCGCCACCAGGCACGACGAGGTGGTCACGCCGTACGACTCGCAGTTCCTGAGCGGATCCGACGTCCACAACGTCCTGTTGCAGAACCTGTGCGTGCTCGACCTCTCCGAGCACGTGGCCATCGGGATCTTCGACCGGATCGCGTACCACGAGGTGGCGAACGCGCTCGACCCGGCGCACGCCTCCGCCACCACCTGCGCGTCCGCGTTCAGCTGACCGGCTCGGCGGACCACTCGTCCACGGTCGTCCGCCCGAGCATGTCGGCGTGATCGTTCGTCCGTCCGCGTTCCGAACGTATCCGGAACGCGGACGGCTGAGCACGCCACCGGGGGCTGTCCGGCCTGAGCCGCCGGTCAGCCCCCGGAGTCGTTCGGTCCTAGGCCTGTCTGACAATTCGCGTCGGATCGGACCGCGGCGTCCGGTGCCGTGCATCGCAAGGCGGAGGGTCGCCCTCGTACCGGTCGTACTCGGTCGTGCCCGACACCGCGGCTGGGGGTCCCCCCTGCTCGAAGAGCTTGGGGGAGCGGTGCCAGGCGCCGCCGGCCCGGCGGGAATTGTCAGACAGGTCCTAGCGCCCGCGCCGGCTGTCCGGCGTCGCGCGCCGCCGCACCGAGGCGAACAGCGCCGCGGCACCGAGCGCCAGGGCGGCGGAACCGCCGATCGCGAGGTACGAGGTGGAGGAGTCGCCGCCGGTCTCGGCGAGGCTCTCGGAGGAACCGGCGGCGTCCGGCAGGTTCCCCGCGGACTCCGCGGTGGCCTCGCCGGCCTCGGCCGTCCTGGCGTCCGCGGTGGTCTCGGTGTCTCCGGAGACCCCGGCGGCTTCCGCGCTCGCGGTCGGCTCCGCCGACGTACCGGCGTCGTTGTCGCCGTGGCCGTGGTGCTCCACCGTCGATCTGTCGCTGCCGTCCTCGATCTGTTTGTCGGACGGCGCGGAGGCGCTCGGGGCGGGAGCGGCGCCGCCGCCCGCGCCCTTGCCGCCGCCCGCGTCGGCGCCGCTGCCGCCGAACGCGACATCGGAGCACGAGTAGAAGGCCTCCGGGCTGTCCGAGCGCTGCCAGACCGCGTACAGGAGCTGCTTGCCCGAGCGCTCCGGGAGGGTGCCGGAGAAGGTGTAGAAGCCGCCCGAGGCCGCGGGGTCGGTGACCGTCGCGACCGGGTGCGCCAAGTCCAGGTCGCCCCAGGCCAGCGGTTGCGACGGGTCGTAGCCCTTGTTCGTGATGTAGACCTTGAACGTGCCCTTGTGCGGCGCGGTCACCCGGTACTTGAAGGTGTACGAGCCGCTGCTCACGCTCGTCGCGGGCCAGTCGGAGCGCGCCAGGTCGAGTCCCTTGAACTCGGTGTTGCCGGCGCTGCACAGCTTGCCGTCCGGGATCAGCTCCTGGTGCCGCCCGTTCGCGTCGCCGATGCGGATGCCGTTCCAGTCGTAGAGCGCCTGCTTGCCGCCCGCCGCGACGGCCGCCCTGCAGGCATCCGACCTGGGGTTCTCCGGACCCTCCGCGTAACACTGGGACACGCGGCTCACCGGGTCCCCCATCGAGCCGTGCGCCGAGGCGGGCGCGGCGGCCAGCGCGGACAGGGCGAGCGGGGCGATGCCGAGGACGGCGACGCCGGCGGCCTTGCGGCGTGAGGACATGGGGGAACTCCTCGAACTGTCCTGGTGCGTGGGGTGAGTCCCGCACGGCGTTCCGTGCCGGGATCCCGTGGGGGGTGATCAGAAAGCTAGCCCCAAGAAGCCGTGGAATCGCCTGCTGGAGGCGGGTGACGGAGATCCTTATGGCGCCGTTAAGGCGGGGCTAACGGGGGGCTCAGGATGGGCTGTTGCAGAGACCCTGTGACCCTCCAGGGGGAGCCGTTACCGCGTGCTCCCCAACGGGTGCCCCGGCTACCGGTGATGGAGCGCGCGATCCGTCGGCAGTCGCGGTTCGGAGCTGCCGTATCGCCTTCGGTCCGGACGGTCTCATGGTGACGACCGGTGCGGACATGACCGCACGCCTGCGGAGGCCTCGCGCCGGGGAGCCGGTCGGGGAGCCCATGACCGGTCACACCGCCTCCGTGGCGTGCGCGGCCCTCAGCCCCGACGGGCGGCTGTTGGCCACCGGCGCCGACGACGCGACAGCCCAGCTGTGGAACCCCGCAACCGGGGAGAAAGTCCACGGCCCGCTCACCGGGCACACCGATGCTGTCCGGGGTGTCGCCTTCTCGGCCCTCGGGCCCCTCGCCACTGTCAGCCACGACGGCACCAGCCGGTCTCTCCCGTGAAGGCCGGGCAGGTAGCGTGCGGAGCATGAACGAAACGTCCGGGGAGGCCGGGGAGCCGCCCGAGGGGTTCGGAGTGCGGGTGGCCGTCGCTGCCGACGTGCCCGTCGTGAAGGCCGTGATCGACGCCGCGTTCCAGCCGTACGTCGAGCGCATCGGGCTCGTTCCGATGCCCATGGAGGCGGACCACGCGGCGAACGTGGCGGCGGAGCGGGTGTACGTCACGGGGGAGCCGGTGACGGGGCTCGTGGTCGTCCAGGAGCGCGCGGACCATCTGTATCTCGACACCATCGCGGTCCGGCCCGATGCCCACGGTCGGGGCATCGGGGGACGGCTGCTGCGATTCGTGGACGCTCACGCGCGTGCGCTCGGGCTGGACGAGATCAGGCTCTGCACGAACGCGATGATGTGGGAGAACCAGAAGATCTACCCGAAGTACGGGTACGAGGTGATCGAGCGGCGCACGGACGGGCCGTACGACCGGATCCACTACCGCAAGCGGCCGGCCTGACGGCGTTCACCGCAGGCCGCGTGCGCCGTGGGGGCGCGGCGGCTCAGCCGTCCGGCCACCAGGTGCGCGCGATGTCCTTCCGGACCTCCGGGCGCTCGGCGGGGCGCTCGTCGGGCTCGTCCCGTACGCGGCGGGAGTCCGACTTCCTCAGGGGCTTCTGCACGGTCACACGGCGCATGGCTGCCTCCTTGCGTCTACCGGATTCCGCGGTTGTACGGAGGTAGACCGTTTCGGGGAGAGTTCCTCATCGGTCGCGATCTGTCTGTGGCGGCGGTCACCCATCGGCTGTCCGTGGTGGGCACCCGTCGACTGTCAGTGGTGGGTGTCACTCTGGAGCGCATGGTGAGTAACAGTGGCATGAATCCGGGGTCGGGCGTCGACTGGGACGCGGAGTCCACCACTTTTGACGACGAGCCGGACCACGGTCTGCGTGACCCCGTGGTCCGCGCCGCCTGGGCCGCCCGGCTGGCGAGCTGGCTGCCCGAGCGGGCCGGCGATGTGCTCGACGTCGGCTGCGGCACCGGCAGCCTGTCGCTCATCGCGTCCGAGCGGGGTCACCGGGTCACCGGGGTCGACCTCTCGCCGCGCATGATCGACCTCGCCCGCGCCAAGCTGGCCGGACGTGACGCGGTGTTCCTCATCGGTGACGCGGTGGCACCGCCCGTCGGCGAGCAGCGCTTCGACGTCCTGCTCAGCCGCCATGTGCTGTGGGCGCTGCCCGATCCCGAGCGCGTGCTGCGGCACTGGCGCGGACTTCTGCGCCCGGGCGGGCGACTGGTGCTCGTCGAGGGTGTGTGGGGGACCCTGAGCCCGGTCGGTATATCCGCCGAGCGGTTGGCCACCCTGCTCCGGCCGCTGGTGCCCGACGCCGCCGACCTGCGCGTGGAGCCCTTGTCGGCGGACGCGCGGCTGTGGGGACGGGACGTCGACGACGAGAGGTACGCCGTGGTGGCCGGCTTCTGAGCGGGCGCTCCGAGGGGGCGCTTCGGGGAGGGGCGCGTCCCTCTCTGGGAGTGGCGCCCCCTGAGCGGGGCTCTGGGGGGGCTCCGATCAGGCGGCACCGCGGGCCGACGTCGCCCGTGGTGCCGCACGGGCCGACCCTGCACGGGCCGCCGCACGGGGCGAGACCGCACGGGCTGAGGCGGCACGGGCCGACGCCGGCCGTGCGGCAGTGCAGGCCGGCGCCGCCCGCCGTGTCGGCACCTACACCAGCAGTGCTTCGAAGCCGCCCTCGCGGGCCAGGTGTTCGAGGTCGTCCAGGGCCTTCTCGGCGGCGGCCGCGGCAGCCGGGTCGGTGGTCGCCAGGCCGCTCTCCGCGAACTCGTCCTCGTCCAGGCGCAGTACGTCCGTGCCGTCCGCGGAGAGCCACAGGTCCAGGTCGAGATCCTCGACGACCAGCCGGCCCCCGGAGACCGTGGCCGGGCGGGTGATGTCGCAGTACCAGCCCTTGCGTACGCCATCGGCGTCCCGGACCTCCTTCACCGCGTACCAGCGGTCCCGCCAGTAGTACTCGGTGAAGACATCGCCCTTCTCGAACCGTACGAAGCCGAAGTCGCGGACGGTGTCGCCCGCCCACGGCGCGCGCACGACCACCCGGGTGCCGTCGTCGGCGAGCAGCTCGGCCGGATAACTGATCTTCGTGCGGCCCGCCTTGACGAGTACGACCTCCAACGAGCCAGGCGTGTCAGCCGAGGTCACGGACATACTTCACCTCCGTTGCGCAGATTTCGTAACCGAACCATTTGTTGATCGCCAGCATCGGCCCGTTGGCGGCGTCGTTGCCCGTGAACGCGTCCGTGCACCCGGCCGCGCGGGCCCGGTGCAGGGAGTGGTTCTTGGCGAGTTTGGCGAGACCCCGGCCCCGGAAAGCGCGGCCGGTGCCGGTCATCACGGTGGCGTAGCGGGTGACGCCGTCGGTGCGGGCCGCGCTGAAGGCCGCCGGGCGGCCGTCGACGAGCGCGACGGAGGTGAGCTCATGGCTCAGAAGCGGGTGACGCCAGGTCTCCGTCAGCCAGGCCTCGTAGTCCGTGAACTCGCGGTCGACGTCGCTCGGTTCGTCGAGGAGCGTCTCCGCGTCCAGCGTGAACAGCGGCCGCGGGTCGTCCGCGAAGTCCGCTCCGGTGCGCAACTCCACGCCGGGTGGCGGGGGTTGGAGCGGCGGCAGGGTGCCGTTCGCCAGATCGAGGCGGAGGAAGTGTGCCGAGCGGGCCGCGCGATAGCCCCGCTTCTCCGCGAAGGCGCGGTACGCGGGGGCGTCCGACACCCAGGCGTGCAGTCTGGTCGCGCCCAGCGCGGCGAGCCGTTCCTCGGCGGTGCGGGCCAGCAGCGAACCCGCGCCGCGCCCGGTCCGCTCCGGGTGCACATGGATGTTGACGCTCCCCTGACCGGGCTCCGGGCTGTCGTACACGAGGCCCACCTGTGCGGTGCCGATCAGCTCGCCGTCCTCCTCGGCCAGCAACGGCCGGTAGTGGGAGTCGGGATGGGCCTGTTCCACGTCGTAGGCGATGGACTCGGGGGTGAAGAGCATGAACGGGAGAGCCTGGTGGCGGATGCGGGCGAAGCCCGCGGCGTCCACCGGGTCCCCGCGCCGCAGTTCGCGAACGATCACGGTCATGGCATCGCACGCTACGCGGGGCCCGCGTGCGGATGCCTCTCATTTTCCGGCGGGTACGGGACAATCGCCGCGTGACCCTGAAGATCCGCATCGCAGAGGGGGCCGCGCCGTACGAGCAGGTGCGCGCCCAGATTTCCGAGCAGGCCCGGTCCGGCGCGCTGCCGGTCGGCTACAAGCTGCCCACGGTACGGGGGCTGGCCGAGTCGCTCGGCCTCGCGGCCAACACCGTGGCCAAGGCCTACCGGGCCCTCGAGTCGGACGGGGTGATCGAGACGCGGGGCCGCAACGGTACGTTCGTGGCCGCCGCGGGGGACGCCGCGTCACGCGAGGCCGCGTCCGCGGCACAGGCCTACGCCGAGCGCGCGCGACGCCTCGGCCTGACCGAGAACGCGGCCCTGGACGCCGTACGAGACGCACTGAGGGCAGCCTACGAGGGCGGAGCCTAGCCGCAGCCGCAGCCGCAGCCGCAGCCGCAGCCGCAGCCGCAGCCGCAGCCGCAGCCGCAGCCGCAGCCGCAGCAGGGGCGGAGCAGTAGCCGCAGCCTGGCCCGAGCAGTAGCCCGGCCCGAGCAGTAGCGGGTCTGGCTCCGGCCCCAACTCCAGCCCGAGCCAGGCCCGAGCACGGGCCCACGTTCCATCCCGAACTCCGGCACCCCACTCCAGCCCGAGCCCTGCCCGAGCCCCGGCCTCAGCTCCAGCCCCGGTCTCAGCTCCAGCCCCGGTCTCAGCTCCAGCCCCGGTCTCAGCTCCAGCCCCGGTCTCAGCTCCAGCCCCGGTCTCAGCTCCAGCCCGAGCCCGAGCCCCAGCCAGGTCCCCTACAGATACAGCCCCGCGTCCGCGCCCTCGCGTTGGTCCGGTACCGAGGTCGGGGTCGTTCCGCGGCGCAGCGCGTACAGCTCCGCGAGGGTCGCGCCCTCGCGCGAGACGCCTTCCTCGGTGCCCAGCCAGCCCACCGCCTCGCGGCCGGTGAGCGGTCCGACCTCGATCCGGGCGAGGCAGCGGCCGGGGCGGACGACGGCGGGGTGGAGGCGCTCCAGGTCCTCGTTCGTCGTGACGCCCACCAGGACGTTACGGCCCTGGCCGAGCAGGCCGTCGGTGAGGTTGAGCAGCCGGGAGAGCGCCTGGCCCGCGGTGTGCTTCGCCTCGCCGCGGATCAGCTCGTCGCAGTCCTCGAGGAGCAGAAGCCGCCAGCGCCCCTTGCCGGTGCCGTCCTCCTCGCCGATCGCGATGTCCATCAGATAGCCGACGTCGGAGAAGAGCCGCTCGGGGTCCAGCACACAGTCCACCTGGCACCAGTCCCGCCAGGAACGCGCCAGCGTGCGCAGGGCGGAGGTCTTGCCGGTGCCGGGTGGACCGTGGAGCAGCAGCAGCCGGCCCGCGATGTCCTCCGGGGTGGTCTTCATCAGACGGTCCATGGCGTCGGCCACCGGTGCCGTGTAGTTGGCGCGGACCTCCTCCCACGTCCCCGCCGAGATCTGCCGGGTCGTGCGGTGCGGGCCCCGGCGCGGCGACACGTACCAGAAGCCCATCGTCACGTTCTCCGGCTGCGGTTCCGGCTCGTCCGCCGCGCCGTCCGTGGCCTGCTTCAGCACCTTCTCGGCCAGCTCGACGGTGGTCGCGGTCACCGTGACGTCGGCACCCCGGTTCCAGCGGGACACCAGCAGGGTCCAGCCGTCGCCCTCGGCGAGGGTGGCGCTGCGGTCGTCGTCGCGCGCGGAGCGCAGCACCCGGGCGCCCGGTGGGAGCAGGGTGGCCCCGGACCGTACGCGGTCGATGTTCGCCGCGTGCGAGTGCGGCTGCTCGCCCGTCGCGAAGCGACCGAGGAACAGCGCGTCGACGACATCCGACGGCGAGTCGCTGTCGTCGACGTTGAGCCTGATCGGCAGAGCGTCGTGTGGGTTCGCAGACATGTCGCCATGATCTGTCACAAGGGCGCCCCGTGCACCCGGTTTCCGCGGTGCGTCGCGTGTGTCGTGCGCGGTCCCGCTCTTCCGGTGTATCGCCTCCGTCCTGTTACAGGGCTGTGGTGCGACGAGATCTGTCCCGCGCCTGATTCCCCCCGTTACTGTGGCCCATGATGGGACGTCATGGGTGGAATTCGGGGACGGAACGGTGGCGCCTCACCGCGCTGATCGGCGTGGGCGTGGCCGTGCTGGCCCTGGTGGTGACTTTGATCAACACCCTGCCGGGGGACGGCGGGAGCACCGCGGGCACGACCCGCGACGGAGACAAAGTGCACGGCACACCGGTCACTCCGCCCCGTTCACCGCGGCCCGAGGTGGGCTGGGGCTTCACCCACACCCAGTTCAGCGCCGACGAGGGCAGCGGCGCCGCCACCGAGCGGGTCGAGGGGCTGCTGGGCAAGGACCAGGTGTCGCTGCCGCAGAACCAGCACATCATGGGCTGGGGAGCGGGCAACCCCGAGCCGTCCAAGGGGCGTTACGACTTCTCCGAGATGGACAGCCGCATCGACTTCGTCCGCAGGTCCGGCGGCACCCCGATCGTCACGCTGTGCTGCTCACCGGACTGGATGAAGGGCGGCAAGTCCGGCGCCGACAAGACGAACTGGAGCCAGTCGTCGCTGGAGACGGCCCCGGAGCCGTCCCACTTCGCGGACTTCGCCGCGCTCGCCGCGACCGTCGCCAGACGCTATCCCGACGTACGGCACTTCATCGTCTGGAACGAGTTCAAGGGCTTCTGGAACGACAGCAAGGGCCGTTGGGACTACGAGGGTTACACCGAGCTCTACAACCTGGTCTACAAGGCGCTGAAGAAGGTGGACAAGGACATCATGGTGGGTGGCCCCTACCTGGTGATGGACAGCTTCGACCCGCGTCAGACCCAGGACGCGTCCCCGACCGTGCGGGGCACCTGGGGCGCCATGGACCAGCGGGTCCTGGACGCCTTCGACTACTGGAACGAGCACAAGGCGGGCGCCGACTTCGTGGTCGTGGACGGCTCCAGCTACACCAACGACGACGACACGCTGCCGAACGAGTTCGCGGCCACGGACAAGCTCACGGCCGTCGGCAACTGGGTGCGCGAGCGGACGCGCGGACTGCCGCTGTGGTGGGCCGAGTACTACGTCGAACCCGCCGACGGCAACGACGAGCGCAAGGGCTGGTCCGAGACCCACCGGGTCGCCGTCCAGGCGAGCGGCCTGATCGCGATGGTCAGGGGCGGCGCCTCCTCCGGCTTCTACTGGAACCCGGAGAACGAGAAGGGCACAGGCTGCGCCGGCTGTCTGTGGACACCGACCGACACAGCCGGCGGGGGGAAGGAACTCCCCATGTACGACCTGGTCTCCCGCTTCGGCAAGGCGTTCCCGCCGGGGACGGCCTACGAGAACGTCTCCGTCGCCGCGGACGACGTGCCCAACGTGCGTGTCCTCGCCTCCGACAAGACCGTCCTCGTGGTCAACACCCTGGACCGGTCGATCAGCGCGAAGGTCGACGGGAAGCGGTTCGAGATGGCCGCGTACGAGGTGAAGTGGCTCAGCCGGTAGTCCCGTTGAGCCACTTCACCTCGTACGCACAGCCCCCTGCCCGCCGCGCGGTCCGTCCGTCAATTCATCGTCAGGAACCGCTGCACCAGTGAGGCCAGCAGGACCGCCAGCAGGGGCAGCGAGAACCAGAAGCTGCTCTGCAGCCACTGCAACTGCCGTATGCCGGGCCGCACCGCGATCCGGACGATCTCCCGTGCCGTCAACAGCACGATGAGGGCGATGGCCGCGAGGCCGCCGACGACCGACCAGGGTGTCCAGGTGACCTGCGGTCCGATCGGACCGGGATCGGCCCGCGGGACTCTGCCCTCGGGCTGCTTGCGCAGCGTGTACATGGTGACGTCGTCGTTGACCAGGACCTTCTTCAGTTCCTGCCGGTCGTCGAGGTTGGTGATCAGCCTCGATTCCCAGGTCGTCGAATAGCCCACGTCCATCTCGAGATAGACCACCTGGCTGCGGTTGATCATCAGATACGAGTTGGGGCCCGCGTCCTTGAGCGCCTTGACCAGCCCGGACACCAGGACCGGGTCGACGGGCGCGAGGGTGGGCACGTACTGCACCTTCTCCATGTCCTTGGCGCCCCAGGGCATCGCGGGTGTCACGTTGTCGAGGGTGTCGTTGCTCATCCACAGCAGCCGGACCGTCGGATCGTCGTGCGCGTACACGTAGTTCATGGCCGTGACTTCGCCCGGCCTGATCCGCTCGAAGGCCTCGTTGCCCCAACGGGCCACGAGGAAGCCGCCCATGAGGAGCAGGCCCGCCATCAGGGCGGCGATCGGGGCGAGGCTCACCCGGTCCTTGTCGCGTTCCTTCCCGGTGACTCCGGTGCGCGGGAAGAGCGCGAGTCCGGCGAGCAGGGCCGCGCCAGGGACGGCGAACATGAAGACACGCAGGGCCATTTCGCCGCCGTACGACTGCATGCCGAAGCCGAGGAACGGGACGAAGGTCAGGACGAGCAGCGACCGCTCGCGGTACTTGTGCTCGCGCCGCCGCCACCAGCCCCAGCAGGCGAAGACCATCAGAGCGCCGGCTAGCAGCACCCGGGTGTACAGCACGAGCTTGTGGGTCGAACTGCCGCCCTGGATACGGCCGGAAACCGACGTCGACACATTGCTGCCGACGCCGCCGACCCCGCCGAACAGCTCGTCGAAGTGGCCCGACCAGTACGGCTCGGCCATGAAGCCGACCCAGGCGGCGACCAGGACGGCGAACAGGATGGGCAGACCGCGCAGTTCGGAGCGGCCGACGATGACGAGCACCGCGAGGACGCCCAGCATCACGAAGGGGGTGAGCTGGTGCGCCGGGACGGTGGCCGCGAACAGGGCGATCAGGATCATGAGGAGCACGGCCCGCTGACGGCGGTTCGCCGGTTCGACCTCGGCCTCGCCCGGCCGCCGTTTCGCCCACAGCACGCGCGGCGCCCGGAACCACACGAGCAGGATCGCCACGAACATCAGGTACAGCAGGTAGGTGAAGCCCTGCGGGGAGAAGTAGTCCTGGCCGACCCAGCCGCAGAGGGCGAAGAACCAGATGCCCGTCCACTTGGCGCGCCAGCTCGCCCGCATCGAGCGGACGAGCAGGAACATCGGTGCCAGATAGAGGAGTTGGATGGTGAGCGGCCACCAGCGGATGACCTCGGTGAGGTCGGTGACCCCGCAGGCCCTCGCGACGAACGCGGCCGCCGCGAAGAAGCCGGGCCAGCTCCAGCGGGCGTCCAGGTCCGGTACGGCGGACCCCGTGCGGTCGATGTAGTCCAGGAACCCGAGGTGCTGCCAGGCGGTCGCGAACCGCGGTTCGGTCTCGATGACGGCCGGCAGCGCGTGCAGGGACACGACCGTGGCGAGCAGGGTGATCAGCAGCAGGCCCCGGTGCTCGCTGTTCATCCAGAGCAGTGAGGCGAAGACCGTGACCAGCAGAGCCGCGCCGACGAGGGTGGGCAGCGGGAGCACGGAGATCAGGCCGAGGCCGCCCATGCGGGCCAGGGAACCGTCGTTGAGGCTCAGCGCGGGCACCCAGTAGAGGAGCAGCGCGGAGAACAGGAGACAACCGAGGACGACGCCGGGCTTCGACGGGCGCAGGACGCGCCGGCGCAAGGACAGCGGTGGGTCGCCGGGCGGCTGCCGGCCGTCGGTGGCGGGCCGGGTCTCCGCGGCGGGCCGGGACTCGGCGGGCGATCCGTCGGCGGGCGTGCTCCGCGTCCCCGGCGGAGCGCTCCCCGGGTCCCGCGCCTCGAACGGGGCGTCGACCTCCGGTGTCTCCGACGGGCCGAGCGACGCCTCCGAGCCCGGCTCGCGGGCCTCGACCGGCAGACCCACGGACGGCTGCCGCAGCGCCCACGTCGGGCGCCGCGCCGCGGGTGTCCCGCTCGGCGGGGTGCCGGGCCCCGGACGCACGTCGGGCCTGCGTTCCTGGTGGTCGAAGTCGACGTGGACACCGAGGGCGAGGGTGTCGGAGTCGAGGGCCCAGGCGGGCCCGCGCTTCGGCTCGCGCGGCTCGGTGACGGCGACATCGCGCGCCCCCAGGTCGGCGAGGTCCCCGTCCGGCGCCGCGTCCTCGGGCCGCTCGGCGGGGGGTGCGGTGCGGACGATCCTGAACAGCCTCGGCGCGGCGATCGTCACGATCACCGCGAGGCTGGAGATCTCCGCGACGCCGGCGCCGGTCAGGCCCATACGGGGCAGCAGGAACACCGTGAGACCGAGCACGAGCACGCACAACAGGCCCTGGAGATAGGCGAGTCCGGAGGTCCGGCTCTGGGCACGCAGGACGGCGAAGTACGTCTCCATGACCACCCGCAGCAGCGCGCCGACGGCGAACCACCGCAGCAGCGGGGTCGCCGCGTGCGCGTAGCCGTCGCCGAACACGTGCAGGATGAACGGGGCGCCGAGGAAGAGCAGTCCGCACACCGGCAGCATGATCCGGGCCATGCGCTTGAGCGCGGCCCGGGTGTTGGCGGCCAGCCGCGCCGGTTCGTGCGACCCCTCGACGGTCAGCGAGGCGCCCATGTTGATGGCGAGCAGGTTGACCGTGCCGCCTATGGTCGTGGTGATGTAGAAGTACGCGTTGTCGGCGGAACTGACCTGCGACGCCACGATCACCGGGACGAGATAGACGACGGCGAGCGAGAACAGGGAACCGGTGTAGTCGCCGGCGAGGAAGCGGCCGATCTCCCTGAGCGACGGCGGCTTCGCGTGGTCCTTCGTCGCTCTTATGTGCCGCGGAACCAGCCGCCGGAACACCAGCAGCCCGAGCGGCACCACCGACAGGGCGATGGCGGCCACCCAGGAGACGAAGACGCCCGACGTGGGGATCGCGGCGGCGAGTCCGACCAGCAGCACCAGCTTCACCGCGGAGAACACGGTGTTGCCGACCGGCACCCACAGCGCGCTGCGCAGCCCCGTCAGCACGCCGTCCTGGAGCGTCAGCAGCGACCAGGCGATGACCGCGATGACGAATCCGAGCCCGTGGAGCGTGCCGTGCAGGAAGCGGTACGAGGGCCCCCATGCGTTCAGGGTGAGCAGGAAGATCCCGGCGGCCACCGCCACGACCACCGAACTGCCCGCGTACGTACGGAAGATGAGCCGCCCGGTAGCACGCCCCGCGACCGGGATGAAGCGGGCGAGCGCGCCCGTCAGCGTCACCGCGGTCACACCGGCGAGCAGCTTCATCGCGGCGATCGCGGCGGAACCCTGACCGACCGCCGCGTCGGTGTAGTAGCGGGCGGCGATCAGCCAGTACCCGAGCCCGAGCACCGCGGAGATCCCGGTGTTGAGCATGAGGGCGTAGGCGTTGCGGAACAGCTGGCTGCCCCCGTCGGCCCCCTTGCGGCCCCGGCCGGGCAGCCGCAGGCGGCGTCCCGGCCGCTGTTCGGGTGCCTCGGTCGTGGGCGTGGAAGCCTGGGTTGTGGTCGTCGTGTCAGACACGGGAACGGATGGCCTTCCGGCGGACCTGTCGTGCTCTTCGGACCATGGCGTACCCCTTGGTGAGGGCGCGGTCCCGGGCGAAGGTACGGGTGATCGCACGGCCCTCGACCAGCCGCTCGAACTCCTCGATACCGGTCGTACGACGCACGGTGACGCGCTGCAGGGCGTAGGGGCCCTGGCGTCGCCGTGCGAGACCGTTGCCGACGGCGAGCGACTGGGTGAACCCCGCCTCACGCACCGTACGGCGCACCCGTGGGCTGGAGTAGCCGTACGGGTACGCGAACGACACGGGGCGGGCGCCCAGTTCGTCGGCGATGATTTCCTTGCAGCGCAGCAGCTCGAACCAGAGCGCGTCGTCGGCGATCTGGTCGAGCTGCGGATGGGTGTGGCTGTGCCCGCCGATCTCCATCTGTTCGCCCGCGAGCCTGCGCACCTGGTCCCAGTCGAGCATGGCGTCGAGGCCGCCCCCGGTGTCGTACGCGCCCCTGATCCACCCCGTCGAGACGAACAGGGTGGACGCGAAGCCGTACTTGGCGAGCGCGGGCAGGCCGTGCAGGTGCACGCCCTCGTAGCCGTCGTCGAAGGTGATCAGCACGGGCCGCGCGGGCAGCGGTCCGCCCGAGCGCCAGCTCGACGCCAGCCGGGCGGTGTCGAGGGGTGTGAACCCGCGGTCGTCGAGCAGTGCCATCTGCTCGGCGAACGCCTCGGGGGAGACGGACAGCGCGCGGGTCGCGTCGTCGGGCGAGCGCGCGATGGAGTGGTACATCAGGATCGGTACCGGTTCGGTCATGCCGCCGCCCCCTCGTCGTCCGGGACCCCCTCGACCGCCGTGACGAAGACCACGGAGAACGTGGCCCCGCTCCGGCGGGCCCGGATGCTCCCGAGTACGTACCCCCCGGCCGCTGTCAGTACCCCGGCGACGATCGCGCCCGCGCGGCCCGCGCCGCCCGGCCGGGCCAGCGCCGCGTCCCGCAGACCGCGCAGCACGCCGGCCGGCAGCACCCGGGTCGAGTAGCGGCGTTCCGACTCAAGTCCCTTGTCGGCGCCGACACTTCGGGCGACCAGGGCTTTGGACAAACCTTCGGCGTAGGCGCGGGTACGGAAGTAGCCGAAGTGCTCGCGGGCCTCGGGCACCCGGTGGTGGATGACCGCGCGGTCGTCGATCAGCAGGATCGCGTCCGGCCGGGCACGGGTGAGGCGGATGCACAGCTCCGTCTCCTCGCAGCCCAGCGGACGTTTGTCGCCGTCCCGGCCGATGCCGGTCGCGAAGCCGCCCGCCGCGTCGAACGCCGTTCGGCGGAAAGAGGCGTTGCCGCCGAGGACATTGCGGACCCGTACGCGGCCCGGCGGCAGCCCCTTGTACGTGCAGCCCACCACCCAGTCGAACTCCTCGGGGAACCAGACCGGACGGCGGCCGGACGCCCAGATCGGCATCGTTCGGCCGCCGACGGCCATGACCCGCGGATCGGTGAAGCCCTCGGCGAAGTGCAGCAGCCAGTCCCGTTCGGCGACGGCGTCGTCGTCGAGGAACGCGATGACGGCCCCGTGCGAGGCGGCGATCCCGGTGTTGCGGCCGGCGGACAGACCGCGGGGGCCCGCGTTGGCGAGCACCCGCACCCCGTCGGTCTCCTTGTACTCCCTGCTCAGCCGCTCCAGGAGGACGGCGTTGTGGTCCACGACCAGCAGCGTCTCCAGGGCGGGCAGGGACTGCGCCCGCACCGAGGAGACCGCCGCGAGGATGTCCTCCCAGCGGTCCTCGGTGTAGACGCAGATCACCACGGAGATGTCCTGCGTGCTCAAGACACCTCTCCCTGGCCGGAGTCGAGCTGGGCGGCGTGCGGCCTGCGGCGCAGCGCGCGCCGGTTGGACCGTTCCTTGAGGATCACCTTTAGCACCCGCAGGCCGTCGCGCACGGCGCGCAGATTGCTGGTGCCGTGGATGCGGAGGTACTCGTGGCTGGGTATCTCCTGCACCTTCAGACCTGCCTTGACCACCCGGATGTTCATCAGGGTCTCGACCTCGAAGCCCGTGCAGTCGAGCTCGATCTTGTCGAGGCAGTGCCGCCAGAACGCGTTGTATCCGTAGCAGAGATCGGTGTAGCGGGCGCCGAACTTGGCGTTGACGGTCGCGCAGAGCACGCGGTTGCCGAGTTTGCGGATCGGCGTCATGTCGGACGTGCCGCCGCCGTTCGCGAACCGCGAGCCCTTGGCGAAGTCGGCCCCGGACACCAGCGCGGAGACGTACGACACGATCTCGTGGCCGTCCGCCGAGCCGTCCGCGTCGACCATCACGATGATGTCGCCGGTGCACGCCTCGAACCCGGTGATCAGGGCGTCGCCCTTGCCTTTTCCGCGCTGCTCGACGACCTTGACGTCCGGCCACAGGTCACGGGCCACTTCGACGGTGTTGTCGGTGGAGTTGCCGTCGACCAGGACCACTTCGTGGATCCACGAGGGAAGGGTCTTGAAGACGTAGGGGAGATTCTCCGCCTCGTTCATGGCGGGAATCACGACACTCACCGGTGGCGCGATGGCCAGGTGAGATGAGATGGGCCGGTACTTGGCGGCCACTAACGGATCATCGCCCGAGATGGCTGGGCGCAGGACTGAGCTCATGAGTCTGGTCCCTCTCGTCCGGTGGACCGCCCGCCCCTGGGCGGTCCGGCTCTTTGTCCGGTTCGAAAGGGGGGTTCTCACTGACGGCATGCTGAAATGGATCTCCGTACATGCCGGGTGAGCTGGCAAAGCTGGCCAGCTCCGAAAAGAGGAGCCGGTCGCGCGGCACGACTCGGCACAGGTCTGGTCACCGAGTACGGCACCCCCCAACCGCGCCCCGCGCCGGAAACCATCGCGGTCCTTGAGCCCTCCCCTAGAGCCGCTGATGATGGACCGATGCGGGTGAGATGTACGACGGTATTGACGATTGAGTCTGTATGGCAAGACCTGGAACGAGGCCTCACGTTTTTGTTGGTTTGACCGTTACTCAGCGCCTCGAGCGGATTTTTCCCATCCGTTTGAGGATTCCGCAGGCCGGCTCGAACCGCTCCGGCCGGGTGTCACCACCCACCCCTCGGGCGCGCCGATGTGCCGCGTCCTCGGGGAATCCTTGCCTTTCGGCCCCTGCCCATCAGGGGGTTCGTCGGCCCGTCGTGCGGTGGCGCCGTCGCCCCACCGACGCCGACAGCAGAATCAGCGAACTGAGCACGGCCACCGCCACGATCCCGCCGGGAACCGACCACCGGTGCACGGCGAGCATGCCCTGGGCCACCAGCATGTCCAGAGTGACCGCGCCGGCGAGGGACGCGAGGACGCGTCCGAAGGGTTCCAGCCCGCGCAGTGCGGCCGCGATGGCGGCCGACGGCGCCGCGAGCAGGAAGAACAGGGTGAACGGGCCGCGCAGGGGTGAGTTCACGTCGGCGAGCGCCAGAAGCGCGCCGACGCCCCCGACCACGGTCGCGGCACCCGCGAGCAGCGGCAGCAGGTCCCTCCCCGGACCCTTCCGCGACCGCTCGTCGGTGTCGGATGAAGATGTCTTGATGCGTATGGCCTGCATTGGCGACTTTGCCCCCCGAAGCGCCGGATGCCGGGCTTCAATGTGGCGCAACGGTCCTGCGGGCGTCAAGACGCGGACGGCGTTCCCGGGATTTCTGGCCGACTTTTGGACGCGTGCTTCCGGAGTTGACGCCTTCTTTCGGTAACTGCCGTGCGGATCAACAGAGTTGATGGCCCCGAACGGCGTCGCTGTGCCCTGTGCGGGACGTGCGCCTGGCCCCCTGGGGAGTTGACAGGGCGTCGTCCCGTGTCATCCGACCGTCATCCAACTGTCATGGACATGTAGCGAAATATGTGATGAACGGGGGCGAATCCGGCGGTTGAGGCCTAAGAGTCTTGGCATGGACACTTCCTGTCAACACGCGTAGCTGCTACCAAAGTTGTGGCAGAGATCCTGCTAAAGGGAGGTTCCATGAAACGTCCCAGATTTTCGGCATCCGTGACCTCACTCCTCCTCGCCGTCGGCCTCGCCCTCACCGGGGCATCCGCGGCGCAGGCGCAAACCGCGGCGGCCACCGGCTACGTGGCCCTCGGTGACTCCTATTCCTCCGGTGTCGGCGCAGGGAGCTACATCAGCTCCAGTGGCTCCTGCGATCGCAGCACGAAGGCGTACCCCTATCTCTGGAACGCCGCTCATTCACCCTCGTCGTTCGACTTCACCGCTTGCTCAGGCGCTCGTACGGGTGATGTCACGGCGAATCAGCTCGGCCCGCTCAGCTCCTCCACGGGTCTCGTCTCGATCACCATCGGCGGCAACGACGCCGGCTTCTCCGACGTCATGACGACCTGTGTCCTGCAGTCCGAGAGCACCTGTCTCGCGCGCATCGCCACGGCGAAGGCGTACGTCGACTCCACGCTCCCCGGCAACCTCGACTCCGTCTACTCGGCGATCAGCGCGAAGGCGCCGGCCGCCCATGTGGTCGTCATCGGCTACCCCCGCTTCTACAAGCTCAACGGCAGCTGCCTGACCGGACTCTCGGAGACCGAGCGGTCCGCGATCAATGGCGCGGCCGACTATCTGGACAGCGCGATCGCTCAGCGTGCCGCCGCCCATGGCTTCACCTTCGCCGACGTCAGGGGCAACTTCACCGGCCACGAGATCTGCTCCGGTGACGCCTGGCTGCACAGCCTGAACTGGCTGAACATCGGCGAGTCGTACCACCCGACCGCGAGCGGCCACTCCGGTGGATATCTGCCGGCCTTCTCCGGAGCCGTCTGACCTCCGGGCCCCCACCCCGGAACCCCTCGAGAATGCACCTGTCCCCGCCAGGGAGCACGTCCGCCCTGCCGAGGGACACCGTCAGCCCCGTAGCCCCCGTCAAGGGGATGCGGATACGGATGCGGAGGCCCCGTCCGTCGGGGTCTCCGTCGCACAAGTGATCGTGAAAGGAACGGAGTTGGAGGTCGTGTGGACCGGGCTGCGCACCTCCACGCTGATCGCGTTGGCGAACTCCCCGCTCGTGTCGTACGTCGTCGCCACGACCGTCTTCTGCTGTGTTCTGCCACCGCCCGCGGGGAACGAGAGCGTCTTCCAGCTCGGATCGGTCACGTCACCGGTCTTGGTCACCCAGCGGTACTCGACATCCACCGGAACGCGGCCCACCGTGAAGGTCACCGTGAACGAGGGGGCCTCCGTGCCGGGCGGCGGACAGACGCCGTTGTAGTCGGTGTCGTGACCCGCGACCGTCACCTGTACCGACTGCGCGGGTGGAGCGGTGGTCGAGTTCCCGCCCCCGGGACCGCTGCTGGAGGGACTTCCGCCGCCGGTCGCACCGGCGGTGGCAGCCTCGCTCGTCCTGCCGCCCGAGGTCCCGCCGCTGTCGGTGCCCCCGCTGCTGCTGTTCCCCTGCCCGCTGTTCCCGGCGTTTCCGTTGTCGCGGTTCAGCAGGGCGTACGTCAGCCCGCCGAGGGCGAGCGCCAGCGCGACCAGGCCTGCGATCAGGGCGACGGCCGCGCGGCGATTGCGGTCGGGCTCCGCCGTGGAGGTGGCCGAGGGCACGGTCGCGGGAGGTGGACCGAACCCCTGGGGCGGTGTCGGCGAGGACGGCGGGGGCTGGTTGAACGCCGCGATCGTCGGCGGGTCGGAGGAGACCCGAGGCGCGGCGCCCATGGGCCGCGTGGTCGCCGTACCGCCCCCCGCGACCACGCGCAGCTGGTGCTCGGCCGACTCCGCGCTCGTCCGTTCGGCCGGGTCCTTGGCGAGCAGCCCCTCGATCACGGGAGCGAGCTGACCGGCACGGCGGGGCACCGGCAACGGTTCGTCGACGATGGCCCGCAGGGTGCTGAGCGGAGTGTTCTGCCGGAAGGGAGAGTTGCCCTCGACCGCCGCGTACAGCAGCACTCCGAGCGACCACAGATCCGACTCGGGCCCGGGGGTACGCCCCAACGCCCGCTCCGGGGACAGGAATTCGGGCGATCCGATGACCTCGCCCGTCATGGTCAGGGCGGAGCTGCCCTCGACCGTCGCGATCCCGAAGTCCGTCAGGACGACCCGACCGTCGTTCGACATCAGGACGTTGCCCGGCTTCACGTCCCGGTGCAGCACCCCCGCCTCGTGCGCGGCACGCAGCGCGGAGAGCACCTCGGCGCCGATGTGGGCGGCGCGCTGCGGAGCCAACGGCCCCTCGGCGTCCAGCAGATCGGAGAGCGCGATGCCGCGGATCAGCTCCATCACGATCCAGGGCCGGCCGTCCTCCATGGCCACGTCGTACACCGTCACCACATTGCGGTTGGAGATACGGGCGGCCGCCCACGCCTCCCGCTCCAGGCGCGCGTACATCCGCTCGACCTCGGACGTCGGAAGTCCGGCCGGGGCGCGGACCTCCTTCACGGCGACCTCGCGCTGCAGCACTTCGTCGCGGGCGCGCCACACCGTTCCCATACCGCCTTCGCCCAAGGGCGAGAGCAGCCGGTAGCGCCCCGCGATCACACGTTCACTGCCCGGATCTTCGGACACGTGCGTCCCCCATTCGCATCCGCGCGTTTTCTCCCCAAAAGTAGCTCAGCCGAGTACGGATGCCGCCCCCTTGAGCACCAATCCAGCCCCAAGGGCTACGACGATCAACGCCGATCCCAGGGGTGCGGTCCTGCGGACCAGGAGCACGACGCGCCCCTCGGCCCACCGCCGGCGCCCGGCCAGGGCCCGGTTCATGCCGCTGCCGAGCTTGACGACGGCGAACCCGGCCGCCGTCAGCGTCAGGGCGAGCCCGACGCCGTACGCGAGAACGAGAAGAAGGCCGAACCAGGCCTGTCCGAGCGCCGCGGCGCCCACGAGCACGACGACCGCCGACGGACTGGGGACCAGCCCACCCGCGAAGCCGAGCAGGATCGTCCCACGGAGGGTGGGGGCGATCTCGTGGGTGTGGGTGAAGCCGCCGTGGGTGTGTTCGAGGGCGGGGGAGTGGGGGGTCTTGCCCGAGCGGTGGTCGTGGTCGTGGTCGTGCGGGTGCGGGTGCGGGTGCGGGTGCGGGTGGTCGTGGAGTTGGGTTGCGGTTGCGGTCGCGGTGCTGGCCGTCACGGACGCGGTGGCGTGAGCGAGCACCAGGGGGCGCGCGGGGTGGTCGGCGTGCCGGTGCGGGCCGTCCAGGTGATCGTGATCGTGGTCATGCCCGTGATCGTGATCGTGTGTGTGTTGGGGGGCGGGCGTGTGCTCGTGGTCGTGCGTGTGGCCCGGTCCGTGGTCGTGGGTGTGGTCATGGTCCGGGGCGGCCCGGTCCTGGCCGTGTTCGTGCGCGTGGTCGTGTCCGTGAGCGGATTCATGGGCGTGTTCGTGCGTGTGGCCCGTGTCGTGCGGATGTCCGTGGTCGTGCGTGTGCCCGTGGTCGTGCCCGAGTCCGGAGGGCCGGTTGCGCCAGGCCCTCCGCAGGAGCGTGGTGCCCGCCACGGTGACCAGGACACCGCTGGACACGCCGAGCCAGGCGATCACGGAGGGGGTGGCAGCCGAGCCCGCGGTGACCAGCAGGCCGAGTGCGACGACCCCGAGGGTGTGAGTGACCGTCACCGACGCGGCCAGGGGCAGCACGTCCTTCAGCCGGGCCCGGCCCCCGCGCGCCGCCGCCGTCGCGGCCATCAGGGTCTTGCCGTGGCCCGGCGCGAGCGCGTGCATCGCACCCAGGCCGACGGCGATGACCAGGGCCAGCGCGGCGAAGCCGAAGGTGAGGTCGTGCCGGGCCACCAGGTTGTTCAGGGCCTCGGTCCAGCGGTCGGCGCCGCGCGGGAGCACGGAGGCGGCCGGAGCGTCACGCCGCTCCTCGACGAGGGCGGGGCCGCCGGGACGGATCCGCAGCGACGCGGTGGCGGTGTCGGCGGGCGAGGAGAGCAGGGCCTTGGGGTACTCGGTCAGCTCCGCCGACACCGACTTCTTCGGTACGTCCGAGGAGGTGAGCGTCATCCGGTCACCGCGGGCGGTGATCTCGCGCCAGCCGGGGCCCCGGTCGGCGCCCGCGCTGTGGAATCCCACGGTGACCGTGCCCCTGCCCGGCATTGGCGCCGTCAGCCGGCACTCCACGCGCAGGGTGTTGAGTCCGGCCTGCCCCGGCCGCAGGTGGGCCCGGCTCGCGCCCGCGGTGAGCGTCACCGCCCGCCCGCCGACGGTGACCTTGCTGCCGTGCGCGGCGGTCTCGCACCGCTGCCGGGCCCAGTCGGTCATACCGAGCCGCTTGATGTCCGGCTTGGCCTGGGTGGCGGGGATCTCGGCCAGGTCCTCGACGTGATCGACGCGCAACTGCCCCGGGGCGGCGACGAGTCCGTCGTACCGGTTGACGGTGAAGTTGCCGAGCGGATGCGCGCTCGCCTGCCCGGAGGGGACCAGCACGAGTGCGCAGGCCGCCGTCAGGATCGTGCCGCAGAGGGCGAGGAACCGAGGCGCCCTCACTGCGCGGCCTCCAGTGCCGTACGCGCCTTGCGGGCGCCCAGCGGCGAGAATCCCGGGTTCAGGTCCAGGGCCGCCTTCAGCGCGGTGCGGGCCTTGTCGGTGTGACCGGTGGCCTGCTCGATGACGCCGAGGTGGTAGAGGAAGGACGCGTTGCGGTAGCCCGTCGCCGTGGCCCTGCGCGCGTACGGCAGGGCCTCCGCGTCGTGGCCCGACACATGAAGCGCCCAGCCGAGCGCGTCCGCGGTGTGCACGGTGTGCCGGCGGGCCCACTCGGCGCGGGCCGCCTGCAGCGCGGCCTTGTGGTCGCCGTGGTCGGCGGCGGCCAGCGCGGTGTCCAGGTCGGCGTTGACGCCGTAGGCGTGGGCGAGAGAGATCCAGGCGTTCACCAGCGTGTACTGGTCGCGGGCCTTCTGCGCGTCGCCCGCCCCGCCACGGGCCTCGTACAACTCGCCCAGTTCGACGAGGGGTTGCGGAAGCGGGTAACGCTGTACGACCTGCTCCATCCCCTTGATCGCCGCCGCACGGTCGCCCAGCGCGGCCTGGGTGCGGGCCCGGCCTTCGAGAGCGGGGAGATAGCTGTCGTCGGCGGCGAGCGCCCGTGCGTAGTACGTGAGGGCGGAGTGGTACTCGCCCTGGCTCCAGGCCAGTTGGCCGAGCGCGGTCGTCACGTACGAGATGTCGCCGCGGCTGGTCGCCGTCGTGAGCGCCTGCTGCAGGACCCGGCGGGCGGTCTTCACGTCGCCCCGCAGCTCATGGACGTAGGCGTACCGGGTGAAGACGGGGACGCCCGGCCGCCGGGAGTCCGCCAGGTCGGCCGCCTTCGACGCCTCGTCGTAGCGGCCGAGTTCGACGAGTGCGTCGATACGGGAGGACAGCGCGCGCTCGCTGTAGGGATTCTGCTTCAGTGCGAGGTCCGCGTACTTCAGGGCGCCGGCGAAATCGTGGCGGGCGGCGGCGAGGGCGGCCCGCCCGGCGAGCGCGGGGTCGTAGTCGGGGCGCAGCTTCAGAGAGCGGGTGAGAGCTTCCTGTGCCTGCGGATAGCGGGAGGGATCGCCCTTGGTGCGGGCCTGTTCGACGTAGGCGAGGCCGAGCGTCGCCCAGCCGCTGAAGTCCTTGGGCTGAGTGCGGAGATGGGCCTGGAGGGAGAGGATGCTCGCGTCGAGGTCGCCGCTCGCGAGCAGCTGAGGTGACACGCCGTTGGACACCGCCGCGACGGCGGGAGTCGTCGCGCCGTCCCGCAAGGCCCCGAGCACCACCGCGCCCGCCGTCATGGCGACGGCCAACGCAGCGGCGCAGAAGCCGAGTTGAGCGGCCCGCCAGCGACGCTGCGACTGCGACAGCCGACGCACGGCGGCCACTCGCTCGTCGGCCGCCTCCGCGACGTCCGCTGTGCCCTCGCCGGATGTGACTGTCGCCGTGTCCTCGGCGGACGCGGCCGTCGCGGTGTCCGGGGCGGACGCAGCTTCGCCGGTGTCCTCGTCGGACGCGACTTCGCCGGTGTCCTCGGCGGGCGTTGCTTCCGCGGTGCCCGTGTCGTGCGCCGGCACCTCGATGGCTTCGAGGTCGGCGTCGGCGTCGGCGTCCTCACGGGGCACGGTGCCCGTGGTGTCCTCGGCCGGCGTTGCTTCCGCGGTGTTCTCGGCGGGCGTGGCCCCCACGGTGCTCTCGTCGGGCGTGGCCAATTCGGCGTCCGGCGTCGCGTTGTCGTTCGTACGCGGGGACATGCCCTCTCCTCAAAGTCCTTGGCGGAACGGTCGTTGTGGGGGTGGGGGCGGCGCGGCCCGCACCGTGGGGGGTGAATTGCGTGCGGGCCGCGCCAGTCGGTGAGCCGGGTCAGTAGGCCCGGTTGTACATCCGTCGGCGCCACCACAGCAGACCGGAACCGATGAGCAGGATGCCGGCCGCGCCCGCCGCGGCGGAGCCCGCGATCAGCACGGTGTCGGTCCCGCCGCCGGAGGTTCCGGCAGGCTGGAGCGCGTCGCCGAGCTGGCTGCGCACATCGGTCCCGCTGGTCGTGCCCTTGGCGAGCGCGCCGCGCGAACCCGAGGTCGGCTCGGCCACGTACGGGAACGACTTCTCGAAGCTCTTGTCGTTCTTGTCGACCGCGTCGCCCAAGTCGTTCTTGGAACCGACGAGTTCACCCTCGACGACCTGGAGCGAGGCGTCGATCACGTCGTCGGTGAGCCGGCGACCGTTCGGGAAGCCCGCGTTGTCGCCGTCGAGCACACCGAGCCGTTTGGGGTGCATGGACGGCTTGATCGAGGTGTTGAGGCGCAGTTCCTCCGCCGGGCGCACGTGGGGCGGCTGGTTGAGGCCCTTCACGCCCTTAAGGAACACGTCGACCAGGTCGTTGCGGGGTTCGGCCGGGGCCTTGATCTTGTAGATCCCCTCGATGAGCTTCGGCAGCTCCGGGTTGGTCACGTTCTTGAGGAACTGGGCGTCTTCCCAGGGCGCGGACGCGTTGAACTTGTCCTTGTCCTTCTGCGGGTTGACGACCTCGTTGACCAGCGGCATGCCGAGGCGGGAGACCTGCCGGTAGCGGCCGCGGGCGTCCTTGCGCTGCGTGGTGGACCAGATGCCGACGATCGGCTGTCCGGCCGACTCGCGGATCATGCGGTTCGGGACCTGGAGGGCTATGGAGTTGACGTTGTAGCCCTTGAGGGTGTCCCGCCCGACCTCGGTCAGATTCCCGCCGTACAGCAGGTCGAAGACGCGCAGGTCCAGGAAGAACGGGTCGTCCGCCTGGCCGGCGAACGTCGTCGAGCCGCCCGGGATCTTGGACACCGCCTGGTAGCGCAGTTTGGCGTAGTCCGGCATCGACGCCTTGCCGACGTTGGACGGAGCGACAGGAACGTCGTCCGCGACCTTGGTCCGCGACACCAGCCTCTGGTTGTGCAGTCGCAGCAGATCGATGTCGTACGTCTGCGTGATGTTCAGGTCGGGGTCGTTGAGGCTGGTGACCGGACCCGTGTTGTAGAGGAAGGTGTTGCCGTTCTTGCGGTGCGTCTTGAAGGTGTAGCGGTAGATCAACTCGCCCTGTGCGTCACCGTCGTTGTCGATGTGAATGTCGTACTGGGCGTCGTCGGCGAACGTGTAGAAGTTCGGGCCGCCGGCGGGCTCCTCGAAGGGAATCCAGTTCGCCACGATCGTCGTCGTGTCGGGCTTGTCCGGGCTGACGAACGCGTACACGTCCGTGTTGTCGTACTGGGGAGTGCCCGAGATCAGCGGGGCCTCCCGGTGGCTGGAGGCGGAGGCCGCCCCCGGTACCAGCGCGGTCACGCCGGCGGCTGCGAGCCCCCCGGCGGCCAGCGCACCACATACGAGGGTCGCGAGCGTCCTGCGTCCCACGCCGCTCCTGGAGATAGGTGTCATGCCGTCCGTCCTCTGTCCAACTTGCCTGACGCACGCCATTCGGAGCGGTCGCCGGGGTGGATTGGTCGAATCCCAAACGTGTTTACGGCGGTTCTCTCCGCTTGTTTCATCGGCGGGCCCGTTTCTTCGGCGACGGCCCGCGAACCGGTCGGCCTGCGACTCGGGAAACCGGTCGGCCTGCGTCTCGGGAAACCGGTGGGCGGTGGCCCCGCGAACCGGCCGGAGCCGGCCTCGCGGACCGGTCGGTCGCGGTCACTCGAACCGGTCGGCCTCGGCCACGTGAACTGAGCGGCGGCGGACACGCGTTTTCGGCTCGCTGATCCGTAACCCATCCGTAGACAGGTTCGCTGCGAAGACGTAGGGGAAGGGACGGGCCGTGCACGGCCGGAGAGGGGGACGGGTGGAGGCTGACGAACTACTGGTGCTGGTGGCCGGAGGCGACCAGAAGGCGTTCGAGGAGCTGTACGGACTGGTGTCCGGGCCGGTGTTCGGACTGGTGCGCCGCGTGGTGCGGGACCCCGCACAGTCCGAGGAGGTGTCGCAGGAGGTCCTGCTCGAACTCTGGCGCTCCGCCGCGCGGTTCGACCCCGGACGCGGCAGCGCCCTGTCCTGGGTCCTCACCCTCGCGCACCGCCGTGCCGTCGACCGGGTGCGCAGCGCCCGCGCGGCCACCGAACGCGAGCAGCGCGAGGGGAAGCGCAACCACCACCCCGCTTTCGACCAGGTCGCCGAGGAGGTCGAGGCCGGGCTCGAACGCGAGTGGGTCCGCCGCTGTCTCGACCGGCTCACCGCCCTGCAACGCCAGTCCGTCACCCTCGCCTACTACGACGGCTACACCTACCGTGAAGTCGCCGAGCGGCTCTCCCTGCCCCTCGGCACTGTCAAGACCCGTATGCGCGACGGGCTCACCCGCCTGCGTGAATGCCTGGGAGGAGTCGCGTGAACGTCGACGACTGCCCGCCCGGCCACCATCCACACGGAAGAGAGAGGGGTGCCGTATGAGCGTCCTCGACCGACTGCTGGGCCGCGATCTGCACTCCCTCGCCGCTCCCTACGCCCTCGACGCGCTGGAAAGCGACGAGCGGCGCCGCTTCGAACGTCATCTGAAGGGCTGTGACCGCTGTGCCGACGAGGTGCGAGCGTTGACCGAGGACGCGGTACGGCTCGCCTGGTCCACGGCGGCGTCCCCGCCGGCCGCGCTGCGCGAGCGGGTACTGACCGCCGTACGGACGACACCTCAGGAACCGGCCGGCCGGGACCTGCCCCGCGCCCGGCCGGTCCATCAGCCCGCGCGTGCGCGTGCCCCCCGGCTCCGCCCGTTGTTCGCCCCGCTCGCCACCACCACGGCCGCCGCGGCACTCGTCGTCGCCTCCTTGTTCGCCGTGCAGGCGACCCAGGCGCGGGACGACCTGGACCGGGAGCATGCCCAGGCGCGTGAGATCGCCCACGTTCTCGCGGCGCCCGACGCGCGGGCGACCGCCGACCGGGACGCACGGGGACGCGGAATCGGAGTGGTGGCCTCCGCGTCGGAGCGGAGCGCCGTCGTGACGCTGAGCGGACTCGGCACTCCCTCGGGCGGGCGCGTCCATCAGCTGTGGCTCATGCGCCCCAACGAGAAACCGCGTTCCCTCGGCCTCTTCGAGGGCGACACGCCCCTCGTCGCCGACGGACTGAATACGAACGCGACGTCACTCGCAGTGACCGTCGAACCTCACGGGGGCTCAGGGCAGCCCACTACCAGGCCGGTTGTTCAACTCGCCCTGGAAACGGTTGGATTCGGAGAGTAATCGTCAACCCCCTTACGGGGAAGGTGAATCCTTTGGCCGAGATACACGAGCGCCACGAGGGGGCGATAGGGTTAGTCTGCCCGGGCCGGGTGGACTTGTACGGGTGGGGAGTGACATGGAACAGATAACAGTGCGCAGCAGGGCACGCGTCCCTGCGATCACGTGCGGGAGCAGCGCGACCAGTTCGCGCCTCGACCGTCATCTCGCGGTGCTCGGTGGCCCTGCCATACCGCAGCGCGAGACGCTCGAGGCGACGTCACTGATGCGTGAGCTCACGGCGCGTGACACCGCGCACGACAGCGGCTCCAGGGGTGCGCGCGTGCGGCGGGTCTCGCTCTTCGCGCCGCTCAGGCGGCTGCGCCGTTCGCTGTTCGGCGACCGCTGAGCGGCTGTCGGCACCGGCCTTTCCCGACCCGCGCTCCGGTGGCTCCGCCGACCCGGCGCAGCGCTGCCCTTCCGCGTCCGTCATCCCCACGGCGGGTAGCGGCGCCCGGTGGTCACCACAGCCGGAGCGCGGGTCACCCCCTTCACCGAGCCGTGAGGCTCAGCGCACCACTCCGTCCCGCCGCAGCTCGGCGACGTCCGCGTCCGTCATGCCCAGCGCCCGCAGCACCACCCCTGTGTGCTCGCCGAGCCGCGGGACGGCCCCCATGCGCGCCTCCTCCCCGCCCGGCAGCGTGATCGGAGGCAGCAGCGCCCGCAGCGGCCCGACGGGTGAGTCCACTTCGCGCCAGCGGTTCCTGGCCGCCAGCTGCGGATGCTCCGCCACCTCCCGCACGTCCCGCAGTCGTGCGCAGGCGATGCCCGCGGCCTCCAGACGGGCCACCGCCTCGTCGGCGCCGAGTGCGCCCAGCGCCTTCGCCACCAGCGTGTCCACGCGCTCCCGGTTCGCCACCCGTGCCGGGTTCGTCGCGAACTCCGGACCGTCCGCCAACTCGGGTTGTCCCAGAACCTGTTGGGCGAGCCGTCGCCACTCCCGGTCATTCTGCACCGACAACAGCACCCGCCCGCCGTCCGCCGTCGAATAGACGTCGTAGGGAACGATGACGGCATGGGCGAGGCCGGTGCGTTCCGGTGGGGTCCCGCCGTGCATCGCGTGGTGCAGCGGATGTCCCATCCACTCCGCGAGCGCGTCCAGCATCGACACCTCCACCGGGCCCCCGCGTCCGGTCGTGCCGCGCCGCACCAGGGCCGCGAGGACCCCCGAGAACGCGTACATGGCCGCCGCGATGTCCGCGGCCGGGATGCCCGCCTTCACCGGCTGCTCGGGCGTCCCCGTCACCGACACGAGCCCCGCCTCGCACTGCACGAGCATGTCGTACGCGCGTTTGCCGGCGTACGGCCCGGACGGCCCGTACCCCGAGATGTCCACGGCGATCAGCCGCGGATGCTCGGCGCAGAGGGTCACCGCGTCCAGGCCCAGCCGGGCCGCCGCTCCCTGGGCGAGGTTCTGCACGAACACGTCCGCGTCCGCGACGAGCCGGCGTACGACGTCCAGCCCGCGCGGGTCCTTCAGGTCGAGGGCGACGGACTCCTTGCCCCGGTTGCACCACACGAAATGCGAGGCCAGCCCCCCGGCCGCGGTGTCGTAGCCGCGGGCGAAGTCCCCGCCGTCGATCCGCTCGACCTTGACGACCCGGGCACCGAGATCGGCGAGCTGCCGGGTGGCGAAGGGCGCGGCGACGGCTTGTTCGACGGCGATGACGGTGATGCCTTCGAGCGGCAGAGGCTGTGGCTGCATGCCGTGGATCATGACCCCTCGGCAATAGTTTTGTCATGCATGGATGTCCACGGGGCGATCCCGTGTTCCTGGCGGGGCAGCGCTAGATCAGCGCGAACTGGCCCTCCGGGCCCTCTTCGTGGTGGTCGAGCACCGAGGCCGGACGGCGTGCCGTGTCCGGGACCGGGAGCACCCCGGCTGTGCGCAGTTCGGTCCGGGTGATCGGTGATCGAAGCTCCAACTCCTCCTGCTGGGGCCGCAGTTCCGCGAGCAGCGCGAGCACCGTGACGAGTTCGAGGAGTTCGGACGTCCACGCCTGCGGCCAGCCGGCGGGGCCGATCGCCTCCAGAGTCCCCGGCTCGGGTGCCCCGGTCCTGGCCGCGAACCACTGCTCGAGCACGCGCACGCCGCCGACCTCGAAGTCCCAGGCCTCGGGCGGCACGGGCGAGATCCGGCCCTCGCCGAGATGCAGGGACTCCTCGGCGCGGTCGTAGTACGGGTCGGTGAGGAGAGGTCCCGCGGCCGGGCGGGGTCCGTGGGGGAGGGTGGTCAGCGGCGCGCGGACGTACGGGCGCCGCCCGCCGGGGAGCTTGGGGCGTTCGCCGTCGCGACGCATCAGCCACAGGATCCGGCGGCCCAACCCGACCCCGTACGCCCACGCTTCGGGGTCGGCGGTGAGCGGGACCAGGCAGCCGTCCCGTCCGTGCCGGGCGACCGCCATCGTCCAGGCGAGCACGTCCACCGGGGCGGGGGAGTGACCGAGACGGGTGCCGAGGAACTCCAACAGGCCCGGTGCCAGGTTCGGTTCACGGCCACCGGGACGCCGGTAGAGGGGACGCACCCGGCCGCCGCGGCCGGCGCTCAGCGGCAGCACGGACGCGGCCAGCAGGACCGGACCGGACGCCTCGGGCCCGGAGGTCTGCTCGACCGCGAACACCTGGTCCTCGTCGGTCACCCGCCACAATTCGGGGCGCGCCGAGTCGATCAGCCGGTGGTCGGGAATCAGCCACTGCTCGTCGAAGGGGGCGCTCAGCACGCGTACCGGGGCGGGGCACGGGTCCGACGCCCGCGCCAGGCGGCCCGTCCCGCTGGACTGGCCGGGCAGCTGGGCGACCGCGGACTGCGTAGTGCGCGCCCGGGTCGGCCCGAACAGCGCCTCGCGGTCCGCCCCTTCGGCCCGCACGAGAGCGTCCCAGCGTGCCTTCAGGGATGCCGCGTCGGGGGCCGTCGGCCACCTCCGGCCCAGCCTCGGCGGTGCGACGGACCACGGCATGAGGTCCGCGAGCAGCGGAGCGGCATCGGGCGTCACGCTCGGCATCGTACGACGCGGGCGCCGCGCGCCGTCCCCGTACGGCATCGTCAGTGGGCGTCGAGGGTGACCGTGAACGAGAAGCGGTCGCCCCGGTAGTGGATGACCGCCACGTCCAGCGCCTGCCCGTCCTTGCCGTAGATGATGCCCGTGTAGCGCAGGATCGGGCTGAGCAGCGGCACTTGCAGCAGGCGCGCCGTCTCCGGGTCCGCGAGCCGGGCCTCCACCGTGTCGGTGATCCGGCTGATGCCGACTCCGAGCACGTCCCGCAGCACCTTGGTCATCGGCCAGCGGATCAGATCCTCCCGGTCGATACGGTCGGCCAGCTCCGGCCGGAGGTAGTTGCGCGCGTGATTCGTCGGCTCGCCCGTCGTCTCGTCGCTGCGCAGCCGGTGGTACGTCGCCACCTCGTCCACATCCGGGAAGAATTCCGCCAGTTCACCCGAAACCGGCGCCTTCCCCTGATCCAGCAGCTCGGTCGTCATGCCCGACTGCTGGGCCACGATCGCGTCCACCGAGCCGAGCAGCCGCACGGGCGCGCCCCGCTGCGCGCTCGGCTCGATGAACGTGCCCCGCCGGCGGTGCCGGGTGATGAGCCCCTCGACCTCCAGCTCCTTGAGCGCCTGCCGCATGGTCAGCACGCTCACCCCGTAGTGCCCCGCGAGCTGCTCCTCGGTGGGCAGCCGCAGCGGGTCCTGGGGGGAGCGGCCGAGTATCGAGGCACGCAGGGACTGCGACACCTGATACCAGAGCGGCAGCTTGCGGTTCAGGACGATCGAGTCCGGAGCAAAGGAGGTCACGAGGTATCCGTACAGGTCGCGGGCGTGGAAGGCAACGGCCGGTGAACCCTCAGTCGATCGCGCGGAAGTGCCGTCCAAGGCCCTGCCACACGTCGTCGTAGCCGCGCTGGAGGTGCTCGGCCCGCGCCGCCTGGGCCGTCGCGGTCACCGGCCAGCGCGTCTCGAACATGAAGGCGAGCCCGTCGTCGATCTTCTGTGGCTTCAGCTCGGCGGCGCTGGCGCGGTCGAAGGTCTCCTGGTCCGGTCCGTGCGCCGACATCATGTTGTGCAGCGAGCCGCCCCCCGGCACGAACCCCTCCGCCTTCGCGTCGTACGCGCCCTCGATGAGCCCCATGTACTCGCTCATCACGTTCCGGTGGAAGTACGGCGGCCGGAACGTGTCCTCGCCCACCAGCCAGCGCGGCGCGAAGACGACGAAGTCGACACCGGCCAGACCCGGGGTGTCGGACGGCGACGTCAGCACCGTGAAGATCGAGGGGTCCGGGTGGTCGTAGCTGATGGAGCCGATCACATTGAAACGGTGCAGGTCGTAGATGTACGGCACATGGTTGCCGTGCCAGGCGACCACGTCCAGCGGCGAGTGGTCGTACGTCGCCGTCCAGAGGTTGCCGCAGAACTTGGTCACCACCTCGACCGGGCCCTCGACGTCCTCGTAGGCGGCGACCGGGGCGTGGAAGTCCCGGGCGTTGGCGAGGCCGTTGGCGCCGATCGGGCCGAGGTCGGGCAGCTGGAACGGGGCCCCGTAGTTCTCGCACACATACCCCCGGGCGCCGCGGCTCCGGCCGCCCTCCGGCGCCAGGTCCAGCAAATCCACCCGGAAGCGCACCCCCCGGGGGATCAGCGCCACCTGCCCCGGCTCCACATGCAGCAGCCCGAACTCGGTGCGCAGCAGCAGGCCACCGCGCTCCGGGACGATGAGCAGCTCGCCGTCGGCGTCGCTGAACACCCGCTCCATCGAGGAATTGGCGTGATACAGGTGGACCGCGATCCCGGTGCGCTGGGCCGCGTCGCCATTGCCGCCGAGGGTCCACAGGCCCGCGAGGAAGTCCGTCCCGGCGGGAGGTTCGGGCAGCGGGTTCCAGCGCAGCCGGTTCGGGTCGGGCACCGACTCCGTGAAGGGCGCCGTCCGCAGGGTGCCGTTGTCGGTGCGGGTGAACGCGGGGTGCGCGGCGGACGGCCGGATCCGGTACAGCCACGAGCGCCGGTTGGACGCCCTCGGCTCGGTGAACGCCGAGCCGCTCAGCTGTTCCGCGTACAGGCCGAGCGGTGCGCGCTGCGGCGCGTTGCGGCCGTGCGGCAGGGCCCCGGGGACCGCCTCCGAGCTGTGTTCGTTGCCGAATCCGGAGAGGTAGACCAGCCCCTCGGCCGTCTTCCTCGCGTCCCCGCTCATGATCGCTCCCTCGCGCCTGATTCCTATGCATCACCGTAGGATTCGGTGGTGCCCCGCGCAAGGGGTAGCCCGGGCGCATCGTCCGGGATCGGCCACGAGCCGTGCGCGGATGTCCGCGCGGCCGGGGCCGTGGGGCCGGTTCGGGGGCGGGCTCGGGACCGGTTCGGGACCGTCCGGGGCCGGCTCCGGGGTTGGCCGGAATTCCCACGGGAGTTGTCCTCAGGGATGTCCGCACGGCCCAAGAAGCCGACTCCAGGGGGATCCGGCCGTAAGGGGCCTTGTTCTACGCTCCCCGACATGCGAGGGACGCGTGGACTGCTCGTCGCGCTAGCGGTCTGCGCGCTGCTCGGCGGAGCCGCGGGCTGCGGCGCCGGTGACGCGCACGAGCGGGGGGTCACCGTCTCGGCCTCGCCCGTGGGCACATTGCTCGACGAGATGGACGAGGAGGGACGGCTCTACCGCGAGGTGGGCAAGAAGGGGGCGCCCGAGGTCGCCATCGAGATCCAGCCGGACTCCGCCGGCGGCTGGGACGTGCGGCTGACCGTCCGCAACTTCCGCTTCTCGCCCGCGGGCGCGCGAGCCGTGCCGGTCGCCGGGCGCGGCATCGCCCACCTCTACGTCGACGGCCGCACCGTCACCCGGCTGCGCACCGCCGAGTACCGCCTGGCCGGGCACCTCGTACCGCGCGGCACCCACCACGTCACCGCGCGGCTGTACGCCGACGACGGCACCGTGTGGGCCGTCCACGGCAAGCCCGTCGAGAGCACGGCCGACATCACGGCGTCCGATTCCGGTTCGGTGCCCGGCCCGGAATCGGCGACACCCGAGGCGGCGACCACGGGGGCGGCGACCTCGGCGGCGTCCCCTCCACAGGCGACGACATCGACGGCCTCCCGGGCTGCTTCGCAGGCCACGCGAAGGGCGGTGGTCCCGAAGGCGAGATGAGTGGTCACGGCACCGAGGTGCGTACTGAGGGGGGAGGTTCACCGGACCCCGGCGGAAAGGCATCATGAAGACCGTGCCCCATGCGACCTCGCTGCGCAGAGCGCCCGTACAGCGGCGCAGCGCAGAACGACTGACCAGAATCCTCGACGCCTGCGCCGACCTCCTCGACGAGGTGGGCTACGACGGACTGAGCACGCGGGCCGTGGCTCAGCGGGCCGGTGTGCCCATCGGCTCCGTCTACCGGTTCTTCGGCAACAAGCGCGCGATGGCCGACGCTCTCGCCCAGCGCAACCTGGAGATCTTCGCCGAGCGCGTCACCCTGAGCCTGCGGGAGACGGGCGGGGGAGGCTGGCGGGCCGCGATGGACGCGGTGCTCGACGAGTACCTCGCCATGAAGCGCACCGCGCCGGGCTTCTCCCTCGTCGACTTCGGCAACCAGATACCCGTCGGCGCCCGCTACGCCGAGCCCAACACCCGGGTCGCCGACCGGCTCACCGACCTGCTCTCCGGCTATCTCGACCGCGAGCCGGACGAGGATCTCCGCCGCTCCTTCCTGGTCGCCGTGGAGACCGCCGACACCCTGGTCCATCTGGCCTTCCGGGTCTCCCCCGAGGGGGACGAGCGGATCATCGAGGAGACGCGCGAGCTGCTGCGGGCGTATCTGGCGCGGGTCCTCGACTGACCGGTCCCCTCCCGGGACCCGGCGCGCGGAATTCCGACGTGACCCCCTGCGGGCCCTCCCCGCCATGCGTACCGGTCGGTATGCTCGGTCGCGTCCGTGTGCCACCGAAGCCACCGCCCTCCGGGAGGACCCGTGTCCCGCACCTCCGGCACCACCCCCGACTCCCGAACCGCCCTGCGCGTCTGCCCCCTGTGCGAAGCCACCTGCGGGCTGACGCTGACCATCGAGGGCACCCGGGTGACGGGTGCCCGGGGTGACCGCGACGACGTGTTCAGCAAGGGGTTCATCTGCCCGAAGGGCGCCTCGTTCGGGGCCTCCGACGGCGACCCCGACCGACTGCGCACCCCCCTTGTCCGCGAGAACGGCGAACTGCGGGAGGCCACCTGGGAGGAGGCCTTCGACACGGTGGCCGCCGGACTGCGCTCCGTCGTCGAGCGGTACGGACCGCACGCCCTCGGCGTCGTCCTCGGCAACCCGAACGTGCACACCATGGCCGGCGCCCTCTACCCGCAGGTCCTGCTCGGTGCCCTGCGCACCCACAGCGTCTTCACCGCCTCCACGGTCGACCAGATGCCCAAGCACGTGTCGAGTGGCCTGCTGTACGGCGACGCCAACGCGATCCCCGTGCCGGACCTGGACCACACCGACCACCTGCTGCTCATCGGCGCCAACCCGCTGGAATCCAACGGGAGTCTGTGCACCGCCCCCGACTTCCCCGGCAAGCTCCGGGCGCTGCGGGCCCGCGGCGGCACGCTGACCGTCATCGACCCGCGCCGGACCCGCACGGCCAAACTCGCCGACCGCCATGTGGCCATCCGCCCCGGCACCGACGCGAGCCTCCTCGCGGCGATGGCGTACGTCCTCTTCGAGGAGAAGCTCGTCGACCTCGGCGCGCTCGCCCCGCACGTCCAGGGAGTCGATGAACTCCCCGACGCCCTGCGGGACTTCACCCCAGAGGCGGCGAGCGCGGCCTGCGACGTGGACGCCGGCACCATCCGGGAGCTGGCGCGCGAGCTGGCCGCGGCGCCCACTGCCGCCGTCTACGGCCGCATCGGCAGCTGCACCGTCCCGCACGGCACCCTCGCCAGCTGGCTCGTGGACGTGCTCAACATCCTCACCGGCAACCTCGACCGGCCCGGCGGCGCCCTCTTCCCGATGGCCGCCACCGACCGGACGCCCCGTCCGGCGGGCCCCGGTCGCGGCTTCGCGCTCGGCCGCTGGCACAGCCGGGTGAGCCGGCACCCGGAGGCGAAGGGCGAACTGCCGCTGGCCGCCCTGGCGGAGGAGATCGACACCGCGACCGCGGACGGCAACGCGGTCCGTGCCGTCATCGCCGTCGCCGCCAACCCCGTCCTGTCCGCACCCGACGGCCTCCGTCTCGACAAGGCGCTCGAATCGCTGGACTTCATGGTCAGCGTCGACCCGTACCTGAACGAGACCTCGCGCCACGCCCACGTCGTGCTGCCGCCGCCTCCGCCTTCCCGGAGCGCGCACCACGACTTCGCGTTCAACACCCTCGCCGTCCGCAACCAGGTCCGCTACAACCGCCCCGCCGTCCCCCTGGAGGATGGCCGGATGGCGGAGACCGAGATCCTCGCCCGGCTCGTCCTCGCCGCGACCGGCATGCACGGCGCCGACCCGTCCGCCGTGGACACGATGGTCATCGAGGGCACCCTCGGCAAGGCGGTCGGGGACACCGCGTCGCCGGTGCACGGGCGCGACCCGCGCGAACTCGCCGCCGCCCTCACCGGCGAGAACGGCCCCGAGCGCCGGCTCGACATGATGCTGCGCCTCGGCCCGTACGGCGAAGGCTTCGGCGCGCGCCCCGACGGACTGACCCTGGACAAGCTGCTCGCGCATCCGCACGGAATCGACCTCGGACCGCTCGCCTCCTGCCTGCCGCAGCGGCTGAAGACCCGCAGCGGGAAGATCGAGCTGCTCCCCGAACCGATCGCCGGCGACCTGCCGCGCCTTCGGGACGCGCTCCGCGAACGCCCGTCGGCCATCGTCCTCGTCGGCCGACGGCATCTGCGCTCCAACAACAGCTGGATGCACAACGTCCCGGCGCTCACCGGCGGTTCCAACCGCTGCACCCTGCACATCCACCCCGACGACGCGGCCCGGCTGGGGCTCGCCGACGGGTCGGCCGTACGCGTCAAGGGCGCCGGAGGTGAGGTGATCGCCCCCGTGGAGGTCACCGACACCGTACGGCGCGGCGTGGTGAGCCTTCCGCACGGCTGGGGGCACGACCGCCCCGGCACCCGGATGAGTCACGCGGCCCTGGACCCCGGCGTCAACGTCAACCAGCTCCTCGACGGCTCGCTGCTCGACCCGCTGTCCGGCACGGCGGTCCTCAACGGGGTGCCCGTGGACCTGGCGGCCTGCCCCTGAGCCGTCACCGGGGCCCGAGGCCGCGGCGTTGCGCGAGGCGGCGCTGCGGCCCGGGACGGCCTTGCGCCGGAAGGGCGATATCCGACGGGGGCCGGGCGCCGTTGCGGCCGTTTCCGGAGGGTATGTGAGAAGTAGTCAGATGAAGTGATTCGTATGACAATCATCTGACTCGGAGGAACTCGCATGTCCACCTCGTCCCTCTCGTACCGCTCCGTGCCACGTCGCGGCGCCGGTGCCCTCGCGGCCCTCGCCGTCGCGGGCACCACCCTCCTCGGCGCCCCGGCCGCCGTCGCCGCCCCCGGCGACAACCGCGACGTCAAGGTCCACGACGCGGACACCGCGGTCGACAGCCGGCGGGACGATCAGACGGTCTGCCGCTTCTACCTCGACGGCTTCAACTTCGACAGGGGGCAGCGGATCACCTGGTTCATCGTGACCCAGCCCCTGGTCGCGGGCGGCGCCAACCTCAGAGGCAGCCTGGACCTGCCGACCGGTCAGGGCCGGACGCCCCTGCCCAACCTGACCCTGCCGAACGGCCAGTACAAGCTGACCTGGCGGGTCGTGGGCGAGGACGGCGCGGGCACGAGCGAGGTCTTCACGGTCGACTGTCCCTCCGGCAGTCCGTCCCCGACGCCGAGCACCACAGCCACCAACCCGGGCGGCGGCCCCGGCGGACACCAGCGCGGACCGGGTGACCCCAACGGAGGGCCCCCCGCGGGTGGCGGCGGTCTCGCCCATCCGCGGAACTTCTCCCCGGTCGCCGGTGCGGCGGCCGCGGGTCTCGTCGTGGCCGGTGGAGTCGTGTTCCTGCGGCTGCGCCGACGCTCCGATGGCGCCGCGTAGACGACGGAGGCCCTGGTACCGGACGCGCGCCTACCGCCTGACGCGGACCCTGGTGGTCACCGTCGCGCTGGTGGTGGGCGGCGTCTGGTGGGCGGGGGACGGCGAGCCCGCCGGGACGGCGGCGTCCGCCGCCGCACCCGACGACGCCGCCGCCTCCCCCGCTCCGGCCGGGGCGGCGGGCGCCGGGCACGGGCCGGACGCCCACCCCGGCGGCGACGCGCGCGGTCCGCGGCAGCACCGCTCCCCGGCCGTCCGCCCGGCCCGGCCCGCACCCCCACCCCCGCCCCCGCCGCTGCCGCGCTCCCGGGCCGCCTCCCTGCGCATTCCCTCCCTCGGCCTCGACGCGCCGGTCGTCGGTCTCCGGCTGGACCGCGAGCGAAAACTCACCGCGCCGCCCGTGGACGATCCGAAACCCGTCGGCTGGTACACGGACGGTCCCACGCCGGGCGAACGCGGCACGGCCCTCGTCGTCGGCCATCGCGACACCCGGACGGGACCCGCCGTCTTCGCCCCGCTCGAACGGATCCGGCCCGGCGCACGCGTCGAAGCCCGGCGCGTGGACGGGCGGACCGCCGTCTATACGGTCGACGTCGTACGCACGTACGCGAAGGCGCACTTCCCCGACCAGGAGGTGTACGGCGACCGGGGGCGCCCCGAACTGCGTCTGATCACCTGCGGTGGCGCCTATGACCGCAAGACCGGATACGCCGCGAACCTCATCGCCTTCGCCCACCTCACGGCGGTCGGAGGGCGGGCCGGCACCCCCTGACGCGAGCCGTCGGGCGCCGAACCGGGGCAGCCGCCGCAGCCCGCGTCCTGCCCCGGCCCGACCGGTATCCGATCGTCCGTTTCCGCCCGTACCGAACCCGCCCGTCCGATACCGCTAGGTGTCTTCCCCCGGGCGTGTGCGGTCCGTTAGCTTCCGTGACTCAAGGTCCCGTACGACCCGTACGGGACGACCGGCCGCGGAGCACCAGCGCCTTGCACGCCCCCGGGGGCACACGTCATGACACGCGCCATCTCCCTGCACCACGTCAGCAAGTCGTACACCCGCGGGGTCCGTGTGGTGGAACGGCTGTCGCTGGACATCCGGCCCGGCGAATTCCTCGTCCTGCTGGGCCCCTCCGGCTGCGGCAAGTCGACCGTGCTGAGGATGATCGCGGGGCTGGAGGAGGTCACCGAGGGCGAGGTGCGGCTCGACGGGGAGTACGCCAACGACCTGCCGCCGTCCGCGCGGAACATGGCGATGGTGTTCCAGAACTTCGCCCTCTACCCGAGCATGACCAGCCGCGACAACATCGGCTTCCCGCTGCGCATCGAGACACCCGGCGAGGACCCCCGCGCGCGGGTGGACGCCACCGCCCGGATGCTCGGCATCCAGGACCTCCTCGACCGTTTCCCCAACCAGCTCTCCGGCGGGGAGCGGCAGCGCGTCGCGATGGGACGGGCGATAGCGCGCCACCCCTCGGCCTTCCTGATGGACGAGCCGCTGTCCAACCTCGACGCCAAACTCCGCAACCACCTGCGGGCCGAAATCTCCCGGCTCACCAGGGAGTTGGGCGCCACCACGGTCTACGTCACCCACGACCAGGCCGAGGCCATGTCCCTCGGCGACCGGGTCGCCGTGCTGCGCGGCGGAGTCCTCCAGCAACTGGGCGCGCCCCGCACGGTCTACGGGCTGCCCGCGAACGTCTTCGTCGCCGCCTTCATCGGCACCCCGCGGATCAACCTGCTGCGCGGGCTCGTCCGGGCCCCGCTCGACGGCGCCATGACGATCAGCCTCGGCAAGCAGTATCTGCGGCTGCCCGAACCCCTGTGTCTGGACCACCAGTTGCTCCGGGTGCAGCAGGGCCGTGAGGTGATCGTCGGGCTGCGCTCCGAGGCCGTACGGCTCGCCAAACCGTCGGACGCCCGGCCGGGTGAAGTGGCGATCAGCGGTCTGGTCGAGCACGTCGAGTTCCAGGGGCACGAGGTCCTCGTCCACTTCAACACGGGCTCGAGGCCCGCCTTCGTACCGGAGCTGGAGTCGCCGCGCCCGGCCCGTGCGACGCGTCGGAGGCGCCGTGACGGCACTGTCCTCGACCGGCTGCGGGCGCGCGCCGGGACGCTGCGGGCCGGGCCGGTGGTCGTCCTCGACCATCCCTCGGACGCGGAGACCGATCTTCCCGGGCAGGCACCGCCCGAAGGCAGGCTGCCCGGCGATCTCGTCGTGCGGACCACGCCCGACATCGAACTCCGCCACGGCATGCAGATCCCGCTCCTCGTGGACATCGCCCACCTGTTCGTCTTCGACCGGAGCGGCGAACGGATCTGTCCGGCACCGGAGCGGCTGCCGGACCTGGACGAGTGAATCCCGGGGGTTGCGTGGCGCAGCCTCCTGCCGGGTTGCTCCTGCCGGGTGCCGGGTGCCGGGGGGTGCGACGGGCCGTGGACCTGGGCCGGGGCCCTACTTGCGGCGGGTCCCCCTGGCGCCGCAAAACTATCACCGCTAGTTTAGGGGACGGACGACGCTGCCCCGCCCGGGAGGAACACGATGAAGGCACATGACGGCATGTACATCGACGGGGCGTGGCGCCCCGCAGCCGGACGGGACACGATCGAGGTCGTGAACCCGGTCGACGAGCAGGTGATCGGCCACGTCCCGGCGGGCACGGCCGAGGACGTCGACGCCGCCGTACGGGCCGCCCGCGCCGCGTTCCCGCGCTGGGCCGCGACCGCGCCGGCCGAACGGGCCGCCCGCCTGGCCGCCCTGAGGGACGTCCTGGCGGCGCGCAAGGACGAGATCGCCGAAACCGTCACCGCCGAGCTCGGATCGCCGCTCGCGTTCTCCCAGACGGTGCACGCGGGCGTCCCCGTACTGGTCGCCGGTTCCTACGCCGAACTGGCGGCGACGTACGCCTTCGAGGAGAAGGTCGGCAACTCGACCGTCTATCAGGAGCCCGTCGGTGTCGTGGGCGCGATCACGCCCTGGAACTACCCGCTCCACCAGATCGTCGCCAAGGTCGCCCCCGCGCTCGCCGCGGGTTGCACGGTCGTCCTGAAGCCCGCCGAGGACACCCCGCTCACCGCCCAGCTCTTCGCCGAGGCCGTGGCCGAGGCGGGCGTCCCGGCCGGTGTCTTCAACCTGGTCACCGGCCTCGGACCGGTCGCGGGCCAGGCCCTCGCCGAGCACCCGGACGTCGACCTGGTCTCCTTCACCGGCTCCACGGCGGTCGGCAGGCAGATCGGCGCGACCGCGGGCGCCGCCGTGAAGCGCGTCGCCCTCGAACTCGGCGGCAAGTCCGCCAACGTCATCCTGCCGAGCGCCGATCTCGCCAAGGCCGTGAACGTCGGCGTCGCCAACGTGATGTCCAACTCCGGCCAGACGTGCAGCGCCTGGACCCGCATGCTGGTCCCCGCCGACCGCTACGACGAGGCGGTCGAGCTGGCCGCGACCGCCGCCGCGAAGTACGGCGACCGGATCGGCCCCGTCGTCAACGCCAAGCAGCAGGCCCGGGTGCGCGGTTACATCGAGAAGGGCGTCGCCGAGGGCGCGCGGCTCGTCGCGGGCGGCCCCGAATCCCCGCGCGAGCAGGGTTACTTCATCAGCCCCACCGTCTTCGCCGACGTCACCCCGCAGATGACGATCGCGCAGGAGGAGATCTTCGGCCCGGTCCTCTCGATCCTGCGCTACGAGGACGAGGAGGACGCCCTGCGGATCGCCAACGGCACCGTGTACGGGCTCGCCGGCGCGGTGTGGGCGGGCGAGGAGGCCGAGGCGGTCGCCTTCGCGCGGCGGCTCGACACCGGCCAGGTCGACATCAACGGGGGACGTTTCAACCCCCTGGCCCCCTTCGGCGGATACAAGCAGTCGGGCGTGGGGCGCGAACTCGGCGCCCACGGCCTCTCCGAGTACCTCCAGACCAAGTCCCTCCAGTTCTAGGAGCGTTCACGTGGTTCGCGCCGCTGTCCTGCCCGCCGTGGGTGCCCCGCTGGAGATCGCCGAGATCGAACTCCCCGACCTGGGACCGGGCCAGGTCCGCGTGAGACTGGCCGCCGCCGGGGTCTGCCACTCCGACCTGTCCCTGTCCAACGGCACCATGCGGGTGCCGGTGCCGGCCGTCCTCGGCCATGAGGGCGCCGGTACCGTCGTCGCGGTCGGCGAGGGCGTCACCGAGGTCGCGCCCGGCTCCCGTATCGTCCTCAACTGGGCTCCCTCCTGCGGGAGTTGTCACGCCTGCTCGCTCGGCGAGGTGTGGCTGTGCGCCAACGCGCTGACCGGTGCGGGAAACGTGTACGCCCATCGCGCCTCCGACGGGAGCGATCTGTACCCCGGCCTGAACGTCGCCGCCTTCGCGGAGGAGACGGTGGTGCCGGTGTCCTGCCTGCTGCCCGCCCCGGACGGCATCCCGCTCACCGAGGCCGCCTTGCTCGGCTGCGCCGTCCTCACCGGATACGGCGCCGTCCACCACTCCGCCAAGGTCAGGACCGGCGAGACCGTCGCCGTGTTCGGAGTCGGCGGGGTCGGGCTCGCCGCCCTGCAGGCCGCCCGGATCGCGGGCGCCTCGAAGATCGTCGCGATCGACGTGTCGCCCGACAAGGAGTCGCTCGCCCGCGAGGCGGGGGCCACCGACTACGTCGTCGCCTCCGACGCCACCGCCCGCGAGATCCGCGCCCTGACCGGCAAACAGGGCGTCGACGTCGCCGTCGAGTGCGTCGGCCGCGCCGTCACCATCCGTACCGCCTGGGAGTCGACCCGGCGCGGCGGCCGCACCACGGTCGTCGGCATCGGCGGCAAGGACCAGCAGGTCACCTTCAACGCCCTGGAGATCTTCCACTGGGGCAGGACCCTCGCGGGCTGTGTGTACGGCGACTCCGACCCGGCCCGCGATCTCCCGGTGATCGCGGAGCACGTCCGCGCGGGCCGCCTCGACCTCGGCGGCCTGGTCACCGACCACATCGCCCTGGACGGCATCCCGGCGGCCTTCGACAACATGATCGCCGGCAAGGGCGGCCGAGCACTGGTGGTGTTCTAGCCGCCCAGGGCTGCCTTGGGGGCGTGACAGCCCCAAGGCGGCCTGGTGGCAGGCCTGTTCGGCCCGGATCTCCGGGGCCGTGGAGCGCCGGAGTTGCACCTCCCGCACCTGCCCCCACTGCGGGCACACCGCGAAGGAGAACCGGCCCACCCAGGAAGAGTTCCACTGCGTCGCCTGCGGCCACACCGCCCACGCCGACACAGTCGGAGCACTCAACGTATTACGGGCCGGGCTGGTCCGTCGTACCGCCGGCACGGCGTAACGAGAAGCCCCCGGCTCCGGCCGGGGGAGGAGTCACGTAGAAGCCGAACCACACCCACGCCCGTCCGCCCGCCACACCGGCAGCGCCGGGCAGTCACGCCGCCCCGTTCAGGCCTCCCGGACCAGCTCCGCGTACTGCACGGCGAGGCCGTCCAGCAGCGCGCCGAGCCCCGTCTCGAAGGCCCGCTCGTCGATCTTCTCCTGCTGTTCGGCGAGGAGGTGCGCCTGCCCCAGGTGCGGATAGTCCGCGGGGTCGTACGCGCTCTCGTCGTCCACGAAGCCCCCGGCGAACGACCCCAGCGCGGACCCCATGACGAAGTACCGCATCAGCGCCCCGATCGAGGTGGCCTGGGCGGGCGGCCAGCCCGCTTCGACCATGGCCCCGAAGACGGCGTCGGCGAGCCGGAGCCCGGCCGGCCTGCGGCCCGGTCCGCGCGCGAGGACCGGGACGATGTTCGGGTGGTCGCGCAGGGCGGCGCGGTAGGAGACGGCCCAGTCGCGCAGCGCGGTCCGCCAGTCGCGGCCGCCGTTGAACATCGACAGATCGACCTGCGCGCTCACCGAGTCCGCGACCGCCTCCAGGATCTGGTCCTTGGTGCGGAAGTGGTTGTAGAGGGAGGGCCCGCTCACCCCGAGTTCCGCGGCGAGCCGGCGCGTCGAGACGGCCGCCAGGCCCTCGGCATCCACCAGGGCCCGTGCCGTCTCGACGATGCGGTCGGTGCTGAGGAGGGGCTTGCGCGGTCGGGCCATGGCGCACATAGTAGGGCTGGACCAGTAAACTAGCAGTGCTAATTTAAATGTACGGCTTTCAATGTCGCTATCTGTGGGGTGACCCGGCATGAACCTTGGGCTCAGCGATGAGCAGACCGCCGTCCGGCAGCTTGCCAAGGACTTCGTGCACCGCGAGATCGCCCCGCACGTCGTCGAGTGGGACCGCGCGGAAGACGTCGACCGGTCCATCGTGAAGAAGCTCGGCGAGGTCGGCTTCCTGGGCCTGACCATCGACGAGGAGTACGGCGGCAGCGGCGGCGACCACCTCGCGTACTGCCTGGTCACCGAGGAACTGGGGCGCGGCGACTCCTCCGTGCGGGGGATCGTCTCCGTCTCGCTCGGGCTCGTCGCCAAGACGATCGCGTACTGGGGGAGCGAGGAGCAGAAGCGGCAGTGGCTGCCGGGGCTGACCTCCGGCGAGTACGTCGGCTGCTTCGGGCTCACCGAGCCGGGCACCGGCTCCGACGCGGGCCAGTTGTCGACGAGGGCCGTGCGCGACGGCGACGACTACGTCATCAACGGCTCCAAGATGTTCATCACGAACGGCACCTGGGCCGACGTCGTGCTGCTCTTCGCCCGCTCCACCGACGCCCCGGGCCACAAGGGAGTCTCCGCCTTCCTGGTGCCGGCCGACACCCCCGGTCTGACCCGTCGCACCATCCACGGCAAGCTCGGACTGCGCGGCCAGGCCACCGCCGAACTGGCCTTCGAGGATGTGCGGGTGCCCGCGAGCGCCATGCTGGCGCCCGAGGGCAAGGGCTTCGCGGTGGCCATGTCGGCGCTGGCCAAGGGCCGGATGTCGCGGGCTGCGTCGGCATCGCCCAGGCGGCTCTGGATGCGGCGGTGACGTACGCGACCGAGCGGGAGCAGTTCGGCAAGACGATCGCGCACCACCAGCTCGTCCAGGAACTGCTCAGCGACATCGCCGTCGACGTGGACGCGGCGCGGCTGCTGACCTGGCGGGTCGCCGATCTCATAGACCGCGGGCTGCCGTTCGCCACCGAGTCCTCGAAGGCCAAGCTCTTCGCCTCCGAGGCCGCCGTGCGCGCCGCGAACAACGCCCTCCAGGTCTTCGGCGGTTACGGCTACATCGACGAGTACCCGGTCGGCAAACTGCTGCGCGACGCCCGCGTGATGACCCTCTACGAAGGAACCAGCCAGATCCAGAAGCTGGTCATCGGGCGCGCTCTGACGGGTGTCTCGGCGTTCTGACCCTGAGTACGTGTCTGAGTACCTGAGTACGACGGCGGATGTGGCGGCGGCCACATCCGCCGATCCTTTTCCCATGAGCGAGACACCTGTCAAACAGCAGAACACGGCCGCCTTCTACGGCCAGGCCGTGGCGTCCTTCTCCGTGGCGATGGCCGCCACCGCGCTCGGCATCTTCAAGCTCCAGGCCGACGCGTGGGTGCGGGGCTTCCTGGCCATCGCCGTCCTCTATCTCGTGACGTCGTCCTTCACGCTGGCCAAGGTCATCCGCGACCGTCAGGACGGACCCCGCCCCGGCGGCCGGGTGTACGACCCCTTCGAGAAGCTCTGATTCCCGCCGCGCCATGACCTGGCCGAAGATACTAAGCGCTCGCTCAGGTTCGGGGGTATGGTGTTCACCCTGTCAGTCGAGAAGGGGCGAACAGCGATGAGTACGGCGCAGGAGACGCCCGGCGGCGAGATGCAGCCGTGGGGCGAGGTGACCCCGGACGCGGCACGGCGGCTGCTCGTCGCCGCGGTGGAGGCCTTCGCCGAGCGCGGGTACCACGCGACGACGACCCGGGACATCGCGGGCCGCGCGGGCATGAGCCCGGCCGCGCTGTACATCCATTACAAGACCAAGGAAGAGCTGCTCCACCGGATCAGCCGGATCGGCCACGACAAGGCGCTGGACATCGTGCGCACCGCGGCCGCGGGCGAGGGCACGGCCGCCGAGCGGCTCACCGACGCCGTACGGTCATTCGTCCGGTGGCACGCGGGCCAGCACACCACCGCCCGTGTGGTCCAGTACGAACTCGACGCCCTCGGGCCCGACGCGCGCGCCGAGATCATCGACCTGCGCCGCCAGGTCGACGCGGAGGTCCGCAGCATCGTCCAGGACGGCGTCGCGACCGGCGACTTCGACGTCCCGGACGTGCCCGGCACCACGCTCGCCGTGCTGTCCCTGTGCATCGACGTGGCCCGCTGGTTCAACGTCGACGGCCCTCGCACGCCGGACGAGGTCGGTGCGCTCTACGCCGACCTGGTCCGGCGGATGGTGGGGTACAAGGAGTAGGCCCCCGGGCCTGACGCGAACCTGTCCTTTCCCGGACCTGAGCCCCTCCTGGTCTTTCCCGGAGGGGCGGCGTCGCGGGCTCGGGAACGGCTCAGAGGTAGTAGCGCGAGACCGACTCCGCGACGCAGACCGGCTTGTCGCCGCCCTCGCGCTCCACGGTGAAGGCCACGGAGACCTGGACCCCGCCGGGCACGTCGTCCACCGCAGTGATCGTCGCGGTGGCGCGCAGCCGCGAGCCGACCGGTACGGGGGCGGGGAAGCGGACCTTGTTCGTCCCGTAGTTGACGCCCATCTTCACGCCCTCGACGCTGATCAGCTGCGGGCCGAAGAGCGGCAGCAGCGACAGGGTGAGATAACCGTGCGCGATCGTGGTGCCGAACGGACCCGTCGCGGCCTTCTCGGGATCGACGTGGATCCACTGGTGATCGCCGGTGGCCTCCGCGAAGAGGTCGATCCGCTTCTGCTCGATCTCGACCCAGTCCGTGTACCCCAGCTGTTCGCCCACGGCGCCCCGCAGCTCGTCGACCGTCGCGAACGTCCTCGGCTCTGCCATGTCCCTGGCCTCCCGCATCTCATAGTCTAAGCGACTGCTTAGCATGGTCGGCCGGGAGGCGCATGTCAACGGACCGGACGTGTGACGGTGGGTAGGTTGGAGAGGTGCCCCAGATCCCTGAGACGATCCACGAGCTGACCGTCGGACAGCTGTCGGCCCGCAGCGGCGCGGCCGTCTCCGCCCTCCACTTCTACGAGTCCAAGGGCCTGATCAGCAGCCGCCGCACCTCGGGCAACCAGCGCCGCTATCACCGCGACGCGCTGCGCCGTGTCGCCTTCGTCCGGGCCGCCCAGCGCGTCGGCATCCCGCTCGCCACCATCCGCGAGGCGCTCGCCGAACTCCCCGAGGAGCGGACCCCGACGCGGGAGGACTGGGCCCGGCTGTCGGAGGCCTGGCGCTCCGAACTCGACGAGCGGATCAAGCAGCTCGGCCGACTGCGCGACCACCTCACGGACTGCATCGGCTGCGGCTGCCTCTCCCTGGAGACCTGTGTGCTCTCCAACCCCGACGACGTCCTCGGTGAACGCCAGGCCGGCTCCCGGCTCATGGCGGAGCGCCCCGGAACACAGCCGTCCCCTGGTCCGCCGGAGCGGAGCCGGACGGCGGCATGCGAGGCCGGGCCGCGCCAGGAGCGGGCGGTGGGGGACTGCCGCTGACGCGCCGTCCCCCGCCGCCCCACCCGCCCGACGCGTCCCGCCCCGCCTGCCCGCCGGGTCCGCGCGGTATCCGGCCTGGCCCGTCCAGGCGTGCGCCCCACCCCGGTCCGCACCTGCTTGCGCCACCCGCCCCCGGGGCTGTGGTCTCCGCGTCCCCGGCCCACCCGTACTGCGCGGTTTCGCGTCCCGGCCCACCTGTACTGCGCGTCCCCCGCCCTACTCGTACTCCGTGCCGCCCTTGCGGGTCAGGTACGCCGGGCTGACCGCCTTCGCGATGGCGCGTCCGCCCGTCACCGGGCTGTACCGCTCGGCGGCCACGAAGGTTCCTTCCGGTCCGTCGGGGGCGGGAGCCCCGGGGCGGATCACGACGCCCTCGCGCAGATGCAGCTCGCGACCGGACACCGTCTCCCGGCCGGAGGCGATCTCCAGGACGCGCTCGACGTCGTACGGACCCTCGTACAGCCTTGGCACCAGCGGGAGTTCACCCGTCAGCAGCTCCTGCGCGTCCAGCCAGCGGACCTCGCCGTCGATCTCCGCGGACACGTCGAACACGGCGTAGCCGATCGTCTCGCGGCGCCCGTCGGCGCCGTACGACAGATCCTGCACGCCGGCCCCGTACACCTCGCCGAAGATGCCGACGCGGCGCGCGCCCAGGCGTCCGGCGATCCGGGCGGCGGCCTCCGCGACCCCGTGTCCGTGCACCGCGCGCCAGTACAGATTGCGCGGATCCTCCTTCAGGGCGAGGGACTTGGCGCCGAATCCCTTCGAGGACACCTGGACGCGGTCCTCGTCGGCGAGGTAGGTCAGCAGGCAGGCCGAACCGTGCAGCTTCTCCGTCACGACGACCGGCTCGCCCGGCGTGAAGATGTCCGGGTACCGCTGGATGTTCTCGATGTCGACCCAGGGCAGCAGGTCGGGTGCCGCCTCGACATCGCCGTTCATCGTGGGCGGGACCGGCGGGACCCATTTCACGATGCCGAGGAACTCCGCGAAGTCCGTGCCGTCCTCGGCGGCCCGCGCCAGGTCCACGTCCGCCAGCGCCTTCGGGCGGCACACGATGCCCTGCGAGAGCTCGCCGCGCAGCCGTACCGCCCTGACCCGGTCCGACGCGCTGCCCGCGAGACGCCCGGTCAGACCGAGCTCCTCGATCAGCCCGGCCGGCAGCACGGACTGCTCGGGGATGTAGACGGCCCACTCGCCCGTGCGGTAGGCACCCTTCGCGACCACCGCCCGATACAGGCCCACCTGGGCCAGTTCGAGCGCGTCGGCGTTCGGATGCTCGTGGACGGTCAGCACTTCGGCGGTGACGCGCAGCGTCGACACAGGGGACTCCTCGGGTTGCTCAGCCGTGTTTCATCGCCCCCAACTGTCCGCGGGGGAAACGGCTGGAACCAGCGGATTTACGGCTGCTACGGTCGGCCGCGGATCGGGTCGTCGCCCAGGCGGCATCGGCACGACGGCGCCGTCGTGCCGACACGGGCGCTCTGTTCGGACGGACCGGCACCCTGTCCCCGATGGTGCCGGACACCCCTGACAACCCGGGCGCCGGGAACTGCGCGCCCGGCCACGGACTTTCCGCGGCCGACGGCTCACCCGCAGTTCCCCTGCCCGGTGCCGCTCAGCCCGGCGGAGTTCCGGCCGCCCGGCCCGGCGGGGCACTCACGCGGACACGAGCAGCCGTACGCGCCTGGCGCCGGCCAGCGCTTCCGGGGTCAGGACGGGCCGCGGCACCACGATTCCGCAGCTCGTGCAGACGGGACCCGACGACGGTTCGTGGGCCAGGTCGTACATCCATACGAGGCGCTCACCGGCGCACACCGGGCAGACGGCGCCCGGCTCGCGCTCCAGTGCGGCGATCAGTCGGCGCAGCACCTCGGCCAGTGGTTCATGGGGGTGGACACGGGGGTTGTCGCACCAGGCGACACCGAACCCGCCCCAGGTCAGCCGGTGCCAGTCGTCGACACTGCCCGGCCGGCGCAGCCCGTCGTGCTTCTCCTTCTTGCGACGCTGCGCGAACTCGACCTCGTAGGCGAGCCAGACGGAGCGGGCCTCCTCCAGTTCGTCCAGTGCGGCCACGAGCCGCGCCGGGTCGGGGGAACGGTCCTCGGGACCGAAACCGGCCCGGGAACACAGATGGTCCCAGGTCGCCCGATGCCCGTAAGGGGCAAACCTCTCCAGGCACTTGCGCAGTGAGTACCGCCGCAGTGCCAGATCACACCTCGGATCTCGCACCTGTCTCGCCAGACTCCGGAAACCGGCCATCGCCCTGCACCTCCGTCACACCTGCACCTGAACTCCGGTCACTTCGGCGCCGTCTCGTACGGACGTCGTCGAGTAGACGTATCGACAAGCGATTCGGCTCCATCCAATTTTTCGACGCCCCCATGAGCCACCCGCCGAGTGCCCTGGACCAACCTCCCGTCGCTGTCGGCCAGTTGTCCGCCGGCCGTCCGACGCGCCCTTACCCGCGATGAATCCAAAAAACTGACGCATGCTCATCTTCCAACTCGGGGCTACCGGCGGTAACGTCCGGCCCACCCCCCGTCGGTAGGAGCTGACATGCCACCGAGCACCTCACGCACCACCTTGGACAGACTGAGAACTCCCCGCAGATTCCCCAAGTTCCTCAAGGCAGCATCCCTATGCGTGCTCATTGCCGGTCTTTTGTCGCCGCTTTCCCCGGCGGCCGCCGCCGACACCTCGACCGCGGCCGCCGCGAACGACTACTGCGGCGGTCAGTGTTCGGACATCCTGCCGCCCGGTGAGAACGGCAACGCCACCCTCGCCCAGATCCTGCTCAACCAGGCCTTCGGCACCCAGCCCAGCCACGCAGAGGACCAGCTCGCCCCCTACGGCAACCTGCCCTCCGGCTACTCCACGCTCACCGACGCCAAGATCAACGACTTCTTCAACGACGCCTCCTTCGGCGTCGCCTCGGACCAGGTCGCCTCGACCACCAAGCCCGGCGGCCGTACCGACGTGACGATCGTCCGCGACAAGAAGACGGGCGTTCCGCACATCACCGGCACCACCCGCTACGGCACCGAGTACGGCGCCGGGTTCGCCGCCGCCCAGGACCGGCTGTGGCTGATGGACGTCTTCCGGCACGTCGGACGCGGCCAGCTGACCCCCTTTGCCGGCGGCGCCGCCTCCAACCAGGGCCTGGAGCAGGAGTTCTGGCGCAACGCGCCCTACACCGAGGCGGATCTGCAGGCCCAGATAGACAGCGCGACCAGCAGCGCCGGGGCCCGTGGCACCCAGGCCCTCGCCGACGCGAACGCCTACATCGACGGCATCAACGCCTACATCGACGCCTCCGACAGCGGCCGGTACTTCCCCGGTGAATACGTCCTCACCGGCCACAAGGACTCCATCACCAACGCCGGCACCATCGACCACTTCAAGCTCACCGACCTGGTCGCGCTGGCCTCCGTCATCGGCTCGCTGTTCGGCTCCGGAGGCGGCGGTGAGGTCAACAACGCCCTCTCGCTGCTCGCCGCCCAGTCCCAGTACGGAGTGACCGAGGGCACCAAGGTCTGGGAGTCGTTCCGCGAGCGCAACGACGCGGAAGCGGCGCTCACCGTGCACAACGGCGAGAGCTTCCCGTACGCCGCCAGGCCCGACAGCCCGCAGGGCGAGGCACTGCCCGACGCCGGCTCGGTGGCCCAGGAGCAGCTGGTCTACGACCGCACCGGCAGCGCGGCCACCGCGAGCGCCACCAGCGCCTCGGCCACGGCGGCCAGGACGTCGCTCACCTCCGCCAAGCGCGGTATGTCCAACGCCCTCGTGGTCAGCGGCAAGTACACCGCCAGCGGCCACCCGATCGCCGTCTTCGGCCCGCAGACCGGCTATTTCGCGCCACAGCTGCTCATGCTCCAGGAGATACAGGGCCCGGGCCTGAGCGCCCGCGGCGCCTCCTTCGCGGGCCTGAGCATGTACGTCGAACTCGGCCGCGGCCAGGACTACTCCTGGAGCGCGACGACCTCCGGCCAGGACATCATCGACACCTACGCCGTCGAGCTGTGCCAGGACGACTACCACTACCTGTACCACGGCACCTGCACGGCGATGGACAAGGTCGAGCGCACCAACGCCTGGACGCCGACCGTCGCCGACGGCACCGCTGCCGGCTCGTACCGGATGCAGGTCTACCGGACCAAGTACGGGCCCGTGGAGTACCGCGCGACCGTGGGCGGCAAGAAGGTCGCGTACACCACCCTGCGCTCCTCCTTCATGCACGAGGCCGACTCGATCATCGGCTTCCAGATGCTCAACGACCCGGACTACGTGAAGAGTCCGGCGACCTTCCAGAGCGCGGTGCAGCACATCAACTACACCTTCAACTGGTTCTACGCCGACTCGGCGCACACCGCCTACTTCAACAGCGGTGACAACCCGGTGCGGGCGAGCGGGGTCGACGCCGAGTTCCCCGTGTGGGCGCAGGCCGCGTACGAGTGGCAGAACTGGGACCCGGCCACGAACACCGCCTCCTACACGCCGGCGTCCGCGCACCCCAACTCGGTGGACCAGGACTACTACATCTCCTGGAACAACAAGCAGGCCAAGGACTACACGACGGCCTCCTGGGGCGACGGCTCGGTGCACCGCGGCAACCTGCTGGAGGACCGGGTCGCGAAGCTGGTCGCCGCGGGCGGGGTGACCAGGTCCGCGCTGGTGAAGGCGATGGCCGACGCGGCGCTCGCCGATCTGCGGGCCGAGGACGTGCTCCCCGACCTGCTGAAGGTCGTCAACAGCTCCCCGGTCACCGACTCCACGGCCGCAGCGGCGGTGAGCAAGCTGTCCGCGTGGGTGACGGCGGGCGCCAAACGCACGGAGACCTCGTCCGGTTCGCACACCTACGCCAACGCCGACGCGATCCGCATCCTGGACGCCTGGTGGCCGCTGCTGGTGAAGGCGGAGTTCCAGCCGGGGCTCGGCACTGATCTCTACACGGCGTTCGGCAACAACCTCCCCGTCGACGAGGCACCGTCCGCCGGACACGGACCGACCGGCTCGCACGCCGGAAGCTCCTTCCAGTACGGCTGGTGGAGCTATGTCGACAAGGACATCCGGGCGGTGCTCGGGGAGTCCGTGCAGGGCGGCCTGTCGCAGAAGTACTGCGGCGCCGGCAGCCTCACCGCCTGCCGGGACGCCCTGATCAGCTCGCTGAAGGAGGCGGCCGGCAAGACCGCGTCGGCCGTCTACCCCGGCGACGACCAGTGCTCGGCGGGCGACCAGTGGTGCGCCGACTCGATCGTCCAGCGGACGCTCGGAGGCATCAAGCACGGCAAGATCACCTGGCAGAACCGGCCGACCTTCCAGCAGGTCGTCGAGTACACCTCGCACCGATGAGCACGGAACGGCGCCGACAGGACAGCCCCTAGGGGCGATCGGCACCGGAGCGGCGGCGGGCCAGCGGACGCGGCCCGCCGCCGGCATGAGCTGGGTCAGCGGATGCGGCCCGCCGCCAGCACCAGCTGGGCCAGTTCGCGATGACAGATGTCGCTGTGCGCACCCGCCGGGGCGCCGCCCCGGCACACCACCGAGGCGGCGTCGATGTTCACGCATCCCGAGACCGGCAGCCGGGTGCGCAGCGCCTCGGCGAGCGTGAACGCTCTGGTCCCCGGCACCGCCTGCACCCCGTCGTGGCCCATCGCGCCCCACTGCGCGCCCAGGGCGCTGCCGATGCCGAAGTCCGCCACGACGGACCGGTCGTCTCCCGCCATCCGCGAGGCCAGCGGGTAGATCGTGCCGAGCGCCGAGTCGAAGTGGGAGTAGCAGCACACCAGAGGGCCGTCGATCCGGTTGTACTGCCCGTCCAGCACACCGCTCGCCCGTGCGTCGTGCGGCAGCCGTGCCGCGAACGCGTAGTGCGAGAAGGCGCCTTGGAGCAGTGTCACCGACTTCACCGTGTGCACTCCGGGGGGCAGCCCGCGCAGCGCGAAGGAGACCAGCCGGCCGCCGAAACTGTGCCCGACCAGATGCACGCGCACGTCCGGTGCCGCCGCCGCGAGCTGACCGATCGCCCGTCCGAGCCCGCGCTCACCGACGGTGCCCGCGCGCCGCTTCATCGCGTAGTACGTTGCCTGGCGCAGCAGTTCGAGCGCGCCGTCCCACAGCCGGGGCAGCGCGAACGCGGCGCCACCGGGGGCCTCGGCCCCGGCGAGCGCCTGCGCGAACTCGGCGCACACCGTCGCGGTGTCCCCGAACAGCATCTCGGGATCGCTCTCCGGCACGCCCTCCGCCAGGGTGTCCGCCGCGAAGGAGGTCTGCGGTCCCTGTGGACGGACCTCGACGAGCAGCCGTACGAGACGGCCGAATTCCTCCAACGAGGCTCCCTCGTCGGGTTGTTGATCGAGCAGCCGGGCGATCTGCTCGACCACGGTGGCGCGGCCGGGGAACACCTCCAGAAGGGCGTGCCGGGTGTTCTTGCCGAGCAGTGAACCCTCGTCCGAGGTGACCTCGGCGGCCACCGACGGGGGGAAGTGGGGGATCGGCTCGTCCGAGAACCGCATCGAGGGCCAGACCACCCCCACGTAGCCGAGGCGCGCGGCCGGCGCGAGCCCCGGGACGGGTTCGAAGAAGCCGCTGAAGAGGCGGGTGGCCGCCGAACGGTCGTTGTTCCAGCCGTGCGTGAAGACGATCAGGTCGCGGACCTTGCGTCGCGACACCTCCTCGATCCATCGGTCCCGCTCGCGGCCGTCCGCGTCTCCGTCCGCGTCGAACGTGAGCTCCCAGTAGGGAGAAACACTCACTGCCGGTTCCGTCATGAGAGGCCCCCTGACCCCGCGAGTGGCGCGATATGGGCGCATCGTCCACCCGGCGGGGAAAGTTGGCCATACGTCACGACTTACTCGTCACGCATCCGTCACTCGTCCGCGGAAAAGGGCGGTGGCTCACTTGTAGATGAGGTAGTGCTTCCGAACCCTGCGGAAGGCCTCCAGCTCGTCCTGCCAGGCCGCGACGACCTCGTCGGTGCCCGCGCCCGCGTCGATCATCGTGCGCACCAGCGTCGAGCCCGTCAGCTTGTCGATCCAGTTGTCGGAGCGCCAGGCGAAGCCGCTCCAGACCTTCTTCGCGGTCACCAGGAGGGCGATTCCGGTGCGGACCGGCTCGTACGCCGCCCGGTCGTGCACATGGATCTGGACACCCCCGATGGTCTTGCCCTGGAACTTGGAGAAGGTGGGAGCGAAGTACGCCTCTCTGAAGTGCACGCCGGGCAGCCCCAGTTCACCGGCCGCCGCGGCCCAGCGCCCGTCGACGCCCTCCGCGCCGAGCAGTTCGAACGGCCGCGTCGTGCCCCGCCCCTCGGACAGGTTCGTCCCTTCGAAGAGGCAGGTCCCGGAGTACACCAGCGCGGTGTCCGCCGTGGGCATGTTCGGGCTCGGCGGCACCCAGGGCAGCCCCGACGCGTCGTAGAACTCCCCGCGCCGCCAGCCCGACATCAGCACGGTGTCCAGTTCCACGGGCGCCGCCAGGAACTCCCCGTTGAAGAGCCGGGCCAGCTCCGCCACCGTCATCCCGTGCGTCTGCGCGATCGGCTGCCGTCCGACGAACGTCGCGAACTCCTTGTGCAGGACCGGCCCTTGGGCCGACCGCCCGGTGACCGGGTTCGGCCGGTCGAGCACCACGAACCGCTTGCCGGCGAGCTGCGCCGCCTCCATGCAGTCGTACAGCGTCCAGATGTACGTGTAGAAGCGCGCTCCAACGTCCTGGATGTCGAAGACGACGGTGTCCACGCCGGAAGCGGTGAAGATGTCGGCTAGGGCCTGACCGCTCTTCAAGTACGTGTCGTAGACGGGGAGTCCGGTCGAGGGGTCGTCGTAGCGGCCCTCGGAACCGCCGGCCTGAGCGGTGCCCCGGAAGCCGTGCTCGGGGCCGAACACGGCGACCAGGTCCACGCGGTCGTCGGCGTGCATGACGTCGACGATGTGGCGGACGTCGCGGGTGACGCCCGTGGGGTTGGTGACCATGCCGACGCGCCCGCCGCCGAGTCGGGAGTACCCGGCCCCGGCGAGACGCTCGAAGCCGGTGCGGAGCCGGGTGCCGGGATTCGCGGCCCGCTCCGCCGCCCCGGCGGGCAGGGGGGTGAGGGCCGCCGCGGCGGTGCCGGCCGCGAGCAGTGAGCGTCGGGACATGCGCATGGTGGGACCTCCGTGATCGCGGAAGGTTGGCACAGGCACGCTAAGGGCTCCCGGGGGAAGTTCGTAGGGCTCGGATCCCACCGGCCTGTCGTGGCTCGTCACACGGTCGCCCGCGCAGCGGAGGGGAACCCTTCCCTTGTTACATACCGACTGGTTAGTCTGGCGTTGCAGCAGAGCCGTGTCACGTCGCGTCGAAGGAGACCCGTGGTGGAAGCCATGCAGGGTGCGGGAGTCGTCGTCACCGGAGCGGGGGGCGGCATCGGAGCCGCGCTGGCCCGCCGTTTCGCCGCCGAGGGAGCGCGGGTCGTGGTCAACGACCTCGACGCGGACAAGGTGAAGGCGGTGGCCGACGAGATCGGGGGCATAGCGGTCGTCGGCGACGCCTCCCTGGTCGTGGCCGAGGCCCGCGACGCCCTCGGCGGCACGGTCGACGTCTACTGCGCGAACGCGGGGGTGGCCTCGGGCGGTTCCGAAGCGGCCGGCGAGAAGGTCTGGGCCCTGGCCTGGGACGTCAACGTGATGGCGCACGTACGCGCCGCCGAGGCACTCCTGCCGGACTGGCTCGAGCGCGGCAGCGGCCGCTTCGTCTCGACCGTCTCGGCCGCCGGACTGCTCACCATGATCGGCGCCGCGCCGTACAGCGTCACCAAGCACGGCGCGTACGCTTTCGCCGAGTGGCTGTCGCTGACGTACCGCCACCGCGGTCTGAAGGTGCACGCGATCTGTCCCCAGGGCGTGCGCACCGACATGCTCGACGCCACCGGCAGCGCGGGCGACCTGGTGCTCCAGCCGACCGCCATCGAGCCCGAGGCCGTCGCCGACGCGCTCATGAAGGGGATCGGGGAGGACCGCTTCCTGATCCTGCCGCACCCCGAGGTCGCCGGGTACTACCAGGCCCGGGCCGCCGACCCCGACCGCTGGATGACGAACATGAACCACCTCCAGCAGAAGTGGGAGACCACCGAGTGACCCGCTACGCCGACCGGCCCTGGGTGGCGCTGCTCAACGAGGCGCAGCGTGGCCCGGTGAGCCCCGCCGACACCCTGGTCCACGCCCTCGGGGACGTGGTCGCGCACACCCCGGACCGCACCGCGCTCGCCTACTTCGACGGGCGGCTGAGCTACCGCGAGGTCGACGACCTGAGCGACTCCGTGGCCGGGCACCTCGCCGCCCGCGGTGTGGAGCGGGGCGACCGGGTGGCGATCATGCTCCAGAACTCGCCGCACTTCGTGCTCGCCCTTCTCGGCGCCTGGAAGGCCGGCGCGACGGTCGTGCCGGTCAACCCGATGTACAAGTCCGGCGAGGTCCGGCACGTCCTGCACGACGCCGAGGTGAGCGCCCTCGTCTGCTCCGACCGCGCCTGGGACACGTATCTGCGCGAGACCGCCGCCGACTCGCCCGTACGGGTCGTCCTGACCACCTGTGAACGGGATCTCCAGACCCGCGACGACCCGCGGGTGCTGGCCTTCGAGCGACTGCCCCAGGACGCGGCGGCCGACGATCTCATCGCCGTCGCCCGGCAGGGGCACAAGGCGCCCGCCGACCGTGTCCTCGGCCCGTCCGACACCGCGCTGATCAGCTACACCTCGGGCACCAGCGGCACCCCCAAGGGAGCCACCAACACACACGGCAACATCATGTACAACGCGGAGCGGCAGCGGACCGGCCTCGCGCTGGCCGAGGCGCCCGTGTACTTCGCGATGGCGCCGCTGTTCCACATCACCGGGATGGTCTGCCAGCTCGCCGCCTGCCTCAACAGCGCGGGCATGCTGGTCCTCGCGTACCGCTTCGAGGCCGGGGTCGTCCTCGACGCCTTCGCCGAGCACCGGCCGCTCTACACGGTCGGCCCCTCGACCGCCTTCATGGCGCTGGCCGCCCACCCGGCGGTCACGCCGGACCACTTCTCCTCCTTCGTGCACATCTCCTCCGGCGGCGCCCCGCTGCCGCCCGCCCTCGTCGAGAGGTTCCGGGCCGGCTTCGGGCCGTACATCCGCAACGGCTACGGGCTCACCGAGTGCACCGCGCCCTGCGCTTCCGTGCCGCCGGGCCTGGAGGCGCCGGTGGACCCGGCCTCCGGGACCCTGGCCGTGGGGGTACCGGGCCCGGAATCGGTCGTCCGCATCGTCGACGACCGGGGCGAGGAGGTCCCCTTCGGGGAGCAGGGCGAGATCCTCGTGCGCGGTCCGCAGGTCGTCCCCGGCTACTGGCGCCGTCCCGAAGCGACCGCCGAGACCTTCCCGGACGGCGAGCTGCACACCGGCGACATCGGCTTCATGGACGAGAACGGCTGGCTCTACGTGGTCGACCGGAAGAAGGACATGATCAACGCGTCCGGCTTCAAGGTCTGGCCGCGCGAGGTCGAGGACGTCCTGCACACCCACCCGGCGGTCCGCGAGGCGGCCGTCGTCGGGGTCCCGGACGGCTACCGCGGGGAGACCGTCATGGCGTACATCAGTCTGCGGCCGGGCGCTATTGAGGACCCCGCCGCGCTGGCCGCGTACTGCAAGGAGAGACTGGCCGCCTACAAATATCCGCGGCGGGTGGAGATCCTGCCCGAACTGCCGAAGACGGCGAGTGGGAAGATCCTCCGTCGGGAACTGCGTTCCCGGTCCCAGGACTCCCAGTAGTCCCCAGGACTCTTCGCGGACGACGGTTATCGATGTGAACGCACGGAAGGCAGGTGGCGGCAGTGCCCAGGACGACGGACGGTGACGGCACGCCCGTCCCGCAGCGGCTGCTCGCCGCCGCCACCCGGCTCTTCGCCGAGCAGGGCTACGACCGCACCTCGGTGCAGGAGATCGTCGAGGCGGCGGGCGTCACCAAAGGGGCGCTGTACCACTACTTCGGCTCCAAGGACGACCTGCTGCACGAGGTCTACGCGCGCGTGCTGCGCCTCCAGCAGGAGCGGCTGGACGCGTTCGCGGACGCGGACGCGCCGGTGGAGGAGCGGCTGCGGGGGGCGGCGGCCGACGTGGTCGTCACGACCATCGACAACCTCGACGACGCCTCGATCTTCTTCCGGTCGATGCACCACCTCGGCCCCGAGAAGCTCAAGCAGGTGCGGTCCGAGCGGCGCCGCTACCACGAGCGCTTCCGCGCCCTGATCGAGGAGGGCCAGAAGAAGGGCGTCTTCTCCACGGCCACCCCCGCGGACCTGGTCGTCGACTACCACTTCGGCTCGGTCCACCACCTGTCGACGTGGTACCGCCCCGACGGTCCCCTCGCCCCCCAGCAGGTCGCCGACCACCTCGCCGACCTGCTGCTGCGCGCGCTGCGCCCGTAGCGGCCGCAGCGAACACGACAAGAAGGCCGAGGCCCCACCGGACGGTGGGGCCTCGGCCTTCTTGTCGGTCACACGTACTTCTTGATCTCCCTGTGCGCCAGTGAGCGCTGGTGGACCTCGTCGGGTCCGTCGGCGAGCTTCAGCGTCCGTGCGGCGGCCCACAGCTCGGCCAGCGGGAAGTCCTGGCTGACACCGCCCGCACCGTGCAGCTGGACGGCCTTGTCGAGGATGTCGACGACCGTGCGCGGAGTGGCGATCTTGATGGCCTGGATCTCCGTGTGGGCGCCCTTGTTGCCGACCGTGTCCATCATCCAGGCGGTCTTCAGGACCAGCAGACGCAGCTGCTCGACGGCGACCCGCGCGTCGGCGATCCAGTTCTGGACGACGCCCTGCTGGGCCAGCGGCTTGCCGAACGCCGTACGGGACACCGCCCGCCTGCACATCAGCTCGATGGCCCGCTCGGCCATGCCGATCAGCCGCATGCAGTGGTGGATCCGGCCCGGACCGAGCCGCGCCTGGGCGATGGCGAAACCACCGCCCTCCTCGCCGATCAGGTTGCTCGCCGGGACCCTGACGTGGTCGAAGACGACCTCCGCGTGCCCGCCGTGGGAGTGGTCCTCATAGCCGTACACCTGCATGGCGCGTCGGACGACGAGGCCCGGTGTGTCGCGCGGGACCAGGATCATCGACTGCTGACGGCGGATGTCGGCGCCGTCCGGGTCCGTCTTGCCCATCACGATGAAGATCTTGCAGTCGGGGTTCATCGCCCCGGAGATGTACCACTTGCGGCCGGTGACGACGTACTCGTCGCCCTCCCGCTCGATCAGCGTGGTGATGTTCGTCGCGTCGGAGGAGGCGACCTCGGGCTCCGTCATCGCGAACGCCGAGCGGATCTCACCGGCGAGCAGCGGCTCCAGCCACTGCTTCCTCTGCTGCTCGTCGCCGAACTGGGCGAGCACCTCCATGTTGCCGGTGTCGGGCGCGGCGCAGTTCAGCGCGGTCGGCGCCAAGTGCGGGCTGCGGCCGGTGATTTCGGCGAGGGGCGCGTACTGGAGATTGGTCAGGCCGGCGCCGTACGAGGAGTCCGGCAGGAAGAGGTTCCACAGTCCCTGCCTGCGGGCCTCGGCCTTCAACTCGCCGACCACGGCGGGCGTGTCCCACGGCGAGGCCAGCAGGGCGCGCTGCTCCTCCGCGACGGCCTCCGCCGGATAGACGTACTCGTCCATGAAGGCGAGCAGCTTCTGGCGCAGCTCCTCGGTGCGTGCGTCGAATCCGAAGTCCATGGCGGATCAGCCTTCCTGAAGGGTAGTCAGGCCGTGCTCGATGAAGACGGGGGTCAGTTCGCCGATGCGGTCGAAGCCGGCGCCGACCGTCTGGCCCTTGGTGTAGCGGTAGTGGATGCCCTCCAGGATCACGGCGAGCTTGAACCAGGCGAAGGCTGTGTACCAGGAGACCGCGGAGACGTCGCGCCCCGAGCGCGCGGCGTACCGCTCGACGATCTCGGCCGCCTCCGGGTGGCCGGCGGCCGAAGCGGTCGTGCTGATGGGGGATTTGGGCAGGTCCAGGCGCGTGCTGTACATCACGAGCAGCCCGAGGTCGGTGAGCGGATCGCCGAGCGTGGACATCTCCCAGTCCAGGATCGCCCTGATCCGGTCGTCGGGCCCGATCAGCACGTTGTCGAGGCGGTAGTCGCCGTGGACGACGGTGGGCGCGGGGGAGTCGGGCAGTTCGCGTCCCAGGGCGGCGTGCAGCTCGTCGATGCCGGCGAGCTCGCGGTTCCGGGACGCGTCCAACTGCTTTCCCCAGCGTCGCAGTTGCCGGTCCAGGAAGCCCTCGGGGCGGCCGAAGTCGGCCAGACCCACCTCGGCGGGATCCACCGCGTGCAGTTCGACCAGGGTGTCCACCAGGCCGAGCACCGCGTCGCGGGTGCGCTGCGGGCCGAGCGGGGCGAGCTGGTCGGCGGTGCGGTACGGGGTGCCCTCCACGAACTCCATGACGTAGAAGGGGGCGCCGAGCACCGAGTCGTCCTCGCACAGCAGCACGGGGTTCGGGACCGGCACGGCCGTCGGGTGCAGCGCGCTGATCACCCGGTGCTCGCGCTTCATGTCGTGCGCCGTGGCCAGCACATGGCCCAGCGGAGGCCGTCGTACGACCCACCGGGCGGTGCCGTCGGAGACCGCGTAGGTGAGGTTCGACCGTCCGCCCTCGATCAGCCGGCCGGTCAACGGGCCGTTCACCAGTCCGGGCCGCTCACGGTCGAGCAGGCCGCGCAACCGGTCGAGATCGAGACCTGGCGGGTGGTCCGGGCTCATCATTGCTCCTCAGCACACGGGAACGGGACGTGACCATGATGCCGACCAGTCGGTATGTCGTCCAGCGGCTGCGCGAAACGTGATCGGCGTCTCCCTCGGGGCGGGCGAGCCCGGGGGAGACGCCGTCGGGGCCGAGGGGCCGGTGCCGAGAGGTCAGTGGTCGTCCCAGTGGCCGTCGTGCTCGGCGTGCCGGTGGCCGTCGTGCAGATAGTCGACGTGGTCGCCGTGCGGCACGGCGGGATGCCCGCAGCCCTCGCCGTGCTGATGGGCGTGCCGGTCGTGCGCCGCGTGACCGCTCGGCTCGCACTCGTCCCAGTGTCCCGCGTGCTCGCGGTGCAGATGCCCGTCGTGCGCGTAGTCGACGTGGTCCCCGTGCCGAACCTCGGTGTGACCGCACTTCGGACCGTGGACGTGCTGGTGGGTGGGGTGCTCCTGGTGAAGGGTGGTCATCGTGCTCACCTTCGGCTGTGACGTGGAATGGGGTGCCCGCGTGACGCGTCGCCCGCGTTGCGCGGGGGTGGAGCGACAACCCAGGCTATCGCCACAAACCATCCTGATTCGGATGATTTCGGGGCGCGTGGCGGCCGGGTGTCGAAGAGCACCGACGCCACCCGGGCAGTGCCGCGGTCCCCCGCGGGAACACCGCCCGTCGCCGCGGGAACGCCACCGTGACCGCAGGAAACGGCGCCGCCACCGCCGGAACGCCGGTCACCGGAGAACAGCCGCCGCCGCTAGAACACGAACGCCACCGCGCACACGGCCAGCGCCACCGTGCACAGGGCCGTCGCCGTCGCGTGCCGGGGGGTGAGCGCGGCCGGGCCCGCCGGACCCGCGGTCGCCAGTGTCCGGATGCGGACGTGGGCGAGGCCGAGGAAGGCCAGCCAGAGAACGCAGCAGAACGCGCACGCCACGACCCCTGCGGCCGAGCCGCTGTCGTGCAGGGCCGCCTTCGCGGCGAGCACGGCGACGACGGTGCTGGAGAGGGTCGTACGCCGCCAGGCCAGCCGGGTGCGTTCCGGCTGGAGGCCCGGGTCCCGTTCCTCCCGGGCGGGCGTGGTCATCCCGCCCAGCCGACGAGGACGACGACGACCATCGCGATCGCGACGACCGCGACGACCATGCTGAGCACCGCCGGGAAGCGCGACACCGGCAGATCCTCGCCGCGCCGCATCGCCCGCTCGCAGCGCACCCAGTGATTGACCGCCCGCAGCGCGCAGAGCACGCCCGCCGCCAGCAGCGCCAGGGCGAGGCCGGCCCGCCAGGCCCAGCGCAGGTCCGGCAGGAACTGGTCCACGGCGAAGCCCCCGCCGATGAGTGCGAGCGCGGTGCGCAGCCAGGCCAGAAAGGTCCGCTCATTGGCCAGGGAGAACCGGTAGTCCGGGGTCTTGCCCTCGTCCCGGATCTCCTGCGGCGCGAACCACAACCGGACATTGCGCACGAGTTCGATCACGCCCAGGACCCTACCGGGGAGCCCGGGGCGGGTCGCTGCCGGTGCCGCCCGTCACCTTCCGGGCCGTACCCGACGCTCAGTCCATCGCCCGGTAGTCCGTGAGCCGCTCGTAGGCCGCGAGTCCGTCCGGCACCCACGTCCACTCGGGCAGCCGGCGCTCCACCTCCGCATCGGAGAGGAAGTCGTGCCAGGCGACCTCCTCCACCTGCGGGTTCACCGGAAGCTCGCAGCGGACCTCGTACACGGCCGACCACCAGGTCGCGCCGGCCCCGTCGTCGTACAGGAATTTGAAAAGGGGAGTCGGCCGGGGGAGCCCAAAGACGCCGAGTTCCTCCTCGGCCTCGCGCAGCGCCGCGTCGTCGTAGGACTCGCCCGCGCCGACGACTCCGCCGACGAACATGTCGTAGAACGAGGGGAACACCAGTTTGGTGGGGGTGCGTCGATGGACGAAGACCCGGCCCTCGGCGTCCCGCGCCTCGATGAAGACGCACCGGTGGCGCAGCCCGCGCGCGTACGCCTCCCCGCGCGGGGACTGCCCGATGACCTGGTCGTTCTCGTCCACGATGTCGAGGATCTCGTCAGCGGCACTCATGGATCCATCCAAGCAGCTCGTGACGCCACCGAGGGGGCGATGCGCGGGCCGCCCGGGTGTTGCGGGGAACTGTCGGCGTGCCGTGTGAGGCCCTCCGGGGGCCGTGCGGGGGCTCGAACAGGGGGTACCGGGCCCGGGGGGTCAGGGACTCGCTCGGTGCGGCTGGAGGTCCCGCGAGCGTTCCGGTTCCGCCGTGCCCGAGGGCATCGCCGGGTGCATACCCAGCAGGATGATCCCCGTCACGACTGCCGCGAGCCCCGCGGCCTGCCAGGCGAGGGCGCCGGCGTCGGTGCGCAGCTGGTCCCCGAGGAAGCCCACCCCACAGGCGATGCCGGCCAGCGGCTGGGCGGCGGTGAGCGCGGGCAGTGACATCCGCAGCGGTGCGGTCTCGAAGGCGCTCTGGACCAGGATCAGTCCGGTCACGCCCAGGACGAGCACCGCGTACGGCTGCCAGCCGGTGATCAGCTCGGTCCAGCCGCCGGCGCTGAACCGCTGGCCGCTGACCCGGGTGAGCGCGTCCTGGAGGCCGTACAGCAGCCCGGCGGCGGTGGCGAGCAGCACGGGTCCGGCGCTCAGCCGGGACCGTTTCGCATAGGTGGTGAGCAGCAGGGCGAGTCCGACCACGATCCCGATGATCAGCCAGTGCCGCAGCGGGTCGTTGACCGCGTCGCCGCCCTGCGGCTGCCCGGCCACGATGAATGCCGAGACACCGCCCGCGAGCAGCAGGAGCCCGGACCAGCCCTGCCGGCCCAGCGGCTGTTTGGTCTGGTGGCGGGAGAGCGCGAGCGCGAAGAGCAGGTTGGTCGCGAGGAGCGGTTCCACCAACGAGACCTCGCCGTTGCCGAGCGCGATCGCGCCGAGCACCATGCCGCACACCATGAGCCCGATGCCGCCCAGCCAGCGCGGGACCCGGATGAGGTCGAGCAGCAGGCGGGGGGAGAGGAAGTCGCTGAGCGGGGCGTGCGAGGCGGCGTTCTGCTGGAGTACGAAGCCGAAGCCCAGACAGCAGGCCGCGCTCACAGCGAGGACGAGAACCAGTACCGACACGCTGGGTACCTCGAAACATCCGGAGTCGGGGCGGGCCAGTGTTGCGTTTCCCGCCGACTGTAGTGCCATGGGCCGGGGGCCGGCCCCCGGGAGTACCGAGAACCAGGCAGTTGACTCGGTCACCTTTCTTGCCGAAGGATCTGACCGATCAGTAACAAGTGGTGGTCGCCCGTACGGTCGACCACCACCAATGTCTCACCAACCAGCGACGCTGCCGATCGGATCGTGACAAACGTCATCAAGTCGTCCCCGTGACGCCGATCCGATCCGACCAGTCGGAATGTCGAGAGGACGGGCCCATGGCCTACGACGCAGATGTGATCGTCATCGGAGCGGGCCTTGCGGGGCTCGCGGCGACCGCGGAGCTCGTCGACGCGGGCCGCAAGGTGATCCTCCTCGACCAGGAGCCCGAGCAGTCGATCGGCGGCCAGGCCCACTGGTCCTTCGGCGGGCTCTTCTTCGTCGACTCGCCCGAACAGCGCCGCATGCGGATCAAGGACACTCACGCGCTCGCCCTGCAGGACTGGATGGGCACGGCGGGCTTCGACCGGCCCGAGGACCACTGGCCGCGCCAGTGGGCCGAGGCCTACGTCGACTTCGCGGCCGGCGAGAAGCGGCCCTGGCTGCACCGGCAGGGCGTGCGCTTCTTCCCGGTGGTGGGATGGGCCGAGCGCGGCGGCTACGACGCCAACGGGCACGGCAACTCGGTGCCGCGCTTCCACATCACCTGGGGAACCGGGCCCGGCCTCGTCGCGCCCTTCGAGCGGCGGGTACGGGAGGGGGTCGCCCGCGGCCTGGTCGAGCTGAGGTTCCGGCACAGGGTCACCGGTCTGTCCCGCAGCGCGGGCTCCGTCGACACCGTCACCGGGGAGATCCTGGAGCCGTCCGGCATCGAGCGCGGCCGGGCCAGCAGCCGTACGGTCACCGGCGCCTTCGAGCTCAGGGCCCAGGCCGTGATCGTCACCTCCGGCGGCATCGGCGGCAATCACGACCTCGTGCGCGCCAACTGGCCCGAGCGGCTCGGCACCCCGCCCGAGCGGATGATCTCCGGCGTCCCCGCCCACGTCGACGGCGCCATGCTCGGGATCGCCGAGGAGGCAGGCGCCCGCCTGATCAACCGCGACCGCATGTGGCACTACACCGAGGGCATCCAGAACTGGAACCCCATCTGGGAGAAGCACGGCATCCGCATCCTGCCCGGCCCCTCCTCCCTCTGGCTGGACGCGCGCGGCAACCGGCTGCCCGTACCGCTCTTCCCGGGCTTCGACACCCTCGGCACCCTCGAACACATCATGCGGACCGGGTACGACTACACCTGGTTCGTGCTCGACCAGAAGATCATCGGCAAGGAGTTCGCGCTCTCCGGTTCCGAGCAGAACCCGGATCTGACCGGCAAGTCGATCAGGGGCGTCATCGGGCGGGCCCGCGCGGCTGTGCCCGGTCCGGTCAAGGCGTTCATGGACAACGGCGCCGACTTCGTCGTCGAGAAGGACCTCGGCGCGCTGGTGCGCGGGATGAACGCGCTCACCGAGAAGCCGCTCATCGACGAGGCGGCGCTGCGCCACGAGATCGTCGCGCGCGACCGGGAGATCGCCAACCCCTTCACCAAGGACCTCCAGGTCATGTCCATCCGCGGGGCCCGCAACTACCTCGGCGACAAGCTGATCCGCACCGCGACCCCGCACCGCATCCTGGACCCCGAGGCCGGTCCGCTGATCGCGGTGCGCCTCAACATCCTGACCCGCAAGACCCTCGGCGGCCTGGAGACGGACCTCTCGTCGCGCGTGCTGACGGAGGGCGGCGACCCGCTGGAGGGGGTGTACGCCGCCGGTGAGGCCGCCGGATTCGGCGGTGGCGGAGTCCATGGATACCGGTCGCTGGAAGGCACCTTCCTCGGCGGCTGCCTCTTCTCCGGCCGCACGGCGGGCCGGGCGGCGGCCAAGGCGGTGAACTGAACACCTTCGAGGCGGTCGGTCAAGTCGCTGGTCCCGGGCGGCTGTTCAGTGCGTGAGGTTGTGGCGGCCGCCCAAGGCATCGGTCCCGGGCGGCCGTTCGGCCGTCAGGTCGAGCGGCTGTTCAAGCCATCCGTCCCGGGGCGGCTGCTCAACACGTGTGCACAAGAAGATCGTTCAGGTTGTGGAGACAAGATGGCTGTTCAAGTCGTGGGGGAAGGCGGCCATTCAGGGTGTTGGGGGCGGTGTGACGCCAACTGCAGGGCAAGTAAAGGCAGTTGACACGTGTAGTGATTTGGCCGGAGCTTGACTTGAACCCGTGCCTCCGGGTTTGCTGTGCGTGATCACTCCTTGACGAACCGCGCCTGTGAGGTTGAGCAGCGGTGTCACCACCCCCACCTCCGCTGGGTCGCGGCCGCAAGCGGGCGTCCCAGGCCTTCGACGCCGCCCTCGACGACGCCGGACTCGTTGCCGCACGCACCTCGTTGAACCAGGGGCGGTGGACCGACGTCCGCGCGCTGCTCGCCGCGACGGGCGACGACTGGGACCGCCGCGGGCACCGCGTCACCGTCCTCGCGCAGGAGTCCGCGACGCTCGCCTGGGCCCGCGACTGGCAACTCGCCGAACCGGAATCCCCCGACGCCGCCGTACTCCTCGGCTGCGCCACCGTGGAGCGCGCCCTGCACGGCAAGGAAAGCCCGGAGAGCGCCCGCGAGGCCTGTCACCGGGCGGCGGCCCTCGCTCCCGACGACCCCACCCCCTGGCTCGGTCTGCTCCTCCTGGAGCGCGCTCTCGGCGCCGAGGACGACGTGGTCCGGCTCTTCGACGAGGTGCGTCACCGGCACGCCGTCCACCATCACGCGCACCATCTGATGGTCGCCCGACTCGCCGAGCGCCGCGCCGCCGCGGGCCAGGACCCCCTTCATGAGGTGTACGACTTCGCCAACTGGTCGGCCGAACAGGCGCCCGCCGACTCGCCGCTCGCGATCCTTCCGGTCGTCGCGCACGCCGAGCGCTTCCGTGTGCTCGCCGGCGCCGGGAGCGAGCCCGCCGACCCGGTCGCCTCCGGACACTGGGCCGGGCGCCGGGCCCGCCAGGTGATGAAGGCCGCCTTCGACTGGTGGCTGGAGTGGGAGCACGGCGACCATCCGCGCCGGCTCGTCGACCTCAACTACCTTGCCCACGCCAAGATCTGCGAAGGCCGGGACGGCGAGGCCGCCGCCCTGTTCCACCGCATCGGGGAGCACGCGACCCCGGCTCCGTGGTCGTACCCCGACCGCGATGGGTACCAAGCCTTCCGTGCCGCGCGCGACAGCGTGCTCGGCACGGTGTGAACGCCCCCGAAGACCCGACATCCGAAAGGACGACCCCGCGATGACGACGGGCAGTTCGAGCACATCGAGTACGTCGAGCACGGGAAGACCGGACGCCGACGGCGCCGGCATCAGCACCTTCAAGGGTCAGGACCGGGCCCTGCGCGCCGGCCGGCTGGGCACGGGAGGGCTGCTGCTCTCCGTCCTCGCGGCGACCGCCCCGCTCATGGTGGTCGCGGGTGTCATGCCCGCTACATTCGCGGTGATGGGCATCGTCGGGCAGCCGCTGCTCTTCGTCATCCTCGGCATCGTCCTCGTGCTCTTCAGTGTCGGATACGCCGAGATGAGCCGGCACGTCCACAACGCGGGCGCCTTCTACGCGTACATCTCGCGCGGGCTCGGCGGCACCCCGGGCGCGGGCGCGGCCGCGGTCGCCCTCGTCGCCTACAGCGCGCTCCAGGTCGGCATCTACGGACTCTTCGGCTTCGAGGTCTCCGGGCTGTTCGCCACCTACCTCGACACCGAAGTCGCCTGGTGGATACCGGCGTTGGCCGCAGTGCTCGTCGTGGGCGCGCTGGCCTGGCTGAAGATCGACGTCAACGCCTGGGTGCTCGGCGTGCTGCTGATCATCGAGGTGACGCTCGTCGTCGTCTTCGATGTCGCGGCCATCGGCGATCCCGCCAAGGAAGGCCTGTCGCTGCACGCCTTCAACCCGGACACGCTCACGGGAGCGGGGCTCGGCACCGCGCTCTGCTTCTGCATCGCGGCCTTCACCGGCTTCGAACAGGCCCCGGTGTACGCCGAGGAGACCAGTCGGCCGCACATCCTCGTGCCGCGCGTCATGTTCCTGGCGATCGGTTTCGTCGCCGTCTTCTTCGCCATCAGCTCCTGGGCGCTCACTGTCGCCACCGGGCCCTCGGCGATCGTCGGGACGTCCCAGAAGCAGAGCGCCGGGCTGCTGTTCTTCCTCACCGAGTCACGGCTCGGCTCCACCTTCACGGACGTCCTGCACGTGCTGTTCGTGACCGGCATGTTCGCGGCACTGCTCAGCTTCCACAACGTCGTCGCGCGGTACGCCTTCGCGATGGGCCGCGAGGGGCTGCTGCCCACCGCGTTCGGCCGCACCTCCGGGGCCAGCGGCGCCCCCGGCACCGGCTCGCTCCTGCACACGGTCGTCTCGCTGGTCGTGGTCGGCGGCTTCGCCGTGGCCGACGACAAGCCGACCGGCGACCCGACCGCGCCCGTGCTCCAGCTGTTCACCTGGGGCGGCAACGTCGGAGCGCTCGGCGTCACCCTCCTGATGGCGGCCGCCTCGCTCTCGGTCATCGTGTTCTTCGTGCGCCGCGGCGCGGCCCGCGCCCAGTCCTGGCGGCTGGTCACCTCCGCGATCGCGGGCGTCGCCCTGCTCGTCATCGCGGTCTACACGGTCAAGGACTTCGACGTGCTCGTCGGCGCTGGTCCGGACTCCGTCCTGAACGTGCTGCTGCCCGCCGTCATCGGGGTCGCGCTGGTCGTCGGACTGGTCCAGGGGCTGGTACTGCGCTCCCGCAAGCCCGAGGCGCACGCCCGGATCGGCCTCGGCAACGAGGCGTTCCAGTTGGACAAGGCGGCCGAGTCCGCCTCCTGATGAGGCCCCGCCGTCCTCTCCGGGGCCGAAGTTGTCGGACCGTACGTGAGAAGAGATGACGGAACGCTGACGAGCACCCGCCACCGCTGGCTTTTTGGGGGTCGCGGGTGCTCGAATCAAGAGGTGAACACTGAAAGGCCGGGGGAACCGGACCCGGAGCGACCGAAGCCCAGGGAACCGGAGCGGCCGCAGCCTCGCGAGCCGGAACGGCCCGAGCCGCGGGCTCCCGAAGAGCGCCATGCGCACGAAGAGCACGAAGAGCACGAAGAGCACGAGGACGCCGCGGAGCGCGGCAGGCCCATCGGCCGCCGGGTGCTGCTCGGCACGCTCGGACTCGGCGCCCTCGGCGTACTGACCGCTCCCACGCTCCAGCGCGGGATGGAAGCCTTCCTCGCCGGCGCATCCCAGAAGGACCCCACAGGTCTGACCGGGCTGCTGCCCAACGGTGGCGGCTTCCGCTACTACTCCGTGGCCGCCTCCGTCCCCCACAAGAACGAGACGAACTACCGGCTCACGGTCGACGGCCTGGTCGACCGTCCCACCAGCTACACCCTCGCCGACCTGCGCGCCCTGCCGCAGACCCGCCTGGTGCACGACGTCCAGTGCGTCACCGGCTGGCGGGTGCCCGGCACCCCCTTCGAGGGCGTACGCCTGTCCCACCTCCTCGACGCCGCCGGGGTGCACCGCACCGCCGGGGCGATCCGTTTCACCTGCTTCGACGGCACGTACACGGAGAGCCTCAGCATGCGCCAGGCCCGCCGCCCGGACGTCCTGGTGGCGCTGCGCATGCAGGACAAGCCCGTCGGCCACAACCACGGCGGCCCCGTACGCCTTTATGTGGCCCCGATGTACTTCTACAAATCCGCCAAGTGGCTCTCCGGCATCACCGTCACCGAGGACGTCCGTCCCGGGTACTGGGAGGACCGGGGGTACGACGTCGACGCCTGGGTCGGCCGTTCGAACGGACGCGACGATGAACCCACGAGTTGACGACACCCCGGCCGTGTCCGCGCACTCCTCCCACGTACGGCGCTTCACCCGGGCCGAGCACTGGGTGCACCGAGTCACCGCCCTGCTGATGGGGGTGTGCGTGGCCACCGCGGCCTGCCTCTACATCCCCCAGTTCGCCGAACTCGTCGGCCGCCGCGAACTCGTCGTCCGCGTCCACGAGTTGGCCGGTGTGATGCTTCCGGTACCCGTCCTGGCGGGCCTGGCCTCCCGCGCGTTCCGCCGCGACCTGGGCTTCCTGAACCGCTTCGGCCCGCACGACCGGGTGTGGCTGCGGGCGGCGCTGCGCCGCGACAAGGACCACCGGTCGCGCCCGGCGGGCAAGTTCAACGCCGGACAGAAGATCTACGCCGCCTGGATCGCCGGGGCCACGCTGGTGATGCTGGGCACGGGCCTGCTGATGTGGTTCACCCACCTCACCCCGCTGATGTGGCGCACCTCGGCGACCTTCGTCCACGACTGGCTGGCCCTCACCGCCGGCATCGTCCTCGCGGGCCACATCGGCATGGCGCTGGGCGACCCGGAGGCCCGGCGGGGCCTGCGCACGGGATCGGTGAGCCGGCAGTGGGCCGACCGCGAACATCCCCTGTGGCGACCGTGAGCAGGCGCTGACGACAGGCGCTGACGACGACGATCGGGCCGCGGGGAGAACCGAGTTCGGTTCTCCCCGCGGCCCGATCGCGGCCGGACAGACTGCTCCGGAGGCGGTCGTGCAGGCCTTGGACAACGCCCTGGACAACCGCCCTGGATGTCGGCCCTAGACGACCAGGGACAGCAGCAGCACCAGTCCTCCGGCCACCACCGAGATGATCGTCTCCATGACGGACCAGGTCTTGACGGTCTGGCCGACGTCCAGACCGAAGTACTCCTTCACCAGCCAGAAGCCGGCGTCGTTGACATGGCTGAAGAAGAGCGAGCCCGCGCCGATCGCGAGGACGAGCAGGGACGTGTGGGTGGTCGACATGTCGGCCGCGAGCGGCGCGACCAGACCGGCCGCCGAGATGGTGGCGACGGTCGCCGAACCGGTCGCGAGACGGATCGCCACCGCGATCAGCCAGGCCAGCAGCAGCGCGGGGATCGACCAGTCCTTGGAGATCTCCAGGATCATCTGACCCACACCGGAGTCGATCAGTGTCTGCTTGAAGCCGCCGCCCGCGCCGACGATGAGCAGGATGCCCGCGATGGGCGCGAGGGACTTCTCGACGGTCGTCGAGATGCGGTCCTTGGTGAAGCCCGCCGCCCGGCCCAGGGTGAACATACCCACGATCACGGCCGCGAGCAGGGCGATCAGGGGAGCTCCGACGACGTCGAAGACGCGCTGCGTCATGTCCGTCGGGTCGTCGACGACGATGTCCACCAGCGCCTTGGCCAGCATCAGCACCACCGGCAGGAGCATGGTGGCGAGGGTCGCGCCGAAGCTCGGGCGCTTCTCCAGGTCCTCCGAGGCACGCTGCGGGACCATGCGGTCGGGGGCCTGGACGTCCACCCAGCGGGCCGCGTACCGCGAGAACACCGGACCGGCGATGATCACCGTCGGGATGGCGATCAGGACACCGAGGGCGAGGGTGATGCCGAGGTTCGCCTTGACCGCGTCGATCGCGACCAGCGGGCCGGGGTGCGGCGGAATCAGACCGTGCATCACCGACAGGCCCGCGAGCGCCGGGATGCCGATGCGCATCAGCGAGTAGTTGCCGCGCCTGGCGACCATCAGGACCACCGGGATCAGCAGCACGATGCCGACCTCGAAGAACAGCGGCAGACCGATCACCGAAGCGATCAGCACCATCGCCCACGGCATGGCGCGCCCGCCCGCCTTGGCGAGGATCGTGTCGACGATCTGGTCGGCACCGCCCGAGTCGGCGAGCAGTTTGCCGAGGATCGCGCCGAGGGCGATCAGGACACCCACGCCGGCCACGGTCGAGCCGAGTCCGGTGGTGAAGCTGACGATGACCTTGTCGAGCGGGGCACCGGCGAACGCGCCGAGGGCCAGCGAGCCGATGGTCAGGGCCAGAAAGGCGTGCAGCTTGAACTTGGTGATGAGCAGGACGATGACGGCGATGCCCGCCAGCACGGCTATGCCCAGTTGAGCGTGGCCCGCCGAGGTGATCGGTTCGACGGTGTCCGCTGCCAGCATCTCGACACTGAGTCTGGTCACGGTGGTTCCCTTGCTTGAGAAACGGACGCGGGGAAGGTGGTGCGCCAAGACGTGCGCCCCGTAGGGAAATCACGGGAGAAGGCACGGGGAAGGCACGGGTGGAGACGACACGAGACGACACCCGCCGCGCGGGGCGGGTCGGTGCGTGACCGGCGACACCGTGGGGACGGCGTCACCGCGAGAGAGGTGGCTAACGCCGGGGCGGTGCGAGGCCGTCGAGCGCCGCTACGGCCCGCTCGGTGATCTCGGCGGGGTCGCCCGACACATCCACCTGGACTCCCGCCTCGTCCGCCGCCAGCGGCTGGAGCGCGGCGAACTGCGAATCCAGGAGTGCCGTGGGCATGAAGTGCCCCTTGCGGTGCGACATCCGGTCCTCGATGAGTTCGCGGTCACCGGTGAGATGGACGAACACGACCCCGGGCGCCACCGCCCGCAGCCGGTCCCGGTAACCGCGCTTCAGAGCCGAACTGCTGACCACACCACCGAGCCCGGCCCGGTCGTGCGCCCAGCGCCCGATGGCGTCCAGCCACGGCCACCGGTCCTCGTCGGTCAGCGGCGTCCCGGCCGTCATCTTGGCGATGTTGGCCTGCGGGTGGAAGTCGTCGCCCTCGGCGTACGGAACGCCGAGCCGGGCCGCGAGCAACGGGCCGATGGTGGTCTTCCCGGTACCTGCGACGCCCATGACCACGACGACATGGGGGGTGGGACTGTGCTGCATCGCGCTCTCGCTGTCTTCGTCGACATCTGATGTCGACGCCACTGAAACGTATTAGGTACGACGAATTCAAGAGTGTGTGACATATAAGTCTGACTTTTTGTTTGTGACGTCGGCCTCGTACGCTGGCTCCATGACCACACGGGGCCGGGGACTGCACGGACACGTACTGGAATCCCTCGGGCCGGCGATCACGGCGGGCGACTACCCGCCCGGGAGCGTGCTGCGCACCGACGAACTCGCGCAGCGCTTCGAGGTGTCCCGTTCCGTGATGCGCGAGGCGGTCCGGGTACTCGAATCCATGTATCTGGTCGAGTCCCGCCGTCGCGTCGGCGTGACGGTCCGCCCCAAGTCCGAGTGGAACGTCTACGACCCTCAGGTCATCCGCTGGCGGCTGGCCGGCGCCGACCGTCCCCACCAGCTGCGTTCACTCACCGTCCTGCGCTCGGCGATCGAACCCGTCGCCGCGGGACTCGCCGCCCGCCACGCCACCGCCGAGCAGTGCGCGCAGCTCACCGAGTGCGCGCTCGGGATGGTCTCCACCTCACGCGGGCAGCAGTTGGAGGCGTACCTCGTCCACGACGTCGCCTTCCACCGGGTGATCCTCAAGGCGTCCGGCAACGAGATGTTCGCCCGCCTGGGTGACGTCGTCGCGGAGGTCCTGTCCGGCCGCACCCATCACGACGTCATGTTCGAGGACCCCGATCCCGCCGCCGTCACCCTGCACGTCCAGGTCGCCGCGGCCGTCCGCGAGGGCGACGCGCCCCGCGCCGAGCGGCTCACCCGCGAGATCACCGTCGGCGCACTCCAGGAACTGGACGTCCTGGCACCCTGACGGCGCCTGCACTCCGAGGCCGGAGCACCCTGATGGCGAGTGCACCTTGACGGTCAGTCGAGGAACTCCCCGTCCACGTACACCCAGGCCCTGTCCACCCGCTCGAACCGGCTCCGCTCGTGCAGCGAGCCGCCCCGGTAGGAGGCCCGGAAGGTCACGGTCCCCGTGCTGTGGAACGACGAGCCCTGGCCCGTGCCGAGGATCTCCAGGCCGGTCCACCGCATCCCGGGGTCGAACTCCACCCGGGCCGGCCGCGTCCGCGGATGCCAGGTCCGCAGCAGGTACCCCTCGTCCTCCTTCACGAAGGCGCAGTACCGCGACCGCATGAGCGCCTCGGCACTCGGGGCGGCCGCCTCACCGCTGTGGAAGCGCCCGCAGCAGCGCGCGTACGGCTCGGCGAGCCCACAAGGACAGGAACGGCTGGTCATCGCGTCATTCTCCCCGGACCCGCGCCGAGTCCGCGTTCGTGGGCGGATAGGTGGGCCGGGCCGGCAACTGCGGGGTCGGCAGCGGCGGGGCCTGCGCCGGCAACGGCGGCAGCGCCGTCTCCTGCAGCCACGCGTGGAAGAGGTCGTCCAGGGGCTCGGCCGCGTAGCGCGAGACGTGCGAGGTGAAGACGGCCGTGGTGACCACGCCGCCCCGGTGCAGGGTCGCCCAGCCGCGCAGCATACGGAAGAAGGCCTCGTCGCCCATCGCACAGCGGATCGCGTGCACCGTGAGCCCGCCGCGCTCGTAGAGCCGGTCGTCGAACATCAGCTTGCGGCCCGGGTCGGACAGCAGCAGGTCCCGCGGCAGCGCGGACAACTTCCGGTGCGCGGCGGCGGCCAGCTGACGCGCCGGGCGCCCGCCCGATCGCTCCGACCACAGCCACTCGGCGTACTTCGCGAGCCCCTCGTTCAGCCAGATGTGCCGCCAGTCCGCGATCGTCACGCTGTTGCCGAACCACTGGTGCGCCAGCTCGTGCGCGATCAGCCGCTCCGAACCCCGCGCCCCGTCGACATGGTTGGCGCCGAACAGCGAAAGCCCCTGCGCCTCGACCGGGACATCGAGCTCCTCCTCGGTCACCACCACCGCGTACTCGCCGAACGGATACGGCCCGAAGAGATCCTCGAACAGCTCCATCATCGCGGGCTGCCGCGCGAAGTCCCGGGAGAACTCCGGGAGCAGCTGCGCGGGCAGATGCCCGGACTGCGGTACGCCCCCGAGGCCCGGGTCGCCGAGCAGCACCGTCTGGTACTTGCCGATCGACAGACCCACCAGATAGCTGGAGGTCGGCGCCGACTGCTCGTACACCCAGGTGGTCGTCGACGCCTTCGTCGTCCGCGTCAGCAGACGCCCGCCCGCCACCACCGCGTACGCGGAGGGCGTGGTGATCGAGATCTGGTACGCGGCCTTGTCGGCAGGCCGGTCGTTGCACGGGTACCAGGACGGCGAGCCGGTCGGCTGGCTCGCCACCAGCGCCCCGTCCTCCAGTTCCTCCCAGCCGATCCCGCCCCATGGACTGTTCACCGGCTTGGGGTTGCCCGACCAGTGCACCTCGACGGTGAAGGCGGCGCCGGCCCGTATCGGCTTCGGCGGACGGACCCGCAGCCTGCCGCCCCGGTGCGTGTAGTGCGGTGCCTTGCCGTCGACCCGGACCCGGCCGATCCGGAAATCGGCCAGGTTCAGCTGGAACTCGGTCAGCGGAGAGCGGCCCGCTATGGCGTTGATCCGCGCGGTGCCGGAGAGCCGGTTCGGGCCGGGGCGGTAGTCCAGCGCCAGCTCGTACCGGTGCACCCGGTAACGGGAATCTCCGTTGGCCGGGAAATAGGGGTCCGGTCCCGCTGTCTGCTGAACGCTCACTGCTGCGACTGCTCCCTGCCCTGTGCTCGACGTGCCGCTGTACCGCCCTTCGTGTCCGATCAGGTCAAGTCTGCTACGAACGCCAGGCCTCGATCGGATTGCCCAGCCAGCGGGTGTCGTCGGGAACGGACTCCGCCGCCATCACGAGCGACGCGGGACCCAGGGTGGAACGGGCCCCGACAGTGCTGCCGGGCAGGACGATTCCGCCCGGACCCAGGGTGGCGCCCTCACGGAGGACCACAGTATCCGTCCGCAAGATCCGGTCGTGGAAGAGGTGGGTCTGCAGGACACAGCCCCGGTTGACCGTGGTCGCGTCCCCGAGCGTCACGAGATCCGTCTCGGGCAGCCAGTAGCTCTCGATCCACGCGCCCCTGCCGATCTTGGCGCCGAGCCCCCGCAGCCACGCGGTCATCAGCGGCGTACCGGGCACGGATCCCGCCAGCCACGGCACGGCGACGACCTCGACGAAGGTGTCGGCCAGCTCGTTGCGCCACACGAAACCGCTCCAAAGCGGGTGCTCACCGGCGCGGTGCCGGCCGACCAGCGTCCACTTCGCCACGATGGAGACCAGACACCCGAGCACGCCCACGGCGAGCAGCACGGCCCCCGAGAACGCCCACGCCCACGGTCCCAGCGCACACAGCGCGGCGACCGTCAGCACCGCCAGCGCCGCCGAGCAGAACACCGGAACCAGCCGGCACAGCTCCACCAGACCGCGGGCCCACAGCAGCCGGGCCGGCGGGTCGTAGGTACGGCTCTGGTCGCCGCCCTGCGCCGCACGCGGCAGCTTCATCGGCGGCAGCCCCAGATACGAGCTGCCCTTCTTCGCCTTCTTCGGCGTCGCCGACAGCACGCCGACCAGACCGCCGTCCGGCACACTGCGCCCCGGAGCGGTCATCCCGGAGTTGCCGAGGAACGCCCGGCGGCCGATCTCGGCCCGCCCGATCCGCATCCAGCCGCCACCGAGCTCGTACGGCGCGGTCAGCGTGTCGTCGGCCAGGAACGCGCCCTCGCCGACCGTCGTCAGACTCGGCAGCGCGAGAACCGTCGACACCTCGGCGCCCCGGCCGATCCGCATGCCGAGCATCCGCAGCCACACCGGCGTGATCAGCCCGGCGTACAGCGGGAACAGTGTCTCCCGGGAGCGGTCCATCAGCTGCGTGACCGTCCAGGCCTGCCAGCCGATCCGGCTGTGCGTCGGATGCGTGCCCTCGTGCAGCCCGAGGCTCAGCAGCCGGACGGCGACCAGGAGCAGCAGCGCGTACGCGAGACCGAACGCGAGCGTCGCCGGCACCAGGGCGAGCCCGGCACCGCGCAGCGCCGCGCCGAGCCCGGCGTCCGCGCTCACGAACACCCGGGCCACGAGCAGCGCGGCGACGCCGGCCAGCACCGGCAGCGCGCTGAGGGCGAACCCGGTCGCGCCGTACATGACCCGCCAGTACGTGCCGCGCTGCGGCCGGTCCTTGGGCCACGCGCGCTTCGCCTTGCCGAGCTTGCCCGCGGGCGCGCCGGCCCAGCGCTGCCCGGTCGGAATCTGCCCGGCCACGGCGGAACCCGGGGCCACCTCGGCGCGCTTGCCGACCCGGGCCCCGGGGAAGAGGATGCTGCGCGTTCCGACCACGGCGCCGGCGCCCACCTTCACCGCGCCGATCTCCAGCCGGTCACCGTCCAGCCAGTACCCCGACAGGTCCACCTCGGACTCGACGGCGGCACCCCGGCCCATCTTGAGCATGCCGGTCACCGGCGGCAGCGAGTGCAGATCCACGTCCGGGCCGATCCTGGCGCCCAGAGCACGGGCGTACCGCTCCAGCCAGGACCCGGTCAGCGAGGTCGCGCCGCTGAACCCGGCGAGCCGCTCCGCCGTCCAGAGCCGTAGATGGACACTCCCGCCGCGCGGGTACCGGCCGGGCTTCACCCCGCGCAGCAGCAGCCGCGCACCGCCCGCCGCGACGGCGAGCCGCCCCGGCGGGCTGTAGAGGACGAGCGCACCGGCGCCCACCAGCCACCACGAGGTGCCCGGCGCCCACGGATACGGGCCGAACCAGTGCAGTACGTTGCCGAGCGCGGCCAGCGCCACGGTCCAGCGCAGCCCGAGCAGGGTGAACAGCGGGATCAGTACGAGGAGCTGGATCAGCTTGGCGCGCAGCGGGACCGGCGCGACGATCCGCTCGGCGCCGTCGTCCTGGCCCGACTTCTCCAGATGCCGGGCCAGCTTGCGCAGCACGGGCTGCTGGTAGATGTCCAGGACGGCGGCGTTCGGGTAGCGGGCGCGCAGCCTCGTGGTGAGCTGGGCGGCCGCGAGACTGCTGCCGCCGATCGCGAAGAAGTCGTCGGCGGCGCCGCCGACAGGAATGCCCAGCACCTCGCTCCACTGCTCGGCGAGCCAGGCCTCGGTGCCGTACAGCTGCTCCTTGGCGCCGCCGGTCTCCAGACCCTCCAGCGGCCAGGGCAGCGCGTTCCGGTCGACCTTGCCGGACGTCCGGGTCGGCAGGTCCTCGACCGGCGCGATCAGCGGCACCAGCGCGGCGGGCAGTTCGGCGCGCAGCTTCTCGACGGCGGCCGCCTGGTCCCAGCCGTCCTGGATGACGACATAGCCGACGAGGAGCTGATTGCCGCCGCGCGCGGTCCGCACGGCCGCAGCGGCGCCCGCGACACCGGGCAGCGCCTGGAGCGCCGCGTCCACCTCGCCGAGCTCGATCCGGCGTCCGCCGAGCTTGATCTGCTCGTCGGCCCGCCCGAGGAAGATCAGCCCCTCGGGTTCGGCCTTGACCAGGTCACCGCTGCGGTACGCCCGCTCCCAGCCCAGCGAGGCGAGCGGCGCGTACTTCTCGGCGTCCTTCTCGGCGTCGAGGTAGCGGGCGAGCCCGACCCCGCCGATCACCAGCTGGCCGCTGCCGCCCATCGGCACCAGCTCGCCCGCCTCGTCGACGACGGCGAGCTCCCAGCCGTTCAGCGGCAGCCCGATGCGGATGGGCTCGTCGCCGGTCAGCAGCGAGGCACAGGCCACGACGGTCGCCTCGGTCGGCCCGTACGTGTTCCAGACCTCCCGGCCCTCGGTCACCAGCCGCTGCGTCAGCTCGGGCGGGCAGGCCTCGCCGCCGAAGATCAGCAGCCGGACCTCGTTGAGGGCTTCGGGCTCCCACAGGGCGGCCAGCGTGGGCACCGTGGAGACGACGGTGATCTCCTGCTCTACCAGCCAGGGCCCGAGGTCGGCGCCGCTGCGCACCTGGGAGCGCGGCACGGGCACCAGACAGGCTCCGTACCGCCAGGCCAGCCACATCTCCTCGCAGGAGGCGTCGAAGGCGACGGAGAGGCCCGCCATGACCCGGTCACCGGGGCCGATCGGCTCCTCGATGAGGAAGAGGTCGGCCTCCGCGTCGACGAAGGCGGCGGCGCTGCGGTGGCTCACGGCGACGCCCTTGGGCTTGCCGGTGGAACCGGACGTGAAGATGATCCACGCGTCGTGCTCGACGCCGGGCCGCCCGGCGGGAATCTCGGAGCGGCCGTTGACGGTCAGCTCGTGCCCGGCGCCGACGACCGCGCGCACCTCCGCCTCGCCGAAGACCAGCTCGGCCCGCTCGTCGGGGTCCTCTGCGTCCACCGGAACATAGGCGGCCCCGGCCGCGAGGACGCCGAGGATCGCCACGTACAGCTCGTTCGTGCCGGACGGGACCCGTACGCCGACCCGGTCGCCGAGCCCGACCCCGGCCTCCGCGAGGCGCCACCGCACGGCCTCGACCTCGGCGGCCAGGGCGCGGTAGGTGAGGGCACGCCGGCCGTCGTCGAGAGCGGGCTCGTCGGGGTACGCCCGTACGGAGGCATCGAGGATGTCGACGAGCGTGCGCGGCGAGGCGGCCGAAGCGGCGGAGAAGCGCGCCTGGTCACCGAACTCCGCACGCACCTCGTCGTCGGACAACGCGAGTGCGGGGCCTTGCTGGAGGGCTGCCATCGGGTCCTCACGTGTTGTTCCCGGAGACTCCGGGGAGCCGGTGGGCCCGCAGGTACGCCTGGGGATATTCCGGTCCAGCTCCGAACAAGCCTGCAATTTTAGTACGACGCTAGCCTCGGACCTGGTAATCAGCGATGCGAGGCCGTCTCCCGGGGGCGTCCGAGCCCTTGGTTCCAGTGCTGTGACGTGGGGATATGTCAGCGTGACGAGATCTGCCCCACATCTTTCCGTAACAGCGCGAACACGACGAGCGAGGGCCCCGGTCCGATGGTCGGGGCCCTCGCTGTGCCAGGGGCGGCAGGGCGGCGCGGCGGCCATGGACCGCCGCGCCGCAGGTGCGCTGTTCGTCGGTGTGTTCGTGGGGGGTCAGCTCGTGCTGCAGGAGACCGTGGGCCAGGTCCAGGTGCCGTTGGTCTGAATGGTGACGCCGAAGTTGTTGCCGCTGCCGTTGGGTTTGGCGGTGAGCACCTGGGCGCTGGGGTAGCCGGCGCTGATGTTCCAGGTCGCGATGATCTTCTCGGGGGCGGGGACGTTCATCGTCACGGTCCAGTTGCCGCCTCCGGTGACCGCCACGTTGAGGTTGTACCGGTCGCTCCACTGCTGGCCGGCGGAGAGCGTCGCGGTGCACCCGCCGCCACCGCCACCACCCGTGCCGCCCCCGTCCGGGGCCACGGCGCGGCCGGTCTGCGGAGAGATCATCCCGGCGCACAGGCCACGGGAGGCCAGCCCCTGCGCGATGCGCGGGATCGCGGCGATCGTGTTGGCCGGCCAGTCGTGCATGAGGATGATCTGGCCGTTGGTGAGCCGGCCGGCGGCCGCCACGATGGCGTCGGTGGTCGCGCCGTTCCAGTCCTGCGAGTCGACGTCCCAGATGATCTCGGTCAGGCCGTACTTGGCCTCCACCGTCTTCAGAGTCGCGTTGGTCTCTCCGTACGGCGGGCGGAACAGTTTCGGCGTGCCGCCGCCGGCGCCGGCGATGGCCGTCTGGGTCCGGGAGATCTCCGAGTCGATCTGCGCCTGGCTCTGCTGGGTCAGATGCGGGTGGGTGTAGCTGTGGTTGCCCACCCACATGCCGGCGTCGACCTGGGCCCGTACCTGGGCGGGGTTGGACGCGGCGTACTGGCCCTCGTTGAACATCGTGGCCCGCAGGCCGTTCTGCTTGAGCGCGTTGAGCAGGCTCGACGTGGTGCTGGACGGGCCGTCGTCGAAGGTGAGTCCGACATACCCGCTGCAGGTGGCCGCCTGTGCCGGTCCCACGTCGAGGGCGAGGGGGCTCGCGGCGGCCGTGGCGACGACGGCCAGCCCCGTGATCAGCGAGCGTAACGAGCGATGTGGTCCGAATCTCGTGCGAAGTCTCATGCGAAGTGGTCCTCCAGCCTCGGGGGTGCGGGGGTCAGCTCGTACTGCAGGAGACCGTCGGCCAGGTCCAGTTGCCGTTGGACTGGATGGTGACGCCGAAGTTGTTGCCGCTGCCGTTGGGTTTCGCGGTGAGGACCTGGGCGCTCGGATAGCTCGCGCTGATGTTCCAGGTGGAGAGGACCTTCGCCGGGGACGGCACGTTCATCGTCACGGTCCAGTTGCTGGAGCCGGTGACCGCGACGTTGAGGTTGTAGCGGTCGTTCCACTGCTGGCCGGCCGACAGGGCCGCGGCGCATCCGCCGGTACCGCCACCGCCGGATCCACCGCCTGATCCGCTGTCGCCCAGCGTGATGTTGGAGTTCCCGCTGCTCTGGTATCCCTCGGTGGCGAGGATCATGTAGTAGTTGAAGCTGCCCAGGTTCATCCCGGCGCGGGCCCAGGCGTCGAAGTGGTTGCCGGTGGTGATGGTTCCACCCGTCCTCTTCGACTGCCGGACACTCCAGTACTGGTCGAAGGTGCGCGTGCCCTCGACGGAGGGGGCGTTGGTCCGCGTCGTCTTGTAGATGTCGTACGTGCCGCCGTCACTGGTGACGGTGCCCATGAACGTGCCCGTGGGCCGGTAGGTGCCCCAGTTGTCGACGATGTAGTACTCGACGAGCGGGTTCGACGTCCATCCGTAGAGGGACAGGTAGCCGTTGCCGGACGGGTTGAAGGTGCCCGAGTAGGTCACGCTCCTGCGTCCGCCGTTGGCCCAGCCCTTGCCTGCGACGAAGTTCCCGGTGTTGCTCCAGGACGTGCTGTAGTTGCCGCCGGAGCCCAGGTTCATGGACACCGTGCCGCTGCTGTCGGTCCAGAACGAGTAGTAGTACCCGTTGTTGGTGCCGGTCTGGTTCGAGCTGACGACCGTGTCGGCCTGGGCGGTGCCGGGCAGGGTCATCGCGGCCACGGCGACCAGCAGCATGGTGCAGACGCCGCTGATGAGCAGCCTGAAGTGACGGAACGCCCCGGAACGACCGCTGCTGCGGCTCGACGGGTGTGCGGGTGCGTCGATCATGTGCGTGTTTCCTCCTCGTCCTCGTGAGGTGACGCGCTGCGAATCGCCCACAGTGTTGAACTGGCCCTGTCAAGTGTCAATACTTTCGACGCCCGAGCCGAAACATTCGCGAATGCTGGCAATGGCGGACGGCAGCATTCTGCCTGTTCAGATGAACTGAGTGGTCTGCGTTCAGGTGGCTGGTCTCAGGGTGCGTCTATGGAAAGATCCGTAAGGGGTGTCGACTTCTCGAAATGTTTCGAAAGTTTCCCCGATCGCGCGATCGTTCTGCACGGCCGCTCGGAAGGGGCCGGAGGTGCGACGCGGTGGGCGGAGAAGAACCCGGACATGCAAAAGACCCCACATGAAGTGGGGTCCTGCTGGTGTCCGAGGGGGGACTTGAACCCCCACGCCCGATAAAGGGCACTAGCACCTCAAGCTAGCGCGTCTGCCATTCCGCCACCCGGACAAGGTGTTTGTCGCGCGGGTTTCCCTCGCGGCGACAGAGGAAACATTACCAGGCTTTCGAGGTGCCTCGATCACCCCCCGTCGCCGCGTGAACGGCGTGTGACGGGCCGGGACCGGCCTTGGGGAGGAAGGAGATCGGAGGGAGGATGAGGGGGACCACCAGCGGCGACAGCGGGAGGAAGCAGCGTGAGCGAGAGCGGCACGACCAGGAACGTCACGGGCGAGGACGAGGTCGTGGACCTCTGTCGTGAGCTGATCCGGATCGACACCAGCAATTACGGGGACCACTCGGGCCCGGGTGAGCGCAAGGCCGCGGAGTACGTCGCCGAGAAGCTCGCCGAGGTCGGACTGGAGCCGCGCGTCTTCGAGTCGCACAAGGGGCGCGCCTCCACGGTGGCCCGCATCGAGGGCGAGGACCCCTCACGGCCCGCGCTGCTCATCCACGGCCACACCGATGTCGTACCGGCCAACGCGGTGGACTGGACCCATCACCCCTTCTCCGGCGAGATCGCCGACGGAATGGTGTGGGGCCGCGGCGCGGTCGACATGAAGGACATGGACGCCATGACGCTGGCGGTCGTACGGGAGCGGATGCGCACCGGCCGCAAGCCCCCGCGTGACATCGTCCTCGCCTTCCTCGCCGACGAGGAGGCGGGCGGAACGTTCGGCGCCCGGCATCTGGTCGACAAGCACCCGGACCTCTTCGAGGGCGTCACGGAGGCGATCGGCGAGGTCGGCGGGTTCTCCTTCACGGTCAACGAGAAGCTGCGGCTGTACCTCGTCGAGACCGCGCAGAAGGGCATGCACTGGATGAAGCTGACCGTGGACGGCACCGCCGGACACGGGTCGATGATCCACAAGGACAACGCGATCACCGAGCTGTCCGAGGCCGTCGGCCGGCTCGGCCGGCACAAGTTCCCGGTGCGTGTGACGAAGACCCTGCGGCACTTCCTCGACGAACTCGGCGACGCGCTGGGCACCGAGCTCGACCCGGAGAACATGGACGAGACGCTGGCCAGGCTCGGCGGCATCGCCAAGCTCATCGGCGCCTCCCTGCAGAACACCGCCAACCCGACCCAGCTGGGCGCCGGTTACAAGGTCAACGTGATTCCGGGGCAGGCCACCGCGCACGTCGACGGCCGCTATCTGCCGGGCTACGAGGAGGAGTTCCTCGCCGACCTCGACCGGATTCTCGGCCCCCGGGTGAAGCGCGAGGACGTGCACGCGGACAAGGCGCTGGAGACCGGCTTCGACGGCGCCCTCGTCGACGCCATGCAGACCGCGCTCTCGGCCGAGGACCCGATCGCGCGTGCCGTGCCGTACATGCTCTCGGCCGGCACCGACGCCAAGTCCTTCGCCGACCTCGGCATCCGCTGCTTCGGTTTCGCCCCGCTCAAGCTGCCGCCGGAGCTGGACTTCGCGGGCATGTTCCACGGTGTCGACGAGCGGGTGCCGGTGGACGCCCTCCAGTTCGGCGTCCGCGTACTGGACCGTTTCATCGACGCGTCGTGACGCGCCGATGACGTGCCGCCGACGGGTTGTCCTGACACTTCCCGCACGGGTTGTGGGGAGTTGACGCCGACATTCGCCCGTGCGTGCGGAGATCGCCCGGGACGGGTGAATGCGACCATAAGCCCATAGCCCTACTACTCCCTCCTCGTTACAGGTGTTGCGATCCGCTGCTTGGGATCGCATTTGCCTACAAGGAGGAATAATGATCAAGAAGATCGTCGCCGCCGCGGCTGCCACTGGTGGTCTGGTTCTCGCGGGTGCGGGCCTGGCCGTCGCCGACTCGGGTGCCCAGGGTGCCGCTGTGCAGTCCCCGGGCGTCGTCTCCGGCAATGTCATTCAGGTGCCTGTTCACGTCCCGGTGAACGTTTGCGGCAACACGATCTCCGTGATCGGGCTGCTGAACCCCACCTTCGGCAACACCTGCGTCAACCACTGACGTTGTGCCTCATCCCATGAGGGGGCACCCCATGGGGCACCTCATGAGGGTCACTTCGTGAAGGTCTGAGCTCGTCGGCCCCGGAGTGCGCGCCATGCGCTCCGGGGCCGACCGGCTTTCCGCGCACACGTCCCGTGGGCGTGCGCGTGTTCCGGATGGTCCACGTCCCAAGGACTGATGGTCCACGTCCCAAGGACTTAAGGCAGGGATTCAGCTATGCGACAGGTCACCCGCAAAGGCCTGATGACCGTGGCGGCGGCCAGTGGTGTGCTCGCGGTCACCGGCGTCTCCGCACACGCCGACTCGGGTGCGCTCGGCTCCGCGTCGGACTCTCCCGGCGTGCTGTCGGGCAACACCGTGCAGGCGCCGGTGCACGCGCCGGTCAACGTCTGCGGAAACACCGTGAGTGTGGTCGGGTTGCTCAACCCGGCGATGGGCAACACCTGTGTCAACCACGGCGGCTACGCCGGCCGGGGGACCCACTCGGGCGGCGGTTCACGGGCCGGTGGCCACGCCGGTCACTCGCCCGGGGTGGGCTCCGGCAACCACGTACAGGCGCCGGTCGACGCCCCCGTCAATGTCTGCGGCAACAGCGTGAACGTCGTGGGGATCGGCAACGCGGCGGCGGGCGACAGCTGCGCCAACGGTGGGTCCGGCGGTGGCCACCACACCCCCCGGCCCGGCGGCCACCAGACACCCCCACCCGGACACCCGGGTCACCCGGGACACCCGGGTCACCCGGGACACCCGGGTCACCCCGGACACCCGGGGCAGCCGGGCCACCCCGACCAACCTTGTCACCCGGGTCACTCCGAGCACCCCGGCCACCCCGGCCACCCGGGGCACCCGGGTCACCCCGGGCACCCGGGTCAGCCGGGCGGCTCCGGAACCCCTGGTCACCCCGGAACGCCCGGTCAGCCGGGCAACCCCGGAACCCCGGGCCAGCCGGGTCAGCCCGGTCACGCCGGTCAGCCGGGCACGTTCCCCGCAGGCGGCGGCCAGCACCGTGGCAGCGCCTCACAGGTCGGTCAGCCGGGCTCGCGGGCCGTCGTGCAAGCCACCCCGGACGGCGCGGCCCAGCTCGCCCACACGGGAAGTGAGCTGCCGCTCGGCGCGGTCGTACCGGCGGGAGCCGCCGCGCTCCTGGCCGGCGCCGTGCTCTACCGCCGGGCGCGTTCGGCGGCGTAACGCAGTGTTGGTGCGGTGATCACACCGGGGAGCGAGGGCGCAGGCGTGACCCGGTGCGGCGCGGCGCAGGGGTGATCACTGCGCGGCACCGTGGTGACCGAGGCACTACGCCTTGCTACGCGACGTGAGCGACGGTGCGGGCCCCGCGATGGCGAGGGCCCGCACCGGTTCAGCGGTCTTCCGTCACCACGTGGCGCGTACCTGGCGAATGATCCGTCGCCGCAACCGCACTCTGCGGCTGCCGTCGCGGAGCAGGCTCAGGCGGTCCAACTCCCAGTGTCCGTACTCTGCATGGTCCGTCAGCAGACGTGTCGTGTCCTTGCGGGAAACCCCGCGAGGTACGTACACGTCGACAAATTCGTATTCCGGCATCGCATCTATTGTGCGGGCAGAGGCCCTGTACGGATAGCGTCTGCACTATGTCTGATGCTGTGCAGCCCACCGCTGCCGAGGTACGCGCCGCCGCCGAGGCGGTCAAGACCGCTCTCGACCGCCACCTGGCCGCGGTCGAGCGCAGGACGGGCGATGACGACCCGGCCGTCTACGAGGCTTTCAACGAGCTCGCCGCGGCGGCCGAGGAGTACGACGAGCTCCTCTACGACCGCTATGACGAGGTCACGCCCTTCGAGATCCCCGGCAGTGACGACACGCTGCCTCCGTACACCGGACCCGAGGAGCCGAACGCGCTGAGCGTGGTGATCCGCCGGGACTACGCCGTGGTGGAGCCGCAACGACTGCTGGCGCAGGCCCAGCGGGTGGAGGCGGTGGAGGAGGACGGCGCCACCGTAACCGAAGGCTTCGACGCGGCGGCCGGCACCGTTCACGGTGCGCTCGGGGTCCTGTTCGGAGAGTTCGAGCCGGACGAGATCGCCACCCGGCACAAGGAATTCGGGCTGGAGGAGGGCGACTCCACGCTCTGGGTGACCGCCGCCGACGAACCCGCCGAGCCCGGTGAATGGCTGGAGGCACCCTTCGAGTCGATCGACCCGCAGCGTGTCGTCTGCCGCTTCGACGTCAGCGCGGTGTTCGACGACGAGTCGGACGACGACCTGGACGACGACCTCGGCTCCGACGGGGAGATCGACCCCCTGGACCCTCTGGACGCGGATCGCTGAGGCGGGCCCGGCAACGAGGACGAGCACGGGTGGCGGTCACCGGAAAACGGTGGCCGCCACCCGCGTGTCCGCACACGGCAGCCGTACACCCCGGTAGCCGTACGGCCCGGCGACCGCACGGCCCGGTGGGCGTGCGGCCCGGTGGGCGTGCGGGCCCGTGTGACAGTACGGCCCGGGGCGTGCGGGCCCGGGTGACCGTACGGCCCGGCAGCCGTACGGGCTCGGCAGCCGCGCGGGCCCGGTGCTGATCAGCCCGTGGCCGGTGCCTGTGCCTTCAGCAGAGCCTGCAGCCGCGTGGTGCGCGGCTTCTGCGGGACCTCCGCCACCGCGTGCGGCAGCGCCTGCTCCACCCCGTGCACGACCGAGAGGTGACGCTCGGCCCGCCCGAAGGCCGTGTACACCCACGGCCGGGTCAGGGCCGCCGCGGCGTCGCCCGGGAGCACCACGACCGCGGCGGGCCAGCGCAGCCCCACCGCCTGGTGCGCGGTGAGCGCCCAGCCGTGCCGCACGGACTGCTCCACCCGCTCCTTCGGTACGACGACGGGGACGCCCGAGCACTCCAGGTGCAGCCCCTCGGCGTCGGCCTTCACCACATGGCCCGGCAGCGTACGACCCGGTGCGGGGGAGTAGACGATCCGGTCGCCCGGGTCGAAGCCGCCGAAACGGCCCGGACCGGGGTTCAGCCGCTCCTTGAGCGCGGTGTTCAGCGCGCGGGTGCCGACCGCGCCGCCGTGCCCCGGGGTGATCACCTGCGTCTGCTCGGCCGGGATGCCGATCGCGCGCGGGACCGAGTCGGCGACCAGCTGAACCGTCCGGTGCACCGCCTCTCCGGCGTCGCGCACGGGAACGATCACGACCTCCTTGCCGGGCGCCTCGACCTGGTTGAGCTCGCCGATGCCGACCCCGGAGACCAGCTCGCCGATGGGTCCCGGGTCAGGGGTCCGCGAGGCCACCTGCGGGCAGGCGCGGGCGGCGAGCAGGTCCGCGAAGACCCGGCCGGGGCCCGCCGACCAGAGCACCGCCGGATCACCGCTCAGCACGAGGCGCGCCCCGTCCGGCAGGGACTCGGCGATCATCGCCGCCGTCTCGACGTCGAGCTGCGGCGCGTCGAGGACGACCAGGACGTCCAGGTCCAGGGCGCCGTCCATGTCCCGGCCCGGCCGCTCGGTGCCGGAGAGAAGCCCGGCGACGGTGGCGACACCGGTCTCCGCGCCGTCCGTGGGGCTGTCCGCGGGGGCCTCGGCCAGTCGGGCCGCGAAGCCGTCGCGGCCACCCGCGGTGTGTGTGGCGGCCCAGCCGCGCAGGCCGAGCCCACGTGCCGCGTGCAGCAGCGCGGCGGCCTCGGACCGGGAGGCGTCACCGCCGGTGTGCAGCACCAGGCCGTGAGCGGCGACCGCGCGGATCAGCTCCCCGGCGGAGCGGGGGGCCGAGGCCGCGGCCCGCTCCCAGTCGGCGGCCGAACCGTCCTCCTTCGGTACCGAGTTCATCACCCGGGCGAGTCCGTCGGCGAGGCTCTCCTCGGCCAGCGCGTACCGCTCCAGGCCGATCAGGATCCGCACCGGGCGCTCCTGCGGCTCCTCCGCGTCGTCCTCGGACGCCGGGGCCGGGGGAGCCGTGTCCAGCGCGTCCTGGAAGACCAGCGCCTCGCCCTCCGCGAGAGCGCTCTGCACGGCCGCGTCCGGGTCCGGCACCGAGCGCTGGGAGAGGGCGGCGGTGAGCGCCGCGGCGTCCAGCGCGGTGTGCCCGGCGACGGCCGCCTGCTCCAGCAGCCACACGGTCAGCGCCATGCCACGGCGCTCGTCGTCCGGGCCGCACTCCGCGCCGAGCAGTACCCGGGCGAACCCGTCGGCCTGCTCGGGCCGCACTCCGGGGACCCGCAGCAACTGCCAGGGATCCTCGCGCAGTTGGTCGTCGGCGCCCTCGCCCAGGACCGCGACGACCTGTGCCGCGAGCGCCTCGGGGGCGCCGCCCCCGGCCAGTACGGCACGGACGGCCCCGACGGCCTCCGGCGCGGCGGCCGGCGCCGGTGCGGTCGGCGCGGCCACGGGCTGCGGCCGCCGCACGGGCTCCGGCGCGGTCCTGCGCGGTGCGGGATCCGGCTCGCGGAAGGCGGTGGCCACGGGCTTCTCGCCGCTCTCCACGGCCCGCACCGCCGCGAGCAGGTCAGCGGCCGTGCCGCTGAGCTTGCCCCCGGCCTCGATCGGCGCCTGCTTCTCGGCCTTCCGCCGCTCGATCCGCTCCCGCTCCACGCGCTGGGCCGCCAACTCGGCAGCCGCCTCGGACAACTGGGCGGCGCCTTCGGCGGTTTCGGTTCCCGCGGCGGCCTCCGTACCGTCGGCGGCCTCCGTACCGTCGGCGGTCTCCGCGCCCGTGCCGTCGCCCGCGTCCGTGCTCTCGCCCCCGGAGACGTCCCCGTCCCCGGAGGGGGCGTCCGCGTGGTCCAGGTCCTCGCCCGTGGTCTGCGGGGCGTCGGCGGCCGTGTCCGCGCCCGGCGTCCCCGGCTCCGCGTCCTCCGTGGTCTCGGGCTCCGTGCTCACAGCGTGCTCCAGTCGTGATCGGGATAGTGGTGCACCGGGGCCGACACGTCGTCGAGCGCCCGGCAGATCTCGTCAGGAAGACTAAGGGTCTCCACTGACAACGCGGCCGTGAGCTGCTGCGCGTTGCGCGCGCCGACGATGGGGGCGACGACCCCCGGCCGGTCGCGGACCCAGGCCAGCGCCACCTGGAGCGCGGTCACGGCGAGGCCGTCCGCGGCGGTCGTCACCGCCTCCACGATGCTGCTCGCCGTGTCGTCGAGATACGGCGCGACGAAGGGCGCGAGGTGTTCCGAGCCGCCCCGGGAGTCGGTCGGCGTCCCGTTGCGGTACTTGCCGGTGAGCACCCCGCGCCCGAGCGGCGAGGAGGGCAGCAGGCCGATCCCCAGGTCGAGGGCGGCCGGCAGAACCTCCCGCTCGACGCCGCGCTGGAGCAGGGAGTACTCCATCTGCGTACTGGCCAGCCGGGTACGTATACCGGGCGCCGCGAGCTGCCAGGTGGCGGCCTTGGCGAGCTGCCAGCCGCAGAAGTTGGACACCCCCGCGTAGCGCGCACGGCCGCTGCTGACGGCCAGGTCGAGGGCCTGGAGCGTTTCTTCGAGAGGCGTGCAGGGGTCGTAGGCGTGCACGTGCCACAGGTCCACGTAGTCCGTGCCCAGGCGGGCGAGCGAGGCGTCCAGGGCCGACAGCAGATGGCTGCGCGAGCCGTCGAAGCGGCGGTCCGGGTCGCGCACACTCCCCGCCTTCGTCGAGATGACCAGGTCCCGGCGCGGAACGAGCCCTTCCATGAGTTGTCCGAGCAGGTACTCGGCCTCCCCGTCGCCGTACACGTCCGCGGTGTCGACGAGGGTCCCGCCCGCTTCCCAGAACGTCTTCAAGAGGTCCGCGGCGTCATGCTCGTCGGTGTCCCGCCCCCACGTGAGGGTGCCGAGTCCGATCCGGGAAACACGCAGGCCGGTACGGCCGAGATGCCTCTGCTCCATGGACGCCGAGATTACTGTCCGGCACCGGCCGTGTGGGGGCCTGTGGACAACGGAAATCTCATCGATTGCCGCACGTGACGACAGGTGGCGCGGGCCGGCGTCCGGCACCCGCGTCCGTGGGCGTACGCGACGGGCGGCGCCGGCCGGGCGCAAGGGGCCGCTACGGCCGGCGCGGCAGTGCCCCGCGCCCGTGCCGAGAAGGCGAACGTGCCGCTCCCCGCCCGGGGCGCCCGCACGCTAGGGTCTCGGACACAAGGGACGTTACTGATCGGTAAGGGGAATCGGCCATGCAGCTCGGCATCAATCTCGGCTACTGGGGCGCCGGAATGGACGCGGACAATCTCGCCGTCGCCCAGGAGGCCGACCGGCTCGGATACGCCGTCTGCTGGGCCGCCGAGGCCTACGGCTCCGACGCGGCCACCGTGCTCAGCTGGGTCGCCGCCCAGACCGAGCGCATCGACGTCGGTTCGGCCATCTTCCAGATCCCGGCCCGGCAGCCCGCGATGACCGCGATGACCGCCGCGACACTGGACTCGCTGTCGGGGGGCCGCTTCCGCCTCGGCCTCGGTGTCTCCGGGCCGCAGGTGTCCGAGGGCTGGTACGGCGTCAAGTTCGACAAGCCGCTGGCCCGCACCCGCGAGTACGTGGAGATCGTGCGCAAGGCCATGACGCGCGAGCGGCTGTCCTTCGAGGGCGAGCACTGGACCCTGCCGCTGCCGGGCGGTCCGGGCAAGCCGCTGAAGCTGACCGTGCACCCGGAGCGCGAGCACATCCCGCTGTACATCGCCGCGATCGGCCCCAAGAACCTGGAGCAGACCGGCGAGATCGCGGACGGTGCGCTGCTGATCTTCCCCTCGGCCGAGCACCTCGAGGACACCGCGATCAAGTACCTGCGCGGGGGCCGCGAGAAGGCCGGGAAGACGATGGAAGGGTTCGACGTCTGCCCGACCCTTCCGCTCGCCCTCGGCGCCGACAAGGACGTCCCCGCGCTCGCCGACATGTTCCGCCCGTACACCGCGCTGTACGTCGGCGGCATGGGAAGCCGCAAGCAGAACTTCTACAACCAGCTCGCCCAGCGCATGGGCTACGAGAAGGAAGCCGCCGAGATCCAGGACAAGTACCTGTCCGGCGACAAGGAGGGCGCCGCCGCCGCCATCCCGCACGCGCTGATCGACCAGACGACCCTGCTCGGCTCGGTGGACCGCATCGCCGACCGCATGAAGGCGTACGCGGCCGCCGGGGTCACCACGCTCACGCTGGCCCCCGCGGGCTTCACGTTGGAGGACCGGATCGCCTCGCTGCGGGCCGGCTCCGACGCCCTGGAGCGCGCCGGCCTCGCGTGACCGTGCCGGAACGGCACCGGGAAAGTTCTGCGGCCGTGGTGGGGGCTCGGGGGTCTTCCCCGCCACGGCCGTCACGAGGAACAACGCGTCGACGGCCCCTTGGTTACGCGCCGGGGGCCGCCTCGTCGTCCATCGTTCGGCGGATTTGTCCGACACATCGGTTGCCGCGGCGCGAACATCCCATTTGACTCGTTTTCTGCACAACTCTGCAGAGAGGGTGTCAATGATGTTGTCCGCCAGGAGTCTGTTTCAGGAGATCCTCGACAACGACGAGTCCTACCGGCTCTTCTGCTCCATCGCCGCCAGCGGGGAGTCGCAGGGCGGCTGGGAGAACGCCCGGATCGCCGCACTGGTCCCGGCGGGCGAACGCGAGCTCGCTCCCAAGATCGCCCGGCACGGCGCCGACGAGGACAAGCACGGCCGGATCTTCAACGCCCTGATGAGGAAGCGCGGCCTCGAACCGGTCGAGGTCCCGCCCGACACCGACTACACGATGCTCCTGGAGCGGCACGGCATCGGGCTGGCGCACGACAAGCTCAAGGACGACCAGCAGCTCACCGTGCAGGACGTCGTCACCTATCTGGCCCACAGCCGGGTCACCGAACAGCGCGCCTCCGAGCAGATGGACCTGCTGCGCAGGAACTTCGCCGACCACCCCGACATCGGCCGCGCGGTGAGGATGATCTCGGCCGACGAGGACAACCACCTCGCCTACTGCCACGAGGAACTGCTGCGCTTCGCGTACGCCGGCCACGGCCGCGCCATCCAGCGGGCCCTGCGCGAGTGCGCGCTCGCCGAGATCCGCATCTATCGGGACGTCAGCCTCGCCGTGATGGCCCACATGGGGCGCCTCCTCGGCTGGTCCAGGGCCAGGGCGGTCGTCCTCGCCGCCGGCATCCACGCCGTGTACGTCTACGAGCGGGCCGGGGGCTGGCGCCGGATGGCGTCCCTGAAGATGCCCGAGCGGCGCGGCGCGTTGAACGGCCCCACCACGACGGCACCGGAGTTCGCCTGAACCGCCCGCGGACCTACAGCCAGCCCCGCCGCTTGAAGAGCCGGAACAGTGCGATCTCCAGGACGACCATGCACGCGATCACCGCCGGATACGACCACACCCAGTGCAGCTCGGGCATGTGGTCGAAGTTCATCCCGTAGATCCCCGCGATCATCGTGGGGACCGCGGCCATGGCAGCCCACGCGGAGATCTTCCGCATGTCGTCGTTCTGCCGCACGCTCATCTGCGCGAGATGCGCCGAGAGGATGTCCGACACCAGCCGGTCCAGACCCTCCACGGATTCGTTGACCCGCAGCAGATGGTCGTTCACGTCACGGAAGAAGGGCTGCGCCTTGCCTTCCACGAACGGCACGTCCGCCCCCCTGAGACCCGTGCCTGCGAGCCGGGCCAGCGGCACCGCCAGCGGGACCGTCGCCCTGCGGAACTCCTGCACCTGCCGCTTGAACGCGTAGATCCGCGAAGCGGTGTTCCGCGAGCCGCCGAGCTGCGGCGAGAAGACCTCCGCCTCCAGCTCCTCCAGGTCGGTGCCGAGCTCGGTCGCCACCTCCAGGTAGTGGTCCACCGTCGCGTCCGCGATCGAGTAAAGCACCGCCGTCGGTCCGTGCCGCAGCATCTCGGGGTCCGACTCCAGACGCCGCCGGACCGCCGCGAGGGGCGACTCCTCGCCGTGCCGCACGGTCACCACGAACGAGTCGCCGACGAAGACCATGACCTCGCCGGAGGTGACGGTGTCGCTCTCCGGCTCGTACGACACCGGTTTGAGGACCACGAAGAGTGAGTCCTCGTACACCTCCAGCTTGGGGCGCTGATGGGCCTTGAGGGCGTCCTCGACCGCCAGCGGATGGAGCCCGAACTCCTCCGTGACCAGGTGGAACTCCTTCTCCGTGGGCTCGTGGAGGCCGATCCACACGAAGGAGTCGCCCTCGGCACGGCACTGCGCGAGGGCGTCGGAGAGGTCGTCGGGGCCCTCCGTCCGCCGGCCGTCACGATAGATGGCGCAGTCGACGATCACGGAGCGCATTCTCCCGTCGTTGTGGCCCCGTCGCACACCGGGGGCCGCTTTCCACAGGGCCCGCCGGCTTCGCGGGCCGTCCGTTTACGCTGGGCCGCATGCCCACCCTGATCCTCGTCCGGCACGGACGCTCCACCGCCAACACCGCGGGACTGCTCGCCGGCTGGACCCCCGGCGTCGCCCTCGACGAGCGCGGCACCCAGCAGGCCGCGGCCCTGCCCGGCCGGCTCGCCGGGCTCCCGATCGCCGAGGTCGTCACGAGCCCGCTCCAGCGCTGCCAGGAGACGATCCGGCCGCTGCTGGAGGCCCGCCCCGACGTCGTCGCGCACACCGAGGAGCGTATCGGGGAGGCCCACTACGGCGACTGGTCGGGCCGCAAGCTCGCCGAGCTCAAGGACGAGCCGCTGATGGACGTCGTCCAGGCGCACCCGTCCGCGGCCGCGTTCCCGGGCGGCGAATCGATGCGGGCCATGCAGACCCGGGCCGCCGAGGCCGTACGCGAGTGGAACGCGCGCGTGGAGCGCGACCACGGCGCCGACGCGGTCTACCTCATGTGCTCGCACGGCGACATCATCAAGTCGCTCGTCGCCGACGCACTCGGACTTCATCTCGACCTCTTTCAACGGATCTCTGTCGAACCGTGTTCCATCACCGCGATCCGTTACACCCGGCTGAGGCCCTTTCTCGTGCGTCTCGGGGACACCGGCGATTTCGCGTCCCTGGCGCCGCACGAGGAACCCCCGAGCGGCGACGCTCCGGTCGGGGGCGGTGCGGGCGCACCGTGATCGTCGGCCGCAGTAGGGTGAAGCGGTCGAACCAGCACAGTAGTTGTCAACCCGTTCTCAGCCGATGCGGGCCGACGCGGTCAGCCGGCCCCCATGCCGATTCAATGGAGACAGGACGTGTCCCGTCAGGTGTTCCTCTACGACCCCCCGGACCGCTTCGTGGCCGGTACGGTCGGGTTGCCCGGACGCCGTACCTTCTTCCTGCAGGCATCCTCGGGCCCCCGGGTGACGAGTGTGGCCCTCGAGAAGACCCAGGTCGCCGCGCTCGCCGAGCGGATGGACGAGCTCCTCGACGAGGTCGTCCGGCGCACCGGGGGCAGCGCCCCGGTCCCGGCGATGGCCCCCACCGAGGTGTCCGACACCGCGCCCCTCGACACCCCCGTGGAGGAGGAGTTCCGGGTCGGCACCATGGCGCTGGCCTGGGACGGTGAAGAGCAGCGCATGATCGTCGAGGCACAGGCACTCGTGGAGGTCGAGGCGGAGTCCGACGAGGACCTCGCCGAGGCCGAGGAGCGGCTGCTCCAGGACGAGGAGAACGGCCCGCCGATGCTCCGGGTCCGGCTCACCGGAGCGCAGGCCAGGGCCTTCGCCAAGCGCGCACTCGACGTCGTCAACGCCGGCCGGCCCCCCTGCCCGCTGTGCAGCCTCCCGCTCGACCCGGAAGGACACGTATGTCCGCGCCAGAACGGATACCGCCGCGGAGCGTGACGACCGCCGAGCTGCTCGCCCGGGGTGAGCTGAAGGTACGCGGACGGATCCGCGAGGCCTCGAACGCGGTGCTGTACTGCTCCGTGTCGTACGAGGGCCGCGAGGCGTTCTGCGTCTACAAACCCGTCGCCGGGGAGCGGCCGCTGTGGGACTTCCCCGACGGCACGCTCGCCCAGCGCGAGGTCGCGGCGTACGAGGTCTCCGAGGCGACCGGCTGGGGGCTCGTCCCCACCACCGTGCTGCGCGACGGGCCGTACGGCGAGGGCATGTGCCAGCTGTGGATCGAGGCGTCGGCGGAGAACGACGGGGAGGGGCTCCTCGCGCTCGTGGAGGGCGAGGAGCCGGCCGAGGGCTGGAAGGCGATCGGCTTCGCCGAGGTCGGGGAGGGCGAGACGGCCCTGCTCGTCCACGCCGACGACACCCGGCTGCGGCGGCTCGCCGTCCTCGACGCCGTCATCAACAACGCCGACCGCAAGGGCGGCCATCTGTTGCCCGCGCAGGAGGGCCGCCTCTACGCCATCGACCACGGGGTCACCTTCAACGCCGAGAACAAGCTGCGCACGCTGCTGTGGGGCTGGGCGGGGGAACCACTGACGGCCGAGGCGCTGGAGGTCCTCGCCTCCCTGCGCGACGCCCTGGCGCCGGGCGCACCGCTGGCCACCCGCTTGGCCGAACTGGTCACCGCCGTCGAGATCGACGCCACACGCGCACGGGTCGAGGAGATGCTCGCCTCCGGGAAACACCCGGAACCGAGCGGGGAATGGCCGGCGATTCCCTGGCCTCCGGTGTAGCGAGGCGGCGCGTCCGCACCGGCCGGGGAACCGCGCAAGGGGGTCTTCCCGGCCAACAGGTGCTGCCCGGTTCGTATACGGAAGTCCCGTCCGGTTAGGCTCATGACATGTATGCCTGGCCCGCTTCTGAGGTCCCCGCCCTGCCTGGTGAGGGCCGCGACCTCCGGATCCACGACACCGCGACCGGTGGGCTCGTCACCCTCCACCCCGGACCCGTCGCCCGTATCTACGTCTGCGGCATCACGCCGTACGACGCCACCCACATGGGACACGCGGCGACCTACAACGCGTTCGACCTCGTGCAGCGCGTGTGGCTCGACACCAAGCGGCAGGTTCACTACGTCCAGAACGTGACGGACGTCGACGACCCGCTGCTGGAGCGGGCCGAGCGCGACGGCGTCGACTGGGTGGGACTCGCCGAGAAGGAGACCGCCCTCTTCCGCGAGGACATGACCGCCCTGCGGATGCTGCCGCCGCGCCACTACATAGGCGCCGTCGAGGCGATACCCGGCATCGTGCCGCTCGTCGAGCGGCTGCGGGACGCCGGAGCGGCGTACGAACTCGAAGGCGACGTGTACTTCTCCGTCGAGGCCGACCCCGACTTCGGCAAGGTGTCCAACCTGGACGCCGCCACGATGCGCCTGCTCTCCGCGGAGCGCGGCGGCGACCCGGACCGGGCCGGCAAGAAGAACCCCCTCGACCCGATGCTGTGGATGGCCGCCCGCGAGGGCGAGCCGAGCTGGGACGGCGGCTCGCTGGGCCGCGGCCGGCCGGGCTGGCACATCGAGTGCGTCGCCATCGCCCTCGACCACCTGGGCATGGGCTTCGACGTCCAGGGCGGCGGTTCCGACCTCGCCTTCCCGCACCACGAGATGGGCGCCTCGCACGCCCAGGTGCTGACCGGCGAATTCCCGATGGCCAAGGCGTACGTCCACGCCGGCATGGTCGCGCTGCACGGCGAGAAGATGTCGAAGTCCAAGGGCAACCTCGTCTTCGTGTCCCGGCTGCGGCGCGACGGGGTCGACCCGGCCGCGATCCGTCTCGCGCTGCTCGCGCACCACTACCGGTCCGACTGGGAGTGGACGGACAGCGTCCTCGACGAAGCCGTCGCGCGCCTGGAGAACTGGCGGGCCGCGGTGTCCCGGCCCGACGGGCCGTCAGCCGACGCCCTCGTCGAGGAGATCCGCGCCGCCCTGGCCGAGGACCTCGACGCACCGGCCGCGCTCGCCGCGGTCGACCGCTGGGCCGCGCTCCAGCACGAGAGCGGCGGTACGGACGAGGGTGCCCCGGGCATCGTCTCGCGGGCCGTCGACGCGCTCCTCGGCGTCGCCCTGTAGTACCTCGTCCCGCCCGCTCCACCGGGAGCGGCGGGACATACGAATGCCGGGCGGAGATTCTCCGCCCGGCACTCTCTACGCCGTTGGAACTCCCGTCCCTACTTGGTCACGATGACGGACTGGACGGCACCGGTGCCGGTGTCGTAGATCCCGTAGACCTGCTGCCCGTAGGCGAAGGCCTTCTGGACCACGTCGTGGGTCACCTGGTTGGGATTGACCAGCCGGCGCCAGCCGTTGTCGATGAACAGGTAGAGGGCCTGCGGCTGGCCGGGGAGCGCGGTGACGACGTCCTGGAAGTGCTGGGCCATGCCGATGGCCAGGGCCCGGCTCTCGACGGCGCTCTGCAGGATCAGCGGCTCGCCCTGCTGGATCTGCTGGTGCTGCTGCTGACCGCCGAGCTGCTGGATCTGCTGCTGACCGCCGAGTTGCTGGAGCAGTTGCTGGAACGGCTGCTGCTGACCGAGCTGCTGGAGCTGCTGCTGCAGGTGCTGCGGAACCTGCTGACCGATCTCGTGCCGGCCGAAGGGCTGCTGCGTCTGCTGCCCGATCGGCATCTGCTGCGCGACGGGCATCTGCGGCCCGAACGGCTGCTGTTGGCCGATGCCCTGCTGCTGGTAGGGCGATGTGCTCGGGTACTGCTGCTGTCCCTGCTGTCCCTGCTGTCCCTGCTGTCCTTGCTGGCTCATCTGCGGGATCGTGCTCATGCGCGGTGCCACCTTCCATCAATGGTTGGTTGCGTTCCGTTTCGGTCTGTTGCGGTCTTTTGCTGCTGGTTGTCGTCCGTTGCGGTCAGGGAGGGCCGGATCCTCAGCCCGTGACGACCAGGCCGACGATCTCGTCGTCCGAGAACCAGACCCGTACGTCGGGCCGTCCCCCCGCGAAGGCGGAGTGCACCGCCTGACGGATCTCGGGGGACGGGTTGTTCAGGTTGCGCCAGGCACCGGCCACGTACAGCCGGAGCCTCGGCGGGAGTTCGCGCGGATACGGCAGCAGCTCGTCCCAGTACCGTTCGGCCCGGCCCGAGCCGACCGCCTCCGGCAGCAGTCGGGTGACCGCCGCCTTGATGTCCGGCCGGTTGCCGATCCGCTGCGACGCGGGCCGGCCCGGTGCGTCCTGCTGCGGGGAACCCGTGGCCCGCAGCAGGACGCGCGCACGCTCCGAGGACATCGGTGCCTGGCCCGCCGCTTTGAGCATGCCCTGCAGCGCGGCCAGTGCGCCGACCACCACCGGGGAGGCGGAAGAGGTCCCGGAGAACGTGTCCGTGTACCAGGCGATCTCCTCGGCGCCGCCCTGCAGATCGCCGGGCCGGTCCCAGAAGCCGCCGGTGGTCGTGACCTCGCGTCCCCAGCCCTGCGCGTCCACGCGTGCCCCGTAGTTGGAGAAAGCGAGCCGTGAACGGTCCGGGCCGTGGTCGCGGCCGTGCGTGCCGGGCGGCGGTGCGCCCGCGCCGACCAGGATCGCCCCGGAGGACTGGTTGGAGGGGTTGAAGGGGTTGCGCCACCACTCGGGGAACTCCGCGGGGCGGCGTTCGTACACCGCGTCGTCGAGCGACTCGGCGCCGTTGCCGGCGGCCGCCACCACGAGGATGCCCCGGGCGGTCGCGTACTGGATGGCCGCGAAGTTGTCGGGCCACCATTCGAGCGCTATGTAGCCCGCCTGGGTGTCGCGCTCCTCGAAGTCGAACCGGGGCCCCGGGGACTGCAGTTCGACCAGGATGATGTCGCCGGGGCTCAGCCGTTCCGCCGCCGCGTGGATCGCCGCGGCCGTTCCGATGCCCTGGAAGGACGCGGCCGCGGTCACGGCGTCCGGCGCGATTCCGGTGATCCCGTGCTCATTTCGGTCGCCGCCGATCACGCCGATGACGGCGGTGCCGTGGTTGCGCCAGGCGAGGTCCGTGTGAGGCGTGCCGACGACGACGCCGGCGAGTTTCGACGCCAGGTCCTCGTGTCCGAGCTGCCAGGCGCCCTCCACGTCGATCACGGTGACGCCCTGGCCCGAACCGCCCGGCCGCTGCCAGGCCCAGTACGCGTCGACGCCCTCGGGCGCCGGGCGCAAGTAGCCCTGCCGGCTCGTGAAGTCGGGGGTGACGGGCGCCCCTTCCTTCAGGCGCTGGCTGTCGTCGGCGCTCTGGCCGGTCCACTGTGCCGATCCCCGCGAGGCCGGAACGGCACCCGGCTTCACATACGCCGTGTCGATCTCCGGCAGTGCGGCGATCCGTGCGCGCAGCTCCTGGGCGCGGCTCTCCACGCCGCGTACCCGGTAGAAGAGTGCGAGGTCGGGCCCGCCCCCGGGTCCCGTCGCCGCGGACTGCTCAAGCCGTTCCTCGCTGCCGAACAGCGGCTCCAGGGCCAGCTGTTCGTCACTGAGGAACATGTTGAGGGCCGATACGTCGGAGCCCGCCGCCGAGCGGACGCCCTCGGACCGGGCACGCAGCCGGGCCTCCGGACGTGCGACGACGATCAGCTCCTGCTCGGCTCCTCGGTAGGTGAATCCCGCTCCGTCGGGCCCCGGCCCGGACGTTCCCGGGCCCTGCGCCGGCTGTACCTGGTCGGTCATCGCGTACCGCTCCCTTCGATCCCTGGGGGTGCCGGTCCATGCGTGTGCCGTTCGATGCGTGTGTCGTTGTCGTGCCGTGTGCTGTCCTCCGGCCGGCGCCGAGTGCCATGTCCCGTTGCCGGGCGGCGCCTTCGGGGCTCAACCTGGCACGCCCACGGCGTCCCGTCCACCCCGTCTTCGCCAACTTGGTTTGAAAACAAGTTGAATTGGGAAACCTGTGCAATCCGTCCTGAAACAGATGTCACGCCGAATACAGGCCAAAGGCTATGGACATGGATGTCATGTGGTGGGGCGACAGCGGCCGTTGACCGCCGGGAGCGCGACTGGACGCCACCGTTGTGGGCGTGATGGACCGCGTCCGGCGTCGGCCCCGACGGCCGGAAGGGGCGGCACGCGTCGCGCGTGCCGCCCCTTCCGGATCGGTCCGGGTGACGGGTACTTCGCAATCGGTCCCCGAGACTCAGGCCCCGAAATTCAGTTCTCGGAAGTCGGTCCCCGAGAGTCGGTTCTCGGATGTCCGTCCCCGGAACTCAGTCCTCGGAGGAGTCCGACGTGCCGGAGGGATCGGAGGGACCGGAGGAATCCGCCGCGTCCGAGGGGTCCGACGTATCCCTGGACTCCGGCGTGCCAGGCGCCTTCGACGTGCCCGAGGTGTCCTTGGACGTACCCGAAGGGTTCTTGGGTCCCTTTGAGCCCTTTGAGCCCTTGGCGCCGGGCTCGCGGTCCCGGGCCTCCGTGTCGGGGCCGTCGGTGGCCTCGCCCGGCTCTGTCTCGCTGTGCGACTCCTCGTCCGCCCCGGCGTCCTGACCGGTGTCGGAGTCGGGGCGCTGCGTCAGCGGCGGCCGGGTGCGGCCGCCGGGAGTGTCGCGGAGGTACGAGGCCGGCTCCCCGCTCTCCGTCGCGTGGCCGCCGGCCCCCGCGGTCGGACCGCCGCCGTCCCTGCGGCGCAGGTAACGCTCGAACTCGCGGGCGATCGCCTCGCCGGACGCCTCCGGCAGCTCGGCGGTGTCCCGGGCCTCCTCCAGCGTCTGCACATACTCGGCGACCTCGCTGTCCTCGGCGGCCAGCTGGTCCACGCCCAGCTGCCAGGCCCGCGCGTCCTCGGGCAGCTCGCCCAGCGGAATGCGCAGGTCGATGAGGTCCTCCAGGCGGTTGAGCAGAGCCAGCGTCGCCTTCGGGTTGGGCGGCTGCGACACGTAGTGCGGTACGGCCGCCCACAGCGACACGGCCGGTACGCCCGCGTGCGTGCACGCCTCCTGGAGGATGCCGACGATGCCCGTGGGGCCCTCGTACTTGGTCTCCTCCAGGTCCATCGTGCGGGCCAGGTCGGAGTCGGAGGTGACTCCGCTGACCGGCACCGGACGGGTGTGCGGGGTGTCGCCGAGCAGCGCGCCCAGGATCACCACCAGCTCCACGCCCAGTTCGTGCGCGAAACCGAGCAGTTCGTTGCAGAACGAGCGCCAGCGCATCGAAGGCTCGATGCCCCTGACCAGCACGAGATCGCGCGGCTTCTCGCCGCCGATCCGGACCACCGACAGACGCGTGGTCGGCCAGGTGATCTTGCGTACGCCACCGTCCAGCCACACGGTGGGGCGGTTCACCTGGAAGTCGTAGTAGTCCTCGGCGTCCAGCGCCGCGAACACCTCGCCCTTCCATTCCCTGTCCAGATGCGCGACCGCGGCGGAGGCGGCGTCGCCGGCGTCGTTCCAGCCTTCGAACGCGGCCACCATGACTGGGTCGATCAGCTCGGGAACCCCCTCCAGCTCGATCACCCAGCGCCTCCTTCCGATGTGCCCTCGCGTACGCCTCAACCTTACGGCGTGCCGAGGGGGCCTCCGCAGCCCCCTTGCACGGGGGAGTGAACGGATCACTGCCCCGTCGGGGGCCCGGAAACACGCGTGCACGCCGCCCCGGCCCGCCGCGCAGTCGTCCGAGCTGTCCATGGCCAACCTGCCCGGAGGTCGGGGACGTTGCCGTGGCCCGCATCACGGCTCGGACGACCGGGAGAGATCCGATGTCCCAGGAGCTAGAGCGTGGATCTGAGCCGCTGTTCCACACTCGCGATGTGCACCGTCGCCCACGACCGGGCCGCCTCGGCGTCCCGGTCGCGCAGGGCCGACAGGATGGCGCGATGCTCGCGCAGGGTGCCGGCGACCGCGTCCTCCTGGGTCGGGCCCCGCCGGACGCGGGCCCGGGTGGTGGGTCCGGACAGGCTCTCCAGCAGGGAGCACAGCACCGAGTTGCCCGAGGCCGACGCGATGCCCCGGTGGAAGTCCAGGTCGCAGGCGACGAGTTCCTCCACCGACGGTTCCGCACCGAGTCCGTCCAACTGGGCGGAGAGCGCGTCCAGTTGCTGCTCGCTGATGCGGGCGGCCGCCATCGCCGTGGCCGCGGGCTCCAGGATGCGCCGCACGGCGAGGAATTCCAGAACTGTGTCGTCGCGGTGGAAGTCGACGACGAAACTCAGTGCCTCCAGGAGGAGTTGCGGGTCCAGGCTCGTGACGTACGTGCCGTCGCCCTGGCGCACGTCCAGGATGCGGATGAGGGACAGGGCGCGGACCGCTTCCCGCAAGGAGTTGCGGGACAGGCCGAGTTCGGCCGCCAGTTCGTTCTCCTTGGGGAGCCGGTCGCCGGGACGCAGAGCGCCGGAGACGATCATTGACTTGATCTTCTCGATCGCCTCGTCGGTGACTGCCATGGCGCGGCCTCCCTGTCACTCGGAATGCCCCTCAGACATCCGATGTATCAGGGACATTATGGGGGTTCAGCGGGCTGAACGGGGAGCGTCCCGGAGACCGTGCGGCGCCCGCGCATGAGTGAGGGGCGGCACCCCCCGTGGGAGCCGCCCCTCACCCGACCGTGCGCCTACTTGTTGTCGAGCACGTCCTGCACCCTGCCGCGGACGTCGTCCGTGGCGAGACCCCGGATCGTCAGCGTCGTACGGCGGCGCAGCACGTCGTCCGCCGTCTCGGCCCACTCGTTGTCCCGGGCGTAGACGACCTGGGCCCAGATCTCCGGGGCGTCCGGGTGGACGCGCTCGCCGAGCGCCGGGTTCTCGTTCGCCAGCCGGGCGATGTCGAAGGCCAGCGAGCCGTAGTGGGTGGCCAGATGCCTGGCCGTGTCGGCGGCCATGCGCGGGCCGGGCGCCGGGCCGTCCACCAGCAGGCGGTGCGCGACCGCGCGCGGGTTGGCGACACCGGGGAGCGGCAGCTTCCTCGGCAGCTCGGAGATCGGCTCGAAGTCCTCGCCCAGCGGGCTGCCCGGCAGCGCCTCCAGCTTCTTCATGACCGTACGGCCGATGTGCCGGAAGGTGGTCCACTTGCCGCCCGCGACGGACAGCATCCCGCCGCGGCCTTCCGTGACGACCGTCTCGCGCTTGGCCTTCGACGTGTCGCCGGGGCCGCCCGGCAGCACCCGCAGACCGGCGAAGGAGTACGTGATCAGGTCACGCGAGAGCTGCTGGTCGCGGATGGAGAACGCGGCCTCGTCCAGGATCTGGGCGGTGTCCTTCTCGGTGACCGAGACGTCCGCCGGGTCGCCCTCGTACTCCTCGTCGGTGGTCCCGAGCAGGAGCATGTCCTCCCACGGGAGCGCGAAGGTGATGCGGTACTTGTCGATCGGGGTGGCCAGCGCGGCCTTCCAGGGGGAGGTGCGCTTCAGGACCAGGTGCGCGCCCTTGGACAGGCGTATGGAGGGAGCCGCGTTCGGATCCTCCAGCTTGCGCAGGTGGTCGACCCACGGGCCGGTCGCGTTCAGCACGAGCCGGGCGTTCACGCCGAACTCGTCGCCGGACAGCCGGTCCCGCAGCTCCGCGCCCGTCACCCGGCCCCGGGTGAAGCGCAGGCCCGTGACCTCGGCGTGGTTCAGGACGGCGGCGCCCGACTCGACGGCCGCGCGGACCGTCATGAGGGCCATGCGGGAGTCGTTCATCTGGTCGTCGCCGTACACGGCAACGGCCTTGAGGTTGTCGGTGCGCAGCTCGGGCACGTCCTGCGCGGCCTTCGAGGGGCTGAGCAGATGGCCCACGCCGTCACCGAAGGCGGACAGGGCCGAGTAGGCGAAGACGCCCGCTCCGAGCTTCGCCGCGCCGTGCGGCCCGCCCTTGTACACGGGGAGGTAGAAGGTGAGCGGGTTCGCCAGGTGGGGGGCCACCTGGCGGGAGACCGCACGGCGCTCGAAGTGGTTCTCCGCCACCAGCTTCACCGCGCCGGTCTGCAGGTAGCGCAGACCGCCGTGGAGAAGCTTGGAGGAGGCGGAGGAGGTGGCGCCGGCGAAGTCGCCGGCGTCGACCAGCGCCACCCGCAGTCCGGACTGCGCGGCGTGCCAGGCGGTGGAGATGCCCAGGATGCCGCCGCCGATGACGAGGAGGTCGTACGTTGCCTTGGAAAGCTGCTCCCGGGCCTCGGCGCGGCTCGGGTTGGAGCCGGAGGCCGGGTGCGTGCCGAGGGCAGGCACGGACTGCAGGGTGGGCTGGCTGGTCATTGCGGGTTCTTACTCCTCGTCAGTTCTCGTCTTCGATCCAGCCCATGGTCCGCTCGACGGCCTTGAGCCAGCTCTTGTACTCACGGTCGCGGACGTCCGCGTCCATGTTCGGGGTCCATTCCGCGGCCCGGCGCCAGTTGGCGCGCAGGTCCTCGGTGTTGGTCCAGAAGCCGACGGCGAGGCCGGCGGCGTAGGCGGCGCCGAGGCAGGTGGTCTCGGCGACCATCGGGCGCACCACGGGGGCGTCCAGGACGTCGGCCAAGGTCTGCATCAGCAGGTTGTTGGAGGTCATGCCGCCGTCGACCTTGAGCGCCGTGAGCTCGACGCCGGAGTCCTTGGTCATGGCGTCGCTGATCTCACGGGTCTGCCAGGCGGTGGCCTCCAGGACGGCGCGCGCGATGTGCGCCTTGGTGACGTACCGGGTCAGGCCGGCGATCACACCGCGGGCGTCGGGACGCCAGTACGGGGCGAACAGACCGGAGAAGGCCGGTACGAAGTACGCGCCGCCGTTGTCCTCGACCGAGGACGCGAGCGTCTCGATCTCGGCGGCGGACTTGATCAGGCCCATCTGGTCGCGCATCCACTGCACCAGGGAGCCGGTGACGGCGATGGAGCCTTCCAGGGCGTAGACCGGCTCCTGGTCGCCGATCCGGTAGCCGACCGTGGTCAGCAGGCCCGAGTAGGAGTTGATGATCTTGTCACCGGTGTTCATCAGCATGAAGGTGCCGGTGCCGTAGGTGGACTTGGCCTCGCCCTCGGAGAAGCAGGTCTGGCCGAACAGGGCCGCCTGCTGGTCGCCGAGCGCGGAGGCGACCGGGATGCCGCCGAGCAGGTCGCCGAGCGGGCCGCCGGTGACCTCGCCGTAGACCTCGGCGGAGGAGCGGATCTCGGGCAGCATCGCCAGCGGGACGCCGATGGACTCGGCGATCTTCTCGTCCCACGCCAGGGTGTGCAGGTTCATCAGCATGGTGCGGGAGGCGTTGGTGACGTCGGTGACGTGCTTGCCGCCGTCGACACCGCCGGTCAGGTTCCAGATGACCCAGGTGTCCATGGTGCCGAAGAGGATGTCCCCGGCCTCGGCGCGCTCGCGCAGGCCCTCGACGTTGTCGAGGAGCCAGCGGGCCTTGGGGCCGGCGAAGTACGACGCGAGCGGCAGGCCGGTCTCGCGGCGGAAACGGTCCTGCCCGACGTTGCGGCCGAGTTCCCGGCAGAGGGCGTCGGTGCGGGTGTCCTGCCAGACGAGGGCGTTGTGGACGGGCTCACCGGTGTTCTTGTCCCACAGCAGCGTGGTCTCACGCTGGTTGGTGATGCCGATGGCCTTGATGTCGTCGCGGGTGATGCCGGCCTTGGAGATGGCTCCGGCGACGACCTCCTGGACGTTGGTCCAGATCTCGGCGGCGTCGTGCTCGACCCAGCCCGGCTTCGGGAAGATCTGCTCGTGCTCCTTCTGGTCGACGGAGACGATGCGTCCGTCGCGGTCGAAGACGATGCAGCGGGACGAGGTTGTGCCCTGGTCGATCGCGGCGATGAAGGGGCCGGCGGTGTGTGCGTCGGTCACGGTGTGCTCCTGGTGTCCGTCGGGAAGGGGCTGTTTACGGCGCGGTGCTTCTAAGCGGTGCTGTGCGGCTCGCGGCTCTTGGGGCGCGGCTTCCAAGCGTGCTGGAGCGGGGGCTCCTAAGCGAAGGCGACGTTGTATATGCCTGCTGCGATCGCGCCGCCGATGAGCGGACCGACGACCGGTATCCAGGCGTAGCTCCAGTCGGAACCACCCTTGTTGGGCAGGGGGAGCAGGGCGTGCACGATGCGCGGACCGAGGTCACGGGCCGGGTTGATCGCGTAGCCGGTGGGGCCGCCGAGCGAGAGGCCGATGCTCACCACCACGAAGGAGGTGATCAGGGCGCCCAGGGTGCCCAGGCCGTTGCCGTTGTCGTTCAGACCCTGCGTGAGGATCGCGAGGATCAGGACGACGGTGCCGATGATCTCGGTGGCGAGGTTCTGCACGATGTTCCGGATCTCGGGGCCGGTGGAGAAGATGCCGAGCACGGGGCCCGCGCCGGTCTCCTGGGCCTCGACGGCCTTGGTCCTGGTGGCCTGCGCACCCGGACCACCGACGATCTCGCGGTCGGTGAGGTGCGCGAGGAACTGACCGTAGTAGGCGACCCAGACCAGCGACGCACCGATCATGGCGCCGAGCAGCTGCCCGCCCCAGTAGGTGGCCAGGTTGCTGTAGTCGTCGTCCTTGATCGCGAGGGCGAGTGTCACGGCCGGGTTGAGGTGAGCGCCGGAGAGCGGCGCCGAGATGTAGACCGCGGTCATGACCGCGAAGCCCCACCCGAAGGCGATGGCGAGCCATCCGGCGCCTCGCGCCTTGGAGGCCTTCAGCGTGACGGCGGCGCACACGCCACCGCCCAGCAGGATGAGAACGGCGGTACCGATGGTCTCGCCGATGAAGATGTCGGAGCTGGACACCCGCGACTCCTTTGTCCTTCGTCCAGGGGAAGCCGAACCCCGGGTCCCTCCGGTGGTTCGTGCTCTCGGGGAGTGAGAGCGGTCTCGGCCCTGGCATTGCCACACTCTAACGCGTATTACCGGTAGGTGTTCGACAATGTCGACCGATGGACGGGAGTCTTGCTCTCGCGTTACCAGCTCGTCAAGGGTTCGGTTATCGAAAACACGATCGTTATTGATTGCTGTGTGCTATCGGTGCGTCGTCGCCCGTCCCAGGGCATACGAAGGAGGCCGGGAAGCATTCCGCTTCCCGGCCTTGTCTCCTGTGAACCTCGGACCCCGTCCCGCTCGAACCCGGGACCTGTGCGCTTCGGAACCGCCCGGTGAACGCCGTACGCGTCGGGACCGCCTGGTGAACGCCGTACGCGTCGGGACCGCCTGGTGAACGGCGTTCGCGTCAGAACCGCCTGGTGAACGCCGTACGCGTCAGAACCGCCCGGCGCCCAGGTCCCGCGACACCGCGCGGGCACAGTCCCGTACGGCGGCGATCAGGTCCGGGCGCAGCTCCCCGTCCTTGCACACCCGCTCCACGGCCCCGGTGATGCCCACCGCGCCGACGGGCATCCGCCGCCGGTTGTGGATCGGGGCGGCCACCGAGGCGACACCCGTCCAGGTCTCCTCGACGTCGTCCGCGTACCCGCGCCCGCGGGTCACGTCGAGAACGCCCTCGAACTGGTCCAGTTCGCTGATCGTCCGCGGTGTGAACGCCTTGCGCTCGACCTCCAGGACCTCGCTGTGCGCCACCGGGTCGTACGCCGACAGCACCTTGCCCAGCGCTGTGGAGTGCAGCGGCTGCATCGCCCCCACCTCCAGCACCTGACGGCTGTCGTCGGGCCGGAAGACGTGGTGCACGATCAGTACGCCCTGCTGGTGCAGCACGCCCAGATAGACGCTCTCGCCGCTGGAACGGGCCAGGTCGTCGGTCCACACCAGGGCACGCGCCCGCAGTTCGTGCACGTCGAGATAGGTGGTGCCGAGGCGCAGCAGCTCGGCGCCCAGCTGGTAGCGCCCGGAAGCCGTGTCCTGCTCGACGAACCCCTCCTGCTGGAGGGTGCGCAGGATGCCGTGGGCGGTGCCCTTGGCCAGGCCCAGCGAGGAGGCGATGTCCGACAGGCCGAGCTGTCGCTCGCCGCCCGCCAGCAGCCGCAGCATCGCCGCTGCCCGTTCGAGCGACTGGATGTTCCGTGCCATCGCCGTGCTGCCTCCGTCCCCTTCGACCGCCGGCGTGCGACTGCCCGCTGCCGTTCGGCAATGTCGAACACTACCGGTCGTCACCGAGCTCCCGCCAATGGGTGGTCGCCCCACGTTCCGTCCGTCTCCACACCACCGTCACCCACGCCACGCCCGTCCGGCTCGTGGACGCCCACGACTGATCGGCGGTGCTCCGGGCTACCCTGACGGCGTGCGCCTTCCATGGGAAGCGCAAAGCCGACAGCCGTCGCACTCCAGGGAGCACCTTCATGGCCTCGTTGCCGAACCCGTCCCTTTCGTCCGGTCTTTCCGAGGGCCGCAAGCGAACCGACGCACTCCGAGAAGCGCTCGCCACCCGTGTCGTGGTCGCCGACGGCGCGATGGGCACGATGCTTCAGGCGCAGGACCCGACGCTCGAGGACTTCGAGAACCTCGAGGGTTGCAACGAGATCCTCAACATCACCCGCCCCGACATCGTGCGCTCCGTCCACGAGGCGTACTTCGAGGTCGGCGTCGACTGCGTCGAGACGAACACCTTCGGAGCCAACCACTCGGCGATGGCCGAGTACGACATCGCGGACCGCGTCCACGAGCTCTCCGAGGCCGGGGCCCGGATCGCCCGCGAGGTCGCCGACGCGTTCGGCGCCCGCGACGGCCGGCAGCGCTGGGTCCTCGGCTCGATCGGCCCCGGCACGAAGCTGCCGACGCTCGGCCACGTCTCCTACGGCACCCTGCGCGACGGCTTCCAGGCCAACGCCGAGGGCCTGCTCGCGGGCGGCGCCGACGCGCTGATCGTCGAGACCACCCAGGACCTGCTGCAGACGAAGTCCTCCGTGCTCGGCGCGCACCGCGCGATGGAGGCGACCGGCGTCCGGGTGCCGCTGCTCGTCTCGATGGCCTTCGAGACGACCGGCACGATGCTGCTCGGCTCCGAGATCGGCGCCGCGCTGACCGCGCTGGAGCCGCTCGGCATCGACATGATCGGTCTGAACTGCTCGACCGGCCCCGCCGAGATGAGCGAGCACCTGCGCTACCTCACGCGCCACTCCCGCATCCCCCTGCTGTGCATGCCGAACGCCGGTCTGCCGGTCCTGACGAAGGACGGCGCCCACTTCCCGCTCGACGCGGAAGGACTGGCCGACGCCCAGGAGAACTTCGTACGGGACTACGGCCTCTCCCTGGTCGGCGGCTGCTGCGGTACGACACCCGAGCACCTGCGCCAAGTGGTGGAGCGGGTGAACGGTGTCACCCCCACCGAGCGCAGCCCGCAGCCCGAGCCCGGGGCCGCCTCCCTCTACCAGACGGTCTCGTTCCGTCAGGACACCGCCTACATGGCGATCGGTGAGCGAACCAACGCCAACGGCTCGAAGAAGTTCCGCGAGGCCATGCTGGAGGCCCGCTGGGACGACTGTGTGGAGATGGCCCGCGACCAGATCCGCGAGGGCGCGCACATGCTCGACCTGTGCGTCGACTACGTCGGCAGGGACGGCGTCGCCGACATGGACGAGCTGGCCGGCCGTTTCGCCACCGCCTCCACGCTGCCGATCGTGCTGGACTCCACCGAGGTCCCGGTGATCCGCGCGGGCCTGGAGCGCCTCGGCGGCCGCGCGGTCATCAACTCCGTCAACTACGAGGACGGCGACGGGCCCGAGTCCCGGTTCGCGAAGGTCACCCGACTGGCGCAGGAGCACGGTGCCGCGCTGATCGCGCTGACCATCGACGAGGAGGGCCAGGCCCGGACCGTCGAGACCAAGGTCGCCATCGCCGAACGGCTCATCGAGGACCTCACGGGCAACTGGGGCATTCACGAGTCCGACATCCTCATCGACACCCTGACCTTCACGATCTGCACGGGCCAGGAGGAGTCGCGCAAGGACGGCATCGCGACGATCGAGGCGATCCGCGAGCTCAAGCGCCGCCGCCCGGACGTGCAGACCACGCTCGGCCTGTCCAACATCTCCTTCGGCCTGAACCCCGCCGCCCGCATCCTGCTGAACTCGGTCTTCCTGGACGAGTGCGTCAAGGCGGGCCTGGACTCGGCGATCGTGCACGCGTCCAAGATCCTGCCGATCGCCCGCTTCAGCGAGGAGGAGGTCACCACCGCCCTCGACCTCATCTACGACCGCAGGGCCGAGGGCTACGACCCGCTGCAGAAGCTGATGGCGCTGTTCGAGGGCGCCACCACCAAGTCGCTCAAGGCCGGCAAGGCCGAGGAACTGGCCGCGCTGCCGCTGGAGGAGCGGCTGAAGCGGCGGATCATCGACGGCGAGAAGAACGGTCTGGAGGCCGACCTCGCCGAGGCCCTCCAGGACCGCCCCGCCCTCGACATCGTCAACGAGACCCTGCTGGACGGCATGAAGGTGGTCGGCGAGCTGTTCGGTTCCGGCCAGATGCAGCTGCCGTTCGTGCTCCAGTCCGCCGAGGTCATGAAGACGGCCGTCGCCTACCTCGAACCGCACATGGAGAAGTCGGACTCGGAGGGCAAGGGCACCATCGTGCTCGCCACCGTCCGCGGCGACGTCCACGACATCGGCAAGAACCTCGTCGACATCATCCTGTCCAACAACGGCTACAACGTCGTCAACCTCGGCATCAAGCAGCCGGTCTCCGCGATCCTGGACGCCGCCGAGGAGCACAGGGCCGACGTCATCGGCATGTCCGGGCTCCTGGTCAAATCCACGGTGATCATGAAGGAGAACCTGGAGGAGCTGAACCAGCGGGGCCTGTCCGCGGACTACCCGGTAATCCTCGGCGGAGCGGCCCTGACCCGGGCCTACGTCGAACAGGACCTGTACGAGATCTACCAGGGCGAGGTCCGCTACGCCCGCGACGCCTTCGAGGGCCTGCGCCTGATGGACGCCCTGATCGGCGTCAAGCGCGGGGTGCCCGGAGCGGTGCTGCCCGAACTCAAGCAGCGCCGGGTGCGCGCCGCCGCGGACGTGGTCGTCGAGGAGCGCCCGGAAGAGGGCCACGTCCGCTCCGACGTCTCCGTCGACAACCCCGTCCCGAGCCCGCCCTTCACCGGCACCCGCGTGATCAAGGGCATCCAGCTCAAGGAGTACGCCTCCTGGCTGGACGAGGGCGCCCTGTTCAAGGGCCAGTGGGGTCTCAAGCAGGCCCGTGCCGGCGACGGGCCGACGTACGAGGAACTGGTCGAGACCGAGGGCCGGCCGCGGCTGCGCGGGCTGCTGGACCGGCTCCAGACCGACAACCTGCTGGAGGCGGCCGTGGTCTACGGCTACTTCCCGTGCGTCTCCAAGGACGACGACCTGATCATCCTGGACGAGCGGGGCAACGAGCGGACCCGCTTCACGTTCCCCCGCCAGCGCCGGGGCCGCCGGCTGTGCCTGGCCGACTTCTTCCGCCCGGAGGAGTCGGGGGAGACCGACGTGGTCGGCCTGCAGGTCGTCACCGTCGGCTCCCGGATCGGCGAGGAGACCGCCAAACTCTTCGAGTCCAACGCCTACCGCGACTACCTCGAGCTGCACGGTCTCTCCGTACAGCTGGCCGAGGCACTCGCCGAGTACTGGCACGCGCGGGTGCGCTCGGAGCTGGGCTTCGCGGGGGAGGACCCCGCCGACGTCGAAGACATGTTCGCCCTGAAGTACCGCGGCGCACGCTTCTCGCTCGGCTACGGCGCCTGCCCCAACCTGGAGGACCGGGCCAAGATCGCGCAGCTCCTGGAGCCCGAGCGCATCGGCGTCCACCTCTCCGAGGAGTTCCAGCTCCACCCGGAGCAGTCGACCGACGCGATCGTGATCCACCACCCGGAGGCGAAGTACTTCAACGCACGGTGAGGGCTCCGACGCGCTGTGGTCCGCGCCGTCACGCACACTGATCGGATAAGTCGTACACTTGTCGGTCCATCGCAGGCCGGTTGTCCCCTGGCGTAAAAAAGGGGGCAACCGGCCTGATCGTCCCTCAAGGAGGTGCGCCAGGATGACCAGTACGGTCCCCGCGCTCGGAACTCGTACGGCCGAAGGCTCAGCCCTGCAGGCCGTTCTCCTCGACATGGACGGAACCCTGGTGGACACCGAGGGCTTCTGGTGGGACGTGGAGGTCGAGGTCTTCAAGGCCCTCGGACACGCGCTGGACGACTCCTGGCGCCATGTGGTGGTCGGCGGTCCGATGACCCGCAGCGCGGGCTTCCTCATCGAGGCCACGGGCGCCGACATCGCCCTCCCCGAGCTGTCCGTGCTGCTCAACGACGGGTTCGAGGAGCGCATCGGCCGTTCCCTGCCGCTGATGCCGGGCGCGGCCAGGCTCCTCGCCGAGCTCGCGGCGCACGAGATCCCCACCGCGCTGGTCTCCGCCTCGCACCGGCGGATCATCGACCGCGTCCTGGGCGCGATCGGCTCCCACTTCTTCGCGCTGACCGTCGCGGGCGACGAGGTGGAGCGGACCAAGCCGTTCCCCGACCCGTATCTGCTCGCCGCCGCGCGGCTCGGCGCCGAACCGGCGCGATGTGCCGTCATCGAGGACACCTCGACCGGTGTCGCCTCCGCCGAGGCCGCGGGCTGCCAGGTGGTCGCCGTCCCCTCGGTCGCGCCGATCGCCCCGGCCGCCCGCCGCACCGTGGTGAGTTCTCTGGAAGAGGTCGACCTGCCCTTTCTGCACCGTCTGATGACGGAAATGCGCTGAAAAGTCCACCGAGCGTGGCCCGCTTGATCACTCAGCGCGCGGGGTCGAATGCCGGGGAAAGGCCCGGCGGTTCCCTGTGGTAAATGCGAGCGAGGGCCCGGTGGCCATTCATAACGGGTCGGATGGCCGAATTCCGGTGCCCCTCAATCAATTTGACGGTGTGACGTTCGCCACGTGACGGGGGGTCGACAGCGGGACCGACTTGTGCACGCACCCCCCGTTTGTGAAGGACCGGCGTGCCCTTGTGTCCCGATTGATGAAAGGCTGCACTAATCCTTCCCGTGTCGGGTTATCGGTGCGTCCACGCCCGGTTTCGCAGCGTGAGCGGAAGGCCGCTCCGGCGTCTGATGGCCGACCCGGTGGTGCGGACTAATGTCAGCGCGAGAACATCGCCGTAACCCCGTGACCCGCCGCGCCACCCCTGCATGCCGGTTCGCGGAAACTACAGCTCTGGAGAAACACGAGCATGAACCGCAAGACTTTGGTGCTGCCGGCCGTGGTTGGCCTGCTCGCCCCGGTGCTCGCCGCGTGTGGTGGGTCCGCCAGCGGGAGCAACAGCGGCGATGCCATCGTTGTCGGCACCACGGACCGGTTCACCGCGTCGAAGGATGCCCCGGCTCCGTTCGACCCGGCGTACGCGTACGACGTCGGCACCTGGAACGTGCTGCGTCAGACCGTGCAGACGCTGATGGTCCAGCCGCGTGGTGACGGTCAGCCGCAGCCCGAGGCTGCCGAGAAGTGCGGGTTCAGCGACAGCGGCAACGAGCGTTACGTGTGCACGCTGCGCGAGGGCCTGCAGTTCTCCAACGGTGACGCGATCACCGCGAAGGACGTCAAGTTCTCGATCGACCGTGCGAGGGCCATCAAGGCCGACAGTGGTGTGTTCGCCCTGCTGTCCACCATCGACACCGTCGAGACGCGGGGCGACCGCGAGGTGATCTTCCACCTCAACAGCGCCGACGCCACCTTCCCGTTCAAGCTGTCGACCCCGGTCGCCGGCATCGTGAACCCGGCGGACTACGAGAAGAACAAGCTGCGCGACGGCTTCTCCGTAGACGGCTCCGGGCCGTACACCGTGGAGACCGAGGTCAAGGACGACACCGTCGTCAAGGCCGTCTTCACGAAGAACTCCCACTACAAGGGGCAGTTGAAGATCAAGAACTCCAAGGTCGAGATGCGCTCCTACGAGAGCGCCGCGGCCATGGGCACGGCCCTCGAAAACGGCGACATCGACCTGATGACGCGCTCGATGACGCCGGCACAGATCACCAAGCTGGACAACGCTTCGGGTGGCAACATCAACCTGAACGAGATGCCCGGCCTGGAAATCCGCTACCTGGCCTTCAACACCGACTCCGCGTCGGTGAAGTCGACGGCCGTCCGTCAGGCCATGGCGCAGCTCATCAACCGCGGTGAACTCGTCGCCAAGGTGTACGGTTCGCAGGCCGAGCCGCTGTACTCGATGGTCCCGGCGACCATCACGGGTCACTCCAACGCGTTCTTCAACAAGTACGGCGACCCGAGCGTCAGCAAGGCCCAGTCGCTGCTCACCAAGGCCGGCATCACCACCCCGGTCAAGGTCACCCTGCACTACACGACCGACCACTACGGCACGGTCACCGCGCAGGAGTTCGACGTCCTGAAGAAGCAGCTCAACGCGAGCGGTCTCTTCGACGTCACCACCCAGGGCACGAGCTGGGACAAGTTCGTCCCCGCCGAGCGGGCCGGCAAGTACGACGTCTGGGGCATGGGCTGGTTCCCCGACTTCCCGGACGCCGACAACTACCTGGCGCCGTTCCTCGACAAGGACAACTTCCTCAAGTCGCCCTACTCGAACAGCAACATCATCAACAACCTCATCCCCGCCTCCCGGCGCGAGGCCGACCGCGCCACCGCGACGAAGAGCCTCACGACCATCCAGGACATCGTCGCGAACGACGTCCCGCTGATCCCGCTCTGGCAGGGCAAGCAGTACATCGCCGCCCGCGACAACATCACGGGCTCGGAGTGGGCGCTCAACTCCTCCTCCACCCTCCAGCTGTGGGAGCTCAGCCGCGGCGTCAGCGGGTGACCGAACCATCCGATCCGGGGCCGTCAGGCCCCGGATCCGGCCCGGGGCCCTACGGTCCCGGGTTCAGCAGATCCAACGACAAGGCACGTGCAAGTGAACATGCGTAACCAGTGGCCAGTCCTGCCGATCGTGGCGGGGCTGGCCTCCGGCCTGTTGACCGGCTGTGGCTCGGAAACGGGCAGCACCGGGAGCAGCAGCTCCTCCGTGGTGATCGGGATGTCCGACGACGTCCTGGCCACCGACCCGGCTTCCGGCTACGACCCAGGATCGTGGCTGCTGTTCAACAACGTCTTCCAGTCGCTGTTGAGCTTCCCCAAGGGTGGAACGGAGCCCGAGCCGGAAGCGGCCAAGGAGTGCGCGTTCACCGACACCGGCACCAAGGTCTACACGTGCACGCTGCAGGACGGCCTGAAGTTCAGCAACGGTGACGCGCTCACCTCGGCGGACGTGAAGTTCTCCTTCGACCGCATGCTGAAGATCAACGACAATGCCGGTCCGGCGATCATGTTCCCCATGCTCGACCGGGTCGTCACGCCGGACGCCAAGACCGTCGTCTTCCACCTCAAGTACGCCGACGCCACCTTCCCGAGCAAGATCGCCTCCGGCGCCGGCTCGATCGTGGACCACCAGCAGTACGCCACGAACGCGCTCCGCAAGGACAACGAGGCCGTCGGTTCCGGCCCGTACAAGCTCGACTCCTTCAGCCACGACAAGGCCGTCTTCTCGGTCAACCCGAGCTACAAGGGCACCGTCAAGGCCAAGAACACCGGCGTCACGCTGCAGTTCTTCCACGGCGACCAGGCGGCCCTGAAGAACTCTCTGCTGAACAAGCAGATCGACGTCGCCTACCGAGGCCTCGCCGCCGACGACATCGCGGAGATCCAGAACGCCTCCGGGACCAACAGCGGCATCAACGTCGTCGAGGGAACCAGCGCCGAAGTCCAGCACATGGTCTTCAACATGGACGACCCGGTGGCCGGCAAGCTCGGCGTCCGCAAGGCCATCGCCTACCTCCTGGACCGCGACGCCCTCGTCGGCGACGTCTACCAGGACACGGCGACCCCGCTGTACTCGATCGTCCCCTCCGGCGTCACCGGGCACAGCACCTCCTTCTTCGACACCTACGGCGCCCGCCCGTCGCGGTCCAAGGCCGCGGCCGCGCTCCACGCCGAGGGCATCACCGGCAAGGTGAAGCTCACCCTCTGGTCGACCCCCTCGCGCTACGGTCCCGCCACGGACCAGGAGTTCAAGGCGATCGCCAAGCAGCTCAACGCCAGCGGACTGTTCGACGCGACCGTGAAGTCCGTCGCCTACGGCCAGTACGAGCAGGACGTCACCGCCGGCAAGTACGGCGTGTACGTGAAGGGCTGGGTGCCCGACTACCCGGACCCGGACAACTTCACGGCCCCGTTCTTCGGCAAGGGCAACGTGCTGAGCAACAACTACACCAACAGCACGATCACCGGCAGCCTCATCCCGAAGACGGCCGCCCAGAGCGACCGCGCCTCGACCGAGGCCGAATACGGAAAGCTCCAGGACCTGGTCGCCGCTGACGTGCCCCTCCTCCCGATCTGGCAGGCCAAGCAGTACGCCGTCGCCCGCGACAGCGTCTACGGCCTCGAGAACTGCCTCGACGCCTCGACCGTGTTCCGCTTCTGGGAGATCTACAAGGGCTGACCGAGCACCGCTCGCGTCCCCGCCGTACACGAAGGGCGCCCGTTCCTCACCGGAACGGGCGCCCTTCGCGCTGCCTGGAGCGAACCGGGCCAGGACCGGCCCGGAGAACCGGCACCGCCTACTGCGCCCCGGGACGCACCAGCCCGCTCTCGTACGCGTACACCGCGGCCTGCACCCGGTCGCGCAGCCCCAGCTTCGTCAGGACATGCCCCACATGCGTCTTGACCGTGGTCTCGCTGACGAACAGATCGGCCGCGATCTCCGCGTTCGACAGCCCGCGCGCCACCAGCTTCAGCACCTCGACCTCACGGTCGGTCAGCGTGTGCAATGTGTCCGGAACCGGCTCGTCGCCGGACGGCAGATGGCCCGCGTACTTGTCGAGCAACCGGCGCGTGATGCTCGGCGCGAGCATCGCCTCGCCCGCCGCGACCACCCGGATCGCCTGCACCAGCTCATTGGCGGGCGCGTCCTTGAGGAGGAAACCGCTGGCGCCCGCGCGAAGCGCCTCCACCACGTATTCATCGAGGTCGAACGTCGTCAGCACGAGGACCTTCGCCGGACCGTCCCGGCCGGGCCCGGTGATCTGCCGCGTCGCCTCGACACCGTCCATCCGCGGCATACGGATGTCCATCAGAACCACATCGGGCTGCAGCGCACGAACCTGATCGAGTGCCTGGAGACCGTCACCGGCCTCGCCGACGACCGCCAGGTCCTGCTCCGCTTCCAGAATCATCCGGAAGCCGGTGCGCAGCAACGGCTGGTCGTCGACCAGTAGGACGCGGATGGCCACGTAAGTCTCCTTCGCTAGTCCGGCCCCATTCTGCCCTGCTCCTGGGCGCCCGACCCGGGCGCCCTGACCGGGAGCGGATATGCCGGGGGAGTACCACCGAATTCCGGACACACGGCCTGGTGGTCGCACCAGCCACAGAGTTTGGTCGGGCGCGGCCGCCACTCGCCCGTCTCCGTCGCCTCCCGGATCGCGTCCCACAGCGCGAGCAGCTTGCGCTCGACCCGCTCCAGGTCCGCGATCTCCGGGTCGTACGTCAGCACGTCACCGCTGCCGAGATAGACGAGCTGAAGACGGCGAGGGATCACCTGCTTCAGCCGCCACACCACCAGGGCGTAGAACTTCATCTGGAACAGGGCACCCTCCGCGTACTCGGGCCGGGGCGCCTTGCCCGTCTTGTAGTCGACGATCCGGACCTCGCCCGTCGGGGCCACGTCGACCCGGTCGATGATGCCGCGCAGGGTGAGCCCGGAATCGAGCCGCGCCTCGACGAACAGCTCCCGCTCGGCCGGTTCCAGCCGCGTCGGGTCCTCCAACGTGAACCAGCGCTCCACCAACTGCTCGGCCTCGGTGAGCCAGCGCGCGAGCCGCTCCCCCTCCGGGTCGTCGGCGAACAGCTCCACGACCTCCGGCTTCGTCTCCCGCAGCCGGTCCCACTGGGCGGGGATCAGCGACTTGGCGCGCGGCGCGGTCCGGTCCGCGGCCGGGGCGTCGAAGAGCCGCTCGAGGACCGCGTGCACCAGCGTCCCTCTGGTCGCCGCCTCACTGGGCTTCTCGGGCAGCTTGTCGATCACCCGGAACCGGTACAGCAACGGACACTGCATGAAGTCACTGGCACGCGAGGGCGACAGCGAGGCGGGCGCACGCGCGACCGCGGGGGCCGGCATGTCGGCGACGGGCACGCCGGCCTCGCCGGCCGCGGCCGCTTCTTCGGGTACGGCGCCCTCGGTGCTGGTTTCCATGACAACAGACCTTACGGCCCGCCACCGACAGCGAACCGGTCCCGGCGGCGGCCACGGCGCGGAAAACAGAGGGGGTGCCGGGGCGGAACGTGCCGCGACGGCCGCATACCATCGACCCCAGACCCTCCTGCTCCGCATGAACCGGGGGCGGGGGACGCTTCGAACGAGGGGACATCGTGGACGAGAGCGGCGGGAGCGGGCAGCCGCGGTCCGGTACCGGCAAGGCGACCGAGCACCACGAGAGGCCCTCGGCCTCCGCCGGTCCGGCCTCCGACGCACGCCCCGAACCGGCCGGGCCCGAGACCACCGGGCCTGCGCCCACGACCCCCGGTCACGACTCCCCGACCGGCACGGACCCCGACGGGGACACCGGCACCCGGCCCGAGGCGGAAACCCCCGCCCGACCCGACGCCGATTCCCCCGCGGCCACCGAGACCGACTCCCACCCGGAGCCCGGGCCCCACGACGACACCACGCCCCAGGACCGGACCGGGCCCGAGGCACACCCCACGCCCGCTCCGGAGCCCGTGTCCCCCGCCGAAGCGCCCCGCGACCCGCTGGTGAAGACCCCCGCCTCCACAGAGCACACCGAGGACACCGATCACGCCGAGCAGACGGGACCCCACGGCGACCCCTCCGAGCCGTCCCACCGCCGGAGCGAGGCTCACGGCGAGGAGCCGTCCCCCACGGACCACGACGAACCCGCCGGCGCCCACCGGACCCGCGCCCGCACGGGCAACGGCAAAGGACGGCCGCCGCGCCGCGGAAAGGAGCCCGGCGGCGGGCTGCTGATGGGCCGGCCGTTCGGCGTGCCCGTGTACGTCGCACCCAGCTGGTTCCTGGTCGCCGCACTGATCACCTGGGTGTTCGGCGGCCAGCTCGACCGCGTCCTGCCCGAACTCGGCGCCGCCCGCTACCTGGTGTCCCTCTTCTTCGCGGTCGCCTTCTACGCCTCCGTACTCGTCCACGAACTCGCCCACACCGTCGCGGCCCTGCGCTTCAAACTGCCGGTCCGCCGGATCCAGCTCCAGTTCTTCGGCGGCGTCTCCGAGATCGAGAAGGAGGCCGAGACCCCCGGCCGGGAATTCGTGCTCGCCTTCGTCGGCCCGCTGCTCTCCCTCATCCTGTCCGGCCTCTTCTACCTCGCCATGCTGCCCGTCGAACCCGGCACGGTCCCCGGCGTCCTGCTGGCCGGCCTGATGATCTCCAACCTCATCGTGGCCGCCTTCAACCTGCTGCCCGGCCTGCCCCTCGACGGCGGCCGCATGCTCCGCGCCGTCGTCTGGAAGATCACCGGCAGAGCGATGAGCGGCACCGTCGCCGCCGCATGGGTCGGCCGCGCCCTCGCCGTCTCCGTACTGATCGGACTGCCCCTGCTCACCCAGTCCCAGGCCCTCGGCGCCGCCCCCGACAACGTCGGCGGCATGGACACCATCACGGACGCCCTCCTCGCCGCCATCCTCGCGGCGATCATCTGGACCGGCGCCGGCAACAGCCTCCGCATGGCCCGGCTGCGCGAACACCTGCCGGAACTGCGCGCCCGCTCACTCACCCGGCGCGCGGTCCCGGTCGAAACCAGCACCCCGCTCTCCGAGGCGCTGCGCCGCGCCAACGACGTCGGCGCCCGCGCCCTGGTCGTCGTCGACGCCGACGGCGAACCCCTCTCCCTCGTCCGCGAGGCCGCCATCGTCGGCGTACCCGAGCACCGCCGCCCCTGGGTCACGGTCAGCGGCCTCGCCCAGGACCTCACCGACGGCATGCGGGTCTCCGCCGAGCTCGCCGGCGAGGCCCTCCTCGACGCCCTGCGCGCCAGCCCCGCCACCGAGTACCTGGTGGTGGAGGACTCGGGCGAGATCTACGGCGTCCTGTCCGCCGCGGACGTGGAACGCGCCTTCGTGAAGGCCATGGCCCGGCCCTCCTGACCGTGGTCGGCGGCCCTGTCCGGGACCGGTAGGCTGTTCACATGTCCGAACCGACCGGTGCCGCCCGCAGGCGCGGGCCCTTCAAGGTCGGGGACCAGGTTCAGCTGACCGACCCCAAGGGCCGCCACTACACGTTCACGCTCGAGGCCGGGAAGAATTTTCATACCCACAAGGGTTCCTTCCCCCACGACGAGCTGATCGGTGCTCCCGAGGGCAGCGTTGTCCGCACCACGGGGAACGTCGCCTATCTCGCGCTGCGCCCCCTGCTCCCCGACTACGTCCTGTCCATGCCCCGCGGCGCCGCCGTGGTCTACCCCAAGGACGCGGGGCAGATCCTGGCCTTCGCCGACATCTTCCCCGGCGCCCGCGTCGTGGAGGCGGGTGTCGGCTCCGGCTCGCTCAGCAGCTTCCTGCTGCGCGCCATCGGCGACCAGGGCATGCTGCACTCCTACGAGCGCCGCGAGGACTTCGCCGAGATCGCCCAGCAGAACGTGGAGCGCTACTTCGGCGGACCGCACCCCGCCTGGCAGCTCACCGTCGGCGACCTCCAGGACAACCTGAGCGACACCGACGTCGACCGCGTCATCCTCGACATGCTCGCTCCCTGGGAATGCCTGGAGGCGGTCTCCAAGGCGCTCGTCCCCGGCGGCATCCTCTGCTGCTACGTGGCGACCACCACCCAGCTCGCGCGGACCGTCGAGTCGATCCGCGAGATCGGCTGCTTCAACGAGCCGACCGCCTGGGAATCGATGATCCGCAACTGGCACATCGAGGGCCTGGCCGTCCGCCCGGACCACCGGATGATCGGCCACACCGGCTTCCTCCTCACCGCCCGCCGCCTCGCGGACGGCGTCGAGCCGCCCATGCGCCGCCGCCGCCCCGCCAAGGGCGCGTACGGCGAGGACTACTCCGGCCCGAACGCCGACGGCGGCACCGCCCGCTGACGCACCCAACACACCAAGACTGTGGCCGAGTTCCCGGAAACGACCGGGAACTCGGCCACAGCGCTTTCCCGTTGACACACCATCAGAACCGATCGACGGACCTGCCGGGACCCCGGCCGACAGCCCTGCCGAGCCCGCCGACAGGCCGCTCGCAAGGCTGCTGACGGGTCCTCAAGAAGTCGGCGGACGGCGCTGCGGGGTGCGCCGACAGGTGGCCCGGAGGGCATCCGACGGGTGTGCCAGGCGCCCGGCTCACGGGGCTGAGGCGCGTCCCGGTGGGTGGCCTGGAGGGCGGTCGACGGGTCTGTCGGCAGCCCGGCCCAAGGGCCCGACGCGCGCGCCGCCGGATCCGGCGGAAGGCCGTCGGCGGAGCTGCCGCGAGCTGGGCCGACGTACCTGCCGGGCCGGCCTCCAGACCGCGCTGAAGGCGGCCGACGGGTCTGTCCGGGCTCGGCCGACAAGCCCGCCGAGCCAGCCGGCAGGCCGTACGGAGGCCGGAGGAGGGGAGCCTGGGGCATGTCCCTCGGGACGGCCTCGGGATGCTCTCGGGACGGGCTCGGGATGCCCTCGCGACGGCCTCGGGATGCCCTCGCGACGGCCTCGGGACGGCCCTCCCGACGGCTCCGGCCGGGCCGTCCCGGAACCCTGCCGGAAACTCCGCCGGAACTCTGCACAAGTCCGGACCCCGCCGTTCCGCCAAGCTGTGACGTGTGGCACCATGCGGGTCACCCCACCCCCACCGGCACAGCCCTCGCGGGAGACACTCCTAGTGCAGCAATCCGTTGTCCCGGAACTGGCACACACGCAGACCAGCCCCATCCAGTGGGTCGCCACGGCCACCGCCATCGCCGGAGTCGTGGCGCTGTCGTCCGTCATTCACCCCGATCCGGCGAGGGCGGCCCAGCCCGGCGCCGGCCCGAACGCGGCGACGGCCCCGGTGGCCGCCCCCGACCCGACCGGCGTGGACTTCCCGATCACCTGCGGGCCCACCAAGGTGCTCGTGCAGAAGAAGGCCTCCGGGGACCTGGACGGCGACGGCCGCCCCGAGACCGTGGCCGTCGTCCGCTGCGACGCCGGCTCCGGCACCCCGCCCAACGGCGTCTACGTCCTCACCCAGGCCGAGGGAGCGAAACAGCCCAGGGTCGTGGCGACCCTGGTCGATCCCAAGGACCGGCTGAGCGTCACGGACTTCGCGGTGCGCGACGGAGCCGTCACAGCCACTCTGCTCGGCTACTCCTCGACCGACGTGCCGAGTTGCTGCCCGGACCTGAAGGACAGCGCCAAGTGGCAGTGGAAGAACGGCGCGTTCATCCGCTCGACACCGTCCGAAGCGCGGAGTGTGTGAGCGCGCCCCCGGCGCGAGACCCGAACAAAAGAAAACACCCTCCGCGGCGCGGAGGGTGTGAGGAACCAGACATCAGGTGACGCGGGGTGCCCGAAAGGTCACTCCGCGTCGGGACCGTAGACCTCGACCTTGTCCGAAACGCGACGGACGTGGATGCAGTCCCCCGGGCACTCCTTCGCGGAGTCCGTCACATCGCGCAGAAGCGGCAGCGGTACGGGCGTTGTGGCGCCCACGGCCTGCAGGAGCTCGTCGTCGGGGCTCTTCACGTAGGCCAGGCCGTCAATGTCCAGCTCAAAGACCTCGGGCGCGTACTGGACGCAGATCCCGTCGCCAGTACAGAGATCCTGGTCGATCCAGACCTCAAGCGCCTCGCCGTCGACTCCGGCCTCCTGCTGCACGGTCATTTCTCCTGCCGTTTTCTGCGTCGAGCGGACCGAAGACTGGGGAATCGGGCCAGCTCTGACGGGTGTTGAACACTTCGACCCTACCTCCGCCCGCTTCCCAATCATGTTCGGTGGGTATTCCCCTGGCGTGAGGGAGAGCGCAAGGGTGAAGATCGGACACACCCCGACAGTCTTTGTGATCTAGGGGTTTCAATCGACACCCACCCAGGTAGGGTCTGGAAGCGTCCAGCTCCCCTTGGAGGAGGTGAGGACCGTGGCAGCCCACGACGACGACATGAACCGCGGCATCCGCCCGGGACGAGGGTCCGATGACCCCGCCGGGCAGATTGCCTACCTTGAGCAGGAGATCGCCGTCCTGCGACGCAAGCTCGCCGACTCTCCGCGGCACACGAGGATTCTCGAAGAGCGGATCGTCGAGTTGCAGACCAACCTGGCAGGCGTGTCCGCACAGAACGAGCGGCTCGCGAACACGCTCCGTGAGGCCCGCGACCAGATCGTGGCCCTCAAGGAAGAAGTCGACCGGCTCGCGCAGCCGCCGGCCGGCTTCGGTGTCTTCCTCACGGCGAATGAGGACGGCACGGCGGACATCTTCACCGGGGGCCGCAAGCTCCGGGTGAACGTCAGCCCCAGCGTCGAGCTCGACCAGCTCAGGCGCGGCCAGGAAGTGATGCTCAACGAAGCTCTCAACGTGGTCGAGGCCATGGAATACGAGAGCGTGGGCGACATCGTCACCCTCAAGGAGATCCTGGAGGACGGCGAGCGCGCCCTCGTGCAGGGGCACACCGACGAGGAACGGGTGGTACGGCTCGCCGAGCCGCTCCTGGACGTCAATATCCGTCCCGGGGACGCCCTGCTCCTCGAACCCCGTTCCGGCTATGTCTACGAGATCGTTCCGAAGAGCGAGGTCGAGGAACTCGTCCTCGAAGAGGTTCCGGACATCGGCTACGAGCAGATCGGCGGTCTGGGCGGCCAGATCGAGATGATCCGCGACGCGGTCGAGCTCCCCTACCTCTACCCCGACCTCTTCAAGGAGCACGAACTGCGGCCGCCCAAGGGCGTCCTGCTGTACGGGCCCCCCGGATGCGGAAAGACGCTCATCGCCAAGGCCGTGGCCAACTCGCTGGCCAAGAAGGTCGCCGAAGTGACCGGACAGGCCACCGGCAAGAGCTTCTTCCTCAACATCAAGGGCCCCGAACTCCTGAACAAGTACGTCGGCGAGACCGAGCGGCAGATCCGCCTCGTCTTCCAGCGTGCCCGGGAGAAGGCCAGCGAGGGCACACCCGTCATCGTCTTCTTCGACGAGATGGAGTCCCTCTTCCGCACCCGTGGATCAGGCGTCAGCTCGGACGTGGAGAACACCATCGTCCCCCAGCTGCTCGCCGAGATCGACGGCGTGGAGGGCCTGCAGAACGTGGTGGTGATCGGTGCCTCGAACCGAGAGGACATGATCGACCCCGCCATCCTGCGGCCCGGACGGCTCGACGTGAAGATCAAGATCGAGCGCCCGGACGCCGAAGCGGCGAAGGACATCTTCCAGAAGTACCTCACCGAGCGTCTCCCGCTGCACTCCGAGGACGTGGGAGAGCACGGCGGCGACAGGGCGGCCACCGTCCACGGCATGATCCAGACAGCCGTGGAGCAGATGTACGCCGAGTCGGAGGAGAACCGCTTCCTGGAGGTCACCTACGCCAACGGTGACAAGGAAGTCCTCTACTTCAAGGACTTCAATTCCGGCGCCATGATCGAGAACATCGTGGGCCGCGCCAAGAAGATGGCCATCAAGGACTTCTTGGAGCACAGCCAGAAGGGCCTTCGGGTCTCCCACCTCCTCCAGGCCTGCGTGGACGAGTTCAAGGAGAACGAGGACCTGCCGAACACCACCAACCCGGACGACTGGGCCAGGATCTCCGGAAAGAAGGGTGAACGGATCGTCTATATCCGTACGCTCATCACCGGAAAGCAGGGCGCGGACACCGGACGCTCCATCGACACGGTGGCCAACACCGGTCAGTACCTGTAAAAGACAGGGCGGCTGCGGGTGCCCTTCACGGGTATCCGCAGCCGACTGCTTTTCAGGTCATGGCCGGAGTACAGCAATGACGCAAATGATCTCCCCACCAGCGCAAAGGCGTTCTAGGCTCTTTCGTACCGCCGAGTCGCGCAGTGCGGGGACGGGCACCGCACACGCACCGGAGCGCCAGCGGTACTTGAGCAGCGCCCCCGACCGAGGGCGCCGCCGGGCAAGGAGGGCCGCATGACCGTACGGCGAGTAATGGGCATCGAGACGGAGTACGGGATCTCCGTCCCCGGTCACCCCAACGCCAATGCCATGCTCACCTCGTCCCAGATCGTCAACGCCTACGCGGCGGCGATGCACCGGGCGCGCCGCGCCCGCTGGGACTTCGAGGAGGAGAACCCGCTGCGGGACGCGCGAGGCTTCGACCTCGCCCGCGAGACCGCCGACTCCAGCCAGCTCACCGACGAGGACATCGGCCTGGCCAATGTCATCCTCACGAACGGTGCACGGCTGTACGTCGACCACGCACACCCGGAATACAGCTCCCCCGAAGTCACCAACCCGCGGGACGCGGTCCTGTGGGACAAGGCCGGCGAGCGCATCATGGCGGAGGCCGCGGAGCGAGCCGCCCAGCTCCCGGGCGCCCAGCCGATCCACCTCTACAAGAACAACACCGACAACAAGGGCGCCTCGTACGGCACGCACGAGAACTACCTGATGAAGCGGGAGACCCCCTTCTCGGACATCGTGCGGCACCTGACGCCGTTCTTCGTCTCACGCCAGGTCGTCACCGGAGCGGGCCGCGTCGGTATCGGCCAGGACGGGCACGAGCACGGCTTTCAGCTCAGCCAGCGCTCCGACTACTTCGAGGTCGAGGTGGGCCTCGAGACCACGCTCAAGCGCCCCATCATCAACACCCGCGACGAGCCGCACGCCGACGCGGAGAAGTACCGCCGGCTGCACGTGATCATCGGGGACGCGAACCTCTCCGAGATCTCGACCTATCTCAAGCTGGGCACGACGGCGCTGGTCCTCTCCATGATCGAGGACGGCTTCATCGCCGTCGACCTGGCCGTCGACCAGCCCGTACGCACCCTCCACCAGGTCTCCCACGACCCGACCCTCAAGCGCCTGGTCACGCTCCGCAGCGGACGCACGCTCACCGCGGTGCAACTGCAGATGGAGTACTTCGAGCTGTCCCGCAAGTACGTGGAGGAGCGGTTCGGGGCGGACGCGGACGAGCAGACCAAGGACGTCCTGCTGCGCTGGGAGGACACCCTGAACCGTCTGGAGAACGACCCGATGAGCCTCTCCGGGGAGCTCGACTGGGTCGCCAAGCGGGAGCTCATGGAGGGCTACCGGCGCCGTGACGGCCTCGACTGGGACGCCGCCCGGCTGCACCTGGTCGACCTCCAGTACGCCGACGTACGGGCCGAGAAGGGCCTCTACAACCGTCTCGCGGCCCGCGGCAAGATCAAGCGGCTGCTGGACGAGAACGAGGTCGAGCGGGCCCGCACCACGCCGCCGGAGGACACCCGGGCGTACTTCCGCGGACGCTGCCTGGAGCAGTACGCGGACGACGTGGCGGCGGCCTCCTGGGACTCGGTGATCTTCGATCTGCCCGGCCGGGACTCGCTTCAGCGCGTCCCAACCCTGGAGCCGCTTCGCGGAACGCGTAATCACGTCAAGGAGCTCCTGGACCGCTGCCGTACGGCCGAGGACCTGGTCAGGGTCCTGTCGGGCAACTGAGCTTCCGCCCGGACGGCACCGGCCGGACAGGGTGGAATACCCGGCGTTACGGGAATCATCGAGGTGGCCCCCGTACGTTGTAGCAACTGCGGGGCCGATGTCGGACCCTGCTTGTAGGGTCTGATCAAGAACGTCGAACCGAGCGGGGTGAGGGTTATGGCGACCAAGGACACCGGCGGCGGACAGCAGAAGGCGACGCGTTCCACCGAGGAGGTCGAGGAGCAGGCGCAGGACGCGAAGGCGACCGACGACCTCAAGGAACGCCAGGAGAAGCTGAGCGACGACGTCGACTCGGTTCTTGACGAAATTGACGATGTACTCGAAGAGAACGCCGAGGATTTCGTGAGGTCCTTCGTTCAGAAGGGCGGGCAGTAGAGCCACTTTTTCCATCGAATCGAAGGTTCGAGCCGAACGTGGCTGAAGAAGTGGAAGCGCGAAGCTGCTCGCGGTGCAGGCTGAACAAACCGCGGGTGGCCTTCGCGAGCAACAGGTCGATGCCCGACGGCCTCCAGGCGTACTGCCGGGAATGCTCCGCGGAGTACTACCGACAGCGCCAGGAGGCCAAGGGGAGAACGGTACGGGTCAAGGTGCCTGTACCGCGGGGTCACAAGCGCTGCCCACAGTGCCAGGTCGTGAAACCGCACTCCGCGTGGGAGCGCAACAAGTCCTCCTCGGACGGCTGGGCGAGCTACTGCCGTGAGTGCCGTGCGGAGCGGAACCGGATCGGCTATTTCCAGCGCAAGTACGGCCTCACACCAGTTGAGTTGGACGCGATGGTCGCGGAGCAGCGGGGAATCTGCTGTATCTGCCTAACCGCCCCTGCCGAACATGTGGATCACTGTCACCAGACGGGTAGGGTCCGAGGCGTACTGTGCTTCAGCTGCAACGCTGCACTGGGGCAGTTCAAGGATCGGCCCGACGTCATGAGACGGGCTGCGACATACCTGGAAGGAAACGCGTGGAAGCCAACACTCGTAGCACCGGGCGTCTACCGGCTGCCTTCCTGACGCCCGGGTCGTCGTCCTTCATGGACTTCCTGTCCGAGCACCAGCCGGAGATGCTCCCCGGCAAGCGGCAACTGCCGCCCGTCCAGGGTGTGATCGAGGCCCCGCACGGCACGACCATCGTCGCCGTCACCTTCGCCGGCGGAGTCGTCCTCGCCGGTGACCGGCGGGCCACGATGGGGAACGTCATCGCCCAGCGCGACATCGAGAAGGTCTTCCCGGCCGACGAGTACTCGGCGGTGGGCATCGCCGGTACGGCGGGTCTGGCCGTGGAGATGGTGAAGCTGTTCCAGCTGGAGCTGGAGCACTTCGAGAAGGTGGAGGGCGCCACGCTCTCCCTGGAGGGCAAGGCGAACCGCCTGTCCACGATGATCCGTTCCAACCTCGCCATGGCCATGCAGGGCCTCGCCGTGGTCCCTCTCTTCGCGGGCTTCGACGTGGACCGCGACAGGGGCCGCATCTTCTCCTACGACGTCACCGGCGGCCGCTCCGAGGAGCACGGCTACGCTGCCACGGGCTCCGGCTCGATCTTCGCGCGCGGTGCCATGAAGAAGCTCTACGCCAAGGACCTGACGGAGAGCCAGGCCACGACGCTGGTCGTGCAGGCCCTCTACGACGCGGCCGACGACGACTCGGCGACCGGTGGTCCCGATGTCGCGCGCCGGATCTACCCGATCGTCACCGTGATCACCGAGAGCGGCTTCCGCCGGCTCACCGACGAGGAGTCCTCGGAGATCGCCCGAGCGATCCTCGAGCGGCGACTCGAGCAGCCCGACGGCCCGCGCGCCGCGCTGCTCTGAGACCGGTCTCTTTTCCCAGGTGATCCAGTGACTTCGACAGAAAGGGACGGATAGCCGGTGTCGACTCCGTTCTATGTCTCACCCCAGCAGGCGATGGCCGACCGGGCGGAGTATGCCCGCAAGGGCATCGCCCGTGGCCGCAGCCTGGTCGTGCTGCAGTACGCCGACGGCATCGTGTTCGTCGGCGAGAACCCGTCCCGCGCGCTGCACAAGTTCAGCGAGATCTACGACCGGATCGGCTTCGCGGCCGCCGGCAAGTACAACGAGTACGAGAACCTGCGGATCGGCGGTGTGCGCTACGCCGATCTGCGCGGCTACACGTACGACCGTGACGACGTGACCGCCCGTGGTCTCGCCAACGTGTACGCCCAGACGCTGGGCACGATCTTCTCGTCGGCGGCGGAGAAGCCGTACGAGGTGGAGCTGGTGGTCGCCGAGGTCGGCGACACGCCCGACGGCGACCAGATCTACCGGCTGCCGCACGACGGTTCGATCGTGGACGAGCACGGTTCGGTCGCCGTCGGTGGAAATGCCGAGCAGATCAGTACCTATCTGGACACTCAGCACCGGGACGGGATGTCGCTTGCGGCGGCCCTCAAGCTGGCCGTTCAGTCGCTGTCCCGGGAGCCCAACGGCGGCGAGCGGGAGATTCCGGCCGAGCGGCTGGAGGTCGCGGTGCTGGACCGGACGCGACCGCAGAAGCGGAAGTTCAAGCGGATCGTCGGCCGCCAGCTGTCCCGGCTGCTGGAGGCCGGGGGAGCGGAGACCGCCACGGAGGCCGAGGACGCCGACGACGAGAAGTAGAGGTCTGCGTTCGACCTCGCGCCCGCCGGTCGGGTGCTCATACGGAAGGGGCCGCCCCGGTACACACCGGCGCGGCCCCTTCCGTATGCGGGCTTCGGCCCTTCTTACCCGGGTCCGGTGGGCCCGGGCGCGAGGGTGATGGCGTCTAGGTGCCCGGAGGGGCCGTTGAGCCCCGAACGACCAGTTCGACAGGGATGTCCTCCTGGGGCGGTGTGCGGCCGTCCAGGACGGCCAGGAGGGCCTTCATGCCCTGTTCGCCGAAGCGCTCGGCGTCCAGGCGGACCGTCGTCAGTTCCGGGTCGAGGGCGCGGGCCAGGGCGAGGTCGTCCAGGCCGGTGATGGAGATGTCGTCGGGGATGCGCAGGCCGAGGCGGCGGGCCGCCTTGTAGGCGCCGGCGGCCAGTTTGTCGTCGTCGCAGATCACCGCCGTGGGGCGCGGTCCCGGGGCGGAGAGGGCCGTCTGGGCCGCCGCCAGGGCGTCCTCGAAGGAGATGGGCGCCCGGGCGACCCGAAGGCTGGTTCCGGGGACCTCGACGAGGCAGGAGGCCACCTCCCGGGCGCGGACCTCGAAGGTCCAGGACGGGATGTCGGCGGCGAGGTGCAGGAAGCGGCGGTGGCCCAGTTCCAGGAGATGGCCGGTGACCTGGTGTACGCCGTCGGCGATGTCGAGGTTGACGGTCGCCGCGCCCTGGCTGCCGGCCGGGTCGCTGTCGAGCATGACCAGGGGGAGCTGGTCGCCGCGGATCGCGGTGAGGGCGTCTGCGGCCATGGAGGAGGCGATCACGCCGTCGAGGGCGGCCTGGGCGGAGCCGAAGGGGTCGCGGGCGGGGCCGATGCCTTCGGGGGAGGGGTAGAGGACGACGCCGAAGCCGTGCTCGGCGGCCACGCGTGCGGCGCCGGTGTAGACGCCCGCGAAGAACTCCGTGGTGAGTGCGGGGACCACCAGGAGGACCGTGCGGGTGCGGCCGAGGCGGAGGTTGCGGGCGGCCAGGTTCGGGCGGTAGCCGAGCTCCTGGGCCGCGTCCCGGACGCGTTCCGCCGTCGCCGCGGAGACCCGGCCGCGCCACTTGTCGCCCAGCACCAGGGAGACGGCCGCCTGGGAGACCCCGGCGGCCTCGGCGACGTCCCGGCTGGTGGGGCGCGTACTACCTCTTGCCACCGTCGGCCTGCTCCTTCGTCTGGACTCCCGGACAGCGCACATGGTACGTATGGAAGGAGGCGTTATACGTAACACTTGAACGTCGCGCACTACTGGAAGGGCATGCCATGGCCGCGGGATACCTGGAGATCCTCAGGGCGAGGCACGCCGCCCGGCTGCTCGTCGGCACCCTCGTGGGGCGGCTGCCGAACGCCACCGCGGCCATCGCCGTCGTGCTGTTCGTGCGGGCCGAGGGCGGCACGTACAGCCTGGCGGGCGCGCTCGCCGCCGTGTACGGGGTGGCCAACGCGGTGGGACAGCCGCTGCTCGGCCGGCTCGTGGACCTCTACGGGCAACCGCGGGTGCAGCTGCCCGCGGCGGTCGTCTCGGCCCTCGGGATGGTCGTCTTCGCCTTCGCCGGGACGGACCAGCCGGGCCTCGCCTGCGCCGCGATGGCCGTGGCCGGGCTCTTCACGCCTCCTCTGGAGGGCGGCCTGCGGGCCTTGTGGCCCTCCGTCCTGCGCAGGGAGGAGCAGGTGCACACGGCCTACGCGATGGACGCCGTGGCGCAGGAAGTCATGTTCACCGTCGGGCCTTTGCTGGTGACCCTGTGCGTCTCGCTCTGGTCCGCGCGGGCGGCGCTGCTGATCCTGAGCGTCATCGGCGTCCTGGGTGCCCTCTCCGTGGTTCTCTCGCCGCCCTCGCGCGCGTGGCGTTCGGCCCCGCGCGAGGCGCACTGGCTCGGTGCCCTGCGCTCGCCGGGGCTGCTGGCCCTGCTCGGGGCCTTCCTGTTCGTCGGGATCGCGCTCGGCTCGATCACGGTCGCCGCGCTGTCGTACGCCGACGCGCACGGCGGGGACGCGGTGTACGGCTGGCTGATGGCGGGCATCGGCCTCGGTGCGCTGCTGGGCGGCCTGGTCTACGGCGCGCGTCAGTGGCGCGGGGCTCCGGAGCGGCGACTGCGGGTGCTCGTCGCCCTGCTGGCGGTGTGTTACGTCCCGCTGATGCTGGTGCCCGGTCCGGTCGCCATGACGGCTCTGGCCACCCTCGCCGGGGTGTTCCTCGCGCCCTGCATCGCCTGTGCCTTCGTCCTGGTGGACCGGCATGCTCCGGCCGGTACCGTCACCGAGGCTTTCTCCTGGCTTGTGACGACGTTCACCGTGGGCGCGTCGGTCGGAACGGGCCTCGCGGGGCCCGTCGTCGAGTGGGGCGGGGCGGCCCGGGGCTTCGCCGTTCCGGGGGTCGCGGGCGCGGCCGCGCTGGTGGTTCTGCTGGCCACGGGCCGGGTCCTCGCAGCTACCGGGAGGGGCGCGGTCGTTGCGGTCTCATCGGAAAATGATCCAAACCGAGCCGTCGAACCCCGTTTCAGCTCAGGGGATCGGGCGTAATGTTCAGTCATGGACCGCCGCATTTTCGGGCTGGAGAACGAGTACGGCGTCACGTGTACGTTCAGGGGACAGCGCCGCCTGTCTCCCGACGAGGTGGCGCGGTACCTCTTCCGCCGTGTCGTGTCATGGGGCCGCAGCAGCAATGTCTTTCTGCGGAACGGTGCCCGCCTTTATCTCGACGTGGGATCACATCCGGAATACGCGACACCCGAATGTGACAACGTGACGGAACTCGTCACCCACGACAAGGCCGGCGAGCGCATTCTCGAAGGACTCCTGGTGGACGCCGAACGACGCCTGCACGAGGAAGGAATCGCGGGCGACGTCTATCTGTTCAAGAACAACACCGACTCGGCAGGCAACTCCTACGGATGCCACGAGAACTATCTGGTGGCCCGGCACGGGGAGTTCTCCCGACTCGCGGACATCCTCATTCCGTTCCTCGTCACGAGGCAGCTGCTGTGCGGTGCCGGCAAGGTGCTGCAGACTCCGCGCGGTGCCGTGTACTGCGTCAGCCAGCGAGCCGAGCACATCTGGGAGGGTGTCAGCTCCGCGACGACCCGCTCCCGGCCCATCATCAACACGCGTGACGAGCCGCACGCGGACGCCGAGCGCTACCGCCGACTGCATGTCATCGTCGGCGACTCGAACATGTCCGAGACGACCATGCTCCTCAAGGTCGGTGCCACCGACCTCGTGCTGCGCATGATCGAGGCGGGCACCGTCATGCGCGACCTCACCCTGGAGAACCCCATCCGGGCGATCCGCGAGGTCAGCCACGACATCACGGGCCGGCGCAAGGTGCGCCTGGCCAGTGGCCGCGAGGCCTCCGCGCTCGAGGTGCAGCGCGAGTACTACGAGAAGGCCGTGGATTTCTGCGAGCGCCGCGGCATCCGTACGGGAACGGTCGAACAGGTCCTCGAACTGTGGGGTCGTGTGCTCGACTCGATCGAGGCCGAGGACCTCGACCGGATCGGCACCGAGATCGACTGGGTCATGAAGTACCAGCTCATCGAGCGGTACCGGGCCAAGCACAACATGACCATGTCGCACCCCCGGGTCGCGCAGATAGACCTCGCCTACCACGACATCCACCGTCGTCGTGGCCTCTACTACCTGCTGGAGAGGAAGGGGCAAGCCGCGCGGATCTGCAACGACTTGAAGATCTTCGAGGGCAAGTCCGTGCCGCCGCAGACCACTCGGGCGCGGCTGCGCGGTGACTTCATCCGACGTGCTCAGGAACAGCGCCGGGACTTCACCGTCGACTGGGTGCACCTGAAGCTGAACGACCAGGCGCAGCGCACGGTGTTGTGCAAGGACCCGTTCCGTTCGGTGGACGACCGGGTGGAGAAGCTCATCGCCGGAATGTGAGCCGGGAGTTCCGCGGGTTAAGCGGAACGCAACGCGGGGCGCCGTACGTTTTCCGTACGGCGCCCTTCTCACGTCGTAGAGTTGCGCGCACGCCATCAACCAAGATCGACCGATACGAGGCCCCCACCGTGCGCCGACGCTCACTCCTTCTCTCCGTACCCGCTGGACTGGTCACACTCGCCGGATGCGGTGACGACGGCAAGTCAGACACGGCCAAGTCCAGCAGCAGCCCGTCGCCTTCGGCCTCCGCTGCGGCCTCTGCGCCGCCTCCGCCGAAGATCGTCGACGGCCCGCTGCCGGCGATCACCGCCGGTACGAAGTTCGGTGAGAAGCCGACCGTGGCCAAGGGCACGGGGGAGCCCTCGAAGGACCTCGCGGTCAGGACGGTCATCGCGGGCGGCGGTCAGACGGTCGCGGAGAACGACTACATCCAGGCGAACTACCTGGGTCAGATCTGGGCCACGGCGAAGGTCTTCGACAACTCCTACGACCGCAAGACGCCGCTGGTCATCCAGCTCGCGCAGGGCGGCATCATCGACGGCTGGCGTTACGCACTGGTGGGCAAGAAGGCTGGCAGCCGCGTCGAGATGTCCATCCCCCCGACCTGGGGTTACGGCACGCAGGGCAACGCGCAGGCGGGCATCAAGGGCACCGACACGCTGGTGTTCGTCGTCGACATCGAGAACACGTTCAACTCGAAGAGTTCCGCCAAGGGCAAGAACGTCGCGCAGAGCGACGCCGCGCTGCCGAAGGTCGGGACGAACACGAACGGTGACGCCCCCACGATCACGGTACCGAAGTCGGACCCTCCCACGGCGCTCGTGGCGAACTATGTGATCGAGGGCGACGGCGACGAGGTCAAGGCCGACAGCAGCGTCCTGGTGCAGTACGAGGGCGTGCTCTGGGACAGCGGCAAGGAGTTCGACTCCACGTACAAGCGGGGTCAGCTGACGTCGTTCGGGCTGCAGCAGGTCGTCAAGGGCTGGGCGCAGGGGCTGACCGGCAAGAAGGTGGGCAGCCGCGTTCTCATCGTGATCCCGCCGAAGCTGGGCTACGGCGACAAGCCGCCGGCCGGCAGCGGTATCGAGAAGGACTCCACTCTCGTCTTCTCGGTCGACATCCTGGCGAAGATGTAGATCCCTCGGTGATGTAAGACTGTCAGCGTTGCCCATACGTACACAAGCAGGAGCAAAGACGTGAGCATCGAGAAGCCCGAGATCGACTTCCCGGGCGGCGAGCCCCCGGCGGACCTCGAGATCAAGGACATCTGGGAGGGTGACGGCGCGGTCGCCAAGGCCGGCGACTTCGTCAAGGTCCACTACGTGGGCGTGGCCTTCTCCACCGGCGAGGAGTTCGACGCCTCCTGGAACCGCGGCGCCCCGCTGTCGTTCCAGCTCGGCGTCGGCCAGGTCATCAGCGGCTGGGACAAGGGCGTGCAGGGCATGAAGGTCGGCGGTCGCCGCCAGCTGGTCATCCCCGCGCACCTCGCGTACGGCGACCGCGGCGCGGGTGCCGCCATCGCTCCCGGCGAGACGCTGATCTTCGTCTGCGACCTGGTCGCGGTCTGAGGATGGCATCGGACCGCGTTCCGGTCCGGTCGTCAGGAAGAACGGATCATGGAGAGCGGATCATGGACAATGGGTCCGGTCCGATCTTCGTACGCCGCATGATCAGGGTCTGACCGGATCTGATCATCTGGGGCCCATGCCTGTCCGGGCATGGGCCCTCGGCTTTTGCCGCGACACTCCGGAGCGGTACGGTCATCGGTCGGAAGCACCATAGGAAGGGCGTCGATGGCCATTGCCAAGGCCGAGCGGCTGATGAACCTCGCACTGTGTCTGCTCGGGACGCGGCGGCCGCTCAGCAAGCGCGAACTCCGCGAGTCCATCGAGGCCTATCTGGAAGCCGGGTCGGACGACTCCTTCAACCGGATGTTCGAGCGGGACAAGGACGATCTGCGCGAACTCGGCCTGGTCATCGAGACGGTGGAGAACCTCGACGGCGAGGTCGGCTATCTCGCCCGCCGCGACAGCAACCGCCTGCCGCCGATCACCCTCGACGCCGAGGAGGCCGCGGCCCTCGGTCTGGCCGCCAAGGTCTGGCAGCAGGCCCGGCTGGCCGGTGCCGCGAGCGGCGCGCTGCAGAAGCTGCGTGCCGCGGGTCTGCCCGAGGACGTGGACCCGTACGGGGCGCACGGTGCCCTGGAGCCGCACATCCCCGTCCACGAGGCCGCCTTCGAGCCCCTGATGCTCGCCTGCCGAGACCGCCGCCCGGTCGTCTTCGACTACCGCAAGGCCACGGCCGCGCACCCCGAGACCCGGCATGTCGAGCCCTGGGCCCTGGAGTGCTGGCGCGGCCACTGGTATCTCGCGGGCTGGGACCGTGACCGTGCCGCCGAGCGCGTCTTCCGGCTCTCCCGGATCACCGGCAAGGTCCGTGCGCGTGCCGGCCGGTACACGGCCGAGGTCCCCGATGTCGTCACCGTGCGCGAGACGGTCGCCGGCTGGGCGGGGGAGATCACCGACCGCTCAGCGCTGATCCGGCTGCGTTCCGGCTCGGGCTACCCGCTGCGGGCCAAGGCCGTCTCCGTGCGGGAACTGGGCGGCGGCTGGGACGAGTTGGAGATTCCGTACGGGCACGGACTGGACGCCTGGCTCGTCGAGTTCGGGCCGGACGTCGTGGTCGTGGAGCCCGCCGAACTGCGGGCCGATGTGGTCGACCGGCTGCGCGCCGTGGCCAAGGGCTGAGGGGAAAAGTAAGAAAGTGGCAGGAAAACCGGCCAGGCCCACGAACGCGATCGACCAGACCCGGCGGATGCTCTCCCTGGTGACGTATCTGCGCGAGCGCCCCGGCGCCCGTGTCAGCGATGTCGCCCGTGCCTTCGGGATCACCGAGGACGAGCTGATCTCCGACCTCGACGTGCTGCCGCTGTGCGGGACCAGCTTCCGCGGCGGGGATCTGCTCGACATCGACACCGACGGCGACCGGATCTGGTGGCACAACCCCGACGACGTCGCCGAGCCGCTGCGGATCGCCGCCGACGAGGCGACCGCGCTGCTGGTGGCCGCCCGCGCGGTGTCCACCCTGCCCGGCCTGCGCGAGGGCGACCGGCAGGCGCTGCTGCGGGCCACCGCCAAGGTGGAGGCCGCCTCGGGCGAGGCGGCGGGGGCCAGCTCCCGGCTGTCGGTGACCTTCGAGTCCGAGGGCGGTGTCTTCGCCGACGTGGACCGGGCGATCTCCGAGCGGCGCCGACTGTGGATCCGCTACTACTCGCCCTCGCGGGACGAGCTGAGCGAACGCGAGATCGACCCGATCCGCCTGGTCAGCGTCGGTCACACCTACGTGGAGGCATGGTGCCGCCGCTCCGAGGCGCGCCGTACCTTCCGGCTCGACCGGGTCGCCGAGATCCGCATCCTGGACGAGCCGTCCGCGCCGCCCGAGGTCGAGCTGCGGGACCTCTCCGAGGGGCTGGTCCAGCCCGCGGCCGAGGACCCCGAGGTGGTCGTCGAGGTCGGTCCGGGCGGGCGCTGGGTCGCCGAGTACTACCCGCACGACAGCGCGGATGAGCTGCCGGACGGCGGGCTGCGTATCACCCTGCGGACCCCCGATCCCACGTCGCTGCGGCGGCTGGCCCTGCGCCTCGGCGGTGACGGCCGGATCGTCTCGCCGCAGGACCTCGCGGACAGCGCCCGGAGTGCGGCCCGCGAGGCGCTCGCCGCCTACGACGGGCCGGCCGGGCTCGAAGGGGTCGAGGACAGGCCGTACGAGGGGCGGGAGCAAGGGCTTTGAACACGTCGTCGATGTCTGGTGCGCCGGGAAGGCCGGGTGCCTCGGAGAAGTCGGGTGCCGTGCTGCGGGCGGGGACGCCGGGACGCGCCGGGGCGCCCTCGGGTACGCCGGGGACGCAGGGACGGACCGGGTTGCCCTCGGGCGCGCCGGGGATGTCCGGACGGACCGGTTCGCCCTCGGGGGCGCCGGAGATGTCGGTCGGGACGGCCTTCGCCGGGATGCGAAGGGTGGTCGAGGTGATGTTCAAGGCCGCCTGCCCCGACTGCCGGGCCGGCTTCGAGCTCACGCCGGGCGCCCTGCGCCTGGCCATCGGCGCCAGCAGCCGCACCACGTTCTACTCGTTCACGTGCCCCGCGTGCGGTTCCGCCGTCCGCAAGCCCGCGGGGGAACGCATCGTCGAACTGCTCACCGGGGGCGGGGTCCGCACACTGCGGGTGCACTCCACCCTCTAGGGTCGTCTTCATGTTCTGGCCGATGTTTGCGATCGCCGCGGGTTTCCTGGGAATCACGGTTCTCGGAGTTCTCGCCGTCCGTGTCTTCCTGGAAGCGGAGCGTCTGGGCCGACAGGTGGCCGACTCCGCGCACCGTATCGGCACGGCCTCCGACGACCTGGAACGGGCCGCTGTCAGGGCCGCACGCTCTATGGATGCGGTATGAGTCGTTCCATGGATGCGCAATGAGTCACGCCAGCCTGTCGACTTCATGTCGGGGCCAGGTACGCTCAGGGGCGCGGCCCGGAGAATGAGGCGCGGGCCGCGAACTGGGAGTACGCACAGGGATTCCCCCGCGTTCACCCCTGAGCGTTACGATCGCTGACATCAAGATGATCGGACACATGTCCGACCCATCGGACAGCACCCCGACCATGCAGCCTCGGTGAGAAGGTAAAGACTTATGTTCGGAAGGCTCGGAGCTCCCGAGATCATTCTCATCCTCGTCGTCATCATCCTGCTGTTCGGCGCGAAGAAGCTTCCGGACATGGCGCGCTCCCTCGGCAAGTCCGCCCGGATCCTCAAGAGCGAGGCGAAGGCGATGAAGGAAGAGGGCAGCACCCCGGCCCCGGCCGGCCCGCCCAGCACCGACGAGCAGACTCCCGCTCAGCGCACCATCCAGGCCGCTCCCGGCGACGTGACCAGCTCGCGCCCGGTCAACGAGCCGACGGACACGACCCAGCGCTGACGCAGGGCCGGTGACATCCGGCCCGCCGCATGAGATGAGGATGTGGGTTGCTCAAGTCTGCCCGCAACACGGAGAGGGATCCCGAGGGGCGCATGCCCCTCGCGGACCATCTTCGCGAGCTCCGCAACCGGCTCGCGAAGGCGGTGCTGGCCATCGTCATAGTGACGATCGTCACAGCCTTCTACTACAACAGCATCATCAACTTCTTCACCAAGCCGGTCCTGGACTCCATCGGGTGTCCGGAGACCTTCGCCGAGCTGGCGAAGCAGCCCAAGAACCATCAGTGCGCGCAGATCACCATCAACGGTCTGCTCGCCCCGTTCACCCTGGCGCTGAAGGTCTCCCTGATGGCGGGCGTCGTGCTCGCCTCGCCGGTCTGGCTCTACCAGCTCTGGGCGTTCGTCGCGCCGGGTCTGCACAAGAGTGAGAAGAAGTACGCGTACGCGTTCGTCGGCACGGGCGTTCCGCTCTTCTTCGGCGGCGCCTTCTTCGCCTACAAGGTGCTCCCCACCACGGCGAAGGTGCTGATGCAGTTCACGCCGAGCGGCGTGAAGAACCTTCTGCCGCTGGACGACCTGCTCGACCTGGTCACGCGCATGGTGGTGGTCTTCGGTCTCTCCTTCGAGCTGCCGCTGCTCCTGGTGATGCTCAACCTCACGGGCATCCTCACCGGTCAGCGCATGCTCGGCTGGTGGCGCGGAATGATCATCGGCATCACGGTCTTCGCCGCCGTGGCCACTCCCAGCACCGATCCGCTGACGATGCTGGCGCTCGCCGGGCCGATCTGGATCCTGTACTTCGGCGCGGTCGTGTTCTCGTTGCTCAACGACCGGCGCAAGCGTCGGCGCGCCGAGTCCGGGCCGGCCGACGACGAGGCGTCCGACCTCGACCTCACCCCCGAGGATATCGGCGGCATCGAGAACGTGACGGCTTCCCGGACCCTTCCGGAGCAGGCCAGCACGGACCGGGTCAACGGTTATGACGACGTGACCTGACGAAGCCCGGGACCTCGTAGGGTCACCCTGTGACCAGCGAGATCACCCTCTTCGTCAACCCCACCGCGGGCCGCGGCCGGGGCGCCCGAGCGGCGCTGCCGGCCGCTTCCGCTTTGCGTGCCGCGGGATTCTCCGTCCGCACGGTCCTCGGCGAGGACGCGGCGGACGCCCTGGCGCGGGCGCGCGAGGCGGTCGCGGGCGGCACCGGCGCACTTGTCGCGGTCGGCGGCGACGGCATGGCGAACCTCGCTCTCCAGGCCGTCGCCGGGACCCGAACCCCGTTCGGCCTGGTCGCCGCCGGGACCGGCAACGACTTCGCGCGCGCCCTCGGCCTGCCCGTGGGCGACCCGGCGGCCGCGGGGCGACTGATCGCCGACGGCCTCAAGAGCGACCGGCTGCGTGATGTCGACCTGGGCCGGGTGAACGGCACCTGGTTCGGCACCGTCCTCGCCTCCGGGTTCGACTCCCGGGTCAACGACCGCGGGAACCGGATGCGCCTGCCCGCAGGCCGCTTCAAGTACGACGTCGCCATGCTCGCCGAACTGGCAGCCTTCCGGCCCTTCCCGTACCGCATCACGCTGGACGACGGCGAGACCCGGGAGATCGAGGCGACGCTCGTGGCCGTCGGCAACGGATCGTCGTACGGCGGCGGCATGAGGATCTGCCCCGGCGCCGACCTCGGTGACGGGCTGTTCGACATCACGGTGGTCGGGGACTGCACCCGCACGACGCTGCTCAAGATCTTCCCCAGGGTCTACCGGGGCACCCACGTCGACCATCCCGTAGTGAGTGTCCACCGGGCGGCCCGGGTCGAGCTCCTCGCCGAGGGCATCACCGGCTACGCCGACGGGGAGCCGCTCGGGCCGCTGCCCCTCGTAGCGGAGTGCATACCGGCAGCCGTACGCGTCGCACTTCCCTGAGCTGCGGGGATCCGAGGTTTCTCGGCATCTGATAAGGATAATGATCGTCCTCATGTCAGTGGCTCCCGGTAGTCTCGAAAGCACGATGACAGAGGACCTCTCACCGGCCGAGCGGTATGCAGCAGCACGCAGGCGCGCTGTCGAGCAGGCCACCGCGCTCGCCTCCTTCCGCGAGATGTACGACTTCGGCCTCGACCCCTTCCAGATCGAGGCCTGCCGGGCGCTCGAAGCGGGCAAGGGCGTGCTGGTGGCGGCGCCCACCGGCTCGGGCAAGACGATCGTCGGCGAGTTCGCCGTCCACCTCGCCCTCCAGCAGGGCAAGAAGTGCTTCTACACGACACCGATCAAGGCACTCTCCAACCAGAAGTACGCCGACCTGTGCCGCCGTTACGGCGCGGACAAGGTCGGCCTGCTCACCGGCGACAACAGCGTCAACTCCGAGGCCCCGGTGGTCGTCATGACCACCGAAGTCCTGCGCAACATGCTGTACGCGGGCTCGCAGACCCTCCTCGGACTCGGCTATGTGGTGATGGACGAGGTGCACTACCTCTCCGACCGCTTCCGCGGCGCCGTCTGGGAGGAAGTGATCATTCACCTCCCCGAGTCGGTGACCCTGGTGTCGCTGTCGGCGACCGTGTCGAACGCCGAGGAGTTCGGCGACTGGCTGGACACCGTGCGCGGCGACACCCAGGTGATCGTCTCCGAGCACCGGCCCGTCCCGCTGTTCCAGCACGTGCTGGCCGGACGGCGGATGTACGACCTCTTCGAGGAGGGCGAGGGCCAGCGCAAGGCCGTCAACCCCGACCTCACGCGCATGGCGCGCATGGAGGCGAGCCGTCCGTCGTACCAGGACCGTAAACGGGGCCGCGCGATGCGCGAGGCCGACCGGGAGCGTGAGCGCAGACAGCGTTCGCGCATCTGGACGCCCGGCCGTCCCGAGGTCATCGAGCGGCTCGACGCCGAAGGACTCCTGCCCGCCATCACGTTCATCTTCAGCCGCGCGGCCTGCGAGGCCGCCGTGCAGCAGTGCCTCTACGCAGGTCTGCGGCTGAACGACGACGCGGCGCGTGCGCGCGTCCGTGAACTCGTCGAGGAGCGCACCGCCTCCATCCCGGACGAGGACCTGCACGTCCTCGGCTACTTCGAATGGCTGGAGGGCCTGGAGCGCGGCATCGCGGCCCACCACGCGGGCATGCTGCCCACCTTCAAGGAGGTCGTCGAGGAACTCTTCGTCCGCGGCCTCGTCAAGGCGGTCTTCGCGACGGAGACCCTGGCGCTGGGCATCAACATGCCTGCCCGTTCGGTGGTGTTGGAGAAGCTCGTCAAGTGGAACGGCGAGCAGCACGCCGACATCACCCCCGGCGAGTACACCCAGCTGACCGGCCGCGCCGGCCGCCGCGGCATCGACGTCGAGGGTCACGCGGTCGTGCTGTGGCAGCGCGGCTTCAGCCCCGAACACCTCGCGGGACTCGCGGGCACCCGCACCTATCCGCTGCGCTCCAGCTTCAAGCCGTCGTACAACATGGCGGTCAACCTGGTCGAGCAGTTCGGGCGGCACCGCTCGCGCGAGCTGCTGGAGACGTCCTTCGCGCAGTTCCAGGCCGACAAGTCGGTCGTCGGGATCTCCCGGCAGGTACAGCGCAACGAGGAGGGTCTCGAGGGCTACAAGGAGTCCATGACCTGCCACCTCGGGGACTTCGACGCGTACATGGGGCTGCGCCGCGAACTCAAGGACCGCGAGACCGACCTGGCGCGGCAGGGCATGTCGCAGCGCCGTGCCGAAGCGGCCGTCGCCCTGGAGAAGTTGAAGCCGGGTGACGTGATCCATGTGCCGACCGGCAAGTATGCCGGGCTCGCGCTGGTGCTGGACCCAGGGCTGCCCGCCGGCAGGTCGAACGGCCACCGGGGCTTCGAGCAGCACGACGGCCCGCGCCCGCTGGTGCTCACCGCCGAGCGCCAGGTGAAGCGGCTGGCCTCGATGGACTTCCCGGTGCCGGTCGAGGCGTTCGACCGGATGCGCATCCCCAAGTCGTTCAACCCGCGCTCGCCGCAGTCCCGTCGGGACCTGGCGTCCGCTCTGCGCACCAAGGCCGGGCACATCGTCCCGGACCGGCACCGCAAGAGGCGCTCCGAGGCCGCCGACGACCGTGAGATCGCCCGGCTGCGCACGGCGATCCGCGCGCACCCCTGCCACGGGTGCAACGACCGCGAGGACCACGCCCGTTGGGCCGAGCGCTACCACCGCCTGCAGCGTGACACCTCGCAGCTGGAGCGCCGTATCGAGGGCCGGACGAACACCATCGCCCGCACCTTCGACCGGATCGTCGCCCTCCTCACCGAGCTGGACTATCTGCGCGCCGACGATGTCACCGAGCACGGCAAGCGGCTCGCCCGGCTGTACGGCGAACTCGACCTGCTCGCCAGCGAATGTCTGCGCGCCGGCATCTGGGACGGCCTCTCCCCGGCCGAACTGGCCGCCTGCGTCTCGGCGTTGGTGTACGAGTCCAGGGTCGCCGACGACGCGATGGCGCCGAAGGTGCCGTCCGGCAAGGCCAAGGCCGCGCTCGGCGAGATGGTGCGCATCTGGGGCCGTCTCGACGCGCTGGAGGAGGACTTCGGGATCAACCAGACCGAGGGCGTCGGGCAGCGGGAGCCGGACCTCGGATTCGCCTGGGCCGCCCACGAGTGGGCTTCCGGCAAGGGCCTCGACGAAGTGCTGCGCGAGGCCGAGATGCCCGCCGGTGACTTCGTGCGCTGGTGCAAGCAGGTCATCGACGTCCTCGGCCAGATCGCGGCCGCCGCGCCCGTCTCGGGCGGCGGGAACTCTACGGTCGCGAAGAACGCGCGCAAGGCGGTCGACGCGTTGCTGCGCGGGGTGGTGGCCTACTCGTCGGTGGGCTGACGACCGGCGCCCTGGCCGTCGGTGAGCCGAGTCGACGTGGCCGGTGGCGTGCCGACCTCCCGTCCGGGAGGCGGCGCCCCACCGGCCACGCCTGTTTCTGCGGGGTGCGGGCGGCGATTCAGCTCCCGCCCCGGCGGGGTGCGGCCGAGGGCTCCGCGCCGGTTTTCGACGGGGTGCACCCGGCGGCCGGCTCCGGTCCCGGTGGGGTGCGGTCGGCGGCTCGGCGTCTGTCTTCGGCGTGCTGCGGCCTGCGGCTTCGCTCGCGTCTCGGCGGGGTGTATCCGGCGGTCCCGAGCCCGTGTCGGTGGGGTGCGGCGTACGGCTCCGTGTCTGTCTTCGGCGTGCTGCGGTCCGCGGCTTCGCTCGCGTCTCGGCGGGGTGTATCCGGCGGTCCCGAGCCCGTGTCGGTGGGGGGCGTCGGTGGCTCGGGTGGATCAGTGGTTCGGGTGGCGGCTCACGTACGCGCGCCAGCCGCCGTACTCCGTGATGTCGGGCGCGCCGTCCAGCGCACCGGGTTCGCACAGGAATCCGGGCACGCTGCTGCCGTCGGCCAGTTCGACGCTGCCCAGCGTCATCGGGCGGGGGAGCGCCGCGAGCAGGCGTCCGAGGCCGTCCGCGGGGAGACTCCACACCTCGGCCTCGACGGCGGAGCCGCCCGCGCCGACATGGACGAGCCCCGGCTTCGGCGGGCTGGTGGCCAGGGCGTGCAGACGGTACACGGCGGCGGTGGTGGTCGTACGGTCGAGGCGGGCGCCCAGGGACAGCAGCTGCGTGTTGAGCGGCTGGCCGGACAGATGCGCCCCCACCACGGCCAGGCGGGTCTCCGGCTCCAGCGAGCGGGCGATCCGGGCGAGCCGCTCGTCGGTGAACGCAGGGCCGATCAGCATCACGCCGAAGGGGAGCCCGGCGGGCGTCCGCCCGGCCGGGACGGCGACGGCCGCCAGGTCGAAGAGGTTCGTGGAGTTGGTGAAGCGGCCCAGCCGGGCGTTGGAGCCCAGCGGGTCGGCGGCGACCTCGGCGAGTGTGGGATGGCCGGGCGCGGTGGGCAGGAGCAGTGCGTCCGCGTCGGCCAGTTCGGCGAGCGCCCGGGTGCGCAGGGAGGCCAGCCGCTCCTGGTCGGCGTACAACTGGTGGGCCGGGATGTCCCGGGCGCGGGTGATGATCCCCGCGACGGTCGGGTCGAGACCGGCGCCTCCCTCGGCGGTCAGTTTGTCGGCAAAGCTCCCCACTGCCGTATAGCGCTCGGCGACGAACGCGCCCTCGTAGAGCATCGCGGCGGCCTCGGTGAACGGGGCGAGGTCGAGAGCGCGCACCTCGGCCCCCGCCGCGACGAGCCGGTCCACCACCGCTTCGTACGCCTCGGCCCAGCCCTCGTCCAGCTCGCCGAGCTGTGCCGTCGGCGGGACGGCGACGCGCCACGGGCCGGGCGCGCGCTGCGCGAGGGGCGGCAGCTCGCGACCGGAGGGGGACGCCAGGTGGGCGAGGGCCTGTTCGGCCTCCGGGAGGGTGCGGGCGAACACGGTCACGCAGTCCAAGGAGGCGCAGGCCGGGACGACACCGGTCGTCGGCACCAGGCCGCGGGTCGGTTTCAGGCCGACGATGCCGTTGAACGCGGCGGGGACGCGGCCGGAGCCTGCGGTGTCCGTGCCGAGGGCGAGGTCGACGATGCCGAGGGCCACCGCCACGGCGGAACCCGAGCTGGAGCCGCCGCTGATCCGTTCCGGGTCCAGGGCGCCCCGGACGGCGCCGTGGGGAGAGCGGGTGCCGACCAGGCCGGTGGCGAACTGGTCGAGATTCGTGGTGCCGAGGACGACGGCTCCGGCGGCCCGGAGGCGGGCGACCGCGGGGGCGTCGGCCTCCGGGGTGTACGCGTAGGCCGGGCAGCCCGCGGTGGTGGGCAGGCCCGCCACGTCGATGTTGCCCTTCACGGCGAGGAGCTTGCCGGCGAGCGGGAGGCGCTCGCCTGCGGCGACCCGGGCGTCCACGGCACGGGCTTCGTTCTCGGCCTCCGCCCGGGGGCGCAGGTCGATCCAGATCTCGGGGCGGTCCACGGCCTCGATACGGGCGTACGCCATACGGACTCGGGTGAGGGCGGACATCGGGACTCCTTGTGCTGGGGCGGTTCCCCGCCGGCGGTCCGGCGTACGTGGCGCGCCCCCGGTCGCCCTGCGGATCCCCTGTTCCGGTGGAACGGAAACCCGGCGGGACGGGAACGCGCCCGAGACCCGGACGGGTGCGTCGCGTCCGCCGACCCGCGCTCGGAGGCGGGCAGGCGGCGCGGACGGGCGCGGCGGCAGTCGGCCAGGCGGACGGGGGTCGGCCGAACGGAGGGGAGCCGGTGCGGACGATGCGGACGGTGCGGATGGTGCGGATGGCGGTGAGGGGTCAGGGTGCCGACGGTTCCAGGGGTTGGCAATTGCTTGCCGGAGAGTGCATGCGAGGCCGAGTTAGCTCGATCGTGTGATGGTCGGCTCGTGGGCTTGCGGTCTCCTGGGCCGACTGGGTTAGCGTGATCGTGCGATTTGGGACGTCAGGTACGGCGTCGGCGTGCGGGGCCCCCGCTCCACCGGAGAGATGGTCCGGGGCGTCCCCGTCGCCTCTGGCCGTACCTAACTGGCCAGGTCGTGCAGGAAGCTGGCCTCTCGGGATCGGACCACGCACAGGATGTGTGTCGCCGCCCCGGGGTTGAGTACGCCGGGGACCTGGGGGTACCTCCCACGCCCTTAAGGCAGTGGGGGAGCGCTCAAGACCGTTCGGGGCGTGCGGCTGAATGGGCTCACCCCTGCTCAGTCTTGAGGAACGGTGCGAGCACCAGCAGTGCCGTGCCTGCCTCCACCTGGTCGCCAGGTTTGGTGAGGATCTGCTGGACCACGCCGTCGACCGGGGCAGGGACGCGTGACTCCATCTTCATCGCCTCCAGGGCGAGCAGCGGTTGCCCCGCCGTCACCCGCTCGCCCGGCTCCACGTTCAGCTGCCACACCGACGCGGCGAACTCGGCCTCGATCACCCGGCCGCCCTCCGGGACACTCACCTCGACGGCCGGCGCCGACGGGGCCCCCGCCGCCTCCGCGCGGGTGAACTCGCCCGCCGCCTCCCAGGCGTCCCGCTCGGCGGAGAACGCGCCGCCCTGCCGGGACCGGAACTCCGCGACGGACTCGGCATTCTCGGCGAGGAAGTCCTCGTACGCGGCGAGCGAGAAGGTGCCCTCCTCGACGCGCGGCACGAAGCGGCCGGAGATGATGTCGGCCCGCAGCTCCAGGAGTTCGTCGGCCTCCACCGGGTACCACTTGATCCGGTCGAAGAAGCGCAGCAGCCAGGGCGAGCCCGGCTCGAACGCACCGCGCTGCTGCCAGCCCGACCACACCTGGGTCGTACGGCCGACGAACTGGTAGCCGCCGGGGCCCTCCATGCCGTAGACGCAGAGGTAGGCGCCTCCGATGCCGACCGAGTTCTCGGCGGTCCAGGTGCGGGCCGGGTTGTACTTGGTGGTCACCAGGCGGTGGCGCGGGTCCAGCGGGGTGGCGACCGGCGCGCCCAGGTACACATCGCCCAGGCCGAGGACGAGATACTCCGCGTCGAAGACCGTGCGGTACACGTCGTCCACGGAGTCCAGGCCGTTCACGCGGCGGATGAACTCGATGTTCCACGGGCACCAGGGAGCGTCGTCGCGGACACCGGCCATGTAGCGGGCGATGGCCTCGCGGGTGGCCGGGTCGTCCCAGGACAGCGGGAGATGGACGGTCCGGGAGGGGACGACGAGCTGGTCGCTCGGCGGCAGGGCGCGGACCGTTCGCCGTACGGTGTCCAGGAGTTCGCGCTGGGGCAGCCGGCGCGGGTCCGCCTGGATCTGGAGTGAGCGGATGCCAGGTGTCAGGTCGGTGACGCCGTCGAGGTCCGCCTCCGTCACCGCCTCCATCAGCGCGTGGACCCGCATGCGCAGGGCCAGGTCCAGTTGCATGGGCCCGAACTCGACCAGCAGGTTGTCGTCGCCGCTGCGGCGGTACGTCACATCGCCGTCCCGGGCCAGCACCCCGCCGTCGACGATCGCGGGCCGCGCCGAACCGTCGTCGGCGAGCGGCGCGAAGCGCACCGTGTCGCCGGGCCGGAACTGGCCGAGCTTCCAGCGTTCCGTGCTGACGACGGTCGCCGGACAGACGAAGCCGCCGAGCGAGGGGCCGTCCGGGCCGAGCAGCACCGGCATGTCGCCGGTGTAGTCGACGGCCCCCACCGAGTAGGGCGTGTCGTGGATGTTGGACGGGTGCAGGCCGGCCTCGCCGCCGTCCGTGCGGGCCCAGCGGGGCTTCGGCCCGATGAGCCGTACCCCGGTGCGGGCCGAGTTGAAGTGGACCTTCCAGTCGGCGGCGTAGAAGTCGTGGATGTCGTCCTCGGTGAAGAACTCCGGTGCGGCGTGCGGTCCTTCGAGGGCGCCGACCTGCCATTCGGCAGTGAAGCCGGGTCGCTCACCGGGTGGCACGGGTGCCCCGAGTGCCGTGACCGCGCCGCCGTGCAGTACGTCGCCGGTCCGCAGGGTCCGGCCCCCGTGGCCGCCGAACCGGCCGAGCGTGAAGGTGGAGGCGCTGCCGAGGAACGCGGGCACGTCCAGGCCGCCGCCCGCGAACAGTACGTAGGTGCGCAGGCCGTGCTCGGCGGGCGCGCCGACCTCCAGTACCGCCCCGGCCGACACGGTCACCGGCTCCCACTGGGCGATGGCCGTCCCGTCCACCGTGACCGGCGCGGGAGCGCCTGTGACACAGACCGTCGTGGCGTGGGTGAACCTCAACGCCGGTCCTTGAAGGGTGCATTCGAGTCCCGGCGCGCCCTCGGGGTTGCCGAGCGCACGGTTGCCGAGCCGGAAGGAGAGGTCGTCCATCGGGCCGCACGGCGGTACCCCGACCTGCCAGTAGCCGGTGCGGCCGGGCCAGTCCTGCACGGTGGTGAGCGTGCCGCCGGACACGACCTCGACGCGCGGGGTGGGATCGGTGACACCCGCCAGAGTGGCTGTGGAGTGCGTCGCCCGACGGAAGGACGGTTCGGCGAGCGCGGCCCGCACCAGGCCGAGGTTGGTCTCGATCCCGTCCACCCGGGTTCTGGCCAGTGCCTCGTCGAGCCGCTCCAGGGCGTGCGCCCGGTCCGGCCCGTACGCGATGATCTTCGCGAGCATCGGGTCGTACGACGTGGTCACCTCGGTGCCCGTCTCGACCCAGCCGTCCACGCGGACGCCGCCGGGGAACTCGACCCGTGTCAACAGGCCCGCGCTCGGCCGGTGTTCGCGCGAGGGGTCCTCGGCGTACACCCGTGCCTCGACGGCGTGACCGCGGGGCGCCCCCGGATCCCGTACGACATCGGACTCGCCCCGGGCCAGGCGCAGCATCCAGGCGACCAGGTCGACGCCGTAGATCTCCTCGGTGACCGGATGCTCCACCTGGAGACGGGTGTTGACCTCAAGGAAGTACGCCTCCTCGCGGGCGGCGTCGTAGACGAACTCGACGGTTCCGGCCGAGCGGTAGCCGACCGAGGCGCACAACTCGCGTGCGGCGGTGGTGAGTCGGTCGCGTACGGGGGACGGTATGCCCGGAGCGGGCGCCTCCTCCAGGACCTTCTGGTTGCGGCGCTGGAGCGAGCAGTCGCGGTCGCCGAAGGTGACGACACGGCCCCGGCCGTCGCCGAAGACCTGCACTTCGACATGGCGGGCGTGTTCGACCAGGCGTTCGAGGAAGACTCCGGCGGAGGAGAAGGAGGCCGTCGCGACGCGCTGCACCCGGTCCCAGGCCTCGGTCAGTTCATCGGCGGATCGACATGCCGACATGCCGATGCCGCCGCCACCGCCGGTGGCCTTGAGCATGACCGGGTAGCCGATGCGGTCGGCCGCCTCCAAGGCCTCGGGGAGGCCGGAGAGCAGTCCCGTCCCCGGTGCCAGCGGCACCCCCGCGGCCTCGGCCGCCGCCCGCGCCGTGTGCTTGGCGCCGAACAGCTCCAGTTGCTCCGGTGTCGGCCCGACGAACACGATCCCGGCGTCCTCGCAGCGCCGTGCGAACGCCGCGTCCTCGGACAGGAATCCGTACCCGGGGTGGATGGCCCCGGCCCCGGTGTCCTTGGCCGCCTTCAGGACCAGGTCGCCGTCGAGGTAGGACTCCTTCGCGGGGGCCGGGCCGAGGCGTACGGCCTCGTCGGCGAGCCGTACGTGGGGCGCGGCGCGGTCGGCGTCGGAGTGCACGGCGACCGTGCGCAGCCCCAGTTCGCGGGCGGTCCGGATGATCCGGACGGCGATCTCGCCGCGGTTGGCGATCAGCAGGGTGTCGAAGGTCATGCGGACGCCCCGATCGTCATCGCGACCGCCGTCGGTTCGAAGCCGTTGCACGGGTTGTTGATCTGGGGGCAGTTGGAGACCAGCACGATCACATCGCGTTCGGCGCGCAGGGTCAGCCGCAGTCCCGGCGCGGAGATGCCGTCGACGATGCCGAGGGTGCCGTCCTTCTCGACGGGCACGTTCATGTACCAGTTGATGTTCGAGACGAGATCGCGCTTGCCGAGGCCGTAACGGGCGCCCTCCGCGAGGAAGTTGTCCACGCAGGCGTGCTGGGACCAGGTGTGGTGCCCGTAGCGCAGGGTGTTCGACTCCTTCGAGCAGGCGCCGCCGACCGTGTCGTGCCGGCCGACCTCGTCCTCGACGACGGTCATCAGCGGGGTGTGCTCGTTGGACATCAGCACGCTGCCCGTGGTCAGGAAGATGTTCCCCTGCGCCTGGATGGTGTCGGGCGCGCTGTAGCGGACGGCGGTGTCCTCGGCGTCGTACACCAGGAAGTCGACGGCCTGGTTGCCGTGCAGATCGGTGACGGTGAGCGTCTGACCGCTGCGGACGACGGCGGACCAGGCGGCCCGGGCCGGGACGGTGACGTGCGTCATGCGAGCCCCCTCGTGGCAAGGAATTCGGTGGTGTTGAGGAAGGCGCGGCGGCCCTCGGGCGTGGCCTCCCACAGCGGGTCGCCCGCCGCGGTCGCCCCTGCGCGCCAGGCCAGCACCTCCAGGGGGGTGCTCGTGTAGTCGGGGCGCGGATCGGCCGGGTGCGGCACGTTCGCGATCAGCACGGTGACGTCCTGCTCGGCGCGCAGGGTGACGCTGCCACCGGGTCCGGCCGAGTCGGTGAAGTCGAGTGAGCCGTCGTCGCCGATCTCCACGCCCTGGAAGAACGAGAGGGAGGGCGGCAGATCGCGGGGCGTGAGCCCGTTCTTGGCGGCGGCCAGTTTGAACAGCTCGCGTCCGGCCGGGGACGCGGACTGCGGAGTGCCGTCCCCGTACCGCTCCGTGTTGCGTACGAGTGTGGAGGTGCCGCACAGGGCGTCGTGCCGTCCGGAGGAGTCGGCGACCACCGAGGCCAGCACCCGGCCCTGGTCGGAGAGGAGCAACTGCCCCTGGCCCAGATAGGCGTTCCACTGGACCTTGACGGTGTCGGCGACGTTCAGGCGCTCCCACGGGCGGTCCGCGACGTACAGCAGGAGGTGCGCACAGGCCTCGCCGGTGAGGTCGGTCAGGCGCAGTTCGGTGCCCCGGGCCAGCACCTTGTGCGTGTAGTTGCCGCCTGCCACGGTCTCCGCCCACACCAGATGGCCCGCCTCGCAGGGCGGCGCCGGCCAGTCGCCCGCGGGGACCACGGGCATGGCCTCCGCGCGGGTGCCCTGCTGGGCGCGGGCGTGGTCGCGTGCTCCGTAGGTGGTCGCTGTCGCCATCGCGGGTCCTCCGGCTCCTCGGTCATTTCTGTCGCCCGACAGAAATTAGGGGCGGGGTGGGTCGCGGCCGTGTCCCGTGTGTTGCCGCGCGGTTACCTGTCCCTCACGGACGGTGCGCCGCCGGGTAGGGCGGGGTCCGCGCCCCGGCGGCCGGTGTCGGTCGCGCGCGTCGCGCCGACCCGGCGGCGCACGTCGTGTGTGCGAGGATCGAACGCATGGGAACGGGTGGCGCACGACGGGTCGGCAGGCCTCGGGCCGCGCAGCGGCCGGACAGCGGGCTCACGCCGCGCGCCGAACTGCTCGACGCCGCCGCCGAGTTGTTCACGACGCGGGGCTACGCGGCCACCACAACCCGCGCCGTCGCCGAGCGGGCGGGCATGCGCCAGGCGTCCATGTACCACTACGTGTCCGGCAAGGAGGAGCTGCTCGCCGAGCTCCTGGAGTCCACGGTCACGCCGTCACTGGCGTTCGCCCGCGAGCTCCTCGCCGACGACGCGGCGCCCGCGGAGGGCCGGCTGTGGGAGCTGTGCCGCACCGACGTGGAGGTGCTCTGCGGGGGCCCGCACAACCTCGGCGGCCTCTATCTGCTGCCCGAGGTGCGCACCGAACGCTTCGCCGGCTTCCATGCCGTACGTGCCGAACTCAAGGACACCTACCGCCAGTTGCTCGCCGCCACGGCGGCAGGCGGCGCGCTCGCCAAGAGCGAGCTGGATCTGCGGACGGATCTGCTGTTCGGGCTGATCGAGGGAGTCATCCTCGTGCATCGCTCCGATCCGCAGCGCCCGGTGTCCGCCTTCGCCGAGGCCACGGCGGACGCGGCGCTGCGCATCGCCGGAATCTGAGCCTTCACCGCCGCTTCCTCACCGCCGTTTCTCCGGCGCCGCTGCGCATCGACCGAGCCGCGGTAACCCCCGGTGGGGCGCGGTTTCGCATGCCCGCACGGCATCACGCACCGTGTGCGTATGGAGGCGCAGCGTGCAAATGGGGCTGAGGGTACTCCAGTCCTATGGGCGATTTCAGGTGCTTGCTGAATATGACACAGCGATGATCCGGTCGGACTAAGCTCGCCCGCAGCGCACCGAGTTGAGATGTAATCGTGCGCTTGTTCCCAAAAGTTCCGAAGATCTCGTTTGATCCGTGCCGATCCGTGCCGTTTCCCCCACAAACCTCCCCCACCCCCAGCCGACTTGTCTCAGAGGGCATACATGGTGAGTGTTCAATCGCCTCCCGGTGACAGTGAACTTCCCTACGCGCGCGTGCTGTTGCTGCCGGCCATACTGATGGCGGTGGCGACCGGCGCCGCCGTCGCCGCGGTGACGGAGCCCGCCCGGGCCGCGGTCGCCCTGTGCGGCGGCTTCGCCACACTGCTGGTCATCGCGATCGGCGGCGAAGCGGTCCGCCGCGGCCGCGTCGCCCGTGAGCTGCGGGCCGACTTCGCGCGCCGCACCGCCTCCCTGGAACAGCGCATCGCCGCGCACGATCAGGAGATCGTGCGCTTCACCCGGGAAGTCCTGCCGTACGCGATCGACCGACTGCACGACGGGGACTCCCCCTCGGAGGTCGTTCGCACCCTGGGCCGCGACAACCCGGAGCTTTACGAAGTCCCCAAGTCCCAGAAGGACTTGCTGAAGAAACTGCTCAAGATCGTCGACACCGAGGAGTCGATGCGCGACGCCGCGCAGCGCTCCTTCGTCAACATCGCCCGGCGCGTCCAGGCCATCGTCCACCAGCAGAACAACGAACTCCGCGAGATGGAGGAGGACCACGGGCGCAACCCCGAGGTCTTCGACGACCTGCTGCGCATCGACCACGGCACCGCGCTGATCGGCCGGCTCGCCGACTCCATCGCCGTGCTCGGCGGCGGCCGCCCCGGACGCCAATGGCCGGAGCCCGTACCGCTGTTCAGCGTTCTGCGCGGCGCGATGTCCCGCATCCTGGAGTACCGGCGCATCGAGCTGCACAACATCGTCGACATCGCCGTCAACGGCGTGTCCGTCGAACCGCTCATCCACGCCCTGGCCGAGCTCCTGGACAACGCCACCCGGTACTCGCCGCCGCACACCAAGGTGCACGTCACCGCCATCGAGGTGCAGACCGGCATCGCCATCGAGATCGAGGACGGCGGCGTCAGCCTCAGCGACGAGGCCCGCGGCAAGATCGAGGAGCTGCTCCGGCTGGCCGCGGCGGGCGTCGACCCGAACGTGATGGGCCAGGCGCCCCGGCTCGGCATGGCCGTCGTCGGACGACTCGCGCAGATGTACAGCATGCAGATCTCGCTGCGCCAGTCCGCGTACGGCGGTGTCCGCGCCGTCCTCGTCGCCCCGCGCGACATGCTCACCACCGACTTCGCCCCCGGTCTCGCGCACGGCATCGGAGCCACCTCCGTGGCCGGCATCGACAACGGCGGGGTCGAGGGACCGGCGCGCAAGCCCAAGAAGCGCCGGCCGACCACGGGCCCCCGCATCCCCTCGTCGAGCGGCGACCTCCGCGAGGACGACGTCCCGGTGGTCACCGAGTGGACGCCGGGCGGTCTGCCGCAGCGCCGCAGCCGGGTCAAGGTCCCGCTCAGCCAGCGGTACGCCGAGGCGCGTGCAGAGCAGGAGGCCGCCGAGGCCGCAGGCGCCTCGTCCTTGTGGGAGCCCGAGCCCGAACCGCAGGAGAAGGAGCCCGAACCCGGTCTGTGGGTCGAGGCGTTCATGAACGGACTCAAGGGCGACCCCGATCCGACCGCACTCAGCACGGACAACCAGCAGGCCCCTGCCGAGGCCGACGACGAGGGGGACCTCAAGTGATCCAGCAGCGAGCCAACTTCGACTGGATGCTCAAGGATCTCGCCGACGGAGTGCCGGGCATCCAGCAGATCGTGGTGCTCTCCGCCGACGGACTGCGCATCGCGCGCTACGGCGGCGATCCGGACGCGGCCGACCGGGTCGCCGCGGCCTGCGCGGGACTGCAGAGCCTGGCCGGTGCCGTCGCGAGCGAGATCCCCAAGAGCGACGGCCGGATGCGGATGGTCATCATCGAGATCAACGGCGGCTACTTCTACCTGATGTCGGCGGGAGCCAACGCCTACCTCGCGGTGCTCGCCAACCAGACCGCGGAACCGGGGCTGATGAGCAACCGCATGCGTGACCTCGTCGTACGGATCGGCGCCCATCTGACGAGTCCGCCGAGGCGCAACGGGCAGACCGTATGACTCCTCCGCAACGCCGGCGGCGCCAACCCAAGGAGCGGCCCCCGGACCCTCCCGCAACGGCTTCCCCCCTCGTGGCCCCGGAAGGCCACGAGGGGGAGGACGGCCAAGGCAAACCGAAGAACCCCGAGCGGCTGTACGTGCTCACGGGCGGCGGTGAGGGCGGCGACCGGGCCGAGGTCGACCTGGTCACGCTGGTCGTAGCACGCGCCGCCGCGCCGCCCGCCACCCAGCCGGAGCAGTCGGCGCTGCTGCGCCTGTGCAAGACCCCTTTGTCCGTGGCCGAGATCTCGGCCTATCTCAATCTGCCGTTCAGCGTGGTGACCGTCCTGCTCACCGAGCTGCTGGCGGCCGAACTGGTACAGGCGCGCGCCCCGATCGTCCGCCAGGCGCTCCCCGACCGTTCCCTCCTCGAAGCGGTGATGCATGGACTTCAAAAGCTCTGACACCATCACGGGCCCTCGCGCCGAGGACCACCTGCCGCACACCGCACAGGCGGCGGTGAAGATCGTGATCGTGGGCGGCTTCGGAGTCGGCAAGACGACCATGGTGGGCTCCGTCAGCGAGATCAAGCCGCTGACGACCGAGGAGACCATGACGCAGGCCGGCATCGGAGTCGACGACAACTACGGGTCCGAGACCAAGACGGCCACCACCGTGGCCATGGACTTCGGCCGGATCTCCATCACGGACCAGCTGGTGCTCTACCTGTTCGGCACACCCGGCCAGGAGCGCTTCTGGTTCCTGTGGAACGGCCTGTTCGAGGGAGCGCTCGGCGCGGTGGTCCTGATCGACACCCGCCGTCTGGAAGTCAGCTTCGACGTGATCGGCCGCCTGGAGGAGCGCGGAGTTCCGTTCGTCGTCGCGATAAACGACTTCCCCGACGCGCCCCGGTACCCGGTCGAGGATCTGCGGGCCGCGCTCGACCTGTCCGACGAGATCCCGATCGTGAAGTGCGACGCCCGCCGCAGGGCCTCGAGCCGCGACACGTTGATGACACTCATGCGGTTCCTGCATTCGCTGGCGATGACCTCCGCGCGCGTCTGAACGTCGTACGGTGACGGCATCCGCACGCCAACTCCCTATCCACAGAACGCATTTGAGCTTCGGAGCGATCATTGTGACGACCGAATCCCATTCCCAGACCGATACGGACGAACCAGCGTTCGGCCCACCGCCCGGCTGCCCCGCCCACGGTATGGGCCCCGGCGTCGGTCCGGGCGGGCTGCGCCGCCTGTACGGGCCCGAGGCGGAGGACCTGGGAGCGTTGTACGAAAAGCTCCGTGCCGAACACGGAGGCGTCGCACCCGTGTTACTGCACAACGACGTGCCGATCTGGGTGGTCCTCGGCCATGCCGAGAACCTGCACATGGTCAGCACGCCCTCGCACTTCGCGCGCGACAGCCGTCTGTGGACCGCGGTCAAGGACGGTACCGCGGGCGCTGACCATCCGCTCGCCCCGCACATCGCCTGGCAGCCCATCTGCTCCCACGCCGAGGGGGACGAGCACCTGCGCTTACGCGGAGCGGTCACCGGCGCCATGTCGACCATCGACTTCCGCAGCCTGCGGCGCTACATCAACCGCGCGACGCAGCGCCTGGTCAACGCGTTCTGCGAGCTCGGCGAGGCCGATCTGGTCGGACAGTTCGCCGAGCATCTGCCGATGTCCGTGCTCTGCGAGATCATCGGCATGCCCGAGGACTACAACGACCGCATGGTGCAGGCCACCCGTGACCTTCTCAAGGGCACGGACACCGCGATCGCCAGCAACGAGTACGTCATGAGCCTGCTGACGCAGCACACCCTGCGGCGCCGTGCCGAACCCGACGAGGACTTCACCAGTCACCTCATCAACCACCCGGCCCGGCTCACCGACGACGAGGTGGCCCAGCATCTGCGGCTCGTCCTGCTCGCCGCGTACGAGGCCACCGCCAACCTCATCGCCAATGTGCTGCGCATGGTGCTCACCGACCCGCGTTTTCGTGCCCAGTTGAACGGCGGGCAGATGACCGTGCCCGAGGCGGTCGAGCAGTCCCTGTGGAACGAGCCGCCGTTCAGCGCCGTCCTCGGCTACTTCGCCAAGCAGGAGACGGAGCTCGGCGGTCAGCGCATCCGCAAGGGCGACGGACTGCTGTTCGGGATCGCGCCGGGCAACGTCGACCCCCGGATCCGTCCCGACCTGGCCGCGAGCATGCAGGGCAACCGCTCGCACCTCGCCTTCGGCGGCGGTCCCCACGAGTGCCCGGGTCAGGACATCGGCCGTGCCATCGCCGATGTCGGCGTCGACGCCCTGCTGTTGCGGCTGCCGGACGTCGAACTCGACTGCGACGAGAGCGACCTGCGCTGGCGGGGATCGATGTCCTCGCGCCACCTCGTCGATCTGCCCGTACGGTTCGAGCCCAAGCCGACGCAGGACATCATGCAACGGCCCTCCGTCCGGGCGCTGCCCGCCCAGCGGTCCCACTGGCAGGTCACGACCGATGCCACGGCACCCGCCGGGCCCGCACCGCAGCCGGTGGCTCCAGCACCCGTCCCGGCCGCTCCCGAGCCCGCCCGCCGGCCGGGCGCCTGGCAGCGCTTCCTGCGCTGGTGGCGCGGCTACTGATCCCCGGCGGTCCGGGCCGACCAGGCGTCGTACGAGCCCCACGCCTCCAATACCCGTTCACTCACGAACCGATGAGCCCGTCCGGTGACCGGATCGGTGAACTCCAGTGTCCGCGCCAGCAGTTGCAGCGGACGCCGGAAGTCGCCAGCCGGCACCGGACCGGTCACCACCGGGTACAGCGGATCGCCGAGGATGGGCACGCCCAACGCGCTCATGTGCACCCGGAGTTGATGGGTCTGGCCGGTACGGGGAGTCAGCCGGTAGCGACCGAGACCGTCCCGGCGTTCCACCAGTTCGATCCCGCTGACCGCGTTCGGCTCGCCCGCCACCTCTCGCGCGGCCATCACCCCGCGCTCCTTGAGGATGCGGCTGGTGACCGTGCGCGGCAGGCCGAGCCCGGTGGCGTACGGCGCCACGGCCTCGTACTCCTTGCCGACCAGCCGGTCGCGGAACAGTGACTGGTACGCGCCGCGTTCCCCGGGCCGTACGGTGAAGAGCACGAGCCCGGCGGTCAGCCGGTCGAGGCGGTGCGCGGCGCCCAGTTCCGGCAGGTCCAGCTCCCGGCGCAGCCGGGCGAGGGCCGTCTCGGCGACATGGCTGCCGCGCGGTGTGGTGGCGAGGAAGTGCGGCTTGTCGGCGACGACGATGTGCTCGTCCCGGTAGACCACGTCGAGCGGGAACGGCACCGGCTCCTCGTCGGGCAGCTCCCGGTGGAACCACACGAACATCCCGGGCGTGTAGGCCGCTTCGGCGGTCAGCGGCCGTCCGTCCTCGCAGACGATCAGCCCCTCGTCGATCATCGTGTCGATGACCCCGTCGCCCGCCGCGAGCCGCTCCACCAGATACTCCCGCACGGTGGACCGGCTCCCCTCCCGCGGCAGTCTGATCCGCACGGGGTCGACCCCGTGGCGCTGCGGGAGGGGAGAGGGCGGGATCCGGGGCTTGCGTCTCACCCGGTCAAGCGTACGAGGCCGGGACCACCTCGGGAACCTCCGCCACCGTCGCCCGCGCCCCGAAGGCCCGGTAGCCCGCGCCCGCGACCAGCGTCACACCGAGGAACAGCAGGGTGAACCAGCGGAAGTACCAGTGCCCGCCCGCCGGGTCGTACACCGCGGCGCGCGGCCAGGCCAGGTTGACCGTCATGAAGAGGCCGTAGACGAGGGCGAGCGCGTTGACGGGGACACCCCATCGGCCGAGGGAGAAGAGCGGGGCGCCCGTCTCGTCGGTGCCGTCCGCGGTGAACTGCCCGCGCAGCCGCCGTACCAGCAGCGGCCCGGTGACCATCGCGTACGCGAGGTACAGCATCACGATGCAGGTGGTGCCGATCGCCAGGAACGCGTCCGGTGAGGCGAAGTTCAGGAGCAGCAGGGCGGCCGCGAGGACGCCGACGAGCAGGGCGGGGGCGCTCGGAATGCCGGTGCGCGGGTCGACCTTCGCGAGACGGCCGGAGAACGGGAGCTGGTTGTCGCGGGCCATCGAGAAGAGCATGCGGCAGGCGGCTGTCTGGATCGCCAGGGTCGCCACCGCGATGGCCACCACCACGTCGGCGAGCAGCGCGCGGCCGACCCCGTCGCCGAGGCTGCTGGTCAGGACGTAGCTCAGGCCGTCGACGCCGAGGCGGCCGTCGGTCAGGCTCGGGGCGGCGAGCAGTCCGCCGAGCACGATCAGCCCGCCGAGCAGGCCCGCCGCGCCGAGCGCGGTGAGGATCGTACGGGGCGCGGTGCGCCGCGGGTGGTGGGTCTCCTCGCTCATCTCGCCGGCGCTGTCGAAGCCGATCATCACGTAGGCGGCCATGAACGAGCCCACCATCAGCGCCCCGAACAGGCCGGTGCCGCCTCCGCCGGTGTGGAAGGTGATGCCGGGGGAGCGCTCGGAGTGGGTGAGCAGCAGCACGATGATCAGGACGGCGCCGATGATCTCGGCGGTGACGCCGATCCGGTTGATCGCGGACATCACGCGGTTGTCGAGGACGTTCACCAGTGTGGTCAGGACGAGCAGGACGACACCCAGGACGGCCGCGTTGGCGGCGCCGTCGGGACTGGTCGGGGCCGGATCGCCGCCGACCAGCTGGAAGCCGGACCAGATCGCGGGCAGCACCATCTGCAGGGCGAGCGCCGCGGCGGCGACCACGACGATCTGCCCGATCACCATGATCCAGCCGGCGAACCAGCCGAAGGAGAGGTTCGACAGGCGCGAGGACCACTGGTAGATCGCGCCGGAGATCGGGTAGCGCGCGGCCAGTTCCGCGAAGCAGGCGGCGACCGCCAGCTGGCCGATCAGCACGGCCGGCCAGGTCCAGAAGAAGACCGGGCCGCCGAAGGCGTACCCGAAGGCGAAGAACTGGAAGACCGTCGTGAGGACGGAGATGAAAGAGAACCCGGCGGCGAACGAGGCGTACCGGCCGAGGCTGCGGTGCAGCTCCTGGCGGTAGCCGAACTCGGTCAGCGAGCGGTCGTCGGAGGACTCCGGCGGATCGGGTCGTACGTCGGAGGGGGCGGTGGTGGTCACGGCGGCACCTGCCTTCGGCGCGGAAGGGAGAGGGATTCCCAGGAATTCCTGTCGGGTGACAGAAATTAGGGAGACCCTGTTTCGCCCGCGTGACGCGGTCGTGTCGGCGGCGGGCCTAAGTTCTCACGCGCCCGGTGTCCCTGCTCCAACGCGATACATCGCGTGTGTTGACGTGCTCTCTGAATACGCGATATGTTCGGCTACGGATATTCGGAGACGAGTCGAGAGGTGTGATGGCGATGAAGCGACGCAAGCTGAGCAACCCGCTGGCGCTCGCCGTCATGACGACGCTCTGGCAGAAGCCGATGCATCCGTACGAGATCGCCCAGACGTTGCGCCGTCAGGGCAAGGACAGCAGCACGAAGATCAACTACGGGTCTCTGTACACGGTGGTGCAGAACCTGGAGAAGCACGGCTTCGTCGAGGTCACCGATGTGGAGCGGCAGGGCAACCGTCCGGAGCGCACGATCTACGGCATCACCGAGGCCGGGCGCGAGGAGATGACCGAATGGCTCTCCGATCTGATGGCCGTCCCGGCGCGTGAGTACCCGATCTTCGAGACCGCGCTCTCGCTCATGGGGGTACTGCCTCCGGACGAGGTGGCCCGGCTGCTCGCGGAGCGGCTCAACTCTCTCGAAGTACAGGCCGCGAGCGCCCGCGGCGGTCTCGCGAAGCTGTACGAGACGCTGCCCCGGCTCTTCCTCGTGGAGAGCGAGTACCAGCTGCACATGATCGAGGCGCAGGCGGAGTGGGTCCGGAGCTTCCTCAAGGAGCTCAGGGGCGGCACGCTCCCCGGCGTCGAGGCGTGGCGGACCTTCCACGAGACGGGGGAGATCCCGCCCGAGTTCCAGGACGCGGAGGAACGCCACTTCGAGCAGTGACCCGAAGGAGAACAGACCCCGGCAGGACTGTTGCACCAGTCCCGCCAGGGTCTCGAACCCCGAACTGAATCCGCCGTGCGGCAGTTCCAGGCGATCGAGGTGCGGCACACCCAGGATAGCCCGGCGCTCTTCACGCGGATCAGCTCGGCAGTCACCCGAGATCACCCGAGATCACTCGGGATCACTCGGGAATCCGAGATCACTCGGCTTCACGCCGAGCATCCGCTCACTTGGGAGAGCAGTCGCCATGAGCAGTACTCGTGCGCCCGCGGTTGAGGCGCGTCAACTGATCAAGACCTATTCCGGAGATGTCACCGCGCTCAGCGGCATGGACATCACCGTGGAGCAGGGCACCGTCTTCGGCCTCCTCGGCCCGAACGGCGCCGGCAAGTCCACCACCGTCAAGATCCTCACCACCCTGGCCCGCCCCGACTCGGGCACCGCCACCGTCGCGGGCCACGACGTACTGCGCCACCCGGACCGGGTGCGGCGCGCGATCGGCGTGGTCGCCCAGAGCTCGGGCGCCGACCCGGTGGCGACCGGCCGGGAGAACCTCCGGCTCCAGGGCAGGCTCTACGGTCTGAAGGGCGCGGGCCTGGACCGCCGGGTCGACGAACTCCTGGAGCGGTTCACCCTCGCCGACGCCGCCCAGCGCCCGGTCAAGGGCTACTCGGGCGGCATGCGACGGCGCCTGGACGTGGCGCTCGGCCTGGTCCACCGCCCCGAGGTGCTCTTCCTCGACGAGCCCACCACCGGCCTCGACCCCGAGGCGCGCACCGCGATGTGGGACGAGATCGCCCGGCTCGCCGGCGACGAGGGCCTGACCATCCTGCTCACCACGCACTACCTGGAAGAGGCCGATCGGCTCGCCGAACGCATCGCCATCGTCGACCGCGGCCGTGTCGTCGTCGAGGGCACCCCGGACGCCCTGAAGGGCGAACTCCGTGGCGACGCCGTCCATGTGGAACTGAGCGAGGCGGTCGGCGAAGCCGGCCGTACGCTGCTGGAGGGCACCCTCGGCTCACTGCCGGGCGTGCATCAGGTGCTGCTCGACGGGCGGCGGATCAGCGTCCGCGCCGACGACGGCGGGGCCGCGGTACCCGCCCTGCTCGGAGCCCTGGACCGGGCCGGGGTCGAGGTCGCCTCCGCGACCGTCGCCCGGCCCTCGCTCGACGACGTCTATCTCCGCTACGCGGGCCGCCGTTACTCGGAAGCCGAGGCGGAAGGCGCCGCTCCCTTCGTTCTCGCCGGAGGTGCCCGATGAGCACGGCCGTTTCGCAGACCTGGTACATGACGCAGCGACAGCTGATGGTGTTCGCCCGCCAGCCCGCGTACGCGATCATCACCCTGATCCAGCCGGTGATCTGGCTCTTCCTGTTCGGCAGTCTCTTCAAGAAGGTCGTCGAGCTCGGCGGCTTCGGCACCACCTCCTACCTCGACTACCTGGTGCCGGGCGTGGTCGTGATGAGCGCCCTCAGCTCCAACATGTGGGCCGGCATGGGCACGTTGGAGGAGATCCAGCGGGGCACGCTCAACCGCTTCCTCACCACCCCGGTCAGCCGGGCCGCGCTGATGAACGGCAACGTCGTCAACAACGGCCTGATCACCGCCCTGCAGTCGGTCGTCATCGTGCTCCTCGGACTCGTCGGGGGCGCCGACTACCCGGGCGGCGTCGGCGGTGTGGCGATCCTGGTCCTCGCCTCGGTCCTGCTCGGCACGGTGTTCGGAGCGCTGTCCAACGCGCTGGGCATGCTGGTGCAGGAGCGGGAGTCGATCATCGGCATCAACACCTTCCTGCTGCTGCCGCTCACGTTCCTGTCCAGCGCCTTCATGGCGCCCTCGCAGATGCCCGGCTGGATTCGGCACACCGCCGACTTCAACCCGCTCAACTGGGCCATGGTCGCGGGCCGTTCGGCGATGTCCGAGCACCCCGACTGGGGTGACGTGCTCAGCCGGACGGGCGGCCTGCTCGCGCTCGCGGTGGCGGCGGTCTGGCTGTCGATCCGCACGTTCCGGTCGTACCAGCGCTCGGTCTAGCCCGTCGGGCGGTCATCATCCGCCGAACGGCACGTACGTACACGTCAGGAGGCGGCCCGTGCGACGCGGGTCCGCCTCCTGACGACGTACGGGGTGGTGAGCCGGCGTCAGGCCGACGCCTCCTGCTCCGCCTCCACCTGGGCGTTCCACGCGCGCTTCGACGCCTGCCAGCCGTCCTCGTTGTGACCGAGGCGCCAGTAACCGGAGATGGACAGGTCGTCGCGTGAAATCCCGCGCTCGACCCGCAGCAGCCCCCGCAGCTCCTTCACGAAGGCCGCCTCGCCGTGCACGAACGCGTGCACCCGGCCCTCGGGGAACTCCAGGGCTCGCAGGGCCTCCACCAGGGCCGCGCCGACGGGTCGGCCACCGCGGTGCAGCCAGACGACCTCCGCGTCGGAGTCGATCTTCTGCTCCTCCTCGGGTCCGGAGACCTCGACGAAGGCGCGCACGACGGCGGCGTCGGGCAGTGACTCCAGGGCGGCGGCGATCGCGGGCAGCGCGCTCTCGTCACCGGCGAGCAGATGCCAGTCGGCGCTCGTGTCGGGTGCGTAGGCGCCACCGGGACCCATGAACCGGACGACCTCGCCCGGCTGCACCCGAAGGGCCCACGGCCCGGCGAGCCCCTCGTCCCCGTGCACCACGAAGTCCAGTGTCAGCTCACGCACTTCGGGGTCCCAGGCGCGCACGGTGTACGTCCGCGTCACCGGCCACTGCTCGCGCGGGAACTCCTCGCGGATGCGCTCCAGGTCGAAGGGCTCGGGATAGGTGACGCCCGCGGGGCCGAACAGCAGCTTCACATAGTGGTCGGTGCTGGTGCCCGTGGCGAAGTCCGCCAGGGTGTCGCCTCCCAGCACCACTCGTTGCATGTGGGGGGTCAGCCGCTCGGTCCGCACGACCTTCGCGGAGTGGGGCTTCCGGGGCTTGCGTTCCGGGCGCTCTGCCATGACTGCCTCCTGATTTCACATGCTTAGGCTTACCTAAGTTAGCATCCCTTCCTCTGTGGCACCTAGGCATGAAGTGATATCCCTCGCGTCAGAAGCGTTCAGCTATGACTGCAAAGTCGTGAGCAGGCGGTGCAACGAGCCGCCCAGGCCCCAGCGCGCGGCCAGTTCGTCCAGCGCGGCGGGATGGCGCGGCGCGTGCGGCAGTGCCGTGTCCACCTCGGGAAGCGGCACATCGCCGGCCACCTTGACGACCGTCGGCGCCACGGCGAGGTACGGCCGCGACTCGTCGAGCCGCTTGCGCTGAGAAGGCGTCAGCTTGGCCTTGGGGTCGTCGACCGCGGCCATGATCCCGGCCAGGTCGCCGAACTCGGCGAGCAGTTTGGCGGCCGTCTTCTCCCCGATGCCGGGCACTCCGGGCAGCCCGTCGCTCGGATCGCCGCGCAGCAGCGCCAGATCCGCGTACCCCGGACCGTTCACGCCGTACTTCTCGCGCAGCCAGGCCTCGTCGGTGAGCTGGAGCGTGCCGACACCCTTGAGGGGATACAGCACGCGCACCTCCCGCTTGTCGTCGACGAGTTGATACAGGTCGCGGTCTCCGGTGACGATGTCGACCGGGCCGGTGGCGCGCCCGGTGAACGTGCCGATCACGTCGTCGGCCTCGTACCGTTCGACCCCCACGCGCGCGATGCCCAGCGCGTCCAGGACGTCTTCGATGACGGGCACCTGCGGGGAGAGCGTGTCCGGCACCTCCTCCTCGTCCGGGCCGGTCTCGGTCTCCACCGCGACCCGGTGCGCCTTGTACGAAGGGATCAGGTCGACCCGCCACTGCGGGCGCCAGTCCGCGTCCATGCAGGCCACCAGATCGTCCGGCCGGTGGTCCTTGACCAGGCGGTCGATGAACTCCAGCAGCCCGCGCACGGCGTTCACCGGTGTGCCGTCAGGGGCCTTCACGGATTCCGGCACGCCGAAATAGGCGCGGAAGTACAGCGAGGCGGTGTCGAGGAGCATGAGTCGTCGCGTCTGCAGTGTCACGCTCCGCATCATGCCGTACACCACTGACAGTGACCTGGACCACTCCGGTGTTTGCTCCGTGTAAGCGGGGGCAGGCGCCGCCTCTGAACGGACTCGGTTGTGCATTCAACCGTCACCAGTCGTCGGGAACGTCGAAAGCGTTTGTTCAACCCGTTCCCCGCGTCCGAACGAGAGGCACACGTGTCATCCAGGCTTGAGGCCGACCATCTGTACAAGGTGTTCGGAAGACGATCGGAAGCGGCCGTGGAGCGGCTCCGCCAGGGGGCCGACCGTGAGGAACTGCGCGCCGACGGCACCACAGCCGCCGTGATCGACGCGTCCTTCACGGTGGAACCGGGGCAGATCTTCGTCGTCATGGGCCTGTCCGGATCCGGCAAGTCCACGCTGCTGCGCATGCTCAACGGACTGCTGGAGCCCACCGCGGGACACGTGCGCTTCGACGGTGAGGACCTCACCGCGCTCAGCGCGCGCGAACTGCGCGAGGTCCGCTCCCGGAAGATCAGCATGGTCTTCCAGCACTTCGCGCTGTTCCCGCACCGCAGCGTGCTGGAGAACGCCGGCTACGGCCTGGAGGTCCAGGGCGTACCGGCCGCCGAACGCAGGGAACGGGCGGCCACGGCCCTCGAACTGGCCGGACTCGCGGGCTGGGAGAAGTCCTGGCCCGACGAACTGTCCGGCGGTATGCAGCAGCGTGTGGGTCTCGCCCGCGCGCTCGCCACCGACGCCGATCTGCTGCTCATGGACGAGTCGTTCAGCGCACTCGACCCGCTGATCCGCCGGGACATGCAGGACCAGCTGATCGAGCTCCAGAAGAAGCTCAAGAAGACCATCGTCTTCATCACGCACGACCTCAACGAGGCGATGCGCCTCGGTGACCGGATCGCCGTCATGCGCGACGGCCGCATCGTCCAGATCGGCACCGCCGAGGACATCCTCGTCCGGCCCGCCGACGACTACGTCGCCTCCTTCACCCAGGACGTCGACCGCTCTCGGGTGCTGACCGCGGGCGCCGTCATGGACACGGACCTGCGCGGCGACGAGGCCGACTGCTCCTGCGAGACCGCCACTCCCGACACCCCGTTCGTGGAGCTCTGCGCGATCAGCGCCCGGCTGTCCCATCCGGTCGCGGTGGTCGACAAGCAGCGCACCCTCGTCGGGGTCGTCCCCCGGCAGCGGCTCGTCGGCTTCCTCGGCGACGAGCAGGGCACACCCGAGCGGTGTCCCAGCCCGCGGAACGAGGAGGTGAAGGCCGGTGCCTAGGATCCCCTTCGGCGACTGGGTCAACGACGCGGTCGACTGGCTGCTGAACCACATGGCTTGGCTCTTCGACTTCCTCAAGACCGTCTTCTCGGGCACTTACGACGGCATCGACGCCGTCCTCCAGGCGCCCCAACCGCTGCTCCTCGCCGGCATCTTCGCCGTCATCGCCTTCTGGCTGCGCGGCACCTCCGCCGGTGTCCTCACCTTCGCCGGATTCGCCTTCATCGACTCCCTCGAACTGTGGGAGGACGCGATGGTGACCCTGTCCCTGGTCCTCGTCGCGACGCTCATCGCGCTCGTCGTCTCGGTGCCCGTCGGCATCTGGGCGGCCCGCTCCGGCCGGGTCAGCGGCATCGTCCGGCCGGTCCTGGACTTCATGCAGACGCTGCCCGCGATGATCTACCTCATCCCGGCGATCCTGTTCTTCGGCACCGGTGCCCCCGCCGGCATCGTCGCCACCCTGATCTTCGCGCTGGCCCCCGGTGTCCGCATGACCGAACTGGGCATCCGCCAGGTCGACAAGGACCTCGTCGAGGCCGCCGACGCGTTCGGCACCACGCCGCGCGACACCCTGCTGCGCATCCAGCTTCCGCTCGCGCTGCCCACCGTCATGGCGGGCGTCAACCAGGTCATCATGCTGGGCCTGTCCATGGCGGCCATCGCGGGCATGGTCGGCACCGGCGGTCTCGGCGGCGATGTCAACGAGGCCATCGGCCAGCTGAACGTCGGCCTCGGCTCCGAGGCCGGCGTCGCCATCGTCATCCTCGCGATCTACCTCGACCGCATGACCGGCGCGCTGGGCACCCAGGTCTCGCCGCTCGGCCGCCGCGCCGCCGCCAAGGCGCGCGCGGCGCAGGGCCTGAAGATCTGGTCGTACCGCCCCCGTCCCGTCGTCGCCATGGCGGGCGTCGTCGTGCTCGCCCTGGTCGCGGGCGGCATGGGAATTTTCGGCGGTGCCGGCTCGGCCTCCACCGCGGCCGACGGCGAGAACGTCGGCCAGGGCAAGAAGGTCACCATCGGCTACATCCCCTGGGACGAGGGCGTCGCCTCCACCTTCCTCTGGCAGGAGATCCTGGAGCGACGCGGCTTCCAGGTGGAGACCAGGCAGTTCGACGCGGGCCCGCTGTACACCTCGCTGGCCCAGGGCGACATCGACTTCGAGACCGACTCCTGGCTGCCGACCACGCACGCCCAGTACTGGAAGAAGTACGGCAAGCAGCTCGACGACCTGGGTTCCTGGTACGGCCCGACGTCCCTGGAACTGTCCGTGCCCGCCTACATGAAGGGCATCGACTCCCTCGAGGACCTCAAGGGCAAGGCCGGCACCTTCGGCGGCAAGATCACCGGCATCGAGTCCAGCGCCGGAATGATGGGCCTGCTCAAGAGCAAGGTGCTCAAGGCGTACGGGCTCGACAAGGAGTACAAGGTCGTCGACAGCTCCACCCCCGCGATGCTGGCCGAGCTGAAGCGCGCGTACGCCAAGAAGGCGCCGATCGTCGCCACCCTGTGGTCGCCGCACTGGGCCTACAGCGACTACAAGCTGAAGAAGCTCAAGGACCCGAAGGGCGCCTGGGGCAAGGGTGACGGGGTGCACACCCTCTCCCGCAAGGGCTTCGCCCAGGACAACGCGGTCGTCGGTCAGTGGCTGAAGAACTTCAGGATGACCGAGAAGCAGCTGACCGGTCTCGAAGCCGAGATCAACCAGGCCGGCAAGGGCAGGCAGCAGGACGCCGTGCGCGCCTGGCTGAAGAAGAACCCCGCGGTCGTCGACAAGCTCGCCCCGGTGAAGGGCTCCGCGTCCGCCGCCCCGGCCGAGGCGAAGCGCCCGCTGGACGTCGCCTGGTTCCCCTGGGACGAGGACGTCGCCGTCACCTACCTCTGGAAGAACGTCCTGGCCCGGCGCGGCTACACGCTGAACCTCAAGCAGATGGACGTCGGCCCGGTCTACACCGGCCTGGCCTCCGGCGACCTCGACCTCAACTTCGACGCCTGGCTGCCGTACGCCCAGTCCAACTACTGGGACCAGCACAAGAACGACCTGAAGGACCTGGGCACCTGGTACAAGCCGACCTCCCTGGAGATCGCCGTCCCCTCGTACGTCAAGGACGTCAAGTCCCTCGCCGACCTCAAGGGCAAGGGCAGGACGTTCGACGGGAAGATCATCGGGATCGAGCCGGGCACCGGTGAGATGAACCTCCTCAAGAACAAGGTGCTTCCGGGATACGGCCTCGACAAGGAGTACAAGGTCGTCGACGGTTCGACGCCCGCGATGCTGGCCGAGCTGAAGCGCGCGTACGCCAAGAAGGAGCCGGTCGCGGTCGTCCTGTGGTCCCCGCACTGGGCGTACAGCGAGTACAGGCTCACCAAGCTCGCCGACGACAGGAAGCTGTTCGGCGAGGGCAACACGATCCGGACGATCGCCGGCAAGAAGTTCCCCGGCCAGTACCCGAAGCTCACCGAGTGGATCAGGCAGTTCAGGATGAGCGAGAGTGAACTCGGCAGCCTGGAGAGCGAGATCAAGCGGCGGGGGCAGGGGCACGAGGAGGACGCCGTCGCCGGGTGGCTCAAGGAGCACCCGGACATGGTGCAGCGGATGACTCCGCAGTAGGCGACGAGCCGCTCACTCCGAGGCGCGGCGAGCGGTTCAGTCCGAGGCGCAGCCAGGAGACACCGGTTCACCCCGAGGCGCGGCCACGGGGCAGTGGTTCACTCCGAGGCGCGGCCACGGGGCAGTGGTTCACTCCGAGCGTGCTGAGCGGTTCGCGGTTCACTCCGAGGGGTGGTCCTCGTCGTACGGGTTCTCTTGACCCGTGCGGCGCGGGCCACCCCTCGCGGCGTTCCCGGGGCCCGTGGAACCCCTCCCTGTCCGGGTGGATGCCGGTCCGCACGCGCGGGCGACGACGCGGGTGGTCACGTACTGGCGTACGAGAGAGATCCGGACAACCGTTACGCGGTGCGCGACCGCACCCTCCCGCCGCGTTTTCGGCCCACGGCGTCGACCGCGGGTCCGAGGTGCCGGCCGCCCCCGCGCACCGCTCCGAGGGCCCGTCGCACATCAGCTCCGTGCGCGGCGGTGGGGCCGAACCCGTCGGCCACCGCGGGCCGCCGTGCGACGCGGAGGCCAACTGCGCACCGGGAGAACGGACTTCAGGCTCCGATCCGGCGGCCGGCGGGTCCGGACGGGCATCCCGCCCTGGTGATCGGCCCTTTCGCCTCGCGCGAGGGGGCCGCGGCGCCGGGCGCGCGACGGCTCGCGCGGTGGCGCGAACTGTAACCCTCACACTCCCTCGATGTGACAGCGATGTGACGGGTGCATGAAACGGTTTGCCGAACATGCGTAGGGTGCAAACAACTCATCAGAAGCGGCGGACCGGAAATCCGGACGGTTCGCGGACCGACGACGCGAGGGAGGGAGCCGGAGCGATGGGCGACCACAAAGAACAGCCCCTTCGGGTGGGTGCGGCCGTACGGCGACGGCGTCGGGCACTGCGGCTCACCCTTGCCGTCGTGGCCGAGCGAAGTGGCCTGTCGGTGCCCTTTCTCAGCCAGGTGGAGAACGAGCGGGCGCGGCCCAGCAGAAGTTCCCTGGAGAGAGTCGCCGACGCCCTCGGCACCACCGCCGTCGACCTGCTCGCCGCCGCCGACCCGGCGTGCAGTGTCGACGTCGTGCGCGCCGACGCCGGTGCCGAGTTCACTTCCGAGGCCCACGCGCGCCCTCTGGTGCGCGGTCACCACCAGCTGCATGCCACCGAGTTCACCGGCGATCACGAAGAGGGACGCGAACTCCAGCACCGCAACGACAAGTTGATGTACGTCGCCGACGGTGCCGTCGAGGTCGAGGCGGAGGGGCGTGCCCATCGGCTGGGGCGCGGGGACACGCTCTATCTGACGGGCGGGGTGCGGCACCGCTGGCGTGCCACCGTGCCGGACACCCGGGTGGTCGTCGTCGAGGTCGCCGACCACATCGACGCGGTGGAGGACCGGCACAACCTCGGCAGGCGCTGAGGGGCGCGGCCGAGGGCGGCGCGGGCGGGAACGAGGCGGGAAAAGACGGCGCGGGAGAGGATGGCGGGAGAGCGGACGGCGACGGAGAGGCGGAAGGGTATGCGGGTGGTGTCCCTCGTGCCCTCGCTCACGGAGGCCGTCGCCGTGTCCGTGCCCGCCGCCCTGGTCGGCGCGACCGACTGGTGCAGCCACCCCGCGGACCTCGACGTCGTACGGATCGGGGGCACCAAGAACCCCGACGTCGACGCCGTCGTACGGCTCGCGCCCGACCTCGTCGTCGCCAACGAGGAGGAGAACCGGGAGCCCGATCTGGCCGCCCTGCGCGAGGCGGGCATCGAAGTACTGGTCACCGAGGTGCGGGACGTGCCGGGGGCCTTTCGCGAACTGGACCGGGTGCTCGGCGCGTGCGGCGCGCTCAGTCGCCCGCGCTGGCTGGACGCGGCGGAGGCCGCGTGGACGGAGCCGGCCGCTCCCGGCCGCCGTACGACCGCGATCGTGCCGATCTGGCGACGGCCCTGGATGGTGCTGGGCCGGGACACCTTCGCCGGAGACGTTCTCGCCAGGCTCGGCGTCGACAACGTGTACGCGCAGCACGAGGACCGCTACCCCCGCGTCCCGCTCCCCGAGCTGACCGCGGCGGCCCCGGATCTCGTGGTGCTGCCCGACGAGCCGTACCGCTTCACCGCCGACGACGGGCCCGAGGCCTTCCCGGGGCTGCCGCACGCCCTCGTCGACGGCCGCCTGCTGACCTGGTACGGACCGTCGCTGGCCGAGGCGCCCGCGCGGCTCAGCGAGGCGCTGCGAGCAGCACATCCGCGGATGTAGCTTCGCGGCATGGCCGGGTGGTCGACTCCAGCTCATGCCCCTGATCGACGCGATCCCCGCAGTCGAAGGCCGACGAGGACGCCCTCGCCGCAACCCGGACTCGTCTTCGCCGGCCACGGCTACGATCACGCCTCTACCGCGACCAGTCCGCGCCCTCCGCATCGGGCCCCCACGACGAGGAGCCGATCCTCGCCGCCGGACCGTGGTCCCCGACCAGGAGTTCCGGTCGGGACCACGGTCCGGCGGCGGTGTCCGTTCAGTCCCCGGGCCGCACGGGCGCCAGCAGCTCCCGGAGTTCGTCCATCGCCTCCCGGAGCCGGTCGGCGAACGTCCGCATCTGCGCGGCGACCGGCTCGGGCGTGCTCAGGTAGAGGTTGAACCGATCGGGAAGCAGCACATAGGCGACACCGATGCACTGGCTGCTGGTCGACCCGAAGCCGAAGTACTGGATATTGACGGACGGCGCGGAGCTCGTGCTCAGGTAGTCGTCCCGCATGGTCGACCAGCCCGGCGTCCGGTACAGCGAGGGCTGTTCGGTCACCCCGAGCTCGGCCCCCCGCCGACGCTGGATCAGCTCCAGCTCCCACAGGTGCTGCTCGGGCACCTGCCCGGCCTGACACGCCTTGGCGCGCGCCACATGCGCCTCCGTCGCTGCCCGGAACGCGGCGCGCCGGGCGTCCGCGTCCGCCGCCGGGTCCTCCATCGCCGCCACGAAAGCCACCATCTCGGTGGTGACGACGCGCATCGCCTCGGTGCGCCCGTGGCGGTACTGCCGGGTGGCGATCGACTCGTACGTGGCGCCCAGGAGCCCCTTGGCGCGCTGGTGGGCGAGCTGGTAGGCGGCCTGGACGAACGCGTCCGGCGAGACACCCAACTCCTTGGCCGCGCTGCTGCCGAAGTCCGTGAACGACAACGTGCTGGTCGCGGTGTTCTCCCCGTACGCCGCGAACGCGTCGGCGGCGGAGCGCGCCTGGTCCCGCAGCGCGTCGTCCAGTTCGAACACGATCGGCTCCAGCGCCGGCAACCCCTGGGAGCGGGCTCCGGACTGCCGGGACTGCTCCTCGGCCGGGGTGTCGAGCAGGGCGTCGGTGAACGTGAGGATCGTGGTCCCGTCCAGCTCGCAGTGCTCGACGTTGATGCCCGCCCGTCCGTCGGCGAAGACGACGAACGACACGGCCTTGTCGAACCAGCGGTTGCCGCGGTCGCCGTACAGCAGCTGGTCGCAGGCGTCCTGGACATCCGCGGGGGCGAAGTCCTCCAGAGCGACGCAGAACAGCGCGGTCTCGACATCGTCAAGGGCGTCGGCGTTGCGGGGGTGGCAGGCGAGAAGGGACTCCCGGGCGGCCGCCCACTCCGCGCGGGCCATGGTGGTGAGGTGGCCCACCGAGGTGTCCGCGTCGGCGGGGTCGGCCTTCATCACGGAGCGCAGCCCCGCCTCGATGTCATCCAGGCTGTGCGGGACACCGTCCGGCCCCAGCACGTCCAGCCGGAACATACCGCCCCGGAAGAACACCACGACGTGCCGGGCCTCGGACGGGCCCGGCCACTCCTCGGTGTAGGGGGCGCGGACGGTGTCCTGCTGCAGGCCCGGGATACGCGTGCTGGAGAACAGGAACTTGTTCTGCACCATCGACTGAGGTGCTCCGCGCTGCACCACCGGTGGAATCAGCCCCTGATCGAGCTGCCGCTTGTAGTTGAGGGCCCCGGCGACGAGCCCGGCCGCCCGCTGCACCTGCGTCTGGTCGGAGTCCTTGAACAGGAAGAAGAAGTTGGCGTTGAGGGCGATCCGGTCCCGGCGGCCCAGGTATCGGTACGGCCAGAAGGTGTCGAGCCAGCTGTGCACGCCCTCCGTGGCGTCGTATTCCTCCAGCGCGGCATGCAGCACCCGGCCGGGGCCACCGGGTCGGAGGAAGGCGGCAACCTCCGCCTCGGTCGCCGACCGCTCGTCGGCGGTCAGCAGCGGCGTACACCAGGCGAGAAACCTCTCGCAGCTCGCGTCCAGCGTAGGCAGCGGCACGCGCGGGAGGCTGTCCTCCTGGGCGAAGGTCGCGTTGCCTGACGCATCCTGACTGGTCTTCAACTCTGTTCTCGATTCGGATCGTCGGTACCTGTGATGTCGTACGGCCGGGAAAGGTGGAGCTGTGCGTACAGCCAGCCTTCCGCCTCCAGCCCCCGTGGATCCACCCCTGCGGCCGACATGCTGTCGAGCACGAGCGCCTGCTCCTGCGGGGAGGCGAACCGCCGCTGTCTGAACACCTCGCCGACGCGGACGGTCCGGTAGCCCAGACTCGCCAACGCGCGCTCGACGCGGTCGAACGGGAACATCCGCAGCACGAAGTGCGCCATCCAGGGCCGGCGGACGCCCTGCGCCCGGACGACTCGCGTGAGCGTCCGCTCGGTGACGTAGCCGACGCAGCCCGTCGAGATCACCAGGTCCGTACCCGAGAGCTGGGCGCGCTGTCCCGGTGTGGGCTCGTGCTCCTCCAGGTCGGCGTGCACCACGTCGTCGAGGAACCCGGCCTCGAGAGCGTAGGACAGTGCGCTGCCGGAGGTGTCGAGGCCGACGAAGCGGATCGCCTGCGGGGGTTGGCGTGACCGGGCCAGCTCCCGGTCGCGGGCCAGCAGAGCCTCGCGGCTCTCACCCGCACGCTCCTCGTCGCCGTAGCGCGCGTACAGCTCGTCCATGGTCGCGTCGTACTTCAGCAGGGCGGCGTTGATTCCGTACGAGCAGCCGATGTCCAGCACCTGCGGTACCGCGACGTGCTGGGACTCCCGGTACTCCGTGATGATCTTGGCGAAGTAGGGCTTGGCCTGCTGCGGAACGCCGTAGTCGAGCGGGCGCAGCGCCGTGAAATAGGATCGCGGATCGGGCTGGTCGTAGATGTGGTCGAGTGAGACTTTTCCGGTCACGTCGAAACGCACAGGGCTTACTCCTCCGTGGGATCGCGCAGGGGGAAACGGCCTACGGCTACTACGCGTTCTCGCCGCCCCTAGTCCAGGAGCCGGTCGCCGCGGACCGCCCGGCCCTCGGCCGCCAGGTGCTCGGGCAGCACCCGGCCGAAGAGCTGCCGGGTCCGTTCCACGCTCCCGATGACGCCGGGGCGCTCGCTGTAGGCGAATATCGCGGAGTGGCGCGCGACCTCGCCGCGCACCGGGCTCACTCGGTGCAGCGAGTAGCGCCCTTTGAACAACTGCAGGTCACCTGGTTGCAGGGGGAGGCGCCGGGTCAACCGCTCGCCCCGGCCGTCCACCACGTCCCGGACATCGCCGAAATTCTCGTCCCGCGCGGTCCGGATGTTCGGGCAGTACTCGAAGACGCCGCCGGCCTGCGCCTGCTGGGTGAGCATGCTCACGGTGAACTCGTTGGTGTCGAAGTGCCAGGGGTGCTCCATGCCCGGCGCGACGACATTGAGTACCAGGCCGGAGAGCGGGTCCGCCAGCTCGTGCAGCTCCGGCAGTTCGAAGCAGCGGGCGATGAAGTGCCGGAACACCATGTCGGAGTAGAGCCGGCTGATGAGGGAGTCCGCGGGGATGCGGTCCCGCGCGACGAACGCGTTACCCCGCTCGAAGGTCTTCCGGCCCGGATGGTCCTCCGGCAGCGCCGAGTCCACCGCGATGTTGTAGACGTTCACCGTCTCGACGTCGTGGTGCGCCCGGGGGGCGATGGCCGAGCACTCCTGCCGCAGCACATCGCGCAGCGACGGGCGGACGAAGTCCGGCAGCACGGTGCAGCCGAGAGCCGACAGTTCGCGGCGGGCACGGGAGACCACGGCCTGTCCCTGGGCGCTCGCGAGTTCCGACAGGGGATAGCGAGCCGTGTCGACCACCTGATCAAGCGTCAGGGCTTCCAAAGAGCGCATTCGATCCTCTCCACATGCGGGCCGCACCTCTCGTCGGTTCCCTCGCCGGCCCGCGGTTCCACCTCTTACGCACACACGGGACGAGCGACGCGGTCCGTGCGGTCTGCCGGGGACCTCACTCTCGGCTTATCGGCAACTCGGCTGGTAGGAAGGGCACTTGAAGTTCCCACAGCGGTGCTGTGTTGTCTGTGACGCGTCACACTGCCCAACTGTGGGCTCCAGCATGCCTTCGCGGGTTTCGGTACGGCACGGGCCGACCGTCGCGCGGGAGCCGCAGGGACCGGTGCACCCTGCGCGAGGGTCAGCCGGTGAAGCCGGTGATTGCAGGCATCGAGTCGCAGGACGTCAGCCGGTGACCGGGTCACGACGCAGGCCCCACCCGGACTGGCGTAGTTCCCGATCAGGGGGTAACGGCCGCCGCGCTCGGGCTCGACCACCCCGACACCGCCCACCGCCGGGGCGCCCCCGCCATGATCCGCGCAGCGCTGGAAGAGCCGGCGAAGCACGAAACCTGGCCACGTCGATCGATGTGGCCAGGTAGGGGAAGGCGGTTCCAAAAGGCTACTTTCGCGACGGCGCCGCGAGCAGCCTGCCGGTGATCAGGCCGTGTGCGGTGCGGACGGCAGCCACCGACCAGGCGGCCACCAGCAGGGCGTACAGGGCGACGGCGAGCGCGTCGAAGGCGACCAGGCCGGTGTGCCGGGCCAGGCCTTCCGCACCGGTCACGCAGGTCCCGACCGGGAAGGTGAACGCCCACCAGGTCATCGCGAAACCCATGCCCTGGCGGCGTGCCCGTACGACCATCGCGACAGCCAGCGCGAGCCACAGCAGCGCGAAACCCAGCACGGGGACGCCGTAGAGAACCGCGAGGAGCGCGAAGCCCTGGTCGTACGGGGCGGGCACCGCACCGGGCGCGGCGTCCGCGAACTTGCCCACCGCGGTCGTCGACTGGCCCAGCGGACCGAGCACGAGGAAGAGCGTCGGGGTGAGCGCGAGCGGCAGCGGACCCGCGGTGACGAGCCGGGCGAAGATCGTCGGCAGCATCACGAGGGTGGCCAGCAGGCTGATCCCGAACATCGCGACACAGGCGAGGAGCAGCGTCTCCCGGGGCTGTCCGGCCGGCAGGTGGGGAACGAGGAGGGGGCCGAGCGCGGCCGACACCATCGGGGCGACGATCGGCAGCAGCCACACGGGTGACGCCTGTCCGGGCTCGATCCGGTGCCGTACGACCATGAGGTACGGGACGGCCACGGCGGCGGCGAGTCCGATCAGCGTCCCGGCGGCGAACAGGACGGTGTCCACGGCGACCGCCGCCTGTATCCCGATCCAGTCACGGCCGACGAGCAGGGTGCCGCCGCCCACGGCGAGCAGGGCCATCGAGAGGCAGCCGTAGAAGGGGGCCATGGCCGGGTCGAGGAGGTGGGCGCGGGCCTGGTCGCGGTGGTAGGTCCAGTGCAGCGCGCGGGCGGCGAGCAAGGACACCAGCATGGTGAGCGCGACGGCCCATACGACGGTGCAGGCGGTGCGCAGGCCCGGCACGTTTCCGGGCAGTCCGGCTCCCGCCGTCGCCACGATCGCGGTGCCCATCACGGAGGCGTACCAGTTGGGGCCGAGATGCCGGACTGCGGCGAAGCTGCGGCTCCCCGTGACACGGGGGGTGCTTGTGTCGGGGACGGTTCCCGCCTGATGGGCGGACAGGGGCTGGGCTGCGGTGACCATGGCACCACGGTCGCGCTCCCGTCGGCTCCCCACCAGGGAGTGCGGGCCTATGAGGGCATAAGCTGGCTTTATGAGCAGCAGCGCTGAGGATCGCCATGAGTAGCGGTGCTGAGGATCGGCCCGGCGCCGGCATCGCGCACCGGGTGCCCGATCTGGGCGCGCTCGAACTGCTGCTGGCGGTGGCGCGCCTCGGCAGTCTCGGCCGCGCCGCACGCGAGCTGGGGATCACCCAGCCGGCGGCCAGCAGCCGTATTCGTTCCATGGAGCGGCTGCTCGGGGTGGCGCTCGTCGACCGTTCGCCGCGTGGATCCCGGCTCACCCGTGAGGGAGCGCTCGTCACGGACTGGGCGCGCCGGGTGGTGGACGCGGCCGAGGCGTTCGACGCGGGGGCGCAGGCGCTGCGGGACCGGCGCGACTCGCGGCTGCGGGTGGCCGCGAGCATGACCATCGCCGAGTATCTGCTGCCCGGCTGGCTCATCGCGCTGCGCGCGCAGCGCCCCGACACGGCCGTGTCGCTGCTCGCGGGGAACTCCGCCACCGTCGCCGAGCGGCTCCTCGCCGGCGAGGCGGACCTCGGATTCGTCGAGGGACTCTCCGTGCCGTCCGGTCTCGACGCGACCGTCATCGCGCACGACCGGCTGATCGTGGTGACGGCGCCCGGACATCCCTGGGCGCGTCGCCGTGCGCCTCTGGCCGCGGCGGAACTGGCCGCCACGCCGCTCATCCTGCGGGAGGAGGGGTCCGGCACGCGTCAGGTCCTCGACACCGCGCTCGGCGGGCTCGCCCGCCCGCTGATCGAGCTGTCCTCGACGACGGCGGTCAAGGCCTCCGCCGTCAGCGGCGCCGGACCCGCCGTCCTGAGTGAACTCGCCCTCGGTGAGGAGCTCTCCGCCCACCGTCTGGTGAGCATCCCGCTCGCCGACGTCCGGCTCGCCCGCGCCCTGCGGGCCGTCTGGCCGACAGGACACCGCCCCACGGGCCCGGCCCGCGACCTGCTCTCCCTGACGCGGGGGGCCGCCTGACCGCACAGGGGCAGGGGGCCGCCTGACCCACAGGGGTACGGGGGGCCGCCTGACCGCGCAGGCCTCTTCGCTTCTCTGCCCCTGCCCGTCCCGCCCCGGGGGCGCTGCCCCGGACCCCTGCTCCTCGAACGCCGGAGGGGCTGAACTCCGACCCCCGTCCGCTCAGGACGCCGCCGCGACCAGGCCGCGCATCACCCGCAGGTCGTCGCCCATCTCCGGGTGCCACTGGACTCCCAACACCCAGGCGGGGCCGGGGAGTTCGATCGCCTCCACGGTGCCGTCCGCGGCGTGCGCGGAGACCGTGAGACCGTCACCCAGCCGGTCCACCGCCTGATGGTGGTACGTCGGCACAGCGCACGGCTCCGGCACGAGACCGGCGTACCGCGTCCCGGGTGCGGGCGTCACCTCGTGGTGTCCGATGACACCGGTGTCCTTCACATGCCCGTCGAGGTGCTGGACGAGCGTGCCTCCGAGGGCCACGTTCAGGAGCTGGTGGCCCCGGCAGATGCCCAGGAGCGGGGTGCCGGAGTCCAACGCGGCCCGGATCAGGGCGAGTTCCCAGGCGTCGCGCTCGGGAGCGGGCGGCCCCGTACGCGGGGAGCGCTCGGCGCCGTAGCGGGCGGGGTCGACGTCGGGGCCGCCCGCGACGACCACCGCGTCGAGCCGGGCGACGGTCTCGGGCGCCAGGGCCGGATCGTCCGGCGGCAGCATGACGGCGAGTCCCCCCGCCCGCTGCACGAGCTGTGGATAGCCGGCCGGCAGCAGCGCGGCCTCCAGCTCCCACACGCCCCAGCGCGCTCCGGCCTCCAGATACGTACTCACACCGATCAGCGGCCTGCCCACGCGCTTCTCCCTCGGATCCGGGTCGCCACGGCGCCCATGGAACGTCAATGGAAAGGTCTCATACCTTTGCCGGGCGGGGGAGGGGAACGCGCGTGCCCCACGCGTCACGTCCCGGTCGTGGCGCGCCCGCCGTGTCACGACCCCTCGTGTCGCGTCCCGCTCACGCCAGGAACCCGCGCAGCAGCGCCGCCGTGCCCGCGCAGTGCTCCCGCATCATCTCCCGCGCCCCGTCCGCGTCCCCGTCGAGGACCGCCTCGACAAGGGCGGTGTGCTGGCGCTGCGAGTGCTCCAGATTGCGGACGAGGAGCGGGATGCAGTCGAGCAGGTCGTTGACGGAGGCACGGACGGCCGCGTACCGCGCGGTGAGGGAAGGGGAGCCGCACAGCTCCGCCAGGGTGAGGTGGAGCATGGTGTCCAGGCGCCGGTAGTCGGCCAGTGGGGCGTCGTTCGTCCGAGTGAGCGCCTCGCGCAGCCGTACGGCCTGCTGCGCGTCGAGCCCGTGCGTCGCGCACAACCCGGCCGCGCCCACCTCCAGGACCTCGCGGAAACGCAGCACGTCCTCGATGTCGACCGCGGCGACCCGGCGGCGCAGTTCATGCTCGCCCGGTGTGGCGGTGCGCGCCAGCACGAACGTGCCGCCGTACCGGCCGCGCCGCGACTCGACCAGACCCTGGTCCTGGAGCACCTTCAGGACCTCGCGCAGTGTCACCCGGCTGATGCCGAGCCGTTCGGCCAACTCCCGCTCCGCGGGCAGCCGTTCGCCACCCGGCACCAGGCCGAGCCGGACGATCTGGAGGATCTGCTCCAGCGCCTCCTCGAAACCGTTGCCCGCCCGCACCGGCCGCAGCACCGGCGTCAGCCGGTCGTCCGTCCCGCGGTCGGGTTCCGCCCGCGTCATCAGGTCGCGCCCCCTTCCCAAGCAATGGTTCTCCGCAATACCTTATGGCTCTCGGCTGACCCAAGGAGGCTTTTCCGGTGGCAGACCGCACACCCCCGCTCAGCGTCGAAGAACTGCGCCGTCTCGTCGAGGCCGGAGACATCGACACGGTCGTCCTGGCCTTCCCCGACATGCAGGGGCGGCTCCAGGGCAAGCGGTTCGCCGCGGCCTTCTTCCTCGACGAGGTGCTGGAGCACGGCACGGAGGGCTGCAACTACCTCCTGGCCGTCGACACCGACATGAACACCGTCGACGGATACGCCATGTCCTCCTGGGACCGGGGCTACGGCGACTTCGCCATGCACCCCGATCTCGGCACCCTACGGCGCGTCCCGTGGAACGAGGGCACCGCCCTGCTCATCGCCGACCTCGCCTGGAACGACGGCTCCCCGGTGGTGGCCGCGCCCCGCCAGATCCTGCGCCGCCAGCTCGAACGCCTCGCCCGGCTCGGCTACACCGCCCAGGTCGGCACCGAGCTGGAGTTCATCGTCTTCAAGGACACCTACGAGCAGGCCTGGGACACCGGCTACCGGGGACTCACCCCGGCCAACCAGTACAACATCGACTACTCGGTCCTCGGGACCGGTCGCATCGAGCCCCTGCTGCGCCGCATCCGCAACGAGATGCAGGCCGCGGGCCTCACCGTCGAGTCCGCCAAGGGCGAGTGCAACCCCGGCCAGCACGAGATCGCCTTCAAGTACGACGAGGCCCTCGTCACCTGCGACCAGCACGCCGTCTACAAGACCGGCGCCAAGGAGATCGCCTCCCAGGAGGGCGTCTCGCTCACCTTCATGGCGAAGTACAACGAGCGTGAGGGCAACTCCTGCCACATCCACCTCTCGCTCGCCGACGCGGACGGAACCAACGTGATGGCCGGCTCCGCCCAGGACCCGGGCGGCATGTCGGAGGTGATGCGCCACTTCCTCGCCGGACAGCTGGCCGCGCTGCGCGACTTCTCGCTCCTGTACGCGCCCAACATCAACTCGTACAAGCGCTTCCAGCCCGGTTCCTTCGCGCCGACCGCCGTCGCCTGGGGGTACGACAACCGCACCTGCTCGCTCCGCGTCGTCGGCCACGGCCGCTCGATGCGCTTCGAGAACCGGCTGCCCGGCGGCGACGTCAACCCGCACCTGGCCGTCGCCGGACTCGTCGCGGCCGGTCTGTACGGCATCGAACAGAAGCTGGAGCTGCCCGAGGCGTGCACCGGCAACGCCTACACCTCCGAGTACGCGCACGTCCCCACCACCCTGCGCGAGGCCGCCGAGCTCTGGGAGAACAGCGCCGTCGCCCGAGCCGCCTTCGGCGACGAGGTGGTCGAGCACTACCGCAACATGGCGCGCGTCGAGCTGGAGGCCTTCGACGCCGCGGTGACCGACTGGGAGCTGCGCCGCTCCTTCGAACGCATGTGAGGACCCCCTTGTCGCACCCGTACACCTCGTACCCGTACACCTCGCCCCCGTACGACCACGAGCTCCAGGTACTGAACCCCGCCACCGAGGAGGTCGTCGCCACCGTCCCGGCCGCCACCGCCCAGGACGTCGCGGACGCCGTCGTACGGGCCACGAAGGCGCAGGTGCGCTGGGCCGCCCTCGCGCCGGCCGACCGGGCCCGGCTGCTGCGCCGCTTCGCGGCCGTCGTCGACGGCCACATCGAGGAGCTGGCCCGCCTGGAGGTCCGCGAGGCCGGCCACACCCTCGGCAACGCCCGCTGGGAGGCGGGCAACGTCCGCGATCTGCTCGACTACGCGGCCGGCGGAGTGGAACGGCTGACCGGCCGCCAGATCCCCGTCGCGGGCGGCCTCGACGTCACCCTCCTCGAACCGCTCGGCGTCGTCGGGGTCATCGCACCCTGGAACTTCCCGCTGCCCATCGCCGCCTGGGGCACCGCACCGGCCCTCGCCGCGGGCAACGCCGTCATCCTCAAACCCGCCGAGACGACCCCGCTGACGGCACTGCGGCTGGCCGAACTCGCCCTGGAGGCGGGCCTGCCCGAACACCTCTTCCAGGTGCTGCCCGGCGCGGGACCCGTCGCGGGCGCCGCACTCGTCGAACACCCCGGCGTAGCGAAGATCGTCTTCACCGGGTCGACGGCCGTGGGCAAACAGGTGCTGGCCAAGGGCTCCGCCCTCCTCAAGCGCGTCACCCTCGAACTCGGTGGCAAGAGCCCCAACATCGTCTTCGCGGACGCCGACATCGAGGCCGCCGCTGCCGCCGCCCCGATGTCCTTCCTCGACAACTCCGGCCAGGACTGCTGCGCCCGCACCCGCATCCTCGTCCAGCGCTCCGTTCACGACCGCTTCCTCGAACTCGTCACGCCGGAGGTCGAGTCCGTCGTCGTCGGCGACCCCGCCGACGAGCGGACCCAGATGGGCCCGCTGATCTCCGGGGCCCAGCTGGAGCGCGTACGGTCCTACGTCGACGCCGACGCGCCCGGCATCCGGGGCAAGGCCCCCGAGGGCCCCGGCTTCTGGTTCGCGCCCACCGTCCTCACCGGCGTCGAGCCCGACGCGCGCGTGGCCGTCGAGGAGGTCTTCGGCCCCGTCGCCGTCGTGCTGCCCTTCGAGGACGAGGCCGAGGCGATCCGGCTCGCCAACGCCACCGACTACGGCCTGTCCGGCTCCATCTGGACCCGCGACGTCGGCCGCGCCCTGCGCGTCTCCCAGGCCGTCCGGGCCGGCAACCTGTCCGTCAACTCCCACTCCAGCGTCCGCTACTGGACCCCCTTCGGCGGCTTCAAGCAGTCGGGAATCGGCCGCGAACTCGGCCCGGACGCCCTCACCGCCTTCACCGAGACCAAGAACGTCTTCATCAGCACGGAGGGTCCCGCACAGTGACTTCAGACACCCCTGAGACCATCTGCCGCCGCCTGGTCGGCCGCACCGCCGTCATCACGGGCGCCGCCAGCGGCATCGGCCTCGCCACCGCGCGCCGGCTCGCCTCCGAGGGCGCCCACGTCGTCTGCGGCGACATCGACGAGCAGCACGGCAAGGCCGTGGCCGAGGAGGTCGGCGGGATCTTCGTCAAGGTCGACGTGACCGACCCCGAGCAGGTCGAGACCCTCTTCAGGACGGCGTACGACACCTACGGCTCGGTCGACATCGCCTTCAACAACGCGGGCATCTCGCCGCCGGACGACGACTCCATCCTGGACACGGGCCTGGAGGCCTGGAAGCGCGTCCAGGAGGTCAACCTCACCTCCGTCTACCTGTGCTGCAAGGCCGCCATCCCCTACATGCGCCGCCAGGGCAGGGGCTCCATCATCAACACGGCTTCCTTCGTGGCCCGGATGGGCGCGGCGACCTCCCAGATCTCGTACACGGCCTCCAAGGGCGGTGTGCTGGCCATGTCCCGTGAACTGGGCGTCCAGTTCGCCCGGGAGGGCATCCGGGTCAACGCCCTGTGCCCCGGCCCCGTCAACACCCCGCTGCTGCAGGAGCTGTTCGCGAAGGATCCCGAGCGGGCCGCGCGCCGGCTGGTGCACATCCCGGTCGGGCGGTTCGCCGAGGCGGACGAGATCGCGGCCGCCGTCGCGTTCCTCGCCAGCGACGACTCCTCCTTCGTGAACGCCACCGACTTCCTTGTGGACGGGGGCATTTCGGGCGCGTACGTCACGCCCCTGTAGTCGGGCCACGGGTGCGGTCCGCGGGCGGGACGGCCCGTTCGTGCCCGACCTCGGGGGCACCGTGTACCGTCCGTCCCGGCACGTCCTAGAGTGCCGGGATGAGCATGACGCCTCCGCCCGGCTGGTATCGCGACCCGTCGTACCCGCTCGTCGAGCGCTGGTGGGACGGGACCGTGTGGACCGACCACCGGCGTCAGCCCGAGGCGCCCCAACAGCCCCTTATACAGACCCGGTCGCCCAGCGGCTCCGGCTCCGGCCGGGCCAAGGCAGTCGCGCTCGTGACAGCCGCGGTCGTCCTCGTCGCCGCGATCGTCACGGGCGCCGTGCTGCTGCGCGGCGAGGACAGCGGCGACAAGGCCGCGGCACAGACCACGCCCGCCGTCGCGTCTCCCACGGAGACCGACGGCCCGTCACCGTCATCGGCCGGTCCCTCGCCGTCGGCCGGCGACCCGTCCGTCGTCACGGACGAGCTCGACGGCATCACCTTTCCGGTCCTCGACGGCTGGGCACGACCGCAGTACGTCGTCGACCACGACACGGTGTTGACGACTCCGGGGACCTACGACTGTCCGGGCGACCCCGGTCTGTGCCGGCACGGCCGGGTCGTCTCGCGCACGGCCACGGCCACCGACGTGACGTCCCCGAAGGCCCTCGCAGAGGGGGACATCAAGGACGCCGCCGACAGCGCGTACGACCACGACGTCGTCGGCAGCCGCCCCTTCCGGGGCGTCACCTCCCACCGCCTGGTGGATTCCGGCTCGGTCGCCGTCGCCGGGCGCGCCGGGTACTTCGTGCGCTGGAAGGTCAAGACCGGTGTGGGGCCCGGGGGTTATGTCGAGTCGCTGGCCTTCCCGTCCAGTGTGGGCTCGCAGTCGCTGGTCATCGTCCGCTTCGCCTTCGACGCCGGCGCCGACGGGCCGCCGCTGTCCGACATGGACCGGATCACCAAGGGGATCCGGTCGGTCGGCGACAAGGACGCCGGAGGCGGTGTGGGCAGCAGCATCGGCCCGTCGAATCAGACCGTGACTGGTGACTGGTGACTGGTGACTGGTGACCGGTGTCACGGGCGGGTGACCGGAGTCCCCGCGCACTCGGGTACGGGGGAGGGGGCCGTCTTCACCCGGATCGGCGACGGTGTGGCGCCGCCGGACCGGAGAAGGCGTGGCCCCGCCGGATCAGAGGAAGGTGTGGCCCTCTCCGCGGTAGGTCGGGACTGAGGCCGTGACGGCGTCGCCCTCGACGAGGTGAAGCGTGTCGAACCGCTCGCACAGCTCACCGGCCTTCGCGTGCCGGAACCACACCTTGTCGCCTATGAGCAGATCGTCCGCCGGGGAGCCCAGCAGCGGGGTCTGCACCTCGCCGGGACCCTCCTGGGGGTCGTACGAGAGCCCCTCCGGCAGATACGGGACGGGCAGCCGGTCGGGGCCCGCGGCCCCGGACGCGGGGTATCCACCGCCCAGCACGGTCACCACACCCACCCCCGGCCGACGCACGACGGGCTGGGCGAACAGCGCGGCCGGGCGTCCGCTGAAGGACGTGTAGTTGTCGAAGAGCCTCGGGACATACAGTCCCGACCCGGCCGCGATCTCGGTGACCGCGTCCTCGGCGGCCGTGTGCTGGACGCTGCCGGTGCCGCCGCCGTTGACGAATTCGAGGTCCGGCTCGACGGCCCGTACCGCCCGGACGACCTCCGCGCGCCGCTGGGCGAGCTCCTTGCGGGCGGTGGCCTGCATCAGCCGTACGGCACGCGAGCGCAGCGGCCGTCCCGAGATCGCGTCGCCGACGCCCGCGATGTGGCCCTCGTACGCCATGATCCCCACGAGCTTGAACCCGGGCGCGCGTTTGACGGCGCGGGCCATCTCCGCCACCTGGGCGGGGGAGTGCAGCGGCGAACGCAGCGCTCCGACCCGGACCCGGCCGCCGAACAGCTTGAGCGAGGTGTCCAGCTCCAGGCAGACCCGCACGACCTCGGTGCCACCCTGGCGAGCCTCGTCCATGAGACGGAGCTGCGCCGGGTCGTCGACCATGACGGTCACTGCGGCGGCGAGCTTGGGGTCGGCGGTCAGCTCGGCGTAGCCCTTGCGGTCGGCCGACGGATAGGCGAGCAGGACGTCGTCGAAACCGGACCTGGCCAGCCACAGCGACTCGGCGAGGGTGAAGGACATGATCCCCGCGAAGCCGTCCCGGTCCAGGACGCGTTCCAGGAGGGTGCGGCAGCGGACGGACTTGCTGGCGACACGGATCGGCTTGCCGCCGGCCCGGCGGACGAGGTCGTCCGCGTTCGCGTCGAAGGCCTCCAGGTCCACGATCGCGACGGGGGCGTCGAGGTGAGCGGTGGCCCGGTCGTAGCGGGCCCTGTCGGCGGCACGGGCAGTCATGAGCGAAGACTGCCAGACTCGATTACCGCAGGGTAGGGGGACGTTCCGGGCAGATGCCCCGGTGCCTCGAACTGGTTCCCGCCGGACGCGCGTCAACCCGTAGAGTGACGCGGACGCAGGGAGGAACGACCTTGCCCCGGCGGGCCCTGCCCGGGGTGACGGTCCACCGGTGCGGGTATGCGTGCCCGTGGCGAGCCTCTTGCGCACACGCGAAACGGTTCGCCGAGCTCCGGGGCGGCCGACAGCCCGGTACGAGGAAACGGGGGGTGCATGAGTACGGAAGCGCGGCGTGCCTCGAATCTCCAGCGGCCCACCGCCTCATCCGCCGAGCCCGCGCAGACCTCCCAGACTCCACCGGCTCCGACGAACCCTCCGGTTCCGTCGAACCCTCCGGTTCCGTCGAACCCACCGGCTCGGTCGGCTCCGGCCAACCCGCCGGTTCCGTTGATTCCTCCGGCTCCGGCGGCCCGGTCCGCTCGGACGACTCCGGCCGACGGACCGACTCCCCCGAAGCCGTCCCGGTCGCCCGAGCCGTCCCTGTCGGGCGGGGAGGACTGGTCTGCCGAGGATCCCTCGCCGGCCACGCAGGGGTCCGCGTCCCGGTCCGGGCACGCCGGGTCCGACCGCGCTCCGGCGGTCCCGCCGCGCCCCGCGAGCCCGCCCCGTGGCGTGGCTCCGTCGGTGCCGCCCCAGCCCGTCGGGCCGCCGTCGACGCGGGAGTGGGCCGGTTCTCCGGGCGGGCCGTCCGCCGGCGAAGGCGGGTTCCGGCCCGCCGGCGACGTCTCCGCGCCGACTTCCGCCACGACTTCCCCTTCGGCTTCCACCTCCGCGCAGACCTCCACGCCGGGACCCGTGCGGGCCTCGCGGGTGCCTTCGCCGCCGCGTTCCTTCGACTTCTTCGAAACCGCGACAGAAACGGACGAAACCCCCGGCACGCCGGGTGCCCCGAGGTCGGCTTCGCCTTCCGGGCCGGGGCCTGTCTCGTCCGGTGGTCCGGGGTCTGCCCCGGCGGGTGGTTCGGGGTCTGCCCCGGCGGGTGGTTCGGGGTCCGCTTCGTCCGGTGGACCGGCGTCGGCCTCGCCCGGTGCGCAGGGGTCCGCCCCGGCGGGTGGTCCGGGGTCCGGTTCGTACGGCAGGCCGGCGTCGGCCTCGTCCAGTGCGTCGGGGTCCGCCTCGGCGGGTGCGCGAGGGTCCGCTTCGTCCGGTGGACCGGCGTCGGCCTCGCCCGGTGCGCAGGGGTCCGCTTCGTCCGGCGGACCGACGTCCGCGGCGCCCGACGCGCCCGGGGCAGCCGCGCCCGGTACGCCGAGGCTCGCCTCGTCCGGTGCCCCGGGGGCTGCCTCGCCCGCCGCGCCGACGTCCGTCTCGCCCGGTCGGCCGTGGTCCGCCACCTCCGCCGCGGCGGACGCCCCGACCGGTACGCCGGGCGCCGACGCGCCTTGGTCGGCCTCGACCGGTACGCCGGAGGCCGACGCGCCTCGGTCAGCCCCGACCCGTACGCCGGGGGCCGACGCGCCTCGGTCCGCCTCGACCGGTACGTCACCGTCCGGGGCCGAGCGCCCGGCGACGGCGTCCACCGCTCCTCGCCCCGCGCCGGAAGCCGTCCCGTACGGCTCCACGGCATCCCCTTCGGAGCGCCCGGCCACGCCCTCGGCGGCCTCGGAGCGCTCCGCGTCGGACGCCGCTCCGCAGGGTCCTGCATCCGCATCAGCGTCCGCGTCCCGGCCGGAGGCCCGGCGCTTCCCCCACCTGCGCCCCGAGGCGCGGCCGGGGTCGTCGAACCCGCCGCCCCCCGCGGCCTCCGCACGCTTCCCGGACGCGCCGCCCGCGTCCGCCGAGCCGGCGCGTCCCGATGGGGCGCACCCCGCCGGACCGTCGCGGCCCGGCGGGACCCAGCGCCCCGGGGCGCGCCCCGCCCGGCTGTCGCACCCCGCAGCGCCGCAGCGCCCGTCCGAGCCTCGGCGCGCCTTCGAACCCCCGCGCCCCTCCGACCCGGCGCCCGCCTTCGACCCCTCGCGGCCCTCCGCGCCCCCGCGGTTCTCCGGTCCGGCGCGCGCCTTCGACCCCTCGTGCCCCTCCGACCCCTCGCCGCCGTCCGAGCCCTCGCGGTTCTCCGGTCCGGCGCGCGCCTTCGATCCCTCGCGGCCCGCCGCGTCCTCCCGCCCCTCGGAGCTTCTCCGTCCGTCCGAGCCCCCACGCGCCTCCGCACCCCCGCGCCCGTCCGAGCCTTCACGGCCCTCCGACCTCTCACGGCCCTCCGAGTCTCTGCCTGGGTCCGAGTCCGTGGCGTCGTCGCGGACCGGGACGGCAGGGCGGCCCGCCGTGTCCGGGGAGCGGCTCGCGGAGACGATCCGGGGGCTGCGGCCCGGACGGGTCGAGCAGCCTCCTGTGCCCTCCACGCCCACGCCCTCGTTCACCCCGCCTCCGTCGGCAACCCCCGCCGAGGGAGCCCCGGGCGTGCAGCGCCCCTTCGTATCGTTCGCGGAGCCCGAGACGTACGGCGCCGACACCGCCCGGACGCGTCCGTTCCGTGGGCGGGCCCGGCCTCGTACCGTGGCCGCCGCGGCCTGTGTCGTTCTCGGGCTCGGGCTCATCGGCGGTGCGGTGACCGGGAGTTGGCTCACCGGCGACAACGCGGACGGACCCGGTTCGCCCGGTGCCTTCGCGGCGGCCGGAGAGCTCTGGCACAGCGTCCCCGTGGACCAGCTCTTCCCGCCGAGCGTGCGCGGCGACGGAGCGGGCCCCGGCGGCTCCGACCGCACCTGGACGCGGATCGCCGTCGCCCCGGACACCGGCTGCAAGGGCGCCTTCGACCCGCTGCTGCGCCAGGCCCTCGCCCCCGTCGGCTGCCTGCGGCTGCTGCGCGCCACCTATGTGGACGCGACCCGGAGCCATGTCACCACCGTCGGCCTGCTGTTCACCAAGGCGGACGCGGCGGGCATGACCTCGCTGAAGGCCCGCTTCCGCAAGGAGGGCCTGGACCGGCGCACCGACCTGCTGCCCCGTCCCTACGCGGCGAAGGGCACCGCCGCCGAGGGCTTCGGCAAGGCTCAGCGCGCTTCCTGGACCGAGGCGGTCCTCACGGACGCCCCCGTCGTCGTGTACGCGGTCTCCGGGTTCGCCGACGGGCGCACGGTCACCACCCCGCAGCCCGCCGCGGACGCGATGAAGCCGGACTCGACCACGGCCGCGGCCCAGGCGGGTCTCGGCCACGAGGCGCAAGGCCTCGCCGACCGGGTCGAGCGAGGCCTCCGCAAGACCGTCACCTCGGCCACGGAGAAGCCGTCATGACCCGCAAGGCCGGCCCCGCCAGCCCTATCCAGCAGACCGGCACGGCCGGCACGACCGGCACGACCGGAGTGACCGTGGTGACCCGCACGGCCGGAGCGCCGACCGCGTGTGCGGAGAGCGTCCCGGTCCGTCGGAGCCCGGTGCCGGGACTGCTCCGCACGGCCCCCGCCGCCGACAACACCCGGCGCCTGCGCGCGGTCCTCGGGGCCCGCGTACCCCGGCTCACCCGCCGGTCCGGCGCGCTCGCGGCCGTCCTCGCCGCATCGCTCGCCCTGGTGCCCTCGACCGCAGCGCACGCCGACGGCATACGTGCCCAGCAGTGGGGCCTCGACGCGATGCACACACAGCAGGCGTGGCGTACGACCAAGGGCAAGGGCATCACCGTCGCCGTCCTCGACACCGGCGTCGACTCCCAGCACCCGGACCTCACGGGCAATGTGCTCGCCGACAAGGACATGGTCGGCTTCGGCGCGAGCCGCGGTGACCGGGCCTGGGCCCGGCACGGCACCGCCATGGCGGGCATCATCGCCGGGCACGGCCACGGGCAGGGTGACGCGAACGGCGTCATGGGCATCGCCCCGGAGGCGAAGATCCTGCCCGTCCGCGTCATCCTCGAAGACAAGGACCCGGCGCGCTCCAAGGCCCGCAACACCCGTGGCAACGCACTCGCCGAGGGCATCCGCTGGGCCACCGACCACGGCGCCGACGTCATCAACCTCTCCCTCGGCGACGACTCCAAGTCCGCCCACCCCGAGCCCGCCGAGGACGAAGCCGTCCAGTACGCGCTGAAGAAGGGTGCCGTCGTCGTCGCCTCGGCCGGCAACGGCGGGGAGAAGGGCGACCACATCTCGTACCCCGCCGCGTACCCCGGTGTGATCGCGGCGACCGCCGTCGACCGCTACGGAACCCACGCCTCCTTCTCCACCCGCCGCTGGTACGCCACCGTCAGCGCCCCGGGCGTCGACGTCGTCATCGCCGACCCGGACGACCGGTACTACGAGGGCTGGGGCACCAGCGCGGCGTCCGCGTTCGTCTCCGGCGCGGTCGCGCTCATCAAGGCCGCCCACCCGGGTCTTTCCCCGGCCCAGATCAAGCAGCTCCTCGAGGACACCGCCCGCAACGTGCCCTCAGCGGGTCGCGACGACTCCCGTGGCTTCGGCTTCATCGACCCCGCCGCCGCCATCAAGGCGGCCGGCCGGCTCAAGCCACAGGGCCTCAAGGCGGCGGCGTACGGCCAGAAGTACTTCGGCGCCGGCCCCGACGCCCCTGACAACGGCGGCAGTTCGGCCGACTGGGCCGGTCCCCTCGCGGGTGCTCTGGGCCTGGCCCTGCTCGGGGCAGCGGTGTTCCTGTGGCGCGGCCGCAGAAACCCGCACCCGTTCGACCGGCCTTAGCCGCAAACACCGTTCGCAGCACGCCCTCGCACTCCCCGGTACGCACAACCCGGTGAGCCCTCGGGCGCTCAGCCTTCGATCCTCGGCCTTCGATCCTCGGCCTTCGATCCTCGGCCTTCGATTCTCGGCCTTCGATTCTCGGCCTTCGGCCCTCAGCCCTCGGCCGTGTCCTGGAACGCGGACAGTGCGGCCTTCGACACCGCTTCCACCAGCGAAATGCCCTTCGCCTGCGTGGAGTTCCCGTTCGACAGCGTCGCCACGAGATAGTCGTGGCCGTCGACCGAGATCCGCCCGATGCTGTTGACGTCCCACAGCCCCGTGGTGCTGCGCGCCAACCACCCGTTCTTCAGGGCCCATTGGGAGCCGTCGGCCGCGGCCGACACTCCCCACTGCTGGTCGGTCTCGATCTTGCCCATGAGTCCCTGGAGGTAGGACCGGGAGGCTTTGCTCAGTTTCGAGTCGTCCCCGAACACCTGGCGCAGCAAGGTCAGTTGGTCGCTCGCCGTGGTCTGGGTCAGGCCCCACAGCTCGCCGTCGCCGCCCTGCGTGTCCGTCAGGCCGAAGCGCTTGTTCGCGGTGTCGAGTCCGTCGGCCCGGCCCATCGCGGCCCACAGCGCGGTCGCCGACGCGTTGTCGCTGTTCTCGATCATCGCGGTGGCGTACGTCTTCTCCTGCGCGGTGAGATGCCGGTCGGCGTCCTGCGCCTGGAGGAGCAGCGTGGCCAGGATGTTCACCTTGACGATGCTCGCGGTGTCGAAGGCGGCGTCACCGTGGGCGACGCTCTCACCGGAGTCGAGGTCGAGGACGGCCACCGCCGTCTTCACGCCGTCCGCCACCGGGACCGCCTTCAGCGCCTTCGCGAGCAGCGCGTCCCGGTCCACCGAGGGCTCCGCGACGGGTTCCACCGATGCCTCCTCGCTCACGGCCGGCGACGAAGAGGGCGATGCCGACGCCGCCGACGATACGACGGCCGGGCCGTCGTGCGCCTGTGCCTTCATGTACACCGTCCCGGCCGCCGTGGCACCGACGAGGACGACGGAGGCCACCGCGGTGGAGAGGAGAGGCTTGCGTCGGGAGGGCCGGGCGCGACGCCCGCGTGCTCTGTGACGGTCCATTCGGCGATGCTGGACGGCCGGGCTGTGTCCGCGGTTAGACGCGTGTTAGAGGTGTGTCAGGGAAGGCTGAGAAACACATGAGTTCCGTCAACTCCGGGTTTCAGGGGCCGCACAGGCGCAGCAGCATCCCCCCGATAGGGTCGGGGACCGTGGCGAACAAGAACATTCCCGACTCCGGCTTCTCCGACGACGACGGCTCCGCCGACCCCCGGCTGAGCGCGGCGCTCGCCGCCTGGTCCGCGGACCGCACCGCCGTGCCGCCGGTCCTGGAGGCACTCACGGGTGCCCGGCTGCTCGTACCCGTCGTGGCAATTCTCGGCGAGGTCGAGGAGGACGAGAACGGGCTGCGCCGCGAGAAGACCAGCGACATGGCGGTCCCGACGCTCAAGGCGGGGAACCGTACGGCCCTGCCCGCCTTCACCTCCACGGACTCGCTGGCCCGCTGGGACCCCGAGGCCCGCCCCGTCGCCGTACGTCTGCCTCAGGTCCTGGAGGCCGCGGCGCACGAGAAGGCCGACACGATCGTGCTGGACCTGGCCGGGCCCGTGTCCTACGAGCTCACGGGTTCCGCCCTGCTGGCGCTCGCCGAGGGACGTACGACCGCCGACCCGCTCGCCGATCCCGCCGTGGTCGAGGCGGTACGGGCCGCGGTCGCCGCCGAGCCCCTGGTGGTCCGCGCCCATCTCGGCCCCGGGTCGGCGGACGGCACCCTCGCCCTCGTGCTCGACCCGTCGGCCGCCCCCGCCGAGACCGCTCGCGCGGTGGCACAGCGGCTCGCGGCCGACGAAACACTGAGGGCCCGCCTGGTGCGCGGCCTCGACCTGGCACTTCTGCCGGCCGAGGCGACGCCTCCGGGCGAGCCCCTGTACGTACGCGGGTAGTACGCGGGTGTACGGACGCGGACAGGTCCGTACCCGACGCGTCCGTACCCGTACGACGTGAGGACGCGGGTCAGCCGTAGACGGGGCCCGTGTACTTCTCGCCGGGGCCCTGGCCCGGCTCGTCCGGGACGAGCGACGCCTCGCGGAAGGCGAGCTGGAGCGACTTCAGACCGTCGCGCAGCGGCGCCGCGTGGAAGGAGCTGATCTCGGTCGCGCTCGCGTCGAGCAGCCCGGCGAGCGCCGTGACCAGCTTGCGCGCCTCGTCCAGGTCCTTGTAAGCGTCGCCCTCCTCGGTGAGACCGAGCTTCACGGCGGCGGCGCTCATCAGGTTCACGGCGACCGTCACGATGACCTCGACCGCGGGGACCTCGGCGATGTCGCGGGTCATGGTGTCGTAGTCGGGGTTCTGGGGAGGGGTGTCACTCATGCCTCACACGATAGGCCCCGGCGCGCGCGCCCCCGCCCGCGGGAGCCTTCCGCCGGGACCGCGGCAGCCTTCCGCCGGGTGAGCGGCGGCGAGGAGGCCGCCGGTTAGCGCGTACCCGGCGGAACTGCTAACCTTGTGTAACGACCGGTCGGACACGTATGTGCTCGGCCCACAAGTGGAGGCTCCGATCTCCCACCCGACTGTCCTCCGGGACGGCGGGTCACCCGGTCAGGCGGCCCCCACCGTTCCGTACGGACGGTGGAGTCGCCCGAATGTGCGCCCCGCGGTTGACCGCGGCGGTGCTCCGGTTACCCATGGAGCCCCGCCTGTGTCCCGTCCGGGGCATTTTTCATGTGCCACGGCGGTTGGTCCCATTGTCATCAGAGACATACGCGGCTGTCCGCCAGACCGCCGTGTGGTGCTACCGAGGAGGATCCATCAGCACCGAGCCCCGCATCAACGACCGGATTCGCGTTCCCGAAGTGCGACTTGTCGGTCCCAGCGGCGAGCAGGTCGGGATTGTTCCGCTTGCCAAGGCCCTTGAGCTTGCTCAGGAGTACGACCTCGACCTGGTCGAGGTGGCGGCGAGCGCTCGCCCGCCCGTCTGCAAGCTCATGGACTACGGGAAGTTCAAGTACGAGTCGGCCATGAAGGCCCGTGAGGCGCGCAAGAACCAGGCGCACACGGTCATCAAGGAAATGAAGCTCCGGCCGAAGATCGACCCGCACGACTACGACACCAAAAAGGGTCACGTCGTCCGGTTCCTCAAGCAGGGCGACAAGGTCAAGATCACGATCATGTTCCGTGGTCGCGAGCAGTCCAGGCCGGAGCTCGGCTACCGACTGCTGCAGCGTCTCGCCACGGACGTCGAGGACCTCGGGTTCATCGAGTCGAACCCGAAGCAGGACGGCCGAAACATGATCATGGTTCTCGGTCCGCACAAGAAGAAGACCGAGGCGATGGCCGAAGCCCGTGAGGCTCAGGCGGCTCGCAAGGCGGAAGCGAAGGCCAACCCGGGTCGCTCGCAGAACGCCGCCGATGACGACATCGCCGAAGGTGAGATCGCCGACGGTGAGGTCACCGAAGACGAGGTCGCCGAGGGCGAGTCCACCGAGGCCGAGTCCGCCGAGGCCCCGGCCGAGGCATCAGCCGAGGCCTGATCCCAGGGCTGCTGCCCCGGGATGTCAATCGATACATATGACGTTCCACCGTGCCCGGTCCAGCGACCGGGCACCGGAACGCCACTGACGAGGAGAGAACGGCGCTATGCCGAAGAACAAGTCGCACAGCGGTGCCAGCAAGCGCTTCAAGATCACCGGCTCCGGCAAGGTGCTCCGTGAGCGTGCCGGCAAGCGCCACCTGCTCGAGCACAAGTCGTCTCGTCTGACGCGTCGTCTCACCGGCAACGCCGAGATGGCCCCGGGCGACGCCAAGAAGATCAAGAAGCTTCTCGGCAAGTGATGTACCGGCGCCCAGCGCCGCACGTCTGAACCGGGACCCAATCGATTTCGGGTCGTGTGAGTCCAACCACGGCCCCGCTACAAGGAGTTAAAAAGTGGCACGCGTCAAGCGGGCAGTCAACGCCCACAAGAAGCGCCGGGCAATCCTCGAGGCGGCCTCCGGCTACCGCGGTCAGCGTTCGCGCCTGTACCGCAAGGCCAAGGAGCAGGTCACCCACTCGCTGGTCTACAACTACAACGACCGCAAGAAGCGCAAGGGCGACTTCCGTCAGCTGTGGATCCAGCGCATCAACGCTGCGGCCCGCCAGAACGGCATGACGTACAACCGCCTCATCCAGGGTCTGAAGGCCGCCAACATCGAGGTGGACCGCAAGATCCTCGCGGAGCTGGCCGTCAACGACGCCAACGCGTTCGCCGCGCTCGTCGAGGTCGCGCAGAAGGCGCTGCCGTCGGACGTCAACGCGCCGAAGGCCGCGTGACGCTGCGCTGGCTTTAGCCGACGTGACTGAAGGACCCGCAGGTTTTAGCCTGCGGGTCCTTTGCTGCAGAAGCCCGCGGAGGCCGTCCGTTCAGGTGCCGACCGTGGGGGGCCGATCGCGCCCACGCGGCGGAGCCGCAGATCGACACGGGCCCGCGCCCCCAGGGGGTTGCAGTCGTCCCCAGATATCGAAGGTGAACCAGAACATGCCCCCCGCCAGCCCCGAGCTGATCTCGCCCCGTTCCCCCCGTGTCTCCGCCGCGCGGCGGCTGGCCCGGCGGAACTTCCGCGGGAAGGAGCGGCTGTTCCTCGCGGAGGGGCCGCAGGCCGTGCGGGAGGCGGCGGCGTACGGCGGCGACACGCTCGTCGAGCTGTTCGCCACCGTGGAGGCCGCTGAGCGGTACGCCGACCTCGTCGCGGAGGCCCGCACCGCCGGAGCCCGGGTCCACCTGGCCGACGAGCAGGTCATCGCGGACATCTCCACCACCGTGACCCCGCAGGGAATCGTCGGCGTCTGCCGGTTCGTCGACACGCCCTTCGAGGAGATCCTCAAGGCCGGACCCAAACTCGTCGCCGTGCTCGCGCACGTCCGCGACCCAGGGAACGCCGGGACCGTGCTGCGCTGCGCGGACGCCGCGGGCGCCGACGCCGTCGTCCTCACCGACGCCTCCGTCGACCTCTACAACCCCAAGGCCGTACGGGCCTCCGTCGGGTCCCTGTTCCATCTGCCCGTCGCCGTCGGCGTGCCCGTCGAGCAGGCCGTCGCGGGACTCAAGGACGCGGGCGTCCGCATCCTCGCCGCCGACGGCGCGGGCGAGGACGACCTCGACGACGAACTCGACAAGGGGACCATGGGCGGCCCCACCGCCTGGGTGTTCGGCAACGAGGCCTGGGGGCTTCCGGAGGAGACCCGTGCGCTGGCCGATGCCGTCGTGCGCGTTCCGATCCACGGAAGGGCCGAGAGCCTGAACCTGGCCACGGCCGCGGCCGTATGTCTCTACGCGTCAGCCCGTGCACAGCGCGCCTCCACAGGGTGCCGTTCCGTGACCGGCAGCTAGTAGGGTGACGGGCTCGGGGGCCCTCTGCGCCAGACGAGAGGTGGGGTACGGGGATGAGTGTCGGCACGGGCGGTGGGCAGAGCGCGCTGCGAGCACGAGACGTGCGTGGCACATCCGCGTCCCGGCACGATGACACCGCCGGAGCCGGTCCCGGTCTCGGCATAGACCCCGACGACCTGCCCGACGGGATCGTGGTCGCCGACGAACACGGCCGGGTGATCTGCTTCAACGCCGCCGCCGCCCGGATCACCGCGGTCCCCGCCGCCGAGGCACTCGGCCGTCGGCTCGAATCGGCGCTCCCCCTGGAGGACCTGGAAGGCCGCCGCTGGTGGCAGCTGACCGACCCGTACGGCGGTCTCGCCATCCGCAACAGCCAGCCCGAGCGGAATCTGCTGTTGCCCGGTGGCCGTGAGGTCCTCGTCTCCGCGCGCTATGTGCGGACCCGGCCCACCGGACCGGTCCGCCGGGTCGTCGTCTGCCTGCGCGACACCGAGGCCCGCCGCCGCACCGAGCGCAGCCACGCCGAGCTGATCGCCACGGTCGCCCACGAACTGCGGTCGCCGCTCACCTCCGTCAAGGGCTTCACCGCGACCCTGCTCGCCAAGTGGGAACGCTTCACCGACGACCAGAAGAAGCTGATGCTGGAGACCGTCGACGCCGACGCGAACCGCGTCACCCGGCTCATCGCCGAGCTCCTCGACATCTCACGCATCGACTCCGGACGACTCGAGGTGCGCCGTCAGCCCGTCGACATAGGCGCCGCCGTCGGCCGGCACATCCAGGCGTACGTCGCCTCGGGCCAGCCCGCCGACCGTTTCCTGCTGCGCATCGAGCAGCCCCTCCCCGCCCTCTGGGCCGACCCCGACAAGGTCGACCAGGTGCTCAGCAATCTGATCGAAAATGCGGTGCGGCACGGCGAGGGAACCGTCACCATTGACGTGGCACCCTCGGCCTCCCCGCGTGAGCGGGACGACGAGGGCACGGCGAACGCCGTCACGTCGGTCACCGTGAGCGACGAGGGCACCGGAATCCCGGAGGAGTCCATGAACCGCGTCTTCACCCGCTTCTGGCGGGGCAGCAAGCGCGGCGGCACCGGCCTCGGGCTCTACATCGTCAAGGGCATCGTCGAAGCCCACGGCGGCACCATCACGGTCGGCCGCGCCCCCGGCGGGGGAGCGGAGTTCCGATTTACGTTGCCCGTGGGCACCCCGGCGTATCTTCTGTAACGCCGCAGCGGCCCCCACGGGCTCATCCGCACGGGAGCACCGCGAGGACGCCCAGTCCTGGGCAGGCCCCCACCCCCGTTAGACTCGGCCTTTGGCACCTTTGCGTCCACTCATCTGCGGACGATTCGTCTCCGAGTCGATGACGGGGACCCTCAGCCAGCCAACCGGAAGCACGGGAAGAGATGTCGGCACCTAATAAGTCGTACGACCCTGTAGAGGTCGAGGCCTTGAAACCGGAAGAGATCGAGCGCATGCGGGACGAGGCGCTCGCCGCCTTCGCGGCCGCCGGTGACCTCGACGCGCTCCAGGAGGCCAAGGTCGCCCACACCGGCGGCACCTCTCCGCTGGCCCTCGCCAACCGCGAGATCGGCGCACTGCCCCCGCAGGCCAAGGCCGCGGCCGGCAAGCTCGTCGGTCAGGCCCGCGGCGCCGTGAACAAGGCCCTCGCAGCCCGCCAGACCGAGCTGGAGGCCGACCGTGACGCCCGCGTACTGGTCGAGGAGGCGGTGGACGTCACACTGCCGTACGACCGCGTACCGGCCGGCGCCCGGCATCCGCTGACCACCATGATGGAGCGGGTCGCGGACGTCTTCGTGTCCATGGGATACGAGGTCGCCGAGGGCCCCGAGGTCGAGGCGGAGTGGTTCAACTTCGACGCCCTCAACTTCACGCCCGACCACCCGGCCCGGCAGATGCAGGACACCTTCTTCGTCCAGGGCCCCAAGGGCACCGAGGGCGACGAGTCCGGTGTCGTGCTGCGCACCCACACCTCGCCGGTGCAGGCCCGCGCCCTGCTCGACCGGGAGCCGCCCGTCTACGTCGTGTGCCCCGGCCGCGTCTACCGCACGGACGAGCTCGACGCCACGCACACCCCGGTCTTCCACCAGATCGAGCTGCTGGCCGTCGACGAGGGCCTGACCATGGCCGACCTCAAGGGCACCCTGGACCACATGGTCCAGTCGCTCTTCGGCTCGGACATGAAGACCCGGCTGCGCCCGAACTACTTCCCCTTCACCGAGCCGTCCGCCGAGATGGACATGCTCTGCTACGTCTGCAAGGGCGAGTCCGTCGGCAACCCCGACCGCCCCTGCCGGACCTGCTCCTCCGAGGGGTGGATCGAGCTCGGCGGCTGCGGCATGGTCAACCCGCGGGTGCTGGTCGCCTGTGGCGTCGACCCGGAGAAGTACAGCGGATTCGCCTTCGGGTTCGGCATCGAACGGATGCTGATGTTCCGTCACAACGTAGAAGACATGCGAGACATGGTCGAGGGTGACGTCCGGTTCACCCGGCCGTTCGGGATGGAGATCTGATGCGGGTCCCGCTTTCTTGGCTGCGGGAGTACGTCGACCTGCCGGCGACGGAGACCGGGCGCGACGTCCAGGCCAAGCTCATTTCGGCAGGCCTCGAGGTCGAGACCGTCGAGCCGCTCGGCGCCGACCTCAAGGGCCCCCTGGTCGTCGGCCAGGTGCTCACCATCGAGGAACTGACGGAGTTCAAGAAGCCCATCCGCTTCTGCACCGTCGACGTCGGCACCGCCAACGGCACCGGTGAGCCCCAGGAGATCGTCTGCGGCGCACGCAACTTCGCCGTCGGCGACAAGGTCGTCGTGGTGCTGCCCGGCGCCGTGCTGCCCGGCAACTTCGCGATCGCCGCGCGCAAGACGTACGGCAAGACCTCGCACGGCATGATCTGCTCCGGCGACGAGCTGGGCATGGGCGACGACGGCAGCGGCGGCATCATCGTGCTGCCGCCCGAGGTCGAGGTCGGCACCGACGCGATCGAGCTGCTCCAGCTCGTCGACGAGGTCCTCGACATCGCCGTCACGCCCGACCGCGGCTACGCCCTGTCGATGCGCGGTGTGGCCCGCGAGGCCGCCATCGCGTACGGCCTGCCGCTCCGCGACCCCGCGCTGCTCGACGTACCGGCCCCCAACGCGTTCGGTTACCCGGTGCAGATCTCCGACCCGATGGGCTGCGACCGCTTCACCGCCCGTACGGTGACCGGCCTCGACCCCGACGCCAAGTCCCCGATCTGGCTGCGCCGCCGGCTGCAGAAGGCCGGCATGCGCCCGGTCTCGCTCGCCGTCGACATCACGAACTACGTGATGCTGGAGCTCGGCCAGCCCCTGCACGCCTACGACCGCAGCCGGGTCGAGGGCACGATCGGCGTGCGCCGGGCCGAGCAGGGCGAGAAGCTCACCACCCTCGACGGCGTCAAGCGCACGCTGGACGCCGGAGACCTGGTGATCACCGACGACCGCGGCCCCATCGGCCTCGCGGGCGTCATGGGCGGTGCCCACACCGAGATCGACGACACCGAGGGCACCACCACCGAGGTCGTCATCGAGGCCGCGCACTTCGACGCGATCTCGATCGCGCGCACGGCCCGCCGCCACAAGCTGGCCTCCGAGGCGTCCAAGCGCTTCGAGCGCGGCGCCGACCCCGAGGCCGCGTCCGCCGCGGCCCAGCGGACCGTCGACCTGCTCGTGCTCCTCGCGGGCGGCACCGCCGACGCCGGGGTCACCGAGGTGATCGCGCCGTCCGCGCCGCACACCATCACCATCCCGGCGAACCACCCGGACAAGGTGGCCGGTGTCGACTACGGCCGCGAGACCGTCGTCCGCCGTCTCCAGCAGGTCGGCTGCGACGTCTACGGACAGGACGAGCTGATCGTCACCGTGCCGTCCTGGCGGCCCGACCTGACGGACCCGAACGACCTCGCGGAAGAGGTCATCCGCCTCGAGGGCTACGAGAACCTGCCCTCCACGCTGCCCAAGCCGCCGGCGGGCCTCGGCCTCACGGACCGGCAGCGGCTGCACCGCAGGATCGGCCGCGCGCTGGCCGGCGCCGGATACGTCGAGGCGCTGAACTACCCGTTCATCGGCGAGCACGTCTTCGACCAGTTCGGCCTCGCCGACGACGACCCGAAGCGCAAGGTCGTCAAGCTGGTCAACCCGCTCTCCGACGAGGAGCCCGCGCTCCGTACGACGCTGCTGCCGGGCCTGCTGCACGCCCTGCGCCGCAACGACGGACGCGGCAGCCACGACCTGGCGCTCTTCGAGACCGGCCTGGTCTTCCACCCGCAGGAGGAACTGCGCGTCGCCGGGCGGCTGCCCGTCGACCGCCGTCCCACCGACGAGGAGATCGCGTCCCTGACGGCCGCGCTTCCCGTCCAGCCCCGACACGCAGCCGTCGTCCTCGCGGGCGCCCGCGAGCAGGCCGGCTGGTGGGGCAAGGGCCGCCCGGCCGACTGGGCCGACGCGATCGAGGCCGCGCGCACGCTGGCCCGCGAGTCCGGGACCGAACTCCTCGTCCGCTCCGGCCAGTACGGGCCGTGGCACCCGGGCCGCTGCGCCGAGCTCGCGGTCGTCGTGGACGGTGCGGAGCAGATCATCGGGTACGCCGGTGAGCTGCACCCCGGTGTTCTGAAGACGCTGGGCCTGCCCGCGCGCACCTGCGCGATGGAGCTGGACCTGGACGCGCTGGAGCGGGCGAGCTCGGGCCACCCCAAGGGCCCGAAGATCTCGACCTTCCCGGTCGCCACGCAGGACGTCGCGCTGGTCGTCGACAAGACCGTCCCGCACGCGGACGTCGAGGCGGCGCTGCACGAGGGCGCGGGTGAACTCCTCGAGTCCATCCGGCTCTTCGACGAGTACGAGAGCGAGCAGCTCGGCGAGGACAAGAAGTCCCTCGCCTACGCGCTGCGGTTCCGTGCCGCCGACCGCACGCTGACCGTCGACGAGGCCTCCGCGGCCCGCGACGCGGCGGTGGCGCTGGCGGCCGAGCGCACGGGAGCCGTGTTGCGCGGAGCCTAGAAGCTCCACCGGTTGTGCCGGGGAACTGTGCGCCGTTCGGTGGCCGCGGATCGTTCGCGGCCGGGCGCGCGGTTCCCCGCCCCCTTTTCCCGGGGGTTCCCGGCCCCCGCCCAGGGGTTTCCCCGGCCGCTGCCTGCATAAATGCGGGAGTCCGAACATGCCTCACTCATTCGGGTGACATGTCCGGGCGATCCGACCCGGCCGGGCCGGGCGGTCGACAGAATCGGACCGGTCTCTCCGAGGCCGGTTGCGCTGTCAGTGCCTATTGGGGGGCCAATCGGCATGATCCGTATCAAGGCTGGGGCTCCCCGCAGGGCGACGCTCCGCACGCATTCGCGGAACCCGGCCAGAGCGGCCCTCGGGCCGCGGCGCCGGGGTGAGCGGCTGAGGGCCGGCTTCGACCGGGCGGTGCGCGGCCGCAGACCCCGCATCGGGTTCACCCGTGAGGAGTGCGGACCCGGCACACACGGCCGCCTCGGACACCGGGTCCGCCGCACCCCCGACCGGCTGCCGCTGCGCCGGGCGGTGAACCTGGGGTTGCCCGCGGTCTGGGGCGCGCTGGCGATCTCGTACAAGATGGCCTGTCCGCTCGCACAGCAGAACGGGCTCGGTGCCCGCGTCGTCACCAGCGCCGTCTTCCTCGCGGTCGGCGCCGGTCTGATACTCCAGGTCAGAAGAGCGCTGCTGCGCGAACTCCGGCAGATCCGCAAGGTCGCGGGGGCCGCGCAGAACGTCCTGCTGCGCCCCCTGCCACCGCGCATCGACGGGCTGAACATCGCCGCGGCCCAGCTCTCCGCGGACCACGGCGCGACCATCGGCGGCGATCTGTACGAGGCGATCGCCACCGAACACGGAGTGCGGGTCGTGATGGGGGACGTCCGCGGGCACGGACTCGGCGCCATCGGGACCGTCGCCGCCGTCCTCGGCAGCTTCCGCGAGGCCGCGCACGACGAACCCGAACTCGGCGGCGTCCTCAGAAGACTCGAGCGGGCACTGGCCCGGCATCTGCGCGAGCGGGACCGGGCCGAACATCTCTCGGCCGGGCTCGATCCCGACAGCCCGGCCGCCGAGGAGTTCGTGACCGTTCTGCTGCTGGAGATCCGCAGCGACGGCGAGGTGCACGCCCTCAACTGCGGCCATCCCTGGCCGTATCTGCTCGGCAGGGGCCGCGTCCGGCCCCTCGTCCGTGCCGAACCGCTGCCCCCGCTCGGGCCGTTCCCGCTCCCGGCCGCTCTCCCGGCCGAGCCCTGCGGCCGACTCCGGCCCGGCGAGGGTCTCTTCCTGCACACCGACGGTGTCGAGGACGCGCGGGACACCCGGGGGCGGTTCTTTCCGCTGCTCCCGGCACTCACGGCGGCCGTCCGCGACGGGCCCGTCGTACCGCAGGCCGTCCTGCGCGCGGTCTTCACCGGCCTGCTGCGCCACACCGGCGGCAGGCCCGACGACGATGTGGCCCTTCTGGTGCTGCACAACGACCGTCGGCCCGTCGCCCTGAATCAGGGTCGCGTGTCCCATCACGTGCCTCGCTAGACAGGTCCCGGGAGCGGCGGTTGCGGCTCCGCGTTCCCGGGGACGACCGGCCACGGGACCCGCACCCGGACGACCGGAGTCCCGCGGTCGCCCCGGCCGGGCCGGCTCTGCCGTCCGCCCGGCCATGGAGTGTCGGGCAGGCAGCCGGGCGGACGGCGCGGAGCGGGCCGCCGCACTGTACGAGGGGGAGCCGGCGGCCCGGCCGGCCTCTTGCGAGGCATTTCAGTCAACCGGTACGAAACTCTCCGCGACAGCGCGCGTACAGCGCGGATACGGGCATTCCCATCACACCCCGTGTGAAAGGGGACGCACTACTCTCTCTGGTGCGGTCGGGCCCGGTCGGGCAGGATCGGCGCCGACGGCAACGAGCCACTCGGGGGCCTCCCATGCAGCCCAACACTCTGCTCGACGCGATTCTCGACGAGGCAGGCATCTCGCACGCGGGACTCGCCGCCCACGTCAACCAGGCGGGGCGGGCGCGCGGTCTCGCGCTGCGCTACGAACACACCGCCGTGGCACGGTGGTTGAAGGGTCAGCGACCGCGCGGCCAGGTGCCCGACCTGATCTGCGAAGTGCTCGCGGGGCGACTGCACCGGCCCGTCACGCTCGACGACATCGGCCTCGGGGTCCCCGGCGAACCCTCCACCCCGCACGCCGGCACGCTCTCCGGCTTCGTCGAACGCGCCACCGCCCTGTGGCGTTCCGACGAACAGCAGCGTCCGCACATACTCGGCGCCCCGGCCGTCACCGGAACACCCGCGGTGATGCCCGTGTGGGAGTGGGAGAACCCGCCCGAGGACGTGGACGTCTCCCGCGGCGGCCGCCATCACGTCAGCATGGCCGACATCGAGATGCTGCGAGCGGCGCGGGCCCACTACGAGCAGATGTACCGCAAGGCCGGGGGCATAGCGACCAGAACCCGGATCGTCGGCTTCCTCAACTCCGAGACCGCGCCCCTGCTGCGCGGCGGCTACACCGACGCCACCGGCCGCCAACTCCACCGCGCCACCGGCGGGTTGGTGGCCATCGCGGGCATCTGCGCCTACGACTCCGACGCGCACGGACTCGCCCAGCGCTACTTCCACCAGGCGCTGCGGCTGGCGAAGGCCAGTGGGGACAGGGGACTTGGCGCCTACGTCATAGCTCTGCTCGTCAACCAGTCGCTGTTCATGCGTGAGTACCGGCAGGCGGTCGCCTTCGCCGAGGCCGCGCTGCGCGCCGCGGGACGCCACATCACCCCGGCCCTCGCCTCCGACCTCTACGCGATGCAGGCGAAGGCGTACGCACACCTCGGCGACGGCAGCAGCGCGCTGTCCTGCATACGGCGTGCCGAGCAGGCCGCCGATCGCATCCGGCGCGGTTACGAGCCCGACGAGACCGGCTATGTCCAGCCGGGACTGGTCAACGTGCAGGTGGCGGAGGCGCTGCTCAGCCTCGGCGACCTGGTGGCCGCCGCCGAGCACGCGGTGGCCGCCGTCGACACTCCGGCGCACGACCGGGGGCGCGTGCACCGGCTTGCCATGCTCAGCCAGATCGAACTGCGCCAGGGCAATGCCGACAAGGCGGTGGCGACGGCCGTCCAAATGGCGGAGCAGGCGCGGGGGATGGAGTCCCAGCGGCTGCGCGACAGACTTCGCGCGGTACGCGAGCACCTGGTGCGCAGCGGTTGTGCGGGCACGACCGAGGCCGCTGAACTCATCGACGGCGCACTGCGCGTACCGCTGTAGGGAGCACCCGGACAGCCGCTTCACCGGCCGCACCGGGCAGCTGCTTCACGAGCCGCACCGGAACGCCGGCCACCGCTCCGCCGGACCCTGTTCACCGCCACTGCGCCGCGCCCCGACCCCTGTGAGCCCTGCTGTCAGGACGCTGCTGCTGCGATATTGCCATCTACTCGGCGGAAGGTGGCAGAACCGTGCAGTGGACGAAACAGAACGAACAAACTGTGTATGAAAACCGCTGGTTCAGCGTCAATCTCGCAGATGTGGAGCTGCCGGACGGGCGGCATCTCGATCACTTCCTGATCCGGCTGCGGCCCGTCGCCGTGGCCACGGTGGTGAACGAGGCCAACGAGGTGCTGCTCCTGTGGCGGCACCGCTTCATCACCGACAGCTGGGGATGGGAGCTCGCTGCGGGCGTCGTGGAGGACGGCGAGGACATCGCCGTGGCGGCGGCCCGCGAACTGGAGGAGGAGACCGGGTGGCGACCGGGACCCCTGCGGCATCTGATGAGTGTCGAGCCCTCCAACGGGCTCACCGACGCCCGGCATCACATCTACTGGGCCGACGAAGGCGCGTTCATCGGACACCCCGTGGACGACTTCGAGTCCGACCGCCGGGAATGGGTTCCCCTGAAACTCGTCCCCGACATGGTCGCCCGTGGTGAGGTCCCGGCCGCCAACATGGCGGCCGCGCTGCTCCTTCTGCACCATCTCAGGCTCGGGCAGGACGCGTTACCCTGATCGGCTCCCCCTCGCAGCTCCCTCAGCGGCCCAGAGCCTGCCAGACCGCGACGGCCAGTGCGCCCACGGCCGCGACGACGGCGACGGTGGGCAGTGGCCAGCGGGTGTGTTCGAGCGCGACGATCCGGGTGCTGAGGTCATCGAGATCCTTGGCCGTCTGGTCGTCGCGCTGAGTGAGCAGTGCCAGTCCTCCCTCGATGCGGGTGAACCCCACTTCGAGAGACCGGCGTAACTCCGCGAGTTCCTTCGGTGCCACGGGATGCTGAGGGTCGGCGGTCACGAGTCCGTTCCTTTCCGTAGTCGGCACATCCCTTGTCCGTGCACGGAAAGTCAACTCGCCTGGTGGGTGCGTGGGGAGCGTGTGCGCGCGGCATATGCGGGCCCGGCGCGCACACGGCGTGTGAACGGCGCGGGCCCGGCACCGGAAAAGGTGCCGGGCCCGCGCCCGCCCGAACTCCGTGGAACGGAGCCCGCGTTCCGCTATTACTGGCCGTAGGTGTAGAACCCCGAGCCGGACTTCCGGCCGAGGCGTCCCGCGTCCACCATGCGCTGGAGCAGCGGGGGAGCGGCGTACAGCGGCTCCTTGTACTCCTCGTACATCGAATACGCGACCGAGGCCACCGTGTCGAGACCGATCAGGTCGGACAGCTTGAGCGGGCCCATCGGGTGGGCGCAGCCCATCTCCATGCCGTTGTCGATGTCCTCGCGGCTCGCGATACCCGACTCGAACATCCGGATCGCGGACAGGAGATAGGGGATCAGCAGCGCGTTGACGACGAAGCCCGAGCGGTCCTGGGCGCGGATCGCGTGCTTGCCGAGCGCCTTCTCGGCGAACAGCTGGGCGCGGCCGATCGTGCCCTCGGAGGTGGTCAGCGCCGGGATCAGCTCCACGAGCTGCTGCACCGGGGCCGGGTTGAAGAAGTGGATGCCGATGACCTGGTCGGGACGCGAGGTCGCGACGGCCAGCTTCACCAGCGGGATCGAGGAGGTGTTGGAGGCGAGGATCGCGTCCGGCCTGGTCACCACCTGGTCGAGCACCTGGAAGATCTCGGTCTTCACCTGCTCGTTCTCGACGACGGCCTCGATCACCAGGTCGCGGTCGGCGAACTCGCCGAGGTCCGTGGTGAAACTCAGCCGGTCCTGAGTGGCCTTGAGCTCGTCCTCGGAGATCTTTCCGCGCTCGGCCGCCTTGGAGAGCGAAGTGAAGAGCCGGGTCCGGCCGATCTCCAGGGCTTCGCCGGTGGTCTCGGCGACCTTGACGTCCAGGCCGGCGCGGGCGCACACCTCGGCAATGCCCGCTCCCATCTGGCCGCAGCCCACCACTCCGACGCGTTCGATGTCGGTCACATCGTCCCCTTCGCTGATCCGTACTGCCTGGCAGGTCATCCGTTGTTCGGTCCCTGCTCCGAACGTGCACGCTACTCCCAAGTATCGATGATCGATCGGCGGGGTCGTGCATGCTGGGCGACGGGACGGTCAGTGACCGTGAGGATCCGTAGCGTAAGGGGATAGGGATATGGGGCGACTGCCACGCCGGGCGTTCGCGGCGGCCGCGCTCGCGACGCTGTCCGGCTTGGGTACGGCGGGGGACGTCGCGGCCGCCCAGGGGCCGGCCCCGTCGCGCCGGTCGGCGGCCCCGCGCGCCGTGCGGGGCATGTGGCTCGCGACCACCTCGCACCGCGACTGGCCCTCCCGCACCGGTCTGAGCCCCGCGCGTCAGCGCGCCGAACTGCTCGACCGGCTCGACACGGCGGTACGCCTGCGCCTCAACACCGTGATCTTCCAGGTCCGTCCCGCCGCGGACGCGCTGTGGCCCTCGCCGTACGAGCCGTGGTCCCAGTACCTGACCGGCGTCCAGGGCAAGAACCCCGGCTGGGACCCGCTGGGCACCGCGGTGCGGGAGGCCCACGCGCGCGGCCTGGAACTGCACGCCTGGTTCAACCCGTACCGCGTCTCGGGACAGCCGGACCCCCGCAGGCTCGCCCCCTCGCACCCCGCCCGTGTCCACCCGGACTGGATCGTGCGGTACGGCGGGATGCTCTACTACAACCCCGGGCTGCCCCCGGTCCGGACGTTCGTCAGGACCGCGATGCTCGACGCTGTGCGCCGGTACCCGGTCGACGGCGTGCACTGGGACGACTTCTTCTATCCGTACCCGGTGGCCGGCGAGGACTTCGACGACGACGCCGCGTACGCCGAACACGGCGCGGGCTTCCCGGACAGAGCGGCCTGGCGGCGCGACAACATCGACCGGCTGGTGCTGGAGATGGCGGCGGGCATCAAGAAGGTCCGGCCCGGGGTCCGTTTCGGGATCAGCCCCTTCGGGGTCTGGCGCAACGCGTCGACCGACCCGCTCGGCTCGCCGACCCGGGCCGGCGTCGAGACGTACGACGATCTCTACGCCGACACCAGGAAGTGGGTCAGGGAGCGCTGGGTGGACTACATCTGCCCGCAGCTGTACTGGAACATCGGCTTCGCCGCCGCCGACTACGCGAAGCTGCTGCCCTGGTGGGCGCGGGTCGCCCGGGGAACGGGCGTGCAGCTGTACGCGGGTGAGGCGCTCTACAAGGCGGGCGACCCGGCGCAGCCCGCGGCGTGGCAGGACCCGGCCGAACTCTCCCGGCACCTCACGCTGGCCGCGAAGCATCCCGAGGTGAAGGGCCACGTCTTCTTCGCCGCCAAGGAGGCCGGCGCCGACCGCATCGGAGCGATGGCACGGGTCGTCGCCGACCACTACCGGCAGCCGGCGAAGCCCCCGCTTTGAGAGTCCGCCGGCCTCCCGGCGTTCGTCGCGCTCGTCCTACTGCGGCATGTCCCGGTGGCGGATCTCGGAGTCCGGGCCCGGTGAGCACACGGCTTCGTGACCGTCCTCGAACCGCACGCGGTAGGGGGGAGAGCCTTCCGCTCCCATGACCTCGGTGATTTCCGCGACCTTGTCGTGCTGGCCGACGGTCCTGCCGTGCTGCACCAGCTGGTCGCCTTTGGTTGCGTGCATCTGAACGGTCTCCTCGTCCTGTACGGGAGTAACGGTTCGTGGCCTCAAGTCTACGGCCGGGGGCACGGGTTGGCCCGGCCCGTGCGTGCGGGTCAGCTCCGCGCCCGCTGGGTGAGGGCGATGCAGACGAGGACGGCGGCCGCCGTCAGGGGTGCCGCCGGGGTGAGCCGCTCGCCCAGGAGCAGTACCGACCACACCAGTGTGAGCAGCGGCTGGGCCAGCTGCAACTGGCTGGCCCTCGGAATCCCGATCGACGCCATCCCCCGGTACCAGACGACCAGACCGAGGAACTGCGAACCGGCGGCGACCCACAGCAGCCCGGTCACGCTGTGCGCCGTCAGCCGCACCGGCTCGTACGACAGCGCCACCAGCGCGCCGGGCACGCTGAGCGGCAGACACAGGACCAGGGCCCAGCCGATGACCTGCCAGCCCGGCACCAGGCGGGCGAGCCGACCACCCTCGGTGTAGCCCGCCGCGCAGATCAGCAGCGCCCCGAACAGATAGGCGTCCGCACCGGTCAGGGCGCCACCGCTCTGCTGCACGGTGAACGCGATCACGGCGGCCGCACCCGCGCAGGCCGCCAGCCAGAACATCCGCGAGGGCCGTGCGCCGGTGCGCAGCGACGAGAACAGCGCCGTCGTGAGCGGCAGCAGTCCGACGACCACGGCGGCGTGGGCGGTGGTCGATGTCCGCAGGGCGAGAGTCGTCAGCAGTGGGAAGCCGAGGACGACACCCGCGGCGACGACGGCGAGGCCCGCCAGGTGTCGCCGGTCGGGCAGAGGGACCCGCAGCGCGAGAAGGCAGGCGCCCGCGACGACCGCCGCGAGGACACAGCGCACGGCCACCAGCGACCAGGGGCCGAAGCCCTCCAGGCCCCAGGCGGTCGCGGGAAAGGTGAGGGAGAAAGCGGTGACGCCGAGGGCCGCCTGCAGGGTGCCCGAGCGGCGGTCCTTCGACGCGGGGCTCCGGAGCGGGAGGCCGGCCGCGGGCTCGGTGCTGACCGCTATCCCGGTCCACTCGATAGCGCTACTCTCAGTTCTCATGCAAGAGCGTAGCAGTGTGGGCGATCTGGCGAATCAGCTGCGGCGGGAACTGAACCGCTACTCTCCAGGTGGAAAGCTGCCGTCGAGCAGGGCGCTCGTCGAGCGATTCCGTGTGAGCCCGGTGACCGTGTCCCGGGCGCTGGCGCAGCTGGCAGCAGAGGGGCTCGTGGTCACCCGGCCCGGTGCGGGAGCCTTCCGGGCGCGGCCCCGGCCCGCCATCACGTCCACCGGGGACACGTCCTGGCAGGAGGTCGCGCTCAGCGCGGACGCCGCGGCCGAGGTCGTCCCCCGCACGGTGGACGCGTCCGGCGTTCTCGTCTCGCTCGCCGCGCCACCGCCCGGTGTCGTCGAGTTCAACGGCGGCTATCTGCACCCCTCGCTCCAGCCGGAACGGGCGATGGGCGCGGCCCTCTCCCGGGCGGGCCGCCGACCCGGCGCGTGGTCCCGGCCGCCCATGGAGGGTCTGCCCGAACTGCGTGAGTGGTTCGCGCGGGGGATCGGCGGGGCGATCGGCGCCGCCGAGGTGCTCGTCGCGGCGGGCGGCCAGTCCGCCCTGACGACCGCCCTGCGCGCGCTCGCGCCGCCCGGCGCCCCGGTCCTGGTGGAGTCACCCACGTATCCGGGCATGCTGGCCATCGCCCGCGCCGCCGGTCTTCGCCCCGTTCCGGTCCCGGTGGATTCCGACGGGGTGAAGCCCGAGCTCCTCGCCGACGCCTTCAGGGCGACCGGCGCCCGGGTCTTCGTGTGTCAGCCGCTGTTCCAGAATCCGACCGGTGCCGTGCTCGCGCCCGAGCGGCGGGGCGAGGTGCTGCGCATCGCGCGGGACGCCGGAGCCTTCGTCGTCGAGGACGATTTCGTACGCCGCCTGGTGCACGAGGACGCGGGCCCGCTGCCGCGTCCGCTGGCAGCGGAGGACCCGGACGGAGTCGTGGTGCACGTCGGTTCCCTGACCAAGGCGACCTCGCCGAGCTTCCGGGTGAGCGCACTGGCCGCGCGCGGTCCGGTGCTCGAACGGCTGCGTGCCATCCAGGTCGTCGACACCTTCTTCGTACCGCGCCCGCTCCAGGAAGCCGCGCTCGAACTCGTCGGCTCGCCGGCCTGGCCGCGCCATCTGCGTACTGTTTCCGCCGAGTTGAAGGCCCGACGCGACACCATGACCGCCGCACTGCGGCTACGGCTCCCCGAACTGGCCCTGCCCCACATCCCGTTCGGCGGCTACCACCTGTGGGCCCGGCTGCCCGACGGCACCGACGAGTCCGCGCTCGTCGCCGCCGCCCTGCGGGCGGGGGTGGCCGTGACCCCCGGCCGCCCCTACTACAGCGCCGAACCCCCGGCCGCCCAGATCCGGTTGAGCTTCGCGGCGGTGGCCGGGACGGAGGAGATCACGGAGGGTGTACGGAGACTGACGGCGGCGTACGACGAGGTGCGGGCCTGAGCCGGGCGCGCCCGAACTCCACGCCGGGTGGAGCCGAACTCCACGCCGGCCGGAGCCGAACTCCACGCCGGGTGGAGCCGAGCCCTGACTCGGCCGGAGCCGAGCTCCGCGCCGGGTGGAGCCGAGCCCTGACTCGGGCGGAGCCGAGCACCGCGCAGGCCGGAGTCGGGCCCTGACCCGGGCGGAGCTCCGACCTCGCGTGTCTCCGGCCGCGCGGCACGCACGGGCCACGCTCGCGGTGCCTGCTGGGGCGCTCGGCAGGGACCACGGCGGCGCGAAGATCGAATCCGGAGTGTCCGGACTGCCGGAGCACAGGGCGGAAGCTGATGCTTCGGTGAAACATTTGGATACTCTGCGTAACCCCCTTGACCTGCGGAGTCCCGCGCTCCACGATCTGCGCATGCATCTTCGGGTCACGTTCGTCGCCGCCGCGCGCAGCTCCTCGCTGCTCGCTGAGCGCTTCGAGGACGACCGGCCGCTGGACCAGGCGGGCTGGGAAGAAGTGCAGCGCGCCGCCGCCGGGCTGCTGCCGCTGGCGGCGGCCGAGCTTCGCTACTGCTCGCCGACGCCGCGCAGCCGGGCCACCGGTGACGTCCTCGGCTACGCCCCCCTGGTCCAGCTCGCACTGCGCGACTGCGACATGGGCCGCTGGCGGGGCTTCACCCTGGGCGAGGCCATGGCCCGCGAGCCCGAGGCCGTGGACTCCTGGCTGGCCGACCCGCGCTCCACGCCCCATGGCGGCGAGAGCCTGCTGTCCTTCATCGCCCGCGTCGGGGCCTGGCTCGACACCCGGCCGGGGGACGACGGCGGCAGCATCGTCGCGGTGGCCGAGCCGTCGGTCGTCCGGGCCGCGCTGGTCTACGCGCTGAAGGCGCCACCGTCGACGTACTGGAACATCGACGTCCGGCCGTTGTCGGCGATCAGTGTGACGGGCCGGTCGGGCCGCTGGAATCTGCGCTTCGACGGGGCGATCGCTCAGGCCAGGCGTGCGTAGCCGGTGGAGAGCACCAGGTCCTTCGCGGGCCCCCGCACCCGCCAGACGGACCGCCAGTGATGGTCGTCGCGGACGGTGAACTCGCCCCGGTAGAGGTCCGCCGCGCACGGATGGTCGGCGACATACCGCCCGCTCGTCAGATCCAGGTCATGGAACGGTCGGCCGTCGGAGAACCGTACGAGAGCGGTCCCGGGGTCCTGTCCCGGCAGGAACCGCAGGGTCCGCTCGGCGGGCCGGGCGACTCCCTGCCACACAAAGGTGCCCGACTCCTGGTGCAGCAGTCCCGCGTCCTCCTGCGGCCCGAAAACCGTCGTGCCGGTGAAGCGCCCCTCCGCGTCGCTCGCGAGGTCCCGCACGGTGCGCTCCACGCGCCAGCTTCCGGTCAGGTACGTGAGTACGTCCCGCACCGGCCAGAACTCACCCATGCCGTCCTCGTCTCCGTCCTGTCCGGAGCCGCGCGACCCCTCCACGCGCTCCGGCCTCTTCCTGTCTTGCCGTTCGAAGTGTCGATTCTTGGCGTTCGAAGCATCGGCCAAAGTCTGACATCTCGAACGGTGCGCCATCGACTCATTCCTGGGGATCAGGCGGCGGCAGCGTCGGCCGTGGGCCGCTGAGCGACCGGCAGCAGCCCACGTTCGCCGAACACCTTCTTCGCGACCAGGGTCGCGTTCATGGCCTTCGGAATGCCGCAGTAGACGGCGGAGTGCAGCAGTGCCTCGACGATCTGCTCCGGGGAAAGCCCGACGTTCAGCGCCGCGTTGACGTGCACCTCCAGCTGGATCTCGCAGCCGCCGAGGGCGGTGAGCATGCCGAGGGTCACCAACTGGCGGTCCCGCGGGGCGAGTCCTGGCCGGTCGTAGATGTCCCCGAAGCCCCAGGCGACGATCTGGTGGCCCAGCTCGGGGTTGATGTCACCGAGCGCGTCGACCACGCGTCGGCCCGCTTCGCCGTCCACCCGGTCAAGGACCTTCAGGCCGTGCTCGAAACGCTCCTCGCGGGTGGTGGACCCAGGGTTCTTCACGGTGTCGCTCATGTCGGGTCGTCCGATCCCGGCTGCTCCAGCAGCCGTTCGTAGTGGTCGATCTTGTCGTCGCGGGCGGACGCGTTCCGGCGCAGCGCGCGGATCCGGTTCTTCAGGTCGGCGCTGTGTTCACGGAGCATCGCCAGCCGGTCGGGGACCGTCGCGTCGCCCCGGGAGCGCAGCTCCGCGAACCGCTGCATGTCCGCGATCGACATGCCGGTCTCCCGCAGCCGGATCAGGAACTCCAGCCAGGCCAGGTCCGCCGCCAGGTAACGCCGCTGGTTCCCGGTGGTCCGGCCGACCCGCTCGATCAGGCCGGCCTTCTCGTAGTAGCGCAACGTGTCGTGCGAGAGGCCGGTGCGGTCGACGACCTGGGCGATCGTGAGGGTCGGTTCCGCGGTGTGCGGGAGGGGCTGTCCGCTGGTCATGGAGAAACCGTAGAACCTGGAGCGCGCTCCAGGTCAAGCGCTGCCGGGGAGTGCGTCAGCGCCGATGCGGGTCAACATGTCGACTCGGCCGGAGCCCAGTCGGCAGCCGGAGCCGGAGCCGGAGCCGGAGCCGGAGCCGGAGCCGGCGTCGAATCGTGAATTACCGGGAACGGAACCGGAACCGGAGCCCGAATCGGATCAGGAGCTGCGGCGGGGCTTGCCGCGCTTCGCGCCGCCCTTCGGGCCGCCGGTACCGCTGCTGCGGGGGTTCCGGGCCGTGGCCTTGCCGCCGCCCTTGCCGCCCGCCTTGCCGGGCGTGGGCTTGCGCCGCGTGCCGCCGGCCGAGTCCGATTTCCGGGAAGCGGACTTGGCCGCGCCCCGCTCCTTCTGCTGCGCCGCGGCCGGGGTCTGGGAACGCCCTCGCGTGCTGTTCACCGTGCGGCCGCGCACGATGCCGATGAAGTCCTCCACCAGGTCGGTGGTCCGCTCCTCGGGCCAGGCCAGCGCGACGCGTGACTCGGGGGCGTCCGTGACCGTCCGGTACGTGAGGTCCTTGCGGTGGTGGAGACGCGCGAGCGACTGCGGAACCACCACGACCCCGATGCCCGCCGCGACCAGCTCGACGGCATCCTCCGTACCGGCGGGCCGCTCCAGCGCGGGCTTGCCCGGCAGTCGCTCCCAGTCCAGCGGGTCGTCGAGGGGGTGCAGCACGATGTCGTCGGCGAGATCCTCACCGGAGACCTGCTCGACCGCCGCCACGATGTGATCCTTCGGGACCACGACGACCGTCGTCTCGGTGTAGAGGGGGATCGCGCTGAGGTCGTCCCGGTCGACCGGCAGCCGGACGAAGCCCGCGTCGGCGTCGCCGCGCCGCAGGACGTCGTACACCTCGGCGGCGGACACCGGAACGAGGGCCAGGGGTACGCCGGGCATCCGCTCGTTCCAGATCCGCACCCACTTCGAGGGCGTCACCCCGGGAACGTAGGCGAGCCTGAACGAGGGGGATGCTTCGGAGCCGGTCACCACGTCAGATTACCCGGCGTGGCCGTGGGCGCCGCACCGGCGATGATCGGCGTGGCCATGGGTGCCGTACCCCGCGATGGTCGGCGGGGGCCCGGGCGGTCGATACCCTTGACCCATGAGTTCGCACCAGACCGCCCAGACGATGAAGCCCGCCACCGCGGCGAAGAAGCTGGGTGTGTACCTCGAGGCCACCCCCGCCGAGTTCCAGGAGGGTGTCGTCTCCCGTGCCGAGCTGAACGCGCTGCAGACCGACCCGCCCGAGTGGCTCCAGGAGCTGCGCCGCACCGGTCCGCACCCGCGGCCGGTCGTCGCGGCCAAGCTCGGAGTCTCCATCGCGGGTCTCACCCGCGGCGGCGTCAGCGAGGCCCTCACCACCGAGCAGATCGAGGCGCTGAAGACCGAGGAGCCCAGCTGGCTGCGCCGTGAGCGCGCCACCCAGGCCGAGGCCCGCAAGGAAGCGGCACGCATCAAGGAGAAGCACGCGGAGCGGGACGCCAAGCGTTCCTGACCCGGGGCGCCCCGCCGGGGATCTCAGCCGTCGATCCCCGGGGTGCCGCGGCCGTCGGATCCGCCCGGGCCGGGCGAGGAACCCTGGCCGCCCGCGTGGCCGAACGCCTTGACGAGCAGGTAGATCACCGCGCCCGGCGGGATCAGGAAGATGACGACGGGGAACTGGAACGTGCCCGTCGTCTGGTGGGCGACGTACCACCCGTAACAGACGAGGAAGATCCCTCCCAGGGCGGCCCAGACGCGGTCCTTGACCGAATTTCCGGGCACGAAGGTCGCTCCGATCAGGATGATTCCCGACAGCACGGCGAAGATCTCGTATGCGCTCCAGTGAGCGGACGACGATGACAAGGTCGGTCCTCCAGGGGTTTTTGGGGCGAGGTCCCTTCAGCCGTCCGTGCGGCGACCGTCGGGTGTGGGCGGGCTGGGGCCGGTCCGGCGGGTCGCCGCGGGTCGGCGGGAACGGGCGGACAGGCTCTAGGTGTGTGGGAGCCGGGTCACACTGGTGAGGGCCAAGGGGGCCGGTAGCGCTCCCGAGTCGAGGGTGGCGGCGAACTGCTCGGCCGACTCCCGGGTGAAGCTGCCGGAGATGTCCGCGGTGCCGCCGCCGAGTCGCCGGCTGACGGACGGCGCGGAGATCACGGCGCCGTCCAGGACGATGGCGAGCTGGTTCTGCGGCGCGGTGTTGATGGACAGGTCTCCCGTGAGGGCGGAGAACTGCCGGGCGCCGACCGAGTCGAAGTCCAGCCGCACGATCCAGTTCCCGATCTGCTGGTCGCGCAGCGCCTTGGCCGACGCGACATGGGCGCCGTCGACGGCTGTCGGACCCAGCAGGTACTTGGCGCGCGGGGAGGATGCGCTGCCGTCGGCTCCGCAGGCGACGACGGACTCCTGAGCAGGGGCGTCCCGCTCTGTCTCGGGCCGCTTCCGCTGCGAGCAGTCCAGTGCCGCGAAGCGCTGCTGGAGCGCCGTGTCCTGAGCACCCCCCTCGACCGGGGCCGGCACGGCACTGGCACTCGCCGATCCGGCGGCACGAGGGCGCAGCCCTTCGGTGACGGCACGCCCCTGCGCGGGGTCGGAACTGGCGCTGGGGGACGGTTGCGGTGCCTGCGGCGTGCCGAGCGTCTCCTCCGCCAGAACGGGACGGAAACCGAGCCGGCCGGACACGCCCAGCTCCATCAGGCGCTTCTCGTCGACGCTGGGACCCGTGACGGTGATGGCGCGGTCGTGCGCCTCGACGCGCACGTCCGTGAGCCCCAGCGCCCTGGCACGCGCCCGCATCCGGTCCGTGGTCCGGCGCAGATCCGCGGCTCCCAACGGCGACGCTTCGGTGAAGGTCAGCACGGACTGCCGGGAGTCCGCCGCGACGGAGGGCGCGGAACTGCTGCCACGGACGGACCCCGGGACACCCGACGAGCGCTCCACGGAGCCGGAGCCGGAGCCGGAGCCGGATCCGGAGCAGCCGGTTAGTGTCGCCGCGGCGACGCAGAGGAGGAGAGCCGTGTGCGGGGCCCGGGGGAGACGCATGCGGGGGATGCTCCCAACCCGGTGATGCCCGGCGAGGCCGATGCAAGGGATTGATCGGAACTCATCCGGCGGGCCCGTGCTTTTCCTTCAGGTCCGATCACGTGGTGTCCGAGTGGACGCCTGGCCGAACCGCAGGCCGCGCACTCCGCCACACGTCGCGTGGACCTCAACCCATGACGACCTCCGCGATCTGCAGGGCGGCCTGGGCGGGCGTGAGGTGGGTGGTGTCAATGACCTCGGCCTCGTCGTGCAGCCACGTGCGGGCCGCCTCGGCGTAGGGCTCAAGGTATTGGAGACGGAATCGGGAGGGGCCAAGAAGAGTGTCCCCCTCGATGCGCCCGCGGAGGGTGTCCTGGTCGGCGTGGAGGACGAAGTGCCGTACCGGAATGGCATGTTGGGCCAGGCCCGTGCTGATCTCGCGCCAGTACTCCTCGACCAGGACGGTCATGGGCATCACCAGAGTGCCGCCGGTGTAGTCGAGTACGCGGCGGGCGGTCTCGACGACGAGCTGCCGCCACGGCGGCCAGTGCTGGAAGTTGTCCGTCCCGGGCAGCCCCGGCGTGATGTCCATGAGTGTCTCGCCGACCTTCTCGGCGTCGAACACCCGTGAATCCGGGATCAGTTGCTGTACGAGTGGACCGGTCGTCGTCTTGCCCGCGCCGTGGGTGCCGTTGAGCCATACGATCACGGGACCCCACGTTAGCGCTGTGTGGGCCGCAGGCACGGGCCGAAAGCTCCTCGAAAACTGGAGTAGGGCCCCAGGGCCGTCAGAGTGGGTCGAGGCGGGGCTTGAGCAGGCAGAACTCGTTGCCTTCCGGATCGGCGAGGACGTGCCAGGACGCATCCGCGGGCTGACCGATGTCGACGGGTTTCGCCCCGGCGGCCAGCAGGCGTTCGAGCTCGGCGTCCTGATCGCGGTCGGTGGCGTTGACGTCGATGTGCAGGCGGGCATGCCCGTTCTTCGGGTCGTCGTCGCGGATGAGGAAGATCGTCGGCTGCGGGCCGCCGAACCCTTCGCGCGGACCTATCTCGATGTAGCCCTCGTTCTCCGCGCGATCGAGCACGACGAAGTCCAGGACCTCGCACCAGAACCGCGCCAGCACCTCGGGGTCGTGGCACTTGAGCACGAGCTCACTGATACGGCATGCCATCGATGAAACCTACTCTCGGCGTCGGAACTGCCAGGTGGCCGCACGCGGATCTCATGGGCTCCCTGCGGTGAGAACACTTTCGCGACCGTACCGGGCGGGGTGAGCGGGGTCGAATCGATTTCAGGCCCTCCCCGATCATGTTTTCAGGCCCTCCCCGAACAGGTACTGAGCCGCCGAGAAGACCTGGGCACTCCCCCCGACCACGCCTGGGAATGTGGCAGTACCCGCTGTTCACGCGTCCTCCAGGCGCCGTCTGCAGCCGGGGGCGCATGCAGCTCGACCCGGCCGGTGGCCACCCCACCGGGTGGCTCCGCGCGACACCGTCCAGCGGCGGGCGATTGCATAAACGTGCAGCGATACGTATAGTCATGCCATCTAGGAGGAGGGTTCCATGGTGATGCGCGCGGCGGTGGCGGGAGCGAGTGGGTACGCGGGCGGCGAGCTGCTGCGTCTGCTCCTGGTGCACCCCGAGATCGAGATCGGCGCCCTCACCGGCAACTCCAACGCGGGCGGGCGGCTCGGCGCGCTCCAGCCCCATCTACTGCCGCTCGCGGACCGCGTCCTCACGGAGACCACCCCCGAGGTGCTGGACGGCCACGACGTCGTGTTCCTCGCGCTGCCCCACGGGCAGTCCGCCGCGGTCGCCGAGCAGCTCGGCCCCGACGTTCTCGTGGTCGACATGGGCGCCGACTTCCGGCTGGAGAACCCGGCCGACTGGGAGCGGTTCTACGCCTCCGCGCACGCCGGGACCTGGCCGTACGGCCTCCCCGAACTGCCGGGTGCCCGCGCCGCGCTGGAGGGGTCCAAGCGCATCGCGGTGCCCGGTTGCTATCCGACGGCCGCCTCGCTGGCCCTCTTCCCGGCGTACGCGGCCGGGCTGGCGGAGCCCGAGGCCGTGATCGTCGCGGCCTCCGGCACCTCGGGTGCCGGCAAGGCGCCCAAGGCGCACCTGCTCGGCAGTGAGGTCATGGGGTCGATGACCCCGTACGGCGTCGGCGGAGTCCACCGGCACACCCCCGAGATGATCCAGAATCTCAGCGCGGCCGCCGGAGAGCCCGTCACCGTCTCCTTCACGCCCACCCTCGCGCCCATGCCCCGGGGCATCCTCGCCACATGCAGCGCCAAGGCGAAGCCCGCGGTCACCGCCGAGTCCGTACGGGCCGCCTACGAGAAGGCCTTCGCCGACGAGCCCTTCGTCCACCTCCTTCCCGAGGGGCAGTGGCCCGCCACGGCGTCCGTCTACGGTTCCAACGCTGTTCAGGTCCAGGTCGCGTACGACGCCGCCGCGCACCGCATCATCGCGATCAGTGCCATCGACAACCTGACCAAGGGCACCGCGGGCGGTGCCGTCCAGAGCATGAACCTCGCCCTCGGCCTCCCCGAGGAGCTGGGGCTTTCCACGATCGGAGTCGCACCGTGAGTGTCACGGCAGCACAGGGATTCAGCGCGGCCGGAGTCGCCGCCGGAATCAAGGAGAACGGCAACCCGGACCTGGCCCTCGTGGTCAACAACGGGCCCCGCCGCGCCGCCGCGGGCGTCTTCACCTCCAACCGCGTGAAGGCCGCGCCGGTCCTGTGGTCGGAACAGGTCCTCAAGAGCGGCCAGTTGAGCGCGGTCGTCCTCAACTCTGGCGGCGCCAACGCCTGTACGGGACCCAAGGGCTTCCAGGACACCCACGCCACCGCCGAGAAGGTCGCGGAGGCGCTCGGCGACACGGGAGCGGGCAGTGTCGCCGTCTGCTCGACCGGCCTCATCGGTGTGCTGCTGCCGATGGACAAGCTGCTTCCGGGCATCGACCTGGCCGTCGCCCAACTCGGCGCGCACGGCGGCGAGAAGGCCGCCATCGCCATCAAGACCACCGACACGGTCCACAAGACGTCGGTCGTGACGAAGGACGGCTGGACCGTCGGTGGCATGGCCAAGGGCGCCGGCATGCTCGCCCCGGGCCTCGCCACCATGCTCGTCGTGCTCACCACCGACGCGGACGTGGACAGCGGGACCCTCGACCGGGCGCTGCGCGACGCCACCCGTACGACCTTCGACCGCGTCGACTCCGACGGCTGCATGTCCACCAACGACACCGTGCTGCTGCTCGCCTCCGGAGCCGCCGGCATCACGCCGGAATACGCGGAGTTCGCCGAGGCGGTCCGCGCGGTCTGTGACGACCTCGGCCAGCAGCTCATCCGCGACGCCGAGGGTGCCAGCAAGGACATCAAGGTGGAGGTCGTGGGCGCCGCGACCGAGGACGACGCCGTCGAGGTGGGCCGCTCCATCGCCCGCAACAACCTCCTCAAGTGCGCGATCCACGGCGAAGACCCCAACTGGGGACGGGTGTTGTCCGCGATCGGCACCACGAAGGCCGCCTTCGAGCCGGACCGGCTCAATGTCGCCATCAACGGCGTCTGGGTCTGCAAGAACGGCGGGGTCGGCGAGGACCGCGAACTCGTCGACATGCGCTACCGCGAGGTGCACATCGTCGCCGACCTCGCCGCGGGCGACGCGACCGCCACGATCTGGACCAACGACCTCACCGCCGACTACGTCCACGAGAACAGCGCGTACTCCTCATGAGCAACCTGACCCGCAAGCACACCGCTCTGCCCAAGGCGCAGATCCTCATCGAGGCGCTGCCCTGGCTGACCCGGCACCGCGGCAAGACCGTCGTCGTCAAGTTCGGCGGCAACGCCATGATCGACAGCGAACTGAAGGCGGCCTTCGCCCAGGACATCGTCTTCCTGCACCACGCCGGCCTCAAGCCGGTCGTCGTGCACGGCGGCGGTCCGCAGATCAGCGCGGCCCTCGACCGGCACGGCATCATCAGCGAGTTCAAGGCGGGCCTGCGCGTCACCACCGAGGACGCGATGGACGTCGTCCGCATGGTGCTGGCCGGACAGGTCCAGCGCGAGCTGGTCGGACTCCTCAACGAGCACGGACCGCTCGCCGTCGGTCTCACCGGCGAGGACGCGCACACCATCACCGCGACCAAGCACCAGCCCACGATCGACGGCGAGTTGGTCGACATCGGGCGGGTGGGCGAGATCACCGCGATCAACACGGGCGCGATCGAGGCGCTCCTCGCCGACGGCCGGATCCCGGTCGTCTCCTCGATCGCCCGGAGCCAGGACGACGGACATGTCTACAACGTCAATGCTGATACGGCGGCTGCGGCACTCGCTGCCGCACTGGATGCCGAAACGCTCATGGTCCTCACGGACGTCGAAGGTCTCTACGAGGACTGGCCGAACAGCGACGAGGTGATCAGCCGCCTCACCGCATCCCAGCTGGAGAAACTCCTTCCCGAGCTGGCCAGCGGCATGGTGCCGAAGATGGAGGGCTGTCTGCACGCCGTACGCAACGGCGTCACCACCGCCCGGGTCATCGACGGCCGGGTCCAGCACTCGATCCTGCTGGAGATCTTCACCGACGAAGGCATCGGCACGATGGTCGTGCCGGACGACGAGGAACCGGGGGACGTCGCATGACCGCCAACGAAGAGCTCACCCAGCGGTGGCAGGGCGCGCTCATGGACAACTACGGCACCCCGCGACTGCCGCTCGTCCGCGGTGCCGGAACCAAACTGTGGGACGCCGACGGCAACCAGTACCTCGACTTCGTCGGCGGCATCGCGGTCAACGCGCTCGGACACGGCCACCCCGCGATCGTCGAGGCCGTGAGCCGGCAGATCCGCTCCCTCGGCCATGTCTCCAACCTCTTCGTCGCCGAACCGCCCGTCGCGCTCGCCGAACGGCTGCTCCAGCTCTTCGGGCGCGAGGGCCGGGTGTACTTCTGCAACTCGGGTGCCGAGGCCAACGAGGGCGCCTTCAAGATCGGCCGCTTGACCGGCCGGACCCACATGGTCGCCACCACCGGCGGCTTCCACGGCCGGACCATGGGCGCCCTCGCGCTCACCGGCCAGCCCGGCAAGCGGGAGCCCTTCCTGCCGCTGCCCGGCGACGTCACGCACGTCCCCTACGGCGACGCGCAGGCCCTCGCCGAGGCGGTCACCGAGGACACCGCGCTGGTGATCATCGAGCCGATCCAGGGCGAGAACGGCGTGGTCGTACCGCCCCCCGGCTACCTCAAGGCCGCCCGCGCGATCACCGCGGCCAACGGCGCCCTGCTCGTGCTGGACGAGGTGCAGACCGGCATCGGCCGCACCGGCCACTGGTTCGAGTACCAGGCCCACGAAGGTGTCCTGCCCGACATCGTCACGCTCGCCAAGGGCCTCGGCGGCGGACTGCCGCTCGGTGCCACCGTCGCCTTCGGCCGCGCCGCCGGACTGCTGGGGCCCGGCCACCACGGCACGACCTTCGGCGGCAATCCCGTGGTCTGCGCCGCCGGACTCGCCGTGCTCGACACGATCGAGTCCGAGGGACTCCTGGAGAACGTGAAGCGCGCCGGCGAGAAACTGCGGGACGGAATCGAGGGCACCGGCGACGGTTCCGGCCATCCGTTGATCGACCATGTCCGAGGTGCGGGGCTGCTCCTGGGTATCGTGCTCACCGAGCCGCTCGCGCCCCAGGTGCAGCAGGCGGCTCAGGACGCCGGTTTCCTGGTGAACGCGCCCGCCCCCGATGTCGTACGGCTGATGCCGCCGCTGAACCTCGGCGATGACGAAGTGGACGCGTTCCTCCAGGCCCTTCCCGGCATCCTCGACGCAGCCAACGGGGACGGATGATCCCGGGAATGGGACGACGACGATGAGTCAGGCGCAGGACCACGAGCACGCAGGGCCTGCCGTGCCGCAGACCCGCACCGCACGCCACCGCCGGATCGTGGACATCCTCAACCGGCAACCGGTGCGCTCGCAGAGCCAGTTGGCGAAGCTTCTCGCCGACGACGGGCTGAACGTCACCCAGGCGACGCTCTCCCGGGACCTCGACGAGCTGAACGCGGTGAAGATCCGCAACAACGACGGCGACCTCATCTACGCGGTGCCGAGCGAGGGCGGGTTCCGCACCCCGCGCGCGCCGCTGGGGGAGTCGGCGAAGGAGGAGCGGATGCGCAGGCTCTCCTCGGAGCTGCTGATCTCCGCGGAGGCCTCGGCGAATCTCGTGGTCCTGCGCACCCCGCCCGGGGCCGCGCAGTTCCTCGCCTCGGCGATCGACCAGGCCGAGCTGCACGACATTCTCGGGACGATCGCCGGGGACGACACCCTGCTGCTGATCAGTCGTGGTCCGACGGGTGGGCAGGCGCTCGCCGACCATCTGCTGCGGCTCGCGCAGAACGATCACTGACAGATACGACGACACGTACGACGGTGGAGGCGCGCCCCGGAGCGGGGTGCGCCTCCACCGTCGTATGCCCTGACGCGAGTGCGAGTGCGGCGCGTCCGTGCCGTTGTCCGCGCTGCCGCCGCTGGGACGCCGGTCACCCCAGGCGCTGTGCGAGCCCTCCCGTGCATCTGACCTCGTCGCCCGCCGTGATGAGCAGCGCCTCCACGTCCGGGAGCGACTCCAGCCAGTCCAGGCCGGCCCGCGAGCCCATCGCGAAGGCCGCCGTCGCCCAGGCGTCCACCCAGGTCAGGCGGGGGCCCACCACGGTCACGGCCAGCAGGTCGGTGACCGCGGACCTGCCGGTGCGCGGGTCGACGATGTGGGCGCCGCGTTCGGCGGTGCCGGAGGTCGCGACGGCCAGCTCGTCGACGCCGGCCGCGGAGACCACGGCGGCGAGGGAGCCCGGACGGAGCGGGTCGGACACGCCCACCCGCCAGGGGCGGTGCGGCCCGGGGATGCCGCACAGCTGGACGTCGCCGCCGCCGTTGACACTCACCCCGGTCGCCCCTGCCGCGGCGAGGTGCAGGGCCGCGCGTTCGGCCGCCCAGCCCTTGACGATCCCCGTCGGGTCGAGCTGTCCCTCGTACCGCGTGCTGAACCAGCCGTCGCTGACCCGTTCCGCCTCGGCGCCCAGACCGAGCACCTCGGCGACCTCCGGGTCGCACTCCTCGACGGTGAGCTCGCCGCGCACCAGCCGCGAGATCTGGCTGTCCTCACGGTAGGTGCTGAACACCTCGTCCACACGGTGGAGTTGGACGATCGCCTCCTGCAACGCCGTTTGCACGGCTTCGGGTTCCCCGCCGCGCACGTCGAAGGAGAAGACGGTGCCCATCACTTCCTCGGCATGGCGCAGCGCCTGCGGTGCGTCCTCCGCCGGCTCAGACACCGGCCTTGTCCAGGGCCGACTGCAGGGACTTCTTGTAGCCGCCGCTGGTGTAGGTGGCGCCGGAGACCGCGTCGATCTGGGCACTGCCCGCCTTGACGGCTTCCTGGTTGAGCTTGGGTACCGCGTCGTTGGTGACCTCGGTGCTGTGTCCGCCGGACGGGGCCTGGACCGCCTCGGCCTTGGTGATCTTCTTGCCGGTGAGGGTGAGCCTGACCTGGACGGGGCCGTACTGGGTCTGGGCCACGGTCCCGGTGACGACGCGCGCCTGCGCTGCCGGGGCCGGCGCCGACGAGGACGCCCCGGCCTTGCCCGCGGACCCCGACGTGCCGCCGGCGGCCTTCGCCTTGTCCAGGGCCGACTGCAGGGACTTCTTGTAGCCGCCGCTGGTGTAGGTCGCCCCCGAGACGGCGTCGATGTCTGCGCTCTGTGCCGCGACGGCTTCCTGGTTGAGCTTGGGCACCGAGAGAGCGGTCTTCTGGTCGCTGGTACCGCCCTTGGGCGCCTGGACCGCGTCCGCCTTGGTTATCTTGCCGCCGCTCATGGTCAGCTGCACCTGGACCGGCCCGTATTCGGTCCGCACCACGTCACCGGTGACGGTCTCGGTACCCGACTGCTGAGCGGTGCCGCCCTGCGCCGCGCCCTGCGCGGCCGCCGTCTGCTGGGGCGCCGCACCGGCCTGCTCCGACGCGGCGGCCGGGTCGGACGCCGGTTTGAGCGCCAGCAGCAGCACGATTCCGGACACGGTGGCGGCACTCGCGAGCACGAACCGCCGAATGGGGTGACTCTTCTTCATCGTTCCTGACTCCCGTCGCTCACATCTCGAACGACTCGTGATGGATGCGGCGGGCGGGGACCCCCGCGCCGCGCAGTGCGTCGTACACCTGCTGCGCGAAGCCGGGCGGCCCGCACATGAAGACGTCGTGGTGGTCGATGTCGGGCAGCTTGCGGCGCAGGGATTCCGCCGAGATGTCCGGGCGCTCGCCGTCGGGGCTGTTCACCGCGTACATCAGACGCGCCCCGCGCTCCTTGGAGATGGCCGCGAGCTCGTCCCACAGGGCCAGGTCCTGGGTGGTGTTGGCGCGGTAGAGCAGCGTCAGGTCGCCGGACGCGCCGGGCAGGGTCTCGAACAGCGCCCGCATCGGGGTGATGCCGACACCGCCCGCCACCAGGAGCACCTTGCCGCGACTGCGCTTGCCGGCGGTCAGCGCGCCGTACGGGCCCTCGGCCCAGACCCGGGTGCCCGGCTCCAGATCACGCAGGGCCGCACTGTGGTCGCCGATCGCCTTCACGGTGATGCGCAGCATGTTGGGGCGGGGTGCCGCCGAGAGCGAGTACGGGTGGGAGCTGAAGCGCATCCCGGGCGCCAGGAAGCGCCAGCGGAAGAACTGCCCGGCCTCCGCACCCATCCGGTGCAGCTTGCGCCCGCTGATCAGCACCGACACGATGCCGGGCGTCTCCTCGATGACCGCCTGGACCCGCATCCGGTGCTTCAGGTTCAGCCGGATCGGAGAAAGGATTCGGTACCAGAGGACCAGCGCGGTCACCGATCCGTAGAGCCCGTACCAGACGGTCTTGGCGACGGGTTCCACGGCGAAGTCGTTGCCGGTGGACAGCTGGTGCCAGAAGGTCAGGAACACCGCGGCGTACGTCAGCAGGTGGACGTGATACCAGGTGTCGTACGGGATCAGCCGGCGGAGCCAGCCGACGGAGATGAACCCGATGAGCACGAGCAGACCCGTGCCGATCGCGGCTTTGCCCATGTCGGGCAGCGTGTTGACCGAGTCGATGGTCTGCTGCACGATCCCGCCGAGCCCCTTGCCGGACTGCAGGGCATAGCCCCACATCGTCAGGAAGAGGTGGGCGAGGACCAGGCAGATGGTGTAGCGGCCTGTCATGGCGTGCCAGCGCGCCACCCGGTCGGATCCCACGCGGCGTTCGAGGGCGGGGACGCGGGCCATCTGCAGCACGACGAGCGCCATCAGATATCCGGCGAGCAGCCCGGTGATACGCCCGGCGTTGAGGATCCTGCCGTTGTTGTCCGCGATGGACGGGGTGTCCATCCACCACAGCCAGAGGACCGCGGCGGCTCCCGCCCAGACGGCGAGCAGCAGCGGGACGGCGGGCGAGCGGCGAGGGCGGATTCGGCGCATGGTCTGGCGCCGCGCGGCGCGGCCACCGGCGATCGTGGACACGGTTCCTCCGTGTTCGTCCTGGAGAGACGGGGTGAGGGGAGTGGCTCCCTGGCCCAGAGATACGGTCCACGACGCCCGTGCGTTCAGAGGCCCGCCGAGTCGAGTGCGGACTGGAGCGACTGCTTGTATCCGCCGCTCGTGTAAGTGGCACCGGACACCGAGTCGATCTGGGCACTCTGCGCGGCCAGCGTCTCACGCCTGAGCTGGGGAATCGCGTAACTGTTGATCTCCTGGTCCTTGGGATTGTCCGAAGGATAGGCGACCGCGGTGGCATCCGTGATCCTGCCGTTCTTCAGCGTGATCCGCACCTGGACCGGACCCCAACGGGTCTGCACCGTATCGCCCGTGACGGTCTTGGTCCCCGTGCTCTTCGAACCCCCGGACGTGCCCGAGGTGCTTCCCGATGAGCTCCCCGAGGAGGAGGAAGAGGGCTGACTGACGGACGAGGAGGCCGAGGCCGGTGTCGGCGGTGTGTGCGGCTTCAGCGAGAGCAGCAGGACGAAACCGGTGACCGTGGTGGCGGCGGCCAGGGTCACCCGGCGCAGCGGACGGTTCTTCTTCAGGGCGTGCACGGCGGCCTCACAGCTCGAACGACTCGTGGTGGATACGGCGGTCGGGGACACCCGCTGCGTGCAGCTCCCCGTACAGGTCCCGCGCCATGGCGGGAGGTCCGCAGAGATAGACGTCGTGCTCGGCGATGTCCGGCACGGACTCGCGCAGCGACGCGGCGGTGAGCTGCGGGCGCGAGCCGTCGGCGGCGTTCACCGCGTACAGGACGCGTGCCCCGCGCCACCGCGCGATGTCCTCCAGCTCGCTGCCCAGTGCCAGGTCCTCGGCCGTGCGCGCCCGGTAGAGGAGCGTGACCCGGCCGGGCAGCTCCTCGAACAGGGCACGCAGTGGTGTGATGCCGACGCCGCCCGCGATCAGCAGCGACTTCGACGATGTGCTCCGGTCGGCGGTCAGTGAGCCATAGGGGCCCTCCGCCCACACACGGGTGCCGGGACGCAGCAGCCCCACGGCCGCACTGTGGTCACCGAGGGCCTTCACGGTGATCCGCATCCGGTCCGGCCGGGGCGGCGCCGACAGCGAGTACGGCGTCGAGGTCCACCGCATCCCGTCCGCGAGGAACCGCCAGCGGAAGAACTGGCCCGACCGGGCGTTCAGCTCGTCCAGGCCCTCCCCGCGGATCACGATGGAGAAGACCCCGGGGGACTCCCGGTACACGGACTCGACGCGCAGCCGGTGGCGCAGGTTGAGCCGTACCGGGGCAAGGAGCCGGAACCATACGACCAGCGCGGCCGTGCCGAGGTAGAGCGCGTACCAGGCGGCCTGCGCAGCCCGGTTGCCGACGAGGTCGGAGCCGAGCGCGAGCTGGTGGAAGAAGGCCAGGAAGACCGCCACGTACGTCAGCAGATGCACGTAGTACCAGAACTCGTGGCTGATCCGGCGGCGGGCCAGGCGCGCCGAGGTGATCCCGACGGCGAACAGGATGACCGTGCCGGTCGTCGCCATGAGCATGTCCGGGTAGTCGAACACCACACTCAGCGTCTCGTGCACGATGCCCGCTCCGTCCTGGGCGGCGTAGCCGAAGAGGATCAGGGCGACGTGTGCGACCAGCAGGCAGATCGTGTAGCGGCCTGCCATGGCGTGCCAGCGGGCCACCCGGTCGGAGCCGATGCGCCGCTCCAGGAGCGGGACCCGGGCCATCAGCGCCACCAGGACGGCGCAGCTGTAGCCGCACAGCAGCCCGGCGATCCGCCCGGCGTCCGTCAGCCAGCCGGCCAGGCCCACCACCGACTGTGTGTCGGTCCACCACAGGGCGATGACCGCGGCCGCTCCCGCCCACAGCAGGGCCAGCAACGGTCCGGCGGGCGAGGGGCGCGGTCGCCTGCGTCCTCGTGTCGTGCGCGGGTCCGCCGCCCGCTCGTACACCGTGGTCATGTTTCCGTCCTTCGTCCGGCACTCCGGGAGGAAACTCTGCGTCCGGAACCTCTGAGGAGGCTCTGAACCGGCCCGTTCGGAGTGGACTCACAGCAAACTGAGAGCGACGGGGAAGGAGAGAAGAAGGGGGAGAGACGGGGAGGACAGAGGAAACAGGGTTCTCGGGGGAGAGGCGACTCAGAGGAAACTCAGAGGCCGCGAGGCAGAGAGCGACCGTCGGGAGGAGCGATGCTGGAAGGCGACATGAACACTTCCACCCCAGACCCCGGCACCCCCGGCGACCAGGGCACCGACGCTGCCCGCGACGCGGACACCAGCGCCCCCCGTGTTCCGGAGCCCGATGCTTACCCCGTGAGGGACACCGGCGCCGCCGGCCTTCCGGCCACCGGCACCGCCGCCGTCCGGGAGCCGGATGCTTCCCGCGTCCGGGACGGCGGTGCTCCCGGCCTCCCGGGCACCGGTGCTGCCCCGGTACCGGAGCCGGATGCTTCCCGCGTCCGGGACGATGCTTCCCGCACTCCAGGTTCCGCTGATCCCCGCGTCCGGGACGGTGCTTCCCGCACTCCGGGGTCCGCTGATGCGCGCACCGCGGAGTCCGGTGCTCCCCACATCCCGGGGTCCGCTGATCCCCGCACTGCGGAGTCCGGTGCTCTCCGCGCCTCGGAGTCCGGTACGGACGACGTCCCGGTGTCCGGTACGGACGACGTCCCGGTAACGAGTGCCGACGGCGGCCCGAGCACCGGCGCTGTCCGGTCCCGAGGGACCGCCAGGCCGCCCTCGCTCACCCGGCCCGACGGCACCCCCGTGCGTGTCCTCGTCGTCGACGACGATCCGGACCTGGCCGAGGTCCTCTCCGGTGCCCTGCGCTACGAGGGCTGGGAGGTCCGTACCGCGGGCGACGGCGCCTCGGCGGCCGCCGAGGCGCGCGAGCTGCTGCCCGACGCCGTCGTCCTCGACGTGATGCTCCCGGACACCGACGGCTTCGCGGTGCTGCGCGACCTGCACACCGTGCTGCCGGGGGTCTGCGTCCTCTTCCTCACCGCCAGGGACGCCGTGGAGGACCGCATCGCCGGTATCACGGCCGGCGGCGACGACTACGTCACCAAGCCGTTCAGCCTGGAGGAGGTCGTCGCCCGGCTGCGCGGACTGCTGCGCCGGGCCGGCATGGCCCGCCGGATCGACGAGGGCCCGCGGCTCATCGTCGGGGACCTGGCGATGGACGAGGAGGCCCGCGAGGTGACCCGGAGCGGTGACCTGATCGAGCTGTCGCCGACCGAGTTCGAGCTGCTGCGGTTCCTGATGCGCAACCCGCGCCGCGTCCTCAGCAAGGCACAGATCCTCGACCGTGTCTGGTCCTACGACTTCGGGGGCCAGGCCCATGTCGTCGAGCTCTACATCTCCTACCTGCGCAAGAAGGTCGACGCGGGCCGCGAGCCGATGATCCACACGGTCCGGGGCGCCGGGTACGTCATCAAGCCCTCGGCGGGCCGGTGAGCGCGAGCATGCGGACCAGGGCCCGCGCGCTGGGCAGGCGCTGGTGGCTCCGGCTGGCGGCGGCCCTGCGCGCGCTGCCGCGCCCGCGCACGATGCGAGCCCGCCTCACCGCCGGACTCGTGGTGCTGCTCGCCGTCAGCTGCGCGGCCGTCGGCGTGGCCGCGGTGTACGAACTGGACGGCTTCCTGACCGGCCGCCTCGACCAGCAGTTGCAGGACGCCGGGGCGCGGTTCCCGGCGAGCCTGGAGCACGGCTCGTCGAGGCCGTCCGACAACGACGGTGACGAACGCGGCGACACCCGTCGGCAGGGCACCGGCACCTTGGGAGCGCGTCTGGTCGGCGAGGACGTCACCAATGCCGCGGTCGTGCCGCCCGGTGCCGGCACGGCCGTCCGGAACGTGCGTCTGACCGCCCGCGACGAGGCGCGGCTGGCCGCGGTCCCGGTGGACGGCCGTGCCCACGCCGTCTGTCTGTCGGCCCTGGGCGACTACCGCGTGCTGGCGACGCCCGGCAAGGACGGTGACGTGCTGATCACCGGGCTGCCGACGGAGCCGGTCGACGCGGCCGTCCACCGTCTCGAACTCGTCGCCGCCCTGGTCCTGGGCGTGGCCCTCGTGGTCGCCGGAGTCGCCGGGGCCCTGTGGGTGCGCTGGTCGCTCCGCCCGCTGAACCGGGTCGCCGCGACCGCCACCCGGGTCAGCGAACTCCCGCTCGCCAGCGGCGAGGTGGCACTGCCCCCGCGGGCGCCCGAATCCGACCCGCGCAGCGAGGTGGGCCGTGTCGCCAGCGCCTTCAACCGCATGCTCGGCCATGTCGAGGACGCGCTCACCAAGCGGCACGCCAGTGAGGAACGGCTGCGCAGCTTCGCCGCCGACGCCAGCCACGAGCTGCGCACCCCGGTCGCCTCGGTCCGCGGCCATGCCGAGCTCGCGCTGCTGCACCCCGGCCCGGTGCCCCCGAAGGTGACCCGCGCCCTCGAACGGATCGCCGCCGAGTCGGCGCGCATGGGCGAGATGGTCGACGAGCTGCTGCTGCTCGCCCGCCTCGACGCCGGCCGCCCCCTGGAGCGGCTTCCCGTCGACCTCACCCACCTCGTCCTCGACGCGGTCACGGACGCCCGCGCGGCGGGCCCCGGCCACCGCTGGGTCCTGGAGCTGGCCGAGGAGCCGGTGACGGTCGCGGGCGACGCCCACCGGCTCCAGCAGGTGCTGGCCAACCTGTTGGCCAACGCCCGTGTGCATACGCCTGTCGGCACCCGGGTGGCGGTGTCCTTGGAGGAGGTCGGCGCGGAGGCCGTGCTGAAGGTCCACGACGACGGGCCCGGGGTTCCCGAGGACGTCCGGCCCGGTGTCTTCGAACGCTTCACCCGGGCGGACCGCCGCCGCGCGGACGGCGTCGGCGCCGGTGCGGGGCTCGGCCTGTCGATCGTGGCGGCCGTGGTCGAGGCACACAACGGCACGGTCACCCTGGAGAGCCGCCCGGGAGCGACCACGTTCACGGTCCGGCTCCCCGCGGCCTGAACCGCGGTCCGTCGGTCCGCCGTCCGTTGGCCCGCCGGTCCGCCGGTCCGCCGGTTCCTCGGGTCTGCCGGTCCGAGGGTTCCTGGGTCCGCCGGTCCTCAGGTCCTTCGGTGTCATCCGGTCCGTCAGTACCGGGTGACCGCCGTCGCCCCGTTCGCCGTGCCAATGGCGATGTGCGGCCCGCGCGCCGGATCGGCCCACGCGAGGATCCGGCGCATCGCGTCCGCCGGAACGGACACGCAACCGGCCGTGGGCCCGCTCCCGTTGACGTGCAGGAAGATACCCGCGCCACGCCCGCGCACCGGCCGGTCGTAGTTGAACCCGATGACGAAGGCGTACGCGTACTGCTTCTCGTAGGCGATCAGATGCTCGGACTCCGCGGCCCGGCAGTCCCCGGGGCGCGGCTCGGTCCACCGGTTGTACGACCGGGACGCGTTGTCCTGGCACCACCAGGAGTCCTGACCCACCCGGCGGTACGGCATCAAGGTCCCTTCCGGCGCGGCCCGGGTCCCGAACGCGTACGGCAGCTCGTACAGCCCGGTGGGTGTGGTGTTCGTGCCCTGGCGCCGCACCCGGCCCTCGACCAGTCCGCGCGCCCCGAACCGCGCGGCGGCGGAGCCGGCCCGCACCCAGCGCCCGTTCCGCAGGTCCCACCAGGAGAGCGTCCCGGCCGTCGTGTTCTCGCGCGGTGCCTCAGCGGTGATCAGCTGGGTTCCGCCGCCGGTGTCGGCCAGCCGCGCGGGAAGCTCGGCAAGGGGCGGCGGCCCGCCCGGGGCCAGGGCGAGCAGGGACGCGGACGCGAGGGCGGCGGCTCCGAGGCGCATGGCTCAGACCGTACTGGGGGGCAACGGAAGCGGCAGCCCGGGCAGTCCGTCCAGGCTCGTCGCGATGTGCTCCTTCTTGGTGAAGTACTCGCTCAGTGAAGTGTCGTCCTCGCGCGCGAAACGCCTGGCGTGCAGATCGCGGTCCTCGTCGTAGGACATGAACGGCACCGCGTAGCCGCAGGTGTCGCGGACGAGTTCGGCGGTCACGACGATGATCGCGCGAAGCCCGTGCGACGTCGGATCGATGGCGGTGAAGTGGGTGAGGAGTCGCTTGAAGCGCGGGTCGTCGCGGAAGACCGGTTCGCCGCGGCCGTGCACCCGGACGATGTTGGGCGGGCCCTGGAAGGCGCACCACATCAGGGTGATCCGGCCGTTCTCGCGCAGATGCGCGATCGTCTCCGCGTTGCTCCCGGCGAAGTCCAGATAGGCCACGGTCCGCTCGTCGAGTACGGCGAACGAACCGCTGAGCCCTTTGGGGGAGAGGTTGACCGTGCCGTCCTCGGACAGCGGTGCGGTCGCGGTGAAGAAGAGGGGCTGTGCCTCGATGAACGTACGGAGGCGGCCGTCGATGCGCTCATAAGTCTTTCCCATGTCTAACGATTATCCGGGAAAGCCTTTCGCCTGTCTAAGGAATTGCGGGTTCCGGCGGCGTCGTTCAGGGGCGCCGCCGGAAGCCGTGACAGGCGCCCCGGCCGCCATCGGCGAAACGGCCGGGGCGCCTGTCACGTCACTTGGTGAGCGTGCAGGCGGCGAGGGAGTCCAGCCCGGTCGGCTTGGCGGCGGTACGGCCGATGGAGATCGCGATGCGGTCGATGGTCGAGGTCCGCTTGTCCTTCAGGGGACCGAGGATCGCGTTCTGGACGAAGTTGGGCCCGCCCTGTCCGACGCTGTTGGCCAGCCTGGTGTTCGCCTCGGCGATCTGGGTGCTCAGGAGCGCCAGATTGCGGTCGACCTCGGCCTTCGCGGAGGCCGGGACGGCGGGCAGCTGCGACGCGACGTCCGGGCACGTGATGGTGCCGGCGGCGGTGGCGGCGCCCGTGTCGCCGGCGGCCCCGCCCGCCTGGGCGGTGGCCGTGGCGCTGGGTGCGGCGCCGCCGGTGGCCGCCCCGCCCGCGGCGGCGCCGCCCACGGCGTTGAGCGCGCAGGGCGCGAGCGAGTCCAGGCCCTGCGGCTTGGCGGCCGTGCGCCCGATGGCCGTCGCGATGCGGTTGATGGTGGCGACGCGCTTGTCCTTGAGGGGGCCGAGGATCGCGTTCTGGACGAAGTTCGGGCCGCCCTGTCCGACCGTGTCGACCAGTCGCTTGTTCGCCTCCGCGATCTGGGTGTTCAGCAGGGTGAGGTTGCGGTCGACCTCGGCCTTCGCGGAGGCCGGGACCGCCGGCAGGCTCGGCGCGACGGCCGGGCAGTTCACCGTGCTCGCCGGGGCGGCCTTCGTCGTGGCGTTCTGCGCGCCGCTGCCGTGTGTCTCGCCGGCCAGGGCGCTGCCGGCGATCACCGCGGCTGACAGCACCACGGCGGAGGCTCCGCCGATCATCACGACGCGCCGCTTGTTGTACTTCGGAAGAGCCCTGGACATGCGGAATCCTCATTCGGGTCGGGGGGCGGACGACCGCCCGGTGATCGTCCGGGCGGTCCGTTGTCCGTGTGCCTGCCGTACGCGAACGCGGCGCCTGCGTTCAGCGGGAGATACGGGAAAGCGGTTTCAGGTGTTCAAGCGCCCGGAAGATTCCGTCGCCCGGATGTCCGGAGGTCCCTCGCCCGGGTGTCCGGACGTCCGCGTCGTCGCGGGCCGCGATTGACGAACCATACGGAGTCCTGCATACTCATGCATGTCAGCGAATGCACTGTGAGGAGAATCCCGTGACCGAGCGCGTCGTACTCGCCTATTCAGGCGGTCTGGACACCTCCGTCGCCATCGGCTGGATCGCCGAGGAGACGGGCGCCGAGGTCATCGCCGTAGCGGTCGACGTCGGCCAGGGCGGCGAGGACCTGGACGTCATCCGCAAGCGCGCGCTCGCCTGCGGTGCCGTCGAGGCCGAGGTCGCGGACGCCAAGGACGAGTTCGCCGACGAGTACTGCCTCCCGGCGATCAAGGCCAACGCCCTCTACATGGACCGCTATCCGCTGGTCTCCGCCCTCTCCCGGCCGACGATCGTCAAGCACCTCGTCGCCGCCGCCCAGAAGCACGGCGCCACCACGGTCGCCCACGGCTGCACCGGCAAGGGCAACGACCAGGTGCGGTTCGAGGCCGGCATCGTCGCCCTCGCCCCCGACCTCAAGTGCATCGCCCCGGTCCGTGACTACGCGATGACCCGCGACAAGGCGATCGCCTTCTGCGAGCAGAAGCAGCTCCCGATCGCCACCACCAAGAAGTCCCCGTACTCCATCGACCAGAACGTCTTCGGACGCGCGGTCGAGACGGGCTTCCTGGAGGACATCTGGAACGCGCCGATCGAGGACATCTACGAGTACACCTCGAACCCGGCCGAGCACCGCGAGGCCGACGAGGTGATCATCACCTTCAAGCAGGGCGTCCCGGTCGCGATCGACGGCAAGCCCGTCAGCGTGCTCCAGGCCATCCAGCAGCTCAACGAGCGTGCGGGCGCCCAGGGCATCGGCCGGATCGACATGGTCGAGGACCGGCTCGTGGGCATCAAGTCCCGTGAGGTGTACGAGGCTCCGGGCGCGATCGCGCTGATCACCGCGCACCAGGAGCTGGAGAACGTCACGGTCGAGCGTGAACTCGCCCGCTACAAGCGGCAGGTCGAGCAGCGCTGGGGCGAACTGGTCTACGACGGCCAGTGGTTCTCCCCGCTGAAGCGGGCCCTGGACGGTTTCATCGACGAGGCCAGCCAGCACGTCAACGGCGACATCCGGATGACCCTCCACGGTGGCCGCGCGGTCGTCACGGGCCGGCGCTCCGACACCTCGCTCTACGACTTCGACCTGGCCACGTACGACACGGGCGACACCTTCGACCAGGCCGCGGCCAAGGGCTTCATCGACATCTACAGCCTGTCGTCGAAGATCGCCGCCAAGCGGGATCTGGCCTGAGCCGTACGGCACCCGGCGCGGACCGTGTCGTGTCCGCCGCCTCGAAGCCTCCCGAGCACTAGCCTGACTGCCGCCTCCTCACTCACGCGTGGGGAGGCGGTGGCACATCCAGACCTTTCGAGGAGTAACGCAAGTGAGCAGCAACAGCGGTGACGTACGGCTCTGGGGCGGACGTTTCGCCGACGGTCCCGCCGAGGCCCTGGCCAAGCTGTCCGCGTCGGTCCACTTCGACTGGCGCCTCGCGCCGTACGACATCGCCGGTTCTCGCGCCCACGCGCGCGTGCTGCACGGGGCGGGCCTGCTCACCGAGGACGAGCTCACCCGGATGATCGCGGGACTCGACGGGCTGGAGGCCGACGTCGCCGACGGTTCCTTCGTGGGCACGATCGCCGACGAGGACGTGCACACGGCTCTTGAGCGCGGCCTCCTTGAGCGCCTCGGTCCCGACCTCGGCGGCAAGCTGCGCGCCGGCCGCTCCCGCAACGACCAGGTGGCCACGCTCTTCCGTATGTACCTGCGCGACCACGCCCGGATCATCGGCGGTCTCATCGCCGATCTCCAGGAGGCGCTGATCGGCCTGGCGGAGGCGCACCCGGGCGTGGCGATGCCCGGCCGTACGCACCTCCAGCACGCCCAGCCGGTGCTGTTCGCGCACCATGTCCTGGCCCATGTCCAGTCCCTGTCCCGGGACGCGGAGCGGCTGCGCCAGTGGGACGAGCGGACGGCCGTCTCGCCGTACGGCTCCGGTGCCCTGGCGGGTTCCTCCCTCGGCCTGGACCCGGAGGCGGTGGCGAAGGACCTCGGCTTCGAACACGGCAGTGTCGCCAACTCCATCGACGGCACGGCCTCCCGCGACTTCGTGGCGGAGTTCGCCTTCATCACCGCGATGATCGGCGTCAACCTCTCCCGGATCGCCGAGGAGGTCATCATCTGGAACACGAAGGAGTTCTCCTTCGTCACCCTCCACGACGCGTTCTCCACCGGCTCGTCGATCATGCCGCAGAAGAAGAACCCGGACATCGCCGAGCTCGCGCGCGGCAAGTCGGGCCGTCTGATCGGCAATCTGACCGGGCTGATGGCCACGCTCAAGGCGCTGCCCCTCGCGTACAACCGTGATCTCCAGGAGGACAAGGAGCCGGTCTTCGACTCCTGCGACCAGTTGGAGGTCCTCCTCCCCGCCTTCACCGGCATGATGGCCACGCTGACCGTGCACCGGGAGCGTATGGAGGAGCTGGCCCCGGCCGGTTTCTCGCTCGCCACCGACATCGCCGAGTGGCTGGTCAAGCAGGGCGTGCCGTTCCGTGTCGCGCACGAGGTCGCCGGTGAGTGCGTGAAGGTGGCCGAGGCGGACGGCAAGGAACTGGACGAGCTGACCGACGAGCAGTTCGCGAAGATCTCGGCGCATCTGACGCCCGAGGTGCGGTCCGTCCTCAACGTCCCGGGCGCCCTCGCCTCCCGCGACGGCCGCGGCGGTACGGCGCCCAGCGCGGTCGCCGTCCAGCTCGCCGAGATCAAGACGGACGTCGCCGCCCAGCAGACGTGGGCCGTGGCGAAGCGGAAGAAGTAGCCTCCGCGCGGACGCCCGGGGGAAGCGCAAGCCGGACCGGACCCGGAACGTACGCGCCGCGGGACCGGATCGAGGCCGGGGGTGGCCGCCTCTCCCGGGCGCGGAAGAGCGGACGCGGTTCGCGTACGGGGGCGGGTGCCGTTCGGCGGAGGGTGTCGCGGGTTACGTTGGTCGGGTGCCGTAAAGGAGCCGACCGAACGGAGCCGCGATGCCCTTCGCACGCCTCGCCTCAGCCACGACTCCCACCGCCCACCTCGGCCTGGGGCTCGCCGCCGTCGGCCGCCCCGGCTACATCAACCTCGGCCGCGAGGAGGACCTCCCGGCCGACCGCAGTGTCGACGCCCTGCGCGAGCGCACCCATGAGCTCCTCGAAGCCGCCTACGCCCAGGGCGTGCGCTATTTCGACGTGGCGCGCTCCTACGGCCGTTCCGAGGAGTTCCTCGCCGACTGGCTGCGCGGCCGCCCGAACATCGACGACATCGTCGTCGGCAGCAAGTGGGGCTACGCGTACACCGCGGACTGGCGCACCGACGCCGAGGCGCACGAGGTCAAGGACCACGGCCTCGCCATGTACGCGCGGCAACGCGCCGAGACCGCGGAGCTGCTCGGCGACCGGCTCGACCTCTACCAGATCCACTCGGTGACCCCGGAGAGCCCGGCCCTCACCGACAAGGAGCTGCACGCGGCACTCGCCGAAGCGGCCGCCGGAGGCCTGTCGATCGGCTTCTCCACCAGCGGACCCGAGCAGGCGGAGGCGATCCGTGCCGCGCTCGCCGTCACGGTCGACGGTGAGCCGCTCTTCCGCACCGTCCAGTCGACGTACAACGTCCTGGAGACCTCGGCCGCCACGGCGCTCGCCGAGGCCCACGACGCCGGACTCACGGTGATCGTCAAGGAGGGTATGGCCAACGGCCGGCTCGCCGGGCCCCATGCGCCGGAAGCGATGCGCGCCGTCGCCGCGGAGACCTCCCTCGGCTGCGACGCGGTCGCCCTCGCGCTGATCCTGCGGCAGCCCTGGGCGGGTGTCGTGCTCTCGGGGGCGGCCACCGCCAACCAGCTCGCCTCGAACCTGCACGCCGCGGTCGTCGACCTCGACGACGACCAGCTGCACCGGCTCGCCGCCCTGGTGGAGGAGCCGCGGGCGTACTGGGAGCGACGCGGGCAGTTGCCCTGGCACTGAGCGCCAGGAGCTGCGTGAGAAGGGCTTCGAGCACCTCCCGAACAGGGAAGGCGTGAGACGCGTGCGCTCCTAATGAGACAATGATGTCTCATCTGGGGTACTGTTGTCTCATGGCTGTCGACCGTGACCACGTGCTGCGCAGCGCAGCCGCCCTGCTCACCCGGAAATCCACCGCGACCATGGACGAGGTCGCCAAGGCCGCCGGGATCAGCCGGGCCACGCTGCACCGTCAGTTCGCCGGCCGCGACGCGCTCGTCCGCGCGCTGGAGGCACTGGGCATCGAGGAGTGCGAGGCCGCGCTCGACGCGGCCCGCCTCGACGACGGCACCGCCCAGGAAGCCGTGCGCCGCCTGGTGCGGGAGCTGGAGAAGGTGGCCGGCCTGCTCGCCTTCCTCTACACGGAGAACCAGCTGTTCGAGGGCGACGGGCAGCACGAGGGCTGGGCCCGGCTCGACGCCCGGATGGCCGCGCTGTTCCGGCGCGGCCAGCAGAGCGGCGAGTTCCGCATCGACCTCACCCCGGCCTGGCTCACCGAGGCGCTGTACGGGCTGATGGCCTCGGCCGCCTGGGCCGTGACCGAGGGGCGGGTCGCCGCCAAGGACTTCCACCACATGATCGTCGAGCTGCTGCTCGGCGGCGCACTCAGGAGAGAGGAACCATGACCAGCACGCTGCGGCCGGCACTCGTGACGGAGGTGCAGAAGCGCCCGGGCCGTTGGCTCGCGCTCTGCGTCCTCGTCCTCGCCGTGCTGCTGGTGGCCGTGGACGCGACCGTCCTCGGGCTCGCGACCCCGTACATCAGTGAGGACCTGAAGCCCTCCGGCACCCAGCTCCTGTGGATCGGTGACGTCTATTCGTTCGTCATCGCCGGTCTGCTCGTCTCCATGGGCAGCCTCGGCGACCGCATCGGCCGCAAGAAGCTGCTGCTCGTCGGCGCGACGGCGTTCGGCCTGATATCCGTGCTCAACGCCTATGCCACGACACCCGAGTTGATGATCCTGGCGCGGGCGCTGCTCGGTGTCGCGGGCGCGACTCTGATGCCCGCCACCCTCGCCCTGATCCGCAACATCTTCCACGAACCGCGCGAGCGCAGCCTCGCCATCGGCATCTGGGGCGCGACGGCCTCCGCGGGCACGGCGGTCGGTCCCGTCGTCGGCGGCTTCCTGCTCGAACACTTCTGGTGGGGTTCGGTCTTCCTCATCAACCTTCCGGTGATGGTGGTCCTCGTCCTCGTCGGCCGCAGGCTGCTCCCCGAGTCGAAGAGCCCGAACCCCGGACCCTGGGACCTGGTCAGCGTCACGCTCTCGCTCGTCGGTGTGATCGGCGTGGTGTACGCGGTGAAGGAGCTCGCCGCGCACGGACCGAGCGGCGAGGCATTCGCCGCGGGCCTGCTGGGCGCCGGCGCGCTCCTCTGGTTCGTGCGCCGCCAACTGACGCTTCCCACGCCGCTGTTGGATGTCCGGTTGTTCCGCAACCGGGGATTCTCCGGTGCCGTGCTCGCCGACCTGTTCACGGTGCTCGGCATGTCCGGACTCGTGTTCTTCCTCTCTCAGTACCTGCAACTCGTGCAGGGCCGGGGGCCGTTCGAGGCGGGGCTCGCCGAAGTCCCCGCCGCCGTGGGCGCGGTGGCGGCGGGCTTGGTCGCGGGACGGTTCGCGCGGCGGTTCTCCGTGCGTACCGTCGTCTCCGCCGGACTCGCCGCGGTGGGCCTCGCGCTCGGGACGCTGACCGTGCTCGACCGGTCCACCGGATATCCGTTGCTCGGCGCCGCCCTGCTGGTGGTCGGTATCGGCGCGGGCTTCTCGTTCACCGTCACCGCCGACGTCATTCTCTCCGCCGTGCCCAAGGATCAGGCGGGCGCCGCGTCCGCCGTCTCCGAGACGGCCTACGAACTCGGCGCGGCTCTCGGCATCGCCCTGCTCGGCTCCGTCGTGACCGGCGTCTACGCGGGCTTCACCGGCCCCGCGGGCACACCGGCCGAGGCGCACGACTCGCTGGGCGGAGCGGTGGAAGCCGCCGGGAGTCTGCCCGAGCACACCGCCGAGACCCTGCTCACAGCGGCCAGGGAGTCCTTCGTGGACGGTCTGGCGCTGGCCTCCGGCGCGGGCGCGGCGGTCCTGCTCGCCACCGCGGTGGCGGCATGGTTCCTCCTGCGCGGCCAGAAGCTGGAGGCGTAGGGGGGCCGTTCGGGCCACCTGGGTCGGCCGTCCCGGGGTCGGACTGCCCGGGGTCGGATCGCCCGGGATTGGCCGCCCGGGGTCGGACCGCCCGGGGTCGGACCGCCCGGGGTCGAACTGCCGGGGTCGGCCGCTCGGGGTCGGACTGCTCGGGGTCGAGCTGCGCTGGGTCGGATCGCTCGGGGTCGGCTGCCCGGGTTGGATCGCTCGGGGTCGAACTGCCCGGGTCGGATCGTTCGGGGTCGGACTGCGTGGGGCTGGACTGCGCGGGGTCGGACTGCCCGAGGTCGGACCGATGAGGTCGGATCGGCGGCGTCCGGGCCACCGGGGTGGGGCGCCCGCTGTGGCACGGCGCGGCCCGATTCGGGGCGGCTCCGAACGAACCCGTCGGAACCGCGCAAAAGGGTGGCCCCGGCCGGCAACTGCCGGTCGGGGCCACCCGTGTGCGATCTCACGGGGCGGCCGGGCGAGGAGCCCGGCGCCCTTCGCGCGGCCGAAGTGCTAGGCGGCCTTCGCCTTGGTGGCGTACATGTCGACGTACTCCTGGCCGGAGAGCCGCATGACCTCGGTCATCACGGAGTCGGTCACGGCGCGCAGCACGTACCGGTCGCGGTCCATGCCCTCGTAGCGCGAGAACTCCATGGCGGGACCGAAGCGGACGGTGACCTTGCCCGGCCGCGGCATCCCCGCGCCGCCCGGCTGAAGCTTGTCCGTGCCGATCATCGCGAAGGGAACCACCGGGGAACCGGTCATCAGGGTCAGCCGGGCGATGCCCGTGCGGCCGCGGTACAGACGGCCGTCGGGGGAGCGGGTGCCCTCGGGGTAGATCCCGAAGACCTTGCCCTCCTCCAGGATGCGGCGCCCGGTCATCAGCGCGGCAACGCCGCCGTTGGCGCCGTCCCGGTCCACCGGGATCATGCCGACACCGGTGAAGAACCACGCCATCAGGCGGCCCTTGAGGCCCTTGCCCGTGACGTACTCGTCCTTGCCGATGAAGAGCACCTGCCGGTCGCAGACCAGCGGAAGGATCATCGAGTCGATGAACGTGAGGTGGTTGCCGGCCAGGATCACCGGACCGTCGCCCGGGATGTGCTCCACGCCTTCCACCCGTGGGCGGAACATCAGGCGCATGATCGGTCCGAGCACTGCCTTGATGAGCGCGAAGCGGGACAACGGGCCCTCCGGTGTCAAGGGATCGGTATGGAGTATGTGCAGGTGAGGACGATACTCGCGGTTCCCGGATGATTGCACATCGGGTTCATCGACTGGATACGCACTGTTGACCTACGTTTACCTGCGGTTGCGTGCCTGTGAGGGGCAGACATCGGGGCGACACGATGTGACGGACATCGCGCGCCGTACCGGCGAACGGGTGATCCCGTCATGAATCGCCGTCCGTTCGCCGCAGTCTCACGCCTACCCCCGACCGCCCGGCCGATGCCGACGGACCGTCATGTTCCGCATCCCGCACGACATCCGGGGTCACCCACTGTTCCGCCGCGGGCCTCCCTCCCGTCACACGGGGGCACCTACGATCGTCCCGCTTCGACAGGCAGGGCACCTACGGCGGGAGGAGCGTTCATGGGAGCGCAGGAGTCGAACGGTCAGGAGCGGGGCACGGCGCGACGGACGCTGCTCGGGGCGGCGGTGCTCGGGGCGGGCGGGGCGGTCCTCGGCCTTCCGGGCGCCGCGAGCGCGGACGAGCGCCACGGGGGCGCCGGCTACCGGAGCCTGCCCAGACCGACCGTCATCGGCCACCGCGGAGCCAGCGGCTACCGGCCGGAGCACACCTTCGGCTCGTACCAGCTGGCCCTCGACCTGGGCGCCGACGTCGTCGAGGCCGGCGACCTGGTGCCCACCAGGGACGGCCACCTCGTATGCCGTCACGAACCGGAAATCGGCGGGACCACGGATGTCTCGGCGCACCCCGAGTTCGCCGGCCGCAAGACCACCAAGACCCTCGACGGGGTCCCCACCACCGGCTGGTTCACCGAGGACTTCACGCTCGCCGAGCTGAAGACCCTGCGCGCCGTCGAGCGCATCCCCGCCAACCGCCCGCACAACACCCTTTACGACGGCCGCTGGGAGATCCCCACCTTCGAAGAGGTACTCCGCTGGCAGGACGAGCAGACCCGCAAGCGTGGCAAGCAGGTCTGGATCTACCCCGAGACCAAGCACCCCACCTACTTCCGGGCGCTCGGCCTCGGCCTGGAGGAGCGGGTCGCGAAACTGCTGCGCAAGTACGGCAAGGACAGGAAGGACTCGCCGGTCATCCTCCAGTCCTTCGAGCCGAGCAGCATCCAGCGGCTGAACAAGCTCGTCGGCAACCCGCTCGTCGTCCTGCTGTCCGCCGCGAACACCCGGCCCTGGGACTTCGTCGCGGCGGGCGACCCCCGCACGGTCGCCGACCTCGTCACACCCGAGGGCCTGGAGTGGATCGCCTCGTACGCGCAGGGCATCGGCCCCACGCTCGACCTGGTCATCCCGAAGGACGCGGACGGCAACCTCACCAGTGCGACCACGCTCGTCGCCGACGCGCACCGCGCGGGCCTGATCCTGCACCCGTACACCATGCGCAACGAGAACCCCTTCCTGCCCACGAGCTTCCGCAAGGGCACCGCCGCGGACGCCTACGGGGACCCCTTCGGCGCCTTCAAGGTCTATTTCGAGACAGGCATCGACGGCGTCTTCTCCGACAACGCGGACACCGCGGTGCTGGCCCGCGCGGACTTCCTCAAGGGTTGAGCCCGCCTCCCGGTCCGTCGACGGACCGGTCCGAGGAACGAGACGGGTGTCCACATCTGTCAACGCGTGACCTCGTCACGCCGGATGGGATGACAACCGGCCGCCCCGGCAACCTCCCGCCCGGGCGGCCGCGTCGTGCCGCACATGACCCACGAGCTGGTTTCCACGCTGCGGCCGCTGCTCACCGCCGAGGCGTCGGCGGAGGCCCACGCCTCCGGCGCCGAGCGGAACGACCTGGAACAGGCCGTCTGGCTGCGCCTGCTGGAGCTCCTGGACACGACAGGACCGCCCGTCGACCCGCAGAGCTGGGTGCGCCGGGCCGTGCGCTCCGAGGCGCGCCGGAGCCGTCGCAGGGCACGCGTCGAGCGGCCGTACGCCGCCGAGCCCGCGGACGACAGCGGCCCCTGCCCCGAGCAGCAGGCGATGGCCGCCGCCCGCCGTCGCGAGCTGCACGACGCCGTGCGCCGGCTGCCCGGCCGCTGTCCGGGCCTGATGGCCGCCCTGCTCTCCCCGAAGGACCTCACCTACCGGGAGATCGCAGGTGAGTTGGGTATCTCACAGGGGAGTCTTGGTCCGGAACGTTCCAGATGTCTTGGATGTCTGCGTCGATTGCTGACGACGGAGGTTGCGGCCCGCTGACGACGGGGATAGGAGTGGGGGACGACCGGAACAGGTGAGCGGGAGGCATGCACACATGGGCATGAGCGTGACCATCTCGGCGGCGACCGAGCAGGATGCGGAACAGATCCTGAAGCTGCAGTACCTCTGCTATCAGAGCGAGGCCGAGCTCTACGGCGACTACGGCATCGAGCCGCTCACACAGCCGCTCGACTCGCTCAGGGCGGAACTGGCGGACGCCACGGTGCTGGTGGCCCGGCTCGGCGACGAGGTGGTGGCCTCCGTACGCGGCGCCGTCGACGCCGACGGCACGGCCCGCATCAGCAAACTCATCGTGCATCCGCGCATGCAGCGGCACGGCCTCGGCGGACGCCTGCTCGACGCGATCGAGACCCGCCTCGGCGCCGAAGGAACCGCCAAGTCCTTCCAGCTGTTCACCGGCCACCGCAGCGAACGCAACCTGCGCCTGTACCGCAAGCACGGCTACGCGCCGGTCTCGCAGGAGCAGGTGGGCGAGCGCATGACGCAGGTGACCCTCGCCAAGGGCGCCGACGCCGGCGCGTACGCCACCAGCGCCTGAGCGCGGCCGACTTCGGCAGCAGTCGTCAGCCGGCGGTCGTACGCGCCTTGCGCAGCCAGTACATCGCCGACAGCGGCAGCAGGACCGGGATGAAGAGATAGCCCATGCCGTAGTCCGACCACACCGTCGCGTCGGGGAAGGCGGACGGCTCGACCAGCGTCCAGGTCCCGACGATCAGTACACCCGCGAGCTCGGCGGCGCAGCACACCAGCGCCGCCCTGCGCGCCGTCTCACCGCCGCGCACGAGCGAGTACGTGATGAATCCGTAGACGAGACCGGCGACCGCGGAGAGCGAGTAGGCCAGCGGCGCCTTGTCGAACTGCGTGGAGATCTGCACGGCCGACCGCGAGACGGCGCCGACCACCATCACTCCGTACAGCCACAGCAGCAGGATGCCGGGGCCGCTGATGAGCCGCGTGCGCTTCTTGTCCGCGGGCTCCTCCGGCGGCTTCCCGCCCTGGCCGTCCCGCTCCTGCTCGTCCCGCTCGTCCTGCTCGTTCCGAGGCACGCTCGTGTTCTCCTCCGTGGCCGTCATCTCAGCCTCCCCAGATGTCGTAGAGCCGGACTTCGAGCACGGCGAGGACGACGCCGCCGGCCGCCACCGTGACCGAACCCCAGCGGGTGCGCTCCGCCAGCGACATGAAGCCGGCGGCGGGAATGCACGCGAAGGCGCCGATCAGATACGCCACGAAGATCGTCGTGCCCTGCTCCGGCTTCTCGCCGCGCGCCAGCTGGACGACGCCGATCACCAGCTGGACCAGGGCGAGCAGCGACACCACGGCCATGCCGATGAAGTGCCAGTCCTTGGTGGGCTGGTCACGGTGGGCGGCCCAGCCGCACCAGGCGGCGAGCGCGAGCGCGGCGACGGCCGTCGCGACCGTCAGGGCATCAAACATGCCGTGACCCTATTACGGGCCAAAAGACCTGATGCGCTCGCCCCCGGGCTGCCCCGTAGGGTCGACGGCATGAAGATCCACGCCGAAGCCCTCCTGTTCGACAACGACGGAACCCTCGTCTCGTCCCTCGAGTCGGTGAACCGCTGCTGGGCCCTGTGGGCCGAGGAGTACGGGATCACCGCCGAGGACTTCGCCCGGATCGCCCTGCACGGCCGCCCCGCCATCGAGATAGCCGCCGACCTGCTGCCCGCCGACCTCGTCCCCGAGGCACTCGCCCGCATCGAGCAGTTGGAGGTCGAGGACGTGCGGGGCGGGGTCGTGCCGCTGCCCGGCACCCTCGCGCTGCTCGCCGCGCTGCCCGCCGAGCGCTGGGCCGTCGTCACCTCGGCCACCCGCCGGCTCGCCGACGCCCGGCTCGACGAGGCCGGGATCCGCCCCAAGACGCTGATCACCGCCGACGACATCACCCGGGGCAAGCCCGACCCCGAGCCCTATCTGCTCGCCGCCCGCGAACTGGGCGTCGACCCGGCCCGCTGCGTCGTCTTCGAGGACGCCCCCGCCGGGCTCCGGGCCGGCCGCGCCGCCGGGATGGCCACCGTGGCGTTGGCCACAACGCACCAGGCCCACGAGCTGGACGCCGACCTCGTCGTCGAGAACCTCTCCGCCCTGTCCGTACTGGTGACGGACGCCGGAGTGGAGATCTCCGTCCGGGGCTGAGCGACGTCCACGGCTGTCCGCTATTCGGACAGCGGTGGCGGCCCCCGGCCCCCGGTCTGCTTTACTTCATTCCATGACCACGACGAGCAGCCGCATCCTTGCGACCGAGGCGACCACTACGCCCGGTGCTCGTTGTATGTGTCGAATGTGCGCCTTCTAGAGGGCCCTCGCACCACCGCCTGATCCCGCGCCCCGAAGCGGGATCGCCGCGCCCTGAGTCCGTACCGCGTACGTGACCGGGCTGCCCCGCGCACACGTTCTCCTTCCGGTTCCATCGCCACGGCGAGAACCGTGCCGCGTTCCCGACCGAATGCATCCGTGCCCGGCGCACACCCACGCCCCGCACTCGACAGTGACGGAATTCCCAGTGATCACGACAACGGGCCTCACCAAGGTCTACCGCTCGCGCGGCCGTGAAGTGACCGCCCTCGACGGCGTCGATCTGCATGTCCGCGAAGGCGAGGTGTACGGCGTCATCGGTCAGTCCGGCGCCGGCAAGTCCTCGCTCATCCGCTGCGTCAACCTCCTGGAGCGTCCCACCTCCGGCACGGTCACCGTCGCCGGCCAGGACCTCACGGCCCTCGCCGGGCGCGGTCCGCGGGCCGGCCGGGAACTCCGCCAGGCGCGCAGCCGGATCGGCATGGTCTTCCAGCACTTCAACCTGCTGTCCACGCGGACGGTTCAGGACAACGTCGAGCTGCCGCTCGAGATCCTCGGCGTCTCGGGCAAGCAGCGGTCCTCCAAGGCCCTCGAACTCCTCGACCTGGTCGGTCTCTCCGACAAGGCCAAGGCGTACCCCGCGCAGCTCTCCGGCGGTCAGAAGCAGCGCGTCGGCATCGCCCGCGCGCTGGCCGGCGACCCGAAGGTGCTGCTCTCCGACGAGGCGACCAGCGCCCTCGACCCGGAGACCACCCGCTCCATCCTTCAACTGCTGCGCGACCTGAACCGCCGGCTGGGCCTGACCGTCCTGCTCATCACCCACGAGATGGACGTCGTCAAGACGGTCTGCGACTCGGCCGCGCTGATGGACAACGGCCGCATCGTCGAGTCCGGCACCGTCAGCGAACTCCTCGCGACGCCCGGCTCCGAGCTGGCCTCGGCGCTCTTCCCGGTCAGCGGCGACGCCTCCGGCGACGACCGCACCGTCATCGACGTCACCTTCCACGGAGAGTCGGCCACCCGGCCCGTCATCTCGCAGCTCTCGCGCACCTACAACATCGACATCTCGATCCTCGGCGCCGCGATGGACACCGTCGCGGGCAGGCAGGTCGGCCGGATGCGCATCGAACTGCCCGGTCGCTACGAGGAGAACGTCGTGCCGATCGGCTTCCTGCGGGAGCAGGGCCTGCAGATCGACATCCAGGACGCCCAGCCCGCGCTGGTGAAGGAAGGTGCCAAGTGAGCTGGTCGGAGATGCAGCCGCTGCTGTCCCAGGCGTGTTGGGACACGCTCTACATGGTCGGCTGGTCCACGCTCATCGCGATCGTCGGAGGTCTGCCGCTCGGCGTCCTGCTCGTCCTCACCGACCGCGGCGGCCTCCTGCAGAACGTGGTCGTGAACAAGGTCATCGGGCAGGTCGTGAACATCGCCCGCTCGCTGCCGTTCATCATCCTGATGGTCGCGCTGATGAGCTTCACGCGCACGATCACCGGAACGACCATCGGACGCGAGGCGGCCATCGTCCCGCTCGCCGTCGGCGCGATCCCGTTCTTCGCGCGGCTGGTCGAGACGGCTGTCCGCGAAGTGGACGGCGGGCTCGTCGAGGCCGTGCAGGCGATGGGCGGCAACACCTGGACCGTCGTCCGCAGGGTCCTCGTACCGGAGTCGCTGCCCTCGCTGATCTCGTCGGCGACCACCACGGTCGTCGCCCTCATCGGCTACTCGGCGATGGCCGGCACCGTCGGCGCCGGCGGGCTCGGCGACATCGCGATCCGCTACGGCTACCAGCGCTTCGAGTCCGGACTGATGTGGATCACGGTCGGCATCCTCGCCGTCGTCATCTCGGCCATCCAGTTCGCCGGCGACTACGCGGCCCGCACCCTGCACCGGCGCGGCGGGCACTCCGGTGCCGCCCCGAAGCTGCGGCTGCTGAAGGCCCGGAAGCCCGCGTCGGCGGACGTCGGCCAGGCCGCCTGAAACACCTCGGGGTCCCGGCGCGGGTCCCCGGCTCTCCCACCCGCACATTTCCCCGTTCACCCCAAGACGGGGCAGCTCCACCCATGAGGAAAGGCACTTTTCGTGCGTAACACCGCAAAGATCACCACCGCTGTCCTCGCCGCCGGAGCCCTCACCCTCGGGCTCAGCGCCTGCGGCTCCGGCAAGGACTCCGCCTCCGACACCAGTGGACCGCTCGTCGTCGCGGCCAGCCCGGTCCCGCACGCCGAGATCCTCGACTACGTCAAGGACCACCTGGCGAAGAAGGCGGGCCTGGACCTGGAGGTCAAGGAGTTCACCGACTACGTCACGCCGAACACGGCGACCGAGGACGGATCCGTGGGCGCCAACTACTTCCAGAACCAGCCGTACCTCGACGACTTCAACCAGAAGAACGGCACCCACATCGTGCCGGTCGTCACGGTGCACCTGGAGCCGCTCGGCCTCTACTCCCACAAGGTGAAGAGCGTCGACGCCCTGAAGAGCGGTGCGACGGTCGCCGTCCCGAACGACACGGTCAACGAGGCCCGCGCGCTCAAGCTGCTCGCGGCCAACGGGATCATCACGCTCAAGGACGGGGCGGGCAACAGCGCGACGGCCAAGGACATCGCGAAGAACCCGAAGAACCTCAAGTTCAAGGAGCTCGAGGCGGCCCAGACCCCGCGCTCCCTGGACGACGTCGACGCCGCGGTGATCAACGGCAACTACGCCATCGAGTCCCACCTCAAGCCCGCCGAGGACGCCCTCGTCCTGGAGTCCGCGACGAACAACCCGTACGGCAACTTTCTCGCCGTCAAGAAGGGCAACGAGGACGACCCGCGCGTGAAGAAGCTCGCGAAGCTCCTGACCTCGCCCGAGGTCAAGAAGTTCATCGAGGACAAGTACGCCGGCTCCGTCATTCCGTCCTTCAAGTAGGCCTGGGGCCGGGCCATTTGCCACCGGCGGCCTCCCTCGTCACCGCACGGGGTCCACTCCATTACCCGGAGTGGACCCCGTTGGGCCGTTCAGTGGTTTCATGCTGCATGCTGGGCAGTTCAGCGGACCAGACGGTATATCAGGTCCGGAGTCCCCGACGGTTACGGAGCGTCGCATGACGAGCACCTTCCCCGACATCTCCATCAGCACGGAGCGGTTGGTCCTGCGTGCGCTCGACGAGGACGACGTGTCTCCGCTGGCCGAGATGATGAACGACGAGATGGTGGCGGCCTGGACGTCGATCCCGCAGCCGTTCTCGGAGGACGGTGCCCGCGACTGGATCACCGACTACGCGCCCACGGAGCGCACCGAGGGGCGTGGACTCGACCTCGCCGTCACCGAGTTCCTCACCCAGCGCCTGGTCGGCATCATCCAACTCGGCAAGACGAACTGGCGCGTTCGCTCCACCGAGCTCTCCTACATCATCGCCCCCTGGGCGCGCGGCGAGGGCTACGCGTCCGAAGCCGCGCTCGCCACCGCCCGATGGCTCTTCCGCGACCAGAAGTTCGAGCGCATCGAACTGCGTACGGCCGCCGGCAACACCGCCTCGCAGCAGGTCGCCCAGAAGATCGGCTGCATCAGCGAGGGCGTGCTGCGCAGCGCCTGTATAGCGCGCACCCGGACCGAGGACGGCGCCTGGGTCGACCTGCGCACCGACTTCATCGTGTGGAGTCTCGTGCCGGAGGACCTCGACGGCATGGGTGGACGCCTCGCCGACACCGGCGGCTTCACCTCGTTCAACGACTGGAACTGAGCGGACCGGGCAGGCGTACGGCATTCCGCGCGCCGTGATCTCGCATACGTACGGGAACGGCCGTGGTGAGTCATATACGGTCGCGTCGAGTCATATGGGTGCACGGGAGTCACCTCACCGGACCGCGGTGGCATGGACCGGACGCGTGATCCGGGCACGACGGGACCCCTCCCGCGCCACGCCGACCGGCACGGCGCCGCCGGGCCCCACCAGGTACCCTCACGGAGCCCGCCCGGGCTGCACCTGACGACCTGCGAAGACCTTCTGGAGACTGAGGACGATGGCCGACCGGGTCACGGTGATCGGCTGGGACGGCTCGCCGCTGACCGCCGCGGCGCGCTCCGCTCTCGGTGCCGCCACGCTGGTGGCCGGCGCGGCCCACCATCTCGCACTCCCCGAAGTGCCCGAGGGCGCCGAACGCGTCCGGCTCGGCAGCGTGGCCCTCGCCGCCCGCAGGATCGCGAGCCACCGGGGCACCGCCGTCGTCCTCGCCGACGGGGACCCAGGATTCTTCGGCGTCGTACGCACCCTGCGCGCACCCGAGTTCGGCCTGGAGGTCGAAGTCGTACCCGGCGTCTCCTCGGTGGCCACGGCCTTCGCCCGCGCCGGAATGCCCTGGGACGACGCGCAAGTGGTCGTCGCACACAGCCGCACCCTGCGACGCGCGGTGAATGTATGCCGAGCCCACACCAAGGTCGCTGTCCTCACCTCACCAGGCGCCGGACCCGCCGAACTCGGGCTGCTTCTCGAAGGAGTGCACCGCACCTTCGTCATCTGCGAAGAGCTCGGCACCACCCGTGAACAGGTCACGATCCTGACCTCCGACAAGGCGGCCGACCACACCTGGCGCGACCCGAACGTCGTGATCGTCATCGGTGGCTTCGTCGCCGCTGCCGAAGGGGGCGGCTGGATCGCCGGCCGGGAGCCCGGCAACGAGCCGCGCGGCTGGGCGCTGCCCGCCGGGGCGTACGGCGGCGCACTCGGCGAAGGCGAGACGGATCTGCTGCGCGCCGCCCAACTCGCCCGGCTGGGACCGCGCGTCGGCGACCTCGTCTGGGACATCGGTTCCGGCAGCGGCGCCTTCGCCATCGAGGCCGCGCGCACCGGTGCCGCCGTCATCGCGGTCGACCGCAGTCCGGGCTCCTGCGCCCGCACCGAGCACTCGGCCCGCCGCTACGGCGTCCAGATGCAGATCGTGCAGGGCAGCGCCCCGCACATCCTGGAAGACCTGCCCGAACCGGACGTCGTCCGCGTCGGCGGCGGGGGAGCGGCGGTCGTCTCCGCCGTCGCCGATCGCCGGCCCCAGCGCATCGTCGCGCACGCCGCGACCCGGGACGCCGCCGAACTCATCGGCCGCGATCTGACCGAGCACGGCTACGACGTCGAGTGCGCCCTCATTCAGTCCGTCGAACTCGATACAAGGGCCTGGACGGAGAAGGAACGGAGCGTCGCGTTCCTGCTCAGCGGCCGTCTGCCGGATCGCGCCCCGTGATCCTGTTGTCCTACTGCGCGCGGTAGGCTGGCCGATCGTTGTACCGCTCCCTGGGGGTCGGCCTTTCGTAGGCCAATGTCCGGAAAACCCGCCCGTTTTGAGGCGTGTGTGGTACGGCAGAACCGGAGGACGCGCAACGTGGCGCAGTCCACAGCGGGCGCTCGCGGATCACGCTGTCGCGAGGGCGGGATGACCGGGACAATGCCAGTTAATGGCTTTGTCGTCTTTGTTGGCCGGTCGTTCGTGCCGCTGGGCACGCACGCTCGTTCTTCACTGTGGGGCGGTCGGTGCGCCGTTCCGGGCGAGCTGGACTTGGAAGCACTAACCGATGGGCGAGGGGTACGCATGACCGACACCGGCCAGGTCCCGGGCGAGGGATTGCCGGAGAACGCAGGCATGGTGGAGCAGCCGGGCGTCACCACGCCGGGCGGGTACACCTTCCTCGACCCCTCCGAGACCGCCGTCGAGGACGACGACCTCCTCCTGATGCCGGGCGCGCCCGGTGCCCAGGGCGCCTGGGGCAACGAGGTGCCGCCGCCGGCCCCGATGCCCTTCACCGACGAACCCGGCCCGCACGAGACCGACGGTCGGGACAGCGCCGCGATCGACCTCGCCGCCGTCCGCGGGCCGAGCCCGGCGCCCGCCCCGCAGCCCGTGCCGCCGCGCCGTCCGCTGCACCTCGGTCCGCCCACGCCGGACGGGTCCTCCAGTCCGGTGCGCTCTCTCGCCGACCGCGGACCCGCGGGCTCCCGCACCGGCTCGATGCCCAGCCCGGTCACTCCGCTGCGCCCCGCAGGCCCGCCGACCGCCGGTCCCGAGTACCTGGACGTGCCCCAGCCCGGCGAGGCTCTGCCGCAGGGTGCGGTGGCGTGGGGGACTCCGCCGGTGGAGGGCGAGGCCCTGGCTGCAGAAACGGTCGTCCCGGAGGCGGGACAGCTGCCCGCAACCGCGGTGGGCGTGGAGGCCGGACCGCTTCCCGAGGTGCCGCAGGCCGCGGAGGCCGAGCAGGCGCCCGGGTTCGTGGCGGCGGCCTTCGTGCCCGACCCGGCACCGGCGCCCGATGCCGCCCAGGCGTCGATGCCGCAGCTCGACGAGCTGTCGTTCGACCTCCAGGACCAGGCGGACGGACAGGCTCCCGACGCCGTGCCCGCGACGGACGGTTCGCCCGCACCGCAGGCTCCAGACGCCCCGCACTTCCCGGACACTCCGCACACCCTCGGCACGCCGGACATCACCGACGCCGCCGGACAGCCCGTCGGCGCGGCGGAGACGTCCGCGTACGAGGCCGCACCGGTGCAGATCCCCGAGGACGCCGGGCACGTCGTGCCCGCGCAGCACCCCGCCCCCGCCGAGGACCTCGCCGCCGCGCAGGTCCCGCCGCAGCCCGTCGGCCAGGACATGTACGGAGCCGACCCGGCCGAGCTCGGAGCCCAGGAGGCCGGGTTCGCCGACCCCGCCATCCACATGCCGGAACCGGCTGTCCGGTTCGCGGACGAGGCATCCCTGCCGGGAACCGAGCAGTCCGTCGGTGCCGCGGCCCCGCACGCTTTCGAGGCCCCGGAGTCCGCGCTGTCGGCGCTCTCCGCGCGCTCGGCGGAACTCTCGCAGGGCGGGCAGGACGACGGCCTCGAAGAGTTCCAGGCACAGCAGTTCAACGACCGGCCCGCGTTCGCCGAGAACGGCGCCGCCCACTCCGAGGACGCCGCCTTCTCCCACAACGGCGGCGCCTTCGCCGGGCCCGGCACCACCGAGGGCCGGCACGGCGTACCGGTGGGCGTGTCCACGCACGCGGACGCCTCCCACCCCGCCGCGGGCCACTCCCACGGCGACCAGCACTACGCGAGTGCCCCGGACGAGGTGGGCGCCCCGGGATTCCCCGGCGAGCCCCTGGTGCCGCAGGCCGACCGGAGCCTCGGCCAGTTCGTGCCTGTCGACGGCACGGTGCCGACGACCCCGCACCTGGCCCCGACCCCGCCGCACGCCATGACCGTGCCGCCGCTGCCCGTCGAGGAGCAGCCGCCGGCCCAGGAGCCCGCGCCGACCGCGGCCGTCATGGCACCCGCCCCGATCGAGGAGATCTCCGGGGCGACGTCGGAGCCTGTCGCCCAGACGCCCGTGCCCGCCCCCCGGGAAGCGGAGGCCGCGCCCGAGGCCATGCCCGAGCCCGCCCCCGTACCGGATCCGCTCGCCGCGGAGCCGGAACCCGTAGCCGCACAGCAAGCGGAGGACCTGCACACCCAGGTCGCCGACCAGGAAGAAGAGAGCACGGCCGTGGTGGAAGACGTACGAGAGTCCACCGGTCCGGCAGCCCCCGGCTACGACGACGCCGAACGCGAGGCCGTCCTGCGCGTGATGCGCGAGCGCCGTGACATCCGCAACGGCTTCCGCAGCGACCCGATCCCGCACGACGTGCTGCTGCGCGTCCTGGAGGCCGCGCACACCGCGCCGTCCGTCGGCCACTCCCAGCCCTGGGACTTCGTCGTCATCCGCTCCGCCGACACCCGGCGCAGCATGCACGAACTCGCCCAGCGCCAGCGCGAGGCCTACGCCAAGTCGCTTCCCAAGGGCCGCGCCAAGCAGTTCAAGGAACTGAAGATCGAGGCCATCCTCGACACGCCGGTCAACATCGTCGTCACCGCCGACCCGACCCGGGGCGGCCGGCACACCCTGGGCCGCCACACCCAGCCGCAGATGGCTCCGTACTCCTCCGCCCTCGCGGTCGAGAACCTGTGGCTCGCGGCCCGCGCCGAGGGCCTCGGCGTCGGCTGGGTCAGCTTCTTCGACGAGCGGGAGATGGTCCGCGCGCTGGGCCTGCCCGACCACCTCGAAGTGGTCGCCTACCTCTGCGTCGGCTACGTCGACGAGTTCCCCGACGAGCCCGAGCTGATGCAGGCCGGCTGGTCCAAGCGCCGCCCCCTGTCGTGGGTCGTGCACGAGGAGACGTACGGCCGTCGCGCGCTGCCCGGCGAGGAGCCGCACGACCTGCTCGCCGAGACGGTCTCCAATATCCGCCCCCTGGACGCCAAGGCGCTGGGCGAGGCGTGGGAGCGCCAGAAGCGGATGACCAAGCCCGCGGGCGCCCTCGGCATGCTGGAGATCATCTCCGCGCAGCTGTCGGGTCTGTCCCGGATGTGCCCGCCGCCGATCCCGGAGCCGGCCGCCGTCGCGATCTTCGCGGGCGACCACGGTGTCCACGCGCAGGGCGTCACGCCCTGGCCGCAGGAGGTCACCGGGCAGATGGTCGCCAACTTCCTGGGCGGCGGCGCGGTCTGCAACGCGTTCGCCAACCAGGTGGGCGCCGAGGTCTGTGTCGTCGACGTGGGTGTCGCCTCCGACCTGCCGGCCACGCCGGGCCTGCTGCCGCGCAAGGTCCGCGCGGGCACCGCCGACATGACGACGGGTCCCGCCATGACCCGCGAAGAGGCCGTCGCGGCACTGGAGGTGGGCATCGAGACGGCCCGCGACCTGGTGGCCGCGGGCAACAAGGCGCTGCTGACCGGTGAGATGGGCATCGCCAACACGACCGCGTCGGCGGCCCTGATCTCGGTCTTCACCGGCGCCGACCCCGCCGAGGTGACGGGCCGCGGTACCGGCATCAACGACGAGACCCTGGCCCGCAAGACCGAGGTCGTCCGCCGGGCCATCGACTTCCACCAGCCGGACCCGGCCGACCCGATCGGCGTCCTGGCGGCGATCGGCGGCCTCGAACACGCCGCCATGGTCGGCCTCCTCCTCGGCGGCGCGTCCCTGCGCACGCCGGTGATCCTGGACGGCGTCAGCGCGGGCGCCGCCGCCCTCGTGGCCCGCGCCATCGCCCCCGAGGTCCTGGCCGCCTGCATCGCGGGCCACCGCAGCGCGGAGCCCGGTCACGTGGCCGCCCTGAACAAGCTCGGCCTGCGCCCCCTGATCGACCTCGACCTGCGTCTGGGCGAGGGCACCGGCGCCCTCCTGGCCCTCCCCATCGTCCAGAGCGCGGCTCGGGCGATGCACGAGGTCGCGACGTTCGACTCGGCCGGGGTGACCGAGAAGTAGTGCGACGGCCGAGGCGGGGTGGGCAGGCGTTCCGAGCTGCCCACCCCGCCCCGCCGTAGTCTGGACCCCTGTCCGGGCCCCTACCGAAGAACCCCACGTCAAGGCCGCTCCAGAGCCGCAGCGCGCCCCCACCGCACCGCCTGCCCGTACGAGGAGCCGCACCTCCATGGCCGAACACCCCGCCTACCCCGTAGGCCTCCGTCTCGCCGGCCGTCGCGTCGTCGTCCTCGGCGGTGGCCAGGTGGCCCAGCGCCGGCTTCCCGCGCTCATCGCGGCGGGCGCGGACATCCACCTCGTGTCACCGCAGGCGACACCGTCCGTCGAGGCGATGGCGGACGCGGGCGAGATCACCTGGACGCGGCGCCCGTACGCGGACGGCGACCTCGCCGACGCCTGGTACGCGCTGATCGCCACGAGCGACTCCCGGGCCAACGCCGACGCCTCGGCCGAGGCGGAGCGCAACCGCGTCTGGTGCGTCCGCTCGGACGACGCCGACGCGGCGACCGCGTGGACCCCGGCCACCGGCCACAGCGAGGGCGTGACCGTCGCCGTCCTCACCACGAACGCCAAGGGCCGCGACCCCCGCCACACCGCCGCCATCCGCGACGCCGTGGTCGAGGGGCTGCGCGACGGCACGCTCGTCGCGCAGCACCACCGCACCCGTACCCCCGGCGTCGCCCTGGTCGGCGGAGGCCCCGGCGACCCCGACCTGATCACGGTCCGCGGCCGCCGGCTGCTCGCCGAGGCCGACGTGGTCATCGCCGACCGCCTCGGTCCCCGCGACCTGCTCGCCGAACTCCCGCCGCACGTCGAGGTGATCGACGCGGCGAAGATCCCGTACGGACGGTTCATGGCCCAGGAGGCCATCAACAACGCCCTCATCGAGCACGCGAGGCAGGGCAAGTCCGTCGTCCGGCTGAAGGGCGGCGACCCGTTCGTCTTCGGCCGGGGCATGGAGGAGGCCCAGGCACTCGCCGAGGCGGGCATCGCCTGCACGATCGTCCCGGGCATCTCCAGCTCGATCTCGGTGCCGGGCGCGGCGGGCATCCCGGTCACCCACCGGGGAGTCGCCCACGAGTTCACCGTGGTCAGCGGTCATGTCGCCCCCGACGACGAGCGCTCGCTCGTCGACTGGCCGGCCCTCGCCCAGCTGCGCGGCACCCTCGTCGTCCTCATGGGTGTCGACAAGATCGGCAGGATCGCCGACACGCTCATGGCGCACGGCAGGCCGACCGACACCCCCGTCGCACTCGTCCAGGAGGGCACGACCGCGGCACAGCGCCGGGTCGACGCCACCCTGGCCACCGTCGCCGAGACCGTTCGCGCCGAGGACGTGCGACCGCCCGCGGTCATCGTCATCGGCGAGGTCGTGAACGTCGGCTCCGGACTTCCCGAGTAACCCCGGGTAACCCAACCCGTTCCCAGCCGTTGGCACCACACCCAGGACAAGGCAGTATCACCCTGTGGCCGATCTCATCACCGTCGAGAACCCCGACGACCCGCGTCTGCGTGACTACACGGGCCTGACCGACGTGGAACTGCGCCGCAAGCGCGAACCCGTCGAGGGCCTGTTCATCGCCGAGGGCGAGAAGGTCATCAGACGGGCCAAGGACGCCGGGTACGAGATGCGCTCGATGCTGCTGTCCGCCAAGTGGGTCGACGTCATGCGCGACGTCATCGACGAGCTCCCGGCACCCGTCTACGCGGTCAGCCCGGAGCTCGCCGAGCAGGTCACCGGCTATCACGTGCACCGGGGCGCGCTCGCCTCGATGCAGCGCAAGCCGCTGCCGACGGCGGACGAGCTGCTCCGGTCGGCGCGCCGGGTCGTCGTCATGGAGTCGGTCAACGACCACACCAACATCGGCGCCATCTTCCGCTCCGCCGCCGCCCTCGGCATGGACGCCGTGCTGCTCTCCCCGGACTGCGCCGACCCCCTGTACCGCCGCTCGGTGAAGGTCTCGATGGGCGCGGTCTTCTCGGTCCCGTACGCCCGTCTCGACACCTGGCCCAAGGGCCTGGAATCGGTGCGCGACGCCGGGTTCAACCTGCTCGCCCTCACCCCGGACGAGAAGGCCAGGTCCCTCGACGAGGCCGCCCCGCACCGGATGGACCGGGTCGCGCTGATGCTCGGCGCGGAGGGCGACGGTCTGTCCACCCGGGCCCTGATGGCGGCCGACGAATGGGTCCGCATCCCGATGGCCCACGGAGTCGACTCCCTGAACGTCGGCGCGGCGGCCGCGGTCGCCTTCTACGCGGTGGCGACGGGCCGCCCCGAGAGCTGACGGCCGAGCCCGGCGCGGAGACCGGGCGGCCGCGCGGTGACGCGACGACTGTGCGCCGCGCCGACAACTGACGGCCGCACGGACGACGACGGCCGCGCGGACAACGACTGCCGAGCGGACTTGACGGTCGGGTGGGGAACTGGCGGCCGCCCGCGTCCAAGCGCCTGTCTGACCCGTCCCGCCGGGCCCGTGGCGCCTGGCACCGCACCTCGCCGCGTTGTCGCGTTGCGTTGTCGGCCACGTCCGAGTACGCCCAGTACGAGGGCGACCCTCCGCCTTGTGACGCACGCCACCGGACGCCGCGGTCAGATCCGGCGCGACGGGGCGGACAGACCCTAGCCGCGGTACCGTTCGGCCGTCGTGCCGCCGGCGGGCAGTGCCTCGTACGACGACTGCTCCTGCTGTACGTGCCCCCGCGGGTCCCCGTCATCGAGTCCGCGGGACGGCCCCTGGCACCCCTGGGCCGCCGCGATACCGAGCGCGACCAGCAGCGTCACCACCACGAACACGAAGAGCCGCTGGCGCAGCAGTCTGGGATTGGCGGGCCGCCTGCCGGTTCCGGTGGTGCGCGGACCGGGCCGTCCGGTACCGCTGCGGGGCGCGGGCCTGTTCCCGGTGCGGCCGGTGTTGCGGACGGGCGCCGGTCGGGATCCCGACCGCGATCCGCCGTTCGTCCCGCCGGCGCGCGGCGGGGGAGTGGTCCCCGGGCGCCGCTGGGTGCGCTGCTCGGCGTACTGCTCGGCCAGGCGCCCCGTCGGCCGGTCCGGATCCGTGCGCGGCGCGGGCGGCCGGGCGTCCGCCATGCCCTGGGCCTCGCGGGCCGCGATCTCCTTGAGCCGCAACGACAGTTGGAGGGTGCTGGGCCGTTCTTCGGGGTCCTTCGCCAGGCAGGCCCGGACGAGCGGTGCGAGCGCGTCCGGAACCCCGTGCAGATGCGGCTCCTCGTGCACCACCCGGTAGAGCATCACTTCGGAACTGCCCTGTCCGAAGGGCGAGTCCTGGGTCGCCGCGTACGCGAGCGTGGCCCCGAGCGCGAACACGTCCGTGGCCGGGGTGACGGCGGCACCGCGCACCTGCTCCGGCGCCAGGAAGCCGGGGGACCCGACCGCCGTGCCGACGTGCGTGAGCGTGCTCGCCCCGGTCGCCCACGCGATGCCGAAGTCGATGATCCGCGGCCCCTTCGGGGACAGCAGGATGTTGGACGGCTTGAGGTCGCGGTGGACCACCCCGGCCTCGTGCACCGCGACAAGACCCTCGGAGAGGGCGGCACCGACGGCGGCCACGTCCGCTGCCGACAGCGGCCCCTCCTCGGCGACCTTGTCGTGCAGGGAGGGGCCGGGCACGTACTGCGTGGCGAACCAGGGCCGGTCCGCCTCCAGGTCGGCGGCGACGAGCCGGGCCGTGCAGCCGCCCCTGATCCGCCGTGCCGCCGAGACCTCGCGTGCGAACCGCGAGCGGAACTCCTGATCCTCCGCCAGATCCGGCCGGATCACCTTCAGGGCGACCCGCTGGCCGCGCCGGTCGGAGCCCAGGTAGACAACACCCATACCGCCCGCGCCGAGCCGTCGGTGAAGCCTGAACGAGCCGACGACACGCGGGTCCTCGCGCCTCAGGCGCATCATCGCCATGTCCATCCCCGCTGCCCGGTCCGTTTGACGAGCCACAGCTTACGTTTCCGCGGCCGGGTGCGCGCAGAGGCCGCGCCCTCTCGTCCCGATCGATTGTCAGTGCCGGGTGGGAAACTTGAGAGGTGGTCAGAGAGCGTGCGAACAGGGCCTCTTTGGGCTGCCTGTGATCCCAACCATCCATCGCAGAAGGGGGATTGAGCCCGTGAAGGGTGACCGCGTGGAGATAGTCGTGGACGCAGGGGACACGACGCGGACGTACGAGGTGGTGGCGAGCAGGGCGGGCCGTCGGGTGGAGACGGCGGTGCGCCGAGGTGTCGTGGAAGTGAGCGAAGTCACTCGAAACGGAACAGTGGTACGGACCGCCCGCTTCATGGCGACTCGGGTGCTGGCACTCGTCGAGCAGCCGGTTCCCCGGGAGGACGGCTCGGAACAGTAGGGGCACATCGGACGCCCCCTCCGGGAAGACCCTGAGACCTGGGTCCGCGTATCCACCCACGGTAGTACTCCGCAGGTCATAGCTCATCCTCCGGGAGGCCCGGCAATCGGTACGAGGGCATGACGACTCCACGTCGCCACGCGCCTAGATTTGAGGTCAAGCGGCGGGTGCAGCACTCGTCCCCCGAGGTCAGACACCCGCCGCTGCCAGGCACAACAGAAGCTCGGTCAGGAGAGGGACCATGGCCCAGACGGCACCGCGGACAGAGCTCCGCACGCAGGGACGCAAGGCGTACATCGCCGCGTTCGGCACACGCCAGGGCCAGCGCCACCCCTTGGTGGCGACAGCGATGGTCCTTCCCCTGGCGGCCCTGCTCGTAGTCGTCTTCGGCGGCTGGGACGCAGTGGTCACACAGGCGTCGTCCGTGGGCGTGATGCTGGGGCGCTGAGCGGCGCCCCAGGCCCGGAAGAGCGGTCCGGGCGGGGACATCCGGCCATGAAACCCCGTGGGGACGGGGGTGCGGCGGACGGCACAAAGATGCCCGCGCAGCTGGGGAGCTGCGCGGGCATCTTTTTGTGCCGCGTGCCGCGTGCCGCGTGCCGCGTGCCGCGTGCCGCGTGCCGCGTGCCGCGTGCCGCGTGCCGCGTGCCGAGCCGTGTGCCGTGTGCAGTGCCGCGCCGCCGGGTGCCGGGTGCCGTGCCGCGCGCTGGGCACCGGGCGCCAGGGCCGCCCGTCGCGGCGAGGGGCGCCGTGCGACGCCCCTCGCGCACATCGCGTCCGCTGTGCCGGGTATCGCGGTGCGGCGGTGCCGGGGTCCAGGGATGCGCCGGGATGCCGGGGTCCGGGGGGCCGGGTGTCCGGGTGCGGGAGTGCCGAGTGTCCTGGTGTGGGGGTGCCGGGTGACCGGGTGCGGGGGTGCTCGCGTGTTCGGGCATGGGGGTGCCGGGTGTCCGGGTGCGGGAGTGCGGCGTGCCCGGGTCCGGGTGCCCGCGTGCGCGGGTGTGGGGGGTGCCGCCGTGCCGGGGGGCGCCTTCGGATGCGTACCCTCACCGGCAGGTGTCGTACAGCCCCAGGGGGACCCGTGACCGCAGACAGCCTGCTGCCCGCACTCGCCGCCGCGGTGCGCCACGCGGCTCACCCGGCGACGGCTGTGCCCGGCCCGCGCGGTGCCTGCACCTGTGGTGCCGAGGACGCGCTCCTCGCGGACCGCGACGACGGCACCGTGGTCCGGCACGGCGACTTCGTCGCCAAGGCCCACGCCCCGGACACGGACCCCACCGCGCTCGCCCTCCGCCTCTCCGCGGCCGCGGGCCTCCCCGGCATCCTCCTGCCTCCGCTGAACCCCACCCCCGCCGACCTCCTCGGCCGCCGGGTGACCCTTTGGCCGTACGGCCGTCCCGTCGACCCCGACAGCCCCGACGCGGCCCCCTGGGAGGCCGCCGCGACCCTGCTGGCCCGCCTGCACCGGGCTCCCGCCCCGGACGGGCTGCCGCCCATGCGCGGGCCCGTCAAGGCCGCCCGCGCGATGGCCCGGTTGCGCGCGGCCGGCCCGCACCCGGCCGCCGCCCCCGTCCTGAGGGCCTGGGCGGCCCTGCCCGGCTGGGCGCGGGCCGAGGCCCCGATGCCGGACACCATGACCCTGTGCCACGGTGACCTGCATCTCGGCCAGCTCGTACGCCACCCCGCGCCGGACGGGCCCTGGCTCCTCATCGACGTCGACGACCTGGGCGTCGGCGACCCGGCCTGGGACCTGGCGCGTCCGGCGGCCTGGTACGCCTGCGGGCTGCTGCCGCCCGACGAGTGGCTCCGCTTCCTGACCGCCTACCGGGACGCGGGCGGCCCGGCCGTTCCCGCCGACGGCGATCCCTGGCCCGCCCTGGACGTCGCGGCCCGCGCCCTCACCGTGCAGACCGCGGCCCTGGCCGTCGCCAAGTCCGCCGCCGCGGACCGGCCGTTGGACGAGGTGCAGCAGGCCGTGATCGACGCCTGTGACCGAATGAGTGCGGTCCCGCCCGAGTTGGCCCAAGGTTTCGCGACGTAGGGTGCAACCGACCGAAGCAGGGCAGTGTCTGTCCTGGCGGAAGCAGTACCGACCGGCGAGGAGTTGAGCCGAGCATGCAGTGTCCGAAATGCCATGCGCCGATGCACACGTACAACCGCAATGGCGTCCAGATCGAGCAGTGCAGCGGCTGCCGCGGGATATTTCTCGACTACGGCGAGCTGGAGGCACTGACCCGCGTGGAGTCGCAGTGGTCCCAGCCCGCGCCGCCGCCCCCCGGCGCCCCGCAGGCGTACCCGTCGGCCCCGGCGCCCGCCTGGGGTGCCCCGCAGCACGGCGGTCACGGCGGCGGTCACGGCGGTGGCCACTACGGCGGTCACGGCAGTCACCACCGGCACAAGAGCTTCGGCCACATGCTCTTCTCGTCCTGAACGACCGAAGGGGCCTCCTCCCGAGCGGAGGGGCCCCTTCGTCGTGTTCCGGCAGTCGTGTTCCGGACAGCGGTCACGGCCCATCGCGGCCGGCGCACGACGAAGCCCCCGACCGTACGAGACGGGCCGGGGGCTTTGCTGGTGCGCGATACTGGGATTGAACCAGTGACCTCTTCCGTGTCAGGGAAGCGCTCTCCCGCTGAGCTAATCGCGCGGGTCACGCGGCCGGAGCCACGCTTGCTGCTGTTACTGCGTGCGCGATACTGGGATTGAACCAGTGACCTCTTCCGTGTCAGGGAAGCGCTCTCCCGCTGAGCTAATCGCGCGGGGATCCTCGCGGATCGAGTCCTTGCGGACCAGTGGACGATACTGGGATTGAACCAGTGACCTCTTCCGTGTCAGGGAAGCGCTCTCCCGCTGAGCTAATCGTCCTTGGAGGTGGAGACGGGATTTGAACCCGTGTAGACGGCTTTGCAGGCCGTTGCCTCGCCTCTCGGCCACTCCACCAGGAGTGCGGGTTCGGGAAGATCCCCCACTTCCTGCGAGCGGACGACCAGGTTCGAACTGGCGACCTCAACCTTGGCAAGGTTGCGCTCTACCAACTGAGCTACGTCCGCTTGTCGTTTCCGTTGCGCTTGCGCGTCCCGGCGACGAGTTGAACTCTAGCGGATTCCCGGGCCAGCACAAAAACGCGTTTGTGCAGCGTGCTGCGGTCTGTCCGCCCGAGGACATGGTCAGGGCATCCGCCGGACACCCGCCCTAGACTCGTCTGCGTGCTCGACCTCCCTCCTCTCGCCCGCTTCGGTGGCCTCGTCGCGACCGGTCTCCTCGATGTCACCAGCGATCCAGCGGCCCTGGACTCGACCGGCTTCTGGGCCGTCTCGGCCGACTTCGAGGGGCGTCTGACCTGCGCCCGCTTCCGGGACGTACGAGAGGAGCCGGTGCCCGCGCCGGTGCCGGGACGGTGGCACGGGCCGGCGGCCGGTGACTGGAAGTCGTCCCTCGACCGCGCCGCGTACACGGCCGGTGTACGACGTATCCGGGAGCACATCGCGGCCGGCGAGGTCTACCAGGCGAACCTCTGCCGCGTGCTCTCCGCGCCCGTCCCGCCCGACGCCGACGTCGACGCACTGACCGCTCTGCTGGCGCGCGGCAATCCGGCACCGTATGCGGGAACGATTCGGCTGACCGGCCACGGCGTCGAGATAGCCACCGCCTCCCCGGAACTCTTCCTCCGCCGGGCGGGCCGCTCCGTCGAGTCCGGCCCGATCAAGGGCACCGGACGCACCGAGGCGGACCTCCTGGACAAGGACTACGCCGAGAACGTGATGATCGTGGACCTCGTCCGCAACGACATCGGCCAGGTCTGCGCCACCGGCACCGTGACCGTGCCCGACCTGTGCGTCGTCGAGAAGCACCCGGGGCTCGTGCACCTCGTCTCCACCGTCAGCGGCGAACTGCGCGAGGACGTCGGCTGGCCCGGACTCCTCTCCGCCGCGTTCCCGCCCGGGTCCGTCACCGGTGCCCCGAAATCCAGCGCGCTGCGGATCATCGACGCCCTGGAGACCGCGCCGCGCGGCCCCTACTGCGGAGGCGTCGGCTGGGTCGACGCCGACCGCCGCACCGGCGAGCTGGCCGTGGGCATCCGTACGTTCTGGATCGACCGCGCCGACGGCGTCCTGCGCTTCGGCACCGGGGCGGGCATCACCTGGGGGTCCGACCCCGAGGGGGAGTGGCGGGAGACCGAGCTCAAGGCGTCCCGGCTGCTCGCGGTAGCGTCGGGAGCGTACGACGCGGGTGACGGGACTCCCACGGACTGACCCGGTTCCGGGGACAACGCCGGGAGCCGGGCCGGAACGCCACGCCGGACGACGTGTCCGGCACTTTCACGCATGCGAGGTAGAGACCAGTGAAGCTTTGGCTCGACGGCGGGCTGCAGGACATCGAGGCCGCCCGCGTCTCCGTCTTCGACCACGGGCTGACCGTGGGTGACGGCATTTTCGAGACCGTGAAGGCGGTCGACGGCCGGCCCTTCGCGCTGACCCGCCACCTCGACCGGCTGGCCCGCTCGGCGCGCGGCCTCGGTCTTCCCGACCCGGACGCCGACGAGGTGCGCCGCGCCTGCGCCGCCGTCCTCGACGCCAACCCGATGCCGCTCGGCCGGCTCCGCATCACGTACACCGGCGGTCACGGCCCGCTCGGCTCCGACCGCGGAGAGCACGGTCCGACCCTCGTCGTCGCGCTCGGCACCTCGGCCCCGCGCCCCGACTCCACGGCCGTCGTCACCGTCCCCTGGACCCGCAACGAGCGCGGCGCCCTGACCGGCCTCAAGACCACCTCGTACGCCGAGAACGTGGTCGCCCTGGCCCGCGCGCGTGAACACGGCGCCTCCGAGGCGCTGTTCGCCAACACGGTGGGCCAACTCTGCGAGGGCACCGGGTCGAACGTCTTCGTCGTCCTCGACGGCGAGATCCACACCCCGCCGGTCGCCTCCGGCTGCCTCGCCGGCATCACCCGTGCCCTCACAGTCGACTGGACCGGCGCCAAGGAGACCGACCTGCCGCTGGACGCCCTGGAGCGCGCCGACGAGATCTTCCTGACCTCCACATTGCGCGATGTGCAGGCCGTGCACCGGGTCGACGCCCGTGAACTGCCGGGCGCACCGGGCCCGGTGACCGCGAAGGCGATGCGCGTCTTCGACGAGCGGGCCGGGGACGACCTCGATCCCTGACGGTCTCCGGAGGCCATCGGCCCCTGATCGAGCGGTAATTCGGCTGACCTCGCGCGGATCAACGGGTACAACGTCCCTGATGACCACGACCCTGCGGCCGACCGAGCCGCTTCAGCGCGCCGCCGACGGGACGCGTTCACGCCGCTATCAAGTGTGCGTGAACAGCCGTCCCGTGGGCCAGGTACACCTCGCGACGGACCCCGGCTCGGGACCGTCCGTCGCCAGGATCCACGAGCTCCGCATCGAGGAGCCGGACCGTGGCCGCGGTCGCGGCACCGTGGCCGCGCTGGCGGCCGAGGAAGTGGCGCGGGGCTGGGGCTGCCGACAGATCGAGGTGACCGTTCCCGGCCCCGCCGCCGCGGCCCTGGCGCTCACCAGGGCGCTCGGTTACGTCCTTCGCAACCGCGTCATGGAGAAGGCGCTCGACGGCCCCGCGCCCGTACTGCCCCCGGGCAGCGCCGACCGGACCATGACCCGGGACGAGTACGAGATCTGGGACCGGACGGGCAGGCGGCAGTACGCCGAGGACTGGATCCGGCGCGGTGTGCCGGAGGCGGATGCGCACGCCAAGGCGAGCCGAGACTTCGGCGGTGCGTTGCCGCAGGGCCCGGCCACCGCGAACATGTGGCTGAGCGTCCTGGAGCACGAGGGCGTCCCCGTGGGCGATCTCTGGCTGGGGCACAGGGGCGGTGGCGCCTTCGTCTACGACGTCGGGGTCCGCGCCGAACAGCGCGGGCGCGGACACGGCCGGACGCTGATGCGGCTCGCCGAGGCGCAGGCGATGGCCGCCGGACTGAACCGCGTCGCTCTCAACGTCTTCGCGGGGAACACCCCGGCCGAGCGGCTCTACGAGTCACTCGGCTACGAGACGACGGAGTACTGCCTGTACAAGACGTTGCTCTAGGCGGGCCCGGGCTCGTCAATGAGCCCTGAGGTGCTCGGGGAACCCCGGGCCGGACTCGTCAACGAAGCCTTGCGGTAGGCCGGTTACGCGGCTCGGCGCCGGTTCAGGCCTGCTCGGCGAGCAGCCGGTCGGCGATCTCCTCGATCCGCTCGCGCAGTCCCTCCTGGCTCTTGCCGCCGTCCAGGCGTTCCCCGCCGATGACGTACGTCGGGGTGCCGGTGACGCCGATCGCCTTGCCCTCGGCCTGGTCGGCGTCGACGATCAGGATGTGCCGGCCGTCGATCAGGGCCGTGTCGAACTCCTCGGCGTCCAGGCCGAGTTCCCGTGCGACCTCGACCAGGAAGGCTTCGCCCTTGCGGTCCAGTTCCTCGACGCGACCGAGCACGGCCTCGATGTACGGCCATGCGCTGCCCTGCTCGGCGGCCTCCTCGGCGGCCTGCGCCGCGGCGAAGGCGTGCTTGTGCTTCTCCAGGGGGAAGTGCCGCAGCCGCAGCTCCAGACGGTCGCCGTAGCGGGCGCGCAGTGCGCGCAGATCGGCGAGGGCGCCACGGCAGTCGGTGCACTGGAGCTCGCACCAGACGTCCAGGACGACGGGGGCCGGGCGTGCGGTGGAGGAGCCGGAGGAGTCGTTCATGGGATCCAGTCTCCCAGTCCGGTGAGGGGGTGACTCAACCGGGACCTGGGGAGGACGGCGACCCCGAGATGTCCCTGAGGTCTGCCCGGACCATGGCATACCGGGCATGTTGCGGTGCAGGATGGAAGGGACGAACGAGACCCCGTCCCACCGAGCCCTGCCTGGAGGACCGGAATGATCGCAGAGACCGTCTGCTCCGCCGTTTCCGTCGCCGGCCTGGGCATCGCCGCGGTGACGGCCTACCGCAAGCGTTTCCTGAAGGCCGCTCGCATAGCCGCCTACTCGCTGGTTCCGATCGGCCTGGTCATGACCGGAGTGGTCGGCTGGCTGGCCGACACCGCGTTCAGCCCGACCGCGTGGGCCGGATTCGTGGTGCTCGGCGGCGCCTGGGCGCTGTTCATGATCACCCGCGCCGTCGAGCGTCGCAGCGGCGGGACACGGAAGGAACGCAAGGCCGCGAAGGCCGCCGCCGAGCGCGAGGCGGTGGCCCCCGCCGCTTCGGCCCCGTCGCTGGGCCAGAGCAGCGGCCTCGCCGCCCGGCCGGCCGCGACACCGCGGGCGAAGGGCTCCGGTGACGACTTCAGCGACATCGAGGCGATCCTGAAGAAGCACGGCATATGACCGGCTGAAGCGACACAAGATCGCACGCGTGTCACAGCGAACGCGCGGAAGCGTTCACGTTCGAGCGCGCCCGTCACATGATCCAGCGAACTCCCGTATATTCCGGGCGTGTTGATCGCGAAGCCGGTGCCCTCTGCGTCATCATCGCCCGCGAGATGCTGGACACAACAACGAGCGACACCGCTGCTCCGCCCGAGGAGCGGCGTGGTTGTCTCTTCGCGCTCTCCCAGCCGCCGCTGATGATCTTCCTTGCGGTGATCGGCTGTCTGCTGCTCATGGCTTCGCTGCACGACCTGCTGCTGCTCTGAGCTGTACACGGAGCCCCTGGCGTCACCCGCCGAGGGCTCCGTCGGTCCGGCCCCTCCGGAGAATCGACGGGATCTCCTCCACGCCGCGCACGGGCACCCGTCGAGCGACCCGCAGGAACGCGGCACACGACTGGCATGGTCAGGCCGTCGTAGGACCCTCATGGGCAAGGCTCACGCGACCTTCGTGGGGATGTGCGGAGCGCCGTGTTCTGAGCTCGGCCGTCTGCCGCCTCGGCTGTTGTGGCTGCCTCCGCTGTCCGGCTGCTCCCGGTGTCCCGCTGTTGCCGCTGATCGCTGCGATCCCTGTGATGTCGGTGGTGTGAGGCCGTCAGCCCGCCGCTTCCTTGCGGCGCGCCCGGTAGGCGGCCACGTGGAGCCGGTTCCCGCAGGTGCGGCTGTCGCAGTAGCGGCGGGAGCGGTTGCGGGAGAGATCGACGAAGGCCCGTCGGCAGTCCGGGGCCTCGCAGCGGCGCAGCCGCTCCTGCTCTCCGGCGACCACGAAGAAGGCCAGTGCCATCCCGCAGTCGGCCGCGAGGTGGTCGGCGACGGAGGCGCCCGGCGCGAAGTAGTGGACATGCCAGTCGTAGCCGTCGTGGTCCGTCAGCCGAGGCGTGGTGCCGGCGGCGGCGACCAGTTCGTTGATGAGCGAAGCGGCGACACGAGGATCGTCGGCGGCGAAGATCCCGGCGAACAGGCCGCGAACGTCGTGTACGGCCGCGAGGTCGCGCTCCGACAGCACGCCGACATCGCTGATGTCGTGCTTTCGCACAAAATCGGCGAGGGACGGCACGTCGGCGAGCCCGTCCGCCGTCCCGTCCTCCGGCGCGGTGTTCACCAGATCCACCACGGCGTCGAGTGCGCACCGGGTGTCGTGGGTGATCAGCACGTTTCGCTCCCTGGCCTGGGGGTCGGGCGAGGGCGCCCGCCCGATGCTGGCCGATGGTAGTGGCTTCCCGGCGCGGCGGAGACGGGTGCGGGGTCGCGGGAGCGGGGAGCCCGCGCCCGGAAGGCCCCCGGGGCGACCGCCCGAGATCCCGGGGCGGCCCGGAGGGCGGTGCAGGAGGAGAGGGTGTGCTGCCTGAGCGTGAGCGAGGGCGGTGCGTGCCCGTCGGCGGAGCTGGGTGCTGCGCCCGGCGCCGGGTCAGACGGGCGGAGGGGTTGCCCGGCTATGGGGGGCAGGCCATGGGGGGGGGTAGGCCAGCGGAGGGATGTCCGGCTGTGGGGTCTGGGTGGTGGGCTGAGGTGCCCGGTTGTGGGGCAGGTGGGTGGAGGGGGCCGGCTGTGGGACCCAGGGCGGTGGGCTGAGGTACCTGGCCGTGGGTCAGGCTGCTGGAGGTAGGTGTCCGGCTGTGGGGGAAGGGGGGTGTCCGGCTGTGGGACCGGTCGGCCGGACCGAGGTGCCGGCCGTTGGGCAGACGGGCGGACGGAGGTGTCCGGCCTTGGGGCACGTCGGTGGACGCGCATCGGCGCCGCCGCCGCGGACTTTCCGCGACGCCGGCGCCGGTGCCTTCCCTATGCGGTTGTCTGGGCCCGAGCCGTCTCCCCGAGTGGACGGCGCCGGGCGGCTCTGTGGTGACGCGTCAGCTCTCGGCCAGGATGTGTGAGAGCTCCGTGTCGAGATCGAAGTGCCGGTGTTCCGTGCCGGGCGGCACGGCTGCGTCCGTTCGCTTCAGGAATGACTCCAGGGCCCTCGCAGGGGCTTCGAGCAGGGCTTCACCCTCCGGAGAGCTCAGGGCGATGCATACGACGCCCTGGCCGTGGCTTCGGGACGGCCAGACTCGGACGTCGCCGGTACCGGTGGGCCGGTGCAGGCCCTCGGCGAGGAGGTCGCGGGCGAACACCCACTCGACGGTTTCCTCGGCTCCGGTGTGGAAGGTGGCGTGCACGGCGTAGGGATCGGCCGTGTCATACCGCAGTCCTGCGGGTACAGGCAGTGAGGACTCGCTCGACACAACGAGGCGCAGGTGCAGCTCGCAGCTGACCGTGGTGTTCATAAGCGCCAGGGCCTTTCGCTCAGTGTGCGCTCGGGGATTCGCACGTCGGCGAAATCGACATGCCACCTACGGTGCCGTTGTAAACCCCTCTGAGTGTTTTGCGTGTCTTTATGTAACTCATCCGGCCGAGGGCGCGTTCTCCGGATAGGGCCATTCCGGTGACTGGTTTCTCTCGGGTAGGGTTTGGTCGTATGAATACGGGGAGTGACGAGCCGGGCGAGGTCGCCATGGCGGACGATGAGACGAAGAATGAGCGAGCGCTCGGTTCGCGGGCGCCGCAATTCATCAAGGCGCGCCGCGCGCTGCACATGAGCTGGCAGGTGGGCGTTTTCGTCGTCGGACTCGCGGTGGTCGCGGCGGGCGTGGTCATGCTTCCGCTGCCGGGTCCCGGCTGGCTGGTGATCTTCGGCGGCATGGCGATCTGGGCGACGGAGTTCGTCTGGGCCCAGCTGGTGCTCCGCTGGACGAAGCGCAAGGTCACGGAGGCCACGCAGCGGGCCCTCGACCCCAAGGTCCGCCGTCGCAACATCGTCCTCACCTCGGTGGGCCTCGTGATCGTCGCCGTCCTCGTCGGTGTCTACCTCTGGAAGTTCGGCTTCGCGATGCCGTGGAACATCAAGGAATGACAAGCCCGGCTCGGGCTTCCTCCGAGCCGTCTCCGCTGGTCGAAGCCACCCCCTGACATGGGGTAATGTTCTCCCTGCGCCCGGGCGATTAGCTCAGCGGGAGAGCGCTTCGTTCACACCGAAGAGGTCACTGGTTCGAACCCAGTATCGCCCACACATGTGACAGACGGCTCCGGCCCACGACACCGTGGACCGGAGCCGTTTGCGTCGTCGTGGGGCCGGGGTGGACTGGTCGAAGGTCCAGCTCCGGGCTGGTGCGGACTGGTCGAGGGGCCGGCACCCGGCGGTCGCGCGTGACACTCGCAGGGTGCTGCCGCCGACCCCCGCAACTGCATGATTCCTGGCATGTTCAGCGTGAGTGCGTGAGTGCGTGTCCCGGTCTCCGTGATGGGCGCGCGCGCCCATCACGGTCTGGTTCGACCTCCGGTCCGATCTCCGGTCCGGTCCGACCTCCGGTTCGGGGTGCGAGCATTGCCGTCGGCACCTCGGTAGTGGGAGACGGTGGCGCCGACCGCCAGGGGCGCCGAGGCCGACGCCGTCGCCTCGGGGGCGAGTGCGGAGCCCGTCGTCTGGCCTGCCGGCATCGGCGTGGAGCGCAGCCACCTCTGTGTGACACGCGGACGCGGGCGTGGGGCGCGGGCGTCTCGGTACGACATGCAGACGTTGGCCTGGGGCGTGGATGGCCGGTGTGGCGGGAGGCGTTGGGGCGCGGCGCACGCGTGCTTCCGTGCGGTGACGGATTCGTGGTGTGTCGGATGCGTCGGTCGTGCGCACGCGATCTCCCTGGAGACGTAGGAATGTTCGGGAGTGCAGCCGTCTGACCTGCGTTGATCCCCGGGGCAGCATGTCCGGTCGGGCCGCTCGGGCGGCGCGTGGGCGCGTCTCGCGATCGACGTCATCGGATGGCCCATCAGGTCGCGTCGCCGCCGCCGAACGACCCCTCGATGCTTGCCCCTGCGGTCCTCGCGTCGCCCGAGTGGCCTTCCGGCGGGGCGTCCTGGAGGGGGAGGGCCGGAGGCCTCTCACGAACACCGCTCTCGCCTATGGCCCTTGAGTGAGCCGTGCTTTGCTGCCGGGCCCCTGCCGGGCAGGGGTGCGCCACGAGGACCGGGGTGACCTGGGCAAAGCGACCGTACCGCGAAGGCGGCGGCAGATCCGATCGCGCCCGGGCCGGGCCCCAACCGACCATGTCGACGCAAGTCGGTCCGCGCCGACTTGGCCGCGGTCGACCGCCCGACTTGGCCGCGGTCGACCGGTCGAGCCGGGTGGCACCGAGTGGACTCGGGCCGATCCGGAGCGAGCCCGGCCGACCGTGCCGAGGTGGTTCCGTCCGCGCCGTGGGCTCAGCCGACCGGTCGATCTGGGCGACGCCGACCGGACCGCGGTCATCCAGGCCGAGGGTGCCGACTTGGTTCGTTCCGCACCGACTTGACCTCTTCCCTCCGACCGGCACAGATGCACGTGTGAGCGCACTCAACCTGGGGCTGACCTGGGGCTGACCTGGGGCTGGGCGGATCCGGGGCGATCCCGCCGAGCCCGTTGAGTCGCCCTCGCGCCGATTGAGCTGACGGACTCGAAAGCCTCAGGTCGAGCCAGCGAAGTGGGGCTGACCTGGACGGGGCTGACCGGGCCGGGCTACCCAGAGCCGGGCTGTCCCGGGGCCGGGCGAACCCCGCTCGTCCGTCCCGAGTCGCACCGAACGGTGCCGACTTGGACCGAGTCCGATCGACCAGCCGGACCCGGACACCGACTTGGGCCGAGCCGCCTGAGACGTCGACCTGCCCCGGATGCCCGCCTGGGCCGAGCTGCCTCAGACGGAGACCTCCCCTGGATGGCGACTTGGGCCGAGCCGCCAGGGACGGCGACCTGGCCGGATGCCCGCTGGGCGGAGTCTCCCCGGACGCCGACTTGAGCCGAGCCACCCCGGACGCAACCACCAGCGGGGCCCACCCCGAACGCAACCAAGAGCGAGGCCACAGAGACGACCAAGACCCGACCCACCCCAGACACGAACAAGACCCAGCCCGCCCCGGACGCCGACATGAGTCGGGCCGGAGCCTCCCGGAGCCGGGCCACCGCTCACTCTCTGTTTCCCCGCCCCCCGCCAACACCCCGTCAGCGGCCCCGAGAGCAGTACATTTTCAGCCGCGTGCCCCGCCCGCCCCGTCGCCCAAAGAACGTTCGACAGGTCGACCGCGTACGCCCGACCTGCGTACTCCCCGCCGTGCGCGCCGGACCGGGCGCAGACGGCGACGCGACGGGATCCTAGCGCCGCACATCAATTCCTGTCCGAGTCATTGACGCGCCCGAAACCCCTCCGTACCTTGTGCCAGCAAGCGCTTACTTGAAACGATTCATGCAGGCGGCGTCGACGTTGCGGGGAGGCCCGACAGTGGGAAACAACGGGAGTGTCGAGCGGCGGACGGTCCTCAAGGCGGCCGGAGCTTCGCTGGCCGCGCTGGGGCTGGCCGCGACGACGGGCTGCGGTGGTGGCAGCGGCGGAGCCGGGGACGGGACGGTGACGATCCGTTACGCCTGGTGGGGTGCGGACGAGCGGGCGAAGCGGATCAACCAGTCCATCGCGCTCTTCGAGAAGAAGTATCCGAAGATCAAGGTGCAGACGGACTTCCAGGATTATGTGGCCTTCTGGGAGAAGTTCCAGACCCAGGCCGCGGGCGGAAATCCGCCGGACGTATTCCAGAACGCCGTCGGATTTCTGCGGAAGTACGACAAGCGCGGGATCCTGCTCGACCTCAAGTCCCAGATAGACGCCGGAAATCTCAGCCTGAAAAACTTCCGCGCCGGAGTCGAGAAGGTCGGTCAGGTCGACGGAAAGCAGCTCGGTATTCCCGTCGGATCCAACACCATGTCACTTGTCATCGACGAGAAGGTGTTCGAGAAGGCGGGCATCAAGCCGAAACAGGGCTGGACCTGGGACGAGTACTTCGCCGCGCTCAAGAAGATTCACGACACCCAGAAGGTGGCCGGCGACACCGGCTACTTCAGCATCATGTACCTGTACGACCTCTACCTCCGGCAGAACGGCAAGGCGTTCTTCACCAAGGACGGACTCGGTTTCGACGAGGCAGATCTGACGGAGTGGTGGGCCGACGGCTACAACCGCGTGAAGTCCGGCATCATCACCGATCCCAAGCGGGTCGAGCAGGACAAGCCCAAGTCCTCGCTCTCGGCGGGCCACGCCGCCTCCGAGTTCACCTGGGACAACTTCACGGTCCGTTACACGGCCGAGGGCGACAGCAGTTACGGCCTGGCGCCGATCCCGACGACCGACGGCAAGCAGACCGGCCAGTACCTCGCCTCGCTGATGCTCAGCGCCTCCGCGCACACCAAGCACCCCAAGGAAGTCGCTCGGTTCATCGACTTCATGGTCCACGATCCCGAGGTCGGCAAGATCATGGGCTACGACCGCGGGATCCTCGCCACCACCGAGCAGTTCGACGCGTTCCAGCCGGCCGATGCCCCCAGCAAGGCCATCGCGCAGTACGAGCAGGACGTCGCCGCTGCCGGTGTGCTGGGCACGATCACCCCGCACCCGGCGGGCGCCGACACCGTCGAATCCGCCTTCCTGCGCATCGGCGGTGACATGTCGCAGGGCACCACCAAGGTCTCCGACGCGGTGAAGCAGTTCTTCTCCGAGGCGAAGACCGCCCTCGCCGCCTGATGGGAACCGCCGTGACGCTCGTCAAGGACTCTCCGCCCGACGCGCCGGAGACACGTCCCGAGGCCCCCGCCGCCGGAAGGCGCCGGGGACGCCGGGAGAATCTCGCCGGCTATCTCTTCATGTCGCCGTGGATCGCGGGCTTCCTGCTGCTGACCGCGGGTCCGATGGCCGCTTCCCTCTACTTCGCCTTCACCGACTACAACCTCTTCGATTCGCCGCGGTGGATCGGCTTCGACAACTTCACCGCGATGTTCGACGATCCCCGGTGGCAGAAGTCGGTCGAGGTGACGGCCAAGTACGTCGTCATCGGCACACCGCTCAAGCTGTTGCTGGCGCTCGGGGTGGCCATGCTCCTCGCCCAGAGCCGCCGCGGCCAGGCCTTCTACCGGGCCGCGTTCTACGCCCCGTCGCTGATCGGCGCGAGTGTCTCGGTCGGCTTCGTCTGGCGCGCGCTGTTCTCCGACGACGCCGTCGTGGACCGTACGCAGTCGTTCCTCGGCTTCCACACCGGAGGCTGGGTCGGCGACCCGGACTGGGTGCTCTACAGCCTGGTCGCGCTCACCGTCTGGCAGTTCGGCGCCCCCATGGTCATCTTCCTGGCCGGGCTCAAACAGGTGCCGAGGGAGCTGTACGAGGCGGCGGAGGTGGACGGCGCGGGACCGCTGCGCAGGTTCTGGAGCATCACGCTGCCGATGATTTCCCCGGTGCTGTTCTTCAACGTGCTCCTGGAGACCATCCACTCGTTCCAGATCTTCGGTTCGGCGTACGTGGTCTCCAACACCACCTGCGGTCCGGCCGACGCCACGCTCGTCTACACCTGCTACCTCTACCAAAAGGGCTTCAAGGAGTCCCAGATGGGCTTCGCCTCCGCCATGGCCTGGATGCTGCTGCTCGCCGTCGCGCTGGTGACGGCCGTCCTCTTCTGGTCGCAGAAGCGCTGGGTGCACTACGAGGAGGACGCCCGATGAGCAGCATCACCGGCAAGGCCTTCGGCTCCGGCACCGCGACCACCTCGGGACGCGCCCGGACGCCCGGACGCAAGCGCACCGGCTCGCTCGCCTGGCACATAGGGGCCCTGCTGGTCCTCGCGGTGGTCCTCTACCCCGTGCTCTGGGTCCTCGGCGCCTCGTTCAAGCCGAGCCGCGAGATCATCGGCAGCCTGGACCTGTTCCCGACCAGCCCGATCCTTGCCAACTTCAAGGGGCTGGCCGACGGCATCGCCGACATCTCGATCGCCACCTTCTTCCAGAACTCCCTCTTCTACGCGCTCGGTTCGGTCGTCGGCATCCTGATCTCCTGCTCGCTCACCGCGTACGCCTTCGCCAAGATCCGGTTCACCGGACGGAACCTGCTCTTCTCGCTGATGATCGGCACGCTCCTGCTGCCCTATCACGTACTGCTCATTCCGCAGTACGTGATGTTCCAGAAGCTGGAGTTGGTCAACACCTATGTGCCGCTGCTGATCGGCAAGTACCTGGCCACCGAGGCGTTCTTCGTCTTCCTCATGGTGCAGTTCATGCGGAACCTGCCGCGCGAGCTGGACGAGGCGGCGCGGCTCGACGGCTGCGGGCATCTGCGGATCTACTGGTCGATCGTGCTGCCGCTGTGCCGTCCGGCCCTCATCACCAGCGCGATCTTCACGTTCATCAACGCCTGGAACGACTTCATGGGCCCGCTGATCTATCTCAACGAGCCCGGCAAGTACACGGTCTCGCTAGGCATGATGATGTTCCGCGACCAGGAGGGAATCGCCAACTACGGCGGCATGATCGCGATGTCGCTGGTGGCGCTGCTGCCCGTGCTCCTCTTCTTCCTCGCCTTCCAGCGGTATCTGATCGACGGTATGGCGACGTCCGGATTGAAGGGCTGACATGACCGTCACCCAGCCGAGATCCCGGGCGGAGGCCCGGACGACCGCGCGAGGCAGCGCGAGACGGCGGGCCAGGGAGGCCAAGGCCCGCAGGGCGCCCAGGGAATCCGTCCTCGCCGAGAGGTTCGCCGTCTTCGCGGAGTGTCTGCTGACCGGTGTGTGGATCACGGCAGCATCGCTGCCCCTCGTCACCGTTCCCGCCGCGTTCGCGGCCGGCGCGCGGCATCTGCGCCGGCGCACGGCTCATGAGGGCGGCGGATGGCGGGAGTTCGTGGCCGACTTCCGGGCGGCCGTACGGGGCGGCTGGCTCGTCGGAGCCGCTGGATGGGCCGGGGCGGCGGCGGTCTGGGTGGACGTCCAGGCCGTGCGCGCCGGAATCCCCGGTGGCCCGCTCGTCGGCGCCGTCGGGCTCTTCGCGCTGATCGGGGGAGCCGTCGCGGGACTGCGCGCGGCCGCGGTCTGGGCGCCCGGGGCGGCCTGGCGCGAACTGCTCGCGGACGCCGGGCGCCGTACCGTCCTCGATCCCGCGGGGTCCTTCCTGCTCATCGGCGGGTTGGTCGTGGTGGCCTGTTCCGCCCTGATCGTCGCGCCGTTGGCGGTCCCCGTCCTGGGGGCCGTCGCGGCGGCGGCCGTCGCCGTCGAGGAGCGCCGACGCCGCTGAGTCCGCACTCCCACGGGCCGGAGCACCGAGAGCCCGGCCCATCTCCGTCATGCCCTCACCTCTGTCATGCCCCTGACCACACTGCAAGGAAAGGAAAGGTCATGTCTCCCATCCCCCGCAGGTCCCTTCTCAAGGCGGCAGCCGTCGCCGGAGCCGCCGCGCAGTTCAGCTGGGCCCTCGGAGCCACGAACGCGCAGGCCGCCCCCGGAGCCGGGGCCGCCGACGCGGACCCGGTGACCCTGGACTGGCTGGAGGCCGGCGGCCTCGGCGCCGCCCCCGGTTCCACCGTCGGCGTTCCCTGGCCGAGGGGCACCCATCAGCAGGACCAGACGTTCGCGCTGACGGATGCCGACGGCAAGGCCGTCCCCGTGCAGTCGTGGCCGATCGCCTACTGGCCGGACGGCTCCCTCAAGTGGACCGCGCACGCGGTGAGTTCGGATGCGGGGAAGCTCACGCTGACCGCCGGGGAGCCCACCGCGCCCGAGCGGAAGGTCACCGTCGACGAGAGCGGTGGCACCATCTCCGTCTCGACCGGGGTCATCACCGCGAAGATCGGCAAGAGCGGCTCCACGCTGGTCAAGTCCGTGACACGCGGCACGACCGAGATCGCCAGGAACGGCCGTCTCGTCCTCATCCGCCAGCCGGAGATCGAGGACGAGGACCAGGGCGCCGAGAAGTTCGAGCGCTTCGAGAGCGCGATCTCCGAGGTCGAGGTCGAACAGCAGGGCCCGGTACGGGCTGTCGTGCGCATCGACGGCAAACACCGTAAGGGCGACCGGAGTTGGCTGCCGTTCTCGGTCCGTCTGTACTTCTATGCGGGCGCCGACTCCTTCCGCATGGTGCACACGATCACCTTCGACGGAAAGCAGGAGCCCGGGAAGAGCAGCGGCGACTTCGTCCGCGGGCTCGGCGTCCGCTTCACCGTGCCCATGCGGGACGCCGCCTATGACCGGCACATCCGGATCGGCGGCGAGGGCACCGGTCTGCTCCGTGAGGCCGTCCAGGGCATCACCGGACTGCGCCGCGACCCCGGAGCCTCCGTCCAGGCGGCCCAGTTCGCGGGGGAGAAGCTCGCCGACCCGTCCACCTGGGACCAGCGCGTCACCACCCGGCTCCAGTACATCCCCGAGTGGGGCGACTACACCCTCTCCCAGCTCTCCGCCGACGGCTTCACCCTGCGCAAGCGCACTAAGAGGGGGCACGGCTGGATCGGCGCCGGCGGTGGCCGGCGCGCCTCCGGCTTCGGCTACGTCGGCGGCCCGAGCGGCGGATTCTCCTTCGGGCTGCGGGCCTTCTGGGAGAAGTTCCCCGCCCAGCTCGACATCCGGGACGCCCACACCGACGAGGCCGAGGTCACCCTCTGGCTCTGGTCGCCCGAGGCGCAGCCCATGGACCTGCGGTTCTACCACGACGGCATGGGCCAGGACACGTACGCCGAACAGCTCGAAGGCCTCAACATCACCTACGAGGACTACGAGCCGGGCTTCGGCACCCCCTACGGCATCGCCCGCACCTCCGAACTGCTCTTCTGGGCCAACGAGTCGACCCCCACGCCCGAGAAACTCGCCGAACAGGTCGACGCCGTACGCGTGTTGCCGCAGCTCGCCGCACCGCCCGGGCAGCTGATCAAGGCGAAGGTCTTCGGCCCCGGTCTCTACGCGGAGCCCGACCGGTCGACACCCGCCAAGGCGAAGATCGAGGACCACCTCGACTTCCTCTTCACCTACTACAAGGACCAGGTGGAGATGCGCCGTTGGTACGGCTTCTGGGACTACGGCGACATCATGCACTCGTACGACCCGGTCCGGCACCAGTGGCGCTACGACATCGGCGGCTACGCCTGGGACAACTCCGAACTGTCGCCCGACCTCTGGCTGTGGTTCGCGTACCTGCGCAGCGGCCGCGCGGACATCTTCCGCTTCGCCGAGGCGATGACCCGGCACACCGGCGAGGTCGACGTCTACCACCTCGGCCAGTGGGCGGGTCTCGGAACCCGGCACGGGGTGCAGCACTACGCCGACAGCGCCAAACAGCAGCGCATCGCCAACACCACCTACCGGCGTTACTACTACTTCCTCACCGCCGACGAGCGCGTCGGCGACCTCATGCACGCCAACGTCGACTCCGACGAGACCTTCCTCGTCCTCGACCCGATCCGCAAGATCCGCACCGAGCCGTACACACCGGACCGGCACGCGCTGTCGATCGGCTTCGGCACGGACTGGAGCGGGCTCGTCTCGGCGTGGCTGACCGAGTGGGAGCGCAAGGGCCCCAAGTGGGAGAAGGCCAAGGCGCGCGTGCTGTCGACGATGGAGACCATCGCCGCGCAGCCCAACGGATTCGTCCAGGGCTCCGGCCTGTACGACCTCGACACCGGCAGGTTCACCGTCGCCACGGAGCCCGTCGTCGGTGTGTCGCACCTCTCCGCGGTCTTCGGCCTGAACGAACTGTGCGCAGAGCTCATCGACCTCGTCGACCTGCCCGCCTTCAAGGAGGCGTACCTCGACTACTGCCGCTACTTCAACGCCACCAAGGCCGAGCAGGCTGCCCGTTACGGCACCAACTTCGGCACCCTGCTGCTCTTCCAGGGCCACTCGCGCCTCGACGCGTATGCCGCGGTCCAGACCGATGACGCGGCCCTCGCCACCCGTGCGTGGACGAAGTTCTACAGTTCCGACGGCTACACCGAGTCCTCTCCGTGGAAGGCGGAGAAGCTGAGCGGTCCGGTCACGCTGGTACCGGGCAGCGAGGCCAACTGGGTCTACACGAACGACACGGCGCTCTACGGCCTCGCAGCCATCGAGAACCTGGCACTTCTGGGCGACAGGATGCCTTCGTGACCGCTCCCGCGTGACCGGTCGCTAGTGCATCCTCCCCAATACCTCCCGCACCCGCCGTGCGTCGCGGATCCGCTGCTCGTACGTGGCACCCAGCGCGAGCAGCAGCAGACCGGCGAGTGCGGGAGGCGTCCAACGGGGGAGCGCGTCCACCACCTGCACGATGTACGGGGCGAGTTCGTGCAGGGCGTCCAGTACGAGCACGGTGCCGCCCAGCACCAGCGGAGCCTGCAGGCGGTGCCGGGCACCCAGCAGGGTGACGGCGAGCGCCGCCGTGCCCAGCAGCAGCGGACGCGACCAGTGCGCGTCGCCCCAGGCCGCGAACAGGCTCGGCACGAGCGTCACGGACAGACCCGGCCCGTACGCCGTCCACGACGACACCGTCGCGTCCTTGCGCCGCCTGAACGCACCCACGAGCAGCGCCGGAACGGTCACCGGCAGCGTGTACGCCTCCGGGGTACCGACTCCCCAGGCCGCCAGGCGCACCCAGGCGGCCAGGACGAACAGGGCCCCGGCGGCGTATCCGACGGTGCGGCGGTCCCGCCGTACGGCCGTGCCGGCGGCGATCACCCCGCACAGGGCCAGGACCGTGGCGAGCATGGCCGGTTCGGTCACCGCGAGGGCGATGGCGAGCAGCCCCGCGAGGGCACCGGTGACCTCGATCGACACGGTCGTCGGTCCGTCCTCGACGCGCGCGGCCGCCAGAGCCGCGGCCACGGGCACGATCAGCACGAGCAGCGCGGTGTGCTGGGGCTGAAGGCCGAGGGAGGCGCCCGCCGCGCACGCGAGGGCTGTCGCGTACCCGAGCGACGCGGGTGCCGCGACCGGGCCGAGGCCGGGCCGCTGGGCGGGCCTCAGGGAGGCCGCCGCGAACAGAACGGCCAGTGCGGCGAGCACGGTCAGGGTCGCGGCCTCGGAGGCCAGCGCGAGGAACGCGAGGCTGAGGGAGGTGAGCAGGGCGAGCACCGGCGCCGTCACCGAGGGGTGCGTCCGGCGGGCGAACTCCAGCAGGGCCGCCGTGGTGAGCCCGTGCACCGACAGCCCTGCCGCGTAGGGGAGTTCGAGGGTGGCCGGAAGGACGAACACCGTCGCCCACGTCAGTGTCAGCGCGCAGGCCAGGGCCTGCGGGCGCCATGCGGCGGGGCGGACGGCCGCCACCAGGACCGCCGCGACGAGCGCGAGAACCAGTGGCGCGGTGACGGCGTCCGAGGGCCAGGGCAGGCCGCCCGCCACCGCGTCCCGCGCGCTCGCCGGAACACCGGACCAGACCGAGCCCGCCCGGCCGACGGCTCCCAGCAGGGTGATCACGACCACGGGCAGTGCCCATGCCACGGAGAGGGCTCCCACGCAGCCGGCGGCGACGGCGATCCCACGGCGAACCGGCGCCGGAAGTCCGGTCCGAACGACGGCCAACAGGGCTGTCCCGCACGCCAGATGACCGGGAACCGTCCACGCGCCGGGCAGGAACGTGCGCAGCACGCCGCCGAACGCGACGACGGTGATCAGGCCCGCGGCCGTCGCGGTGCCCGTCGCGAGGCCCGGCTTCGGGGTGCCCCAGGCCGCCGTCAGCGCGATCGACGCGGCAAGGAGGAGGAGCGCCGCCGCACGGGCGGCGGCGCTCGGGCCGGCGGCCGTCCAGGACAGCCAGCCGGCGGCGAAGACGCCCCAGCCGCCCAGGCCGTACGCCCCGACGGCGGCGACGACGCGGACGGGCTTCAGGGGCATGCGCAGCGCGAGCACCGCGTCGAACGCCGCCGTGACCAGCAGGGCGGCCGTGATGGCGTGCGCACCCGCGGCGGCGGCCACCGCCCAGAGGAACAGCGGGAACTGCGCGGCGACCACGGCGGCGGGCAGCGGCAGCCACAGCGACGGACGTACACGGGGGGTGACCGCGTTCCGTCCGGTGCCTCTGCCGGTGTCGGCGCTGATGTCGCGGTCGGGGGCCGGGCTCGGGGCGGCTTCCCGTGGTCCCGTCCCGCTCGTGGCCGGTCGCCGTCCCGCGCCCGCGGCGGACGGCTCCTGGGTGCCCGTGGCTGCCGCGGCGGCCGTTCGTGGTTCCGCCGTCCGGTGCGGCGCGCCCATGGCGAGTCCGTACGCCGCCCACACCGCGGTCAGCACCGCCGACGCGAGCGCCGTGTAGGCCACGCCGTCCGTGCGGGGGAGCGCGACCGCGTACAGCGCGTAGGCGTCCAGGACCGTCAGCGAGAGGCCGAGCCCCGCCAGTGCCTCGGCCGTCGAGCGCAGCCCGCGGCGCAGCAGGAGCACGGGCGCGCCGAGCGCGGCCAGCGTCACCGCGCCGAGTACCAGCGACCGCCCCGCGATCCCCATGTGTCCCCAGCCGACAAGCGTGAACGCGACGGCGGCGACAGTCAGCAGGATGCCGCCGAGGAGCAGGAGCGCGTTCTGTACACCGGGTGCTGTGGTCTCCGGCCGACGGGCCGTGAATGCCGGGGGTGCCGGGGGAGCGGTCCGTACGGGCGGCGGCTGGAGCGCGTGGACCAGCCAGGCGCGGCGGGCCAGCAACACGGTCCGGCGCACGTCGAGTTGCCGCAGCTCGGTGTCGAGGAGCCGCAACTCCTCGGTCGGGGACGGGATCTGGGACATACACCGGAGTGTGGTGCCGGTCACGTCCGTCGGCATGAGTGCGCGTACTCACGCCGTACTCAGATCGGCAAACGGGTACGGGCCGGTACATCCGGTCCGCCGTGGGCACACTCGTTCCATGGACTGGAGCCACTACCGCTTCCACAGTGTGTGGGAGCTGCCCGCGCCGCCGGAGGACGTGTACACGGTTCTGGAGCAGGCCGAGAACTACCCGCGCTGGTGGCCCCAGGTGCGCGAGGTCACCCCGGTGGACGACCGGACCGGCGTCATCCGGATCCGCTCGGTCCTGCCGTACGACATCACCATCACCGCCCGCGCGGCGCGCCGGGACCCGGCGGCCGGCGTCCTGGAGATAGCGATGTCGGGAGACCTCGACGGCTGGGCGCGCTGGACCTTCGACGCGGCCGGCCCGGGAACCCGCGCCCGCTACGACCAGGAAGTGCACGTCACCACGCCGCTGCTGCGGCGGCTCGCCGTGCCGGGACGCCCCTTCTTCCGCGCCAACCACGCCCTGATGATGCGCGCGGGACGGCGCGGACTGAGGGCCCACCTCGAAGCGGTTTGAACCCCACCCGCCGGGACCTGTATTGTTCAGTCCGTTCCCGGGCGATTAGCTCAGTGGGAGAGCGCTTCGTTCACACCGAAGAGGTCACTGGTTCGAACCCAGTATCGCCCACCCGGAGAAGACCGGTCCGTCATCGACGGACCGGTTTTTCGTTGTGCTCGCCCGCATCGGGCCCGGTCAGGCCGCCGCCGGCAGATCCGGGCGCAGCGGCCACGCAGGATCCACCGCCTCCGGTGTGCCGCTGCGTGCGAACCAGGCCTGCAGCCCGCGCGCCTGTGCCGCGTGCCACACCGCCTGGAGCGTATGCAGCTCGGACGGCGACAGCCGCTCCAGCCGGGCCGAGAATCGGCGCCCCACCGCACGGACGACCTCCATCGAGGCCAGCGCGTCGGCCGCCGCGTCGTGCGCGCCCTCCAGCACCACCTCGTAGTGCGCGCACAGATCGGTCAGGGTGCGGCGGCCCTTGCGGTAGCGGTCCAGATGCTTGTCGAGGACGCGGGGGTCGAGCACGCGCAGCGATGCCGACTCGAACCAGTGGTCGAGGGACGAGGCGCGATGCCTGCGCAACTCCCGGTCCAGCAGCGTCAGATCGAACGGGGCGTTCATCACCACGAGCGGCCGGCCCGCCGCCGCCTGCTCACTCAGCTCTCTGGCTATCTCCTCCATGACGGGCGACGGCCAGCGGCCGTTGCGCTGCAGATGTTCGTCCGTGAGCCCGTGCACCGCCGTCGCCCCAGCGGGCACCGGCACTCCCGGGTTCACCAGCCATCGGGTCACCCGCGGACGGGAACCCGGGGCGTCCTGGACGACGACGGCGGCCGACACGATCCTGTCGGTCTCGACGTCCACGCCCGTGGTCTCCGTGTCGAACGCGGCCAAAGGGCCCTCGTACCAGCACGTCATACGCACACAACTCCTCGTTCACCCACGGCAGCTGACGCACCGTCTTCTGCCTGTTTGGTGATACCCGGGCTGTTTGCGCCGTACGCCGGTAGGAGACAACAGAGGTACGGGTCTTTGCAGTTCAGCGACCCGTCGCGCGGATACATCAAGCCTGGAAGGCTGTTGGACTCATGGCACTCGCGCAGCCCGAACGGGGCGGGCTGCTGCCCCAGCGGACGGCACCCCATCGCGGATCGCTCGCCACCACCGCCTGCATGGAGACCTTGCAGGTGGGCTACTTGCACGCCGTCGCGGCGGCCGCGGGCTGTTCGCTGTCCCAGCCGTTTCCCGACAACGGCATCGACTGGCACGTCAGCCACAGCGCCCCCGGGCACACGGTCGACGACGAAGTCACCATCAAGGTGCAGCTCAAGTGCACGTACCAGATCGCGCCCAACCCTCCGGGGCCCGCCTTCTCCTTCACGCTCGACAACGAGCACCTGGCGAAGCTCGCGCGCACCCCGGTCTCGGTGCACAAGATCCTGGTCGTGATGCTCGTGCCCAGATCCCAGGACGACTGGCTGCGCGCCAGCCACGACCGGCTCGATCTGCGGCACTGCTGCTACTGGATCAACCTCGCCGGGCACGCCATCACGGGCCGGCGCCGGACCACCGTCCGCATCCCGACGGCACGGATCTTCGACGACCGGGCCCTCTGCGAGATCATGACGAGGGTCGGGACGGGAGGCAGACCATGACACACCGCCCCATCGGCGAGGTACCGAGGCCGGTCAGGCCCCACCCCGCCGAAGCGTTCTGGAACGATCCGCCCACCCCCGACCAGGTCGACCCCGCCGTCTTCGGCGCGCTGCTGCGACGGCACGGCTGGCAGCGCCGCGGGGGAGCGGCCGGCCGGTACGGCCGATGGACCCCACCGGGGCCCGGGGGCGGCGGCACCAGCCTGCTGGTGCCGGAGAACCGGGCCTTCCCCGACAGCGACGACCTTCTCGGCGAGGCCCTCGTCGCGCTCGCCCGCAGCGGTTCCCCGTCCGCGCGCGACGTGCTCGTCGGCCTCGCCGTGCCCAGCGACGAGATCCGCTGGTGGCGGGAGGTGCCGACCGGTCCCGTGGGCGCGGCGCCCTGGACCGTCGAGGAGCAGTTGCGCGGGGCCGCCCGCCAGATGCTGCTCGCGGGCTCGCTCGCCACACGCGCGCGTGCCGGCTATTACGGCGCCCGCCACCGCAGGTCCGCCAGTGCCGCCCTGGAGAACGTCCTGGTCGGCGCCGAACCGGGCGGCCGCGGACTCACCGCCTTCGTGCCCGTCACCACCGGCCGGCCGGTCGCCGTACGACTGCACGAGGCGCTCTGCGCCGCCCGCGAGGCCATCGACTACCAGCGGGCCACCGGCGGCATGGACGCCTTCGACGCGGCCGTCGAGGCGGGCGTCAGCCATGAACTGATGGAAGCCCTGGTGGCCCTCGTCCGCGGCACCGAGGGCGCCCGGATCACCGTCGAGTGGTCGCCCGCCGCGGGCGTCCCCGAGGGCGGCGCGAACCCCGCCGAGCCCGTCGAGTTCTCGCCCGGCGACCTCCCCGTGCTGCGCGAGGCCGGCGCCCGCTATCTCCGCGAGGAACCGTCCGTGCCCGTGCGGATCACCGGCGCCGTGGTCCGGATGCGCAGGTCGGGCCCGCACGGGGAGGGCACCGTACGACTGCGCGTCATCGCGGGCGCCGAGGTCCCGCACGTCCGGATGACCCTCGACGAGGAGGCGTACCGGATAGCGGGCCAGGCCCACCTGGTCGGGCTGCCGGTGCGGGTGCACGGGCGGCTGGAGAGCCGCGGCGGATTCCGCAGGCTCACGGACGCCTCCGGCGTCGTGCCCGTACAGGTGGACGAGGCCGAGCGGGACCGGCTGATGAAGTCGCTCCAGGAGAACCTGGACTTCTTCGAGGAGGCGTGCAGCGGCGACTGACGGCGCACTGTCCACAACCGTTTCGCGGAGGGGACCCCGGGCTCGGTAGGATTCGGGGCATTGCCATGCCATGCCGTATGTGGTGTGGAGTCGCCTTCAGTCAGGAGAGTCCGGTGTCAGACGTCCGTGTGATCATCCAACGCGATTCCGAGCGGGAAGAGCGCGTGGTGACGACGGGCACTACGGCCGCCGACCTCTTCACCGGCGAGCGCACCATCGTCGCGGCCCGCGTGGCCGGCGAGCTGAGGGACCTCGCGTACGAGGTGCAGGACGGCGAGGAGGTCGAGCCCGTCGAGATCTCCTCCGAGGACGGCCTGAACATCCTGCGCCACTCCACCGCGCACGTGATGGCCCAGGCCGTGCAGGAGCTCTTCCCCGACGCCAAGCTGGGCATCGGCCCGCCGGTCAAGGACGGCTTCTACTACGACTTCGACGTCGAGAAGCCCTTCACGCCCGAGGACCTCAAGGCCGTCGAGAAGAAGATGCAGGAGATCCAGAAGCGCGGACAGCGCTTCTCCCGCCGCGTCGTCACCGACGAGGACGCCCGCGAGGAGCTGGCCGCGGAGCCGTACAAGCTGGAGCTCATCGGCATCAAGGGCCCCGCCTCCTCGGACGACGGCGCGAACGTCGAGGTGGGCGGCGGCGAGCTGACCATCTACGACAACCTCGACGCCAAGACCGGCGAGCTGTGCTGGAAGGACCTCTGCCGCGGTCCGCACCTGCCCACCACCCGTAACATCCCGGCCTTCAAGCTGATGCGCAACGCCGCCGCGTATTGGCGCGGCAGCGAGAAGAACCCCATGCTCCAGCGCATCTACGGCACCGCCTGGCCCTCCAAGGAGGAGCTGAAGGCGCACCTGGACTTCCTCGCCGAGGCCGAGAAGCGCGACCACCGCAAGCTGGGCAACGAGCTGGACCTGTTCTCCATCCCGGACCAGATCGGCTCCGGCCTCGCCGTCTTCCACCCCAAGGGCGGCGTCATCCGCCGGGTCATGGAGGACTACTCGCGCCGCCGGCACGAGGAAGAGGGCTACGAGTTCGTCTACACCCCGCACGCCACCAAGGGGAAGCTCTTCGAGACCTCGGGCCACCTGGACTGGTACGCCGACGGCATGTACCCGCCCATGCAGCTCGACGAGGGCGTGGACTACTACCTCAAGCCCATGAACTGCCCGATGCACAACCTGATCTTCGACGCGCGCGGCCGTTCGTACCGTGAACTGCCGCTGCGCCTCTTCGAGTTCGGCACCGTGTACCGGTACGAGAAGTCGGGCGTCGTGCACGGCCTGACCCGCGCCCGGGGCTTCACGCAGGACGACGCGCACATCTACTGCACCAAGGAGCAGATGGCGGAGGAGCTCGACAAGACGCTCACCTTCGTCCTGAACCTGCTGCGCGACTACGGCCTCACCGACTTCTACCTGGAGCTGTCCACCAAGGACCCGGAGAAGTTCGTCGGCTCGGACGAGGTCTGGGAAGAGGCCACCGAGACGCTCCGCCAGGTCGCCGAGAAGCAGGGCCTGCCGCTGGTCCCGGACCCGGGCGGCGCCGCCTTCTACGGCCCGAAGATCTCGGTGCAGACCAAGGACGCCATCGGGCGCACCTGGCAGATGTCGACCGTGCAGCTGGACTTCAACCTGCCCGAGCGCTTCGACCTGGAGTACACCGGCCCCGACGGCTCCAAGCAGCGCCCGGTCATGATCCACCGTGCGCTCTTCGGCTCCATCGAGCGTTTCTTCGCCGTGCTCCTGGAGCACTACGCGGGCGCGTTCCCGGCGTGGCTGGCGCCTGTCCAGGCGATCGGTATCCCGATCGGCGACGCGCACGTCGAGTACCTCCAGAAGTTCGCCGCCGAGGCCCGCAAGAAGGGCCTGCGCGTCGAGGTCGACGCGTCCTCGGACCGTATGCAGAAGAAGATCCGCAACGCGCAGAAGCAGAAGGTGCCCTTCATGGTCATCGCGGGCGACGAGGACATGACGGCCGGTGCCGTCTCCTTCCGCTACCGCGACGGCTCGCAGGAGAACGGCATTCCCCTCGACGAGGCCATCGCCAAGATCGCGAAGGTCGTCGAGGAGCGCGCGCAGGTCTGATCGGCGGGCTCGTTCAGCTCACGGCGCCAAGCCCCCGGGAAGCTCAGCTCCCCGGGGGCTTTTCGTCGCCCTCGCGCGCGAACACCTGCAGCAGCCACGAGGAGAACGACCCCGTCACCGCGCCGAGCAGCGCCAGACCGCACACCATCATGGCGGCCGCGATCGTGCGACCCTTCGGCGTCACCGGCGCCACGTCCCCGTACCCCACCGTCGAGAGCGTGGAGGCGGCCCACCACACCGAGTCACCGAAGGTGACGATCGTCGCGTGCGGTGCCTGGTACTCGGCCTGGTAGACGGCGAGGGCACCCGCGAAACCGAGCAGCAGGACCGCGATGCTCGCGTAGAACATCACCCGCGCGTACAGCGGGAGGCGAGGCTCCCCGCGGCGCCGCAGCACGGCGTCGTAGAGCTTGACCATGCGCAGTGGCCGCAGCAGCGGCAGCACGAGCACCACGGTGTCCAGCCCGTGGCTCGGGACGAACCGGAGGCCCTGGCCGCTCAGCCGCCACAGCACCAGGTAGTCGACGAGGAACGTCGTCCAGGTGAGCATGATCACCGCGAGGCAGGCGTCCCGCCCTCCCTGGGGCAGACCGTGCGCCAGCACATGGACCGCGTAGGCGGAGAGGAACAGCAGCGACGCGACCGCCAGTGGTACCTCGGTGCGCTGCTCCCAGCGGGTCATCGGGCTGTCGTCGTCCATGGCCACAGCTTCGCCGGAGGCGCCTTTGCCCGACACCCGCCGACACGCCGCGAACGGGCGAAGCAATATGCTGCAACACATGACGAGTGAGCCGGAGCAGCAGATCGGAGTCGGAACGCGGGACGCGTTCCAGCGCCTTTGGACGCCCCACCGGATGGCTTACATCCAGGGCGAGAACAAGCCCACCGGCCCGGGGGCCGAGGACGGTTGTCCCTTCTGCTCGATTCCGGCCAAGTCCGACGAGGACGGGCTGATCGTGAGGCGCGGGGAGCACGTGTACGCGGTGCTCAACCTCTACCCGTACAACGGCGGGCACCTGATGGTCGTGCCCTACCGGCACGTCGCGGACTACACGGACCTGACCGGGCCGGAGACCGCCGAACTCGGTGAGCTGACCAAGCAGGCCATGACCGCGCTGCGCACCGCCTCCGGCGCCCATGGCTTCAACATCGGCATGAACCAGGGCTCGGTCGCTGGCGCCGGCATCGCCGCGCATCTGCACCAGCACATCGTGCCCCGCTGGGGCGGCGACACGAACTTCATGCCGGTCGTCGGCCACACCAAGGTTCTGCCCCAACTCCTCGCGGACACCCGCAAGATGCTGGCGGAGGCCTGGCCCACGTCGTAGTCCGGCCCGGCGCGGGGCACCCGTCGGGGCGCCCCGGCCGTCGCGCGGCTACGCGTCGTACAGGTCGGCCTTGCGCGGCGCGGGATCCTGCACCGCGGTACTGAGGAAGGCCGAGCGGTTGCCGAACTTCTCCGTGTCGACGCCGTTCTCCTCGAGGACCTTGATCGCCGCCGAGTGCACCACGCGCAGTACGGGTGTCGCGGCCCGCAGCGCGTCGTCCGCCATGAAACGGTGCCGCCACGGCTGATCGGCCCAGGCGTGCCGCACGCCGAACGGCTCGGGCAGTTCCAGACTCCCGCCGAGCCAGTTCAGCAGCGGCGGATACCAGGTGAGGGGCGCCCGCGCGGCGAGCCGTACGACCTCGTCCGCCGTGACCAGCGGCAGACTCACCTTGCGGGTCTCCCAGAACTTGACGGCCTTCGCGACCTCCTTGGTCGGGGCCTCCGGCTTACTGGTGAACAGCGGGTTCACCGGCCCCAGCGCGTGCCCGGTCACCTCGATGCGCAGCGTCTGGTGCAGCACGGTCACCGTGATCATCATGGTGATGATCAACTGGCCGTCCCAGAGCGTCCACTGGACCCCGAGGTAGTGCCGGTCGCCGCTGCCGAACTGCTGCTTGTTGCAGATGTCCTGCACCGCGTGCGTCTTGATCGTGTAGGCGTCGACGTCCGTGCCGCCCGGCCGGGACACCGCCTTCGCATTCTCGCCGATCGGTGTGACGATCCAGTGCTTTATCGAAGGCGCCGGAAAACCGCCGGTGTTGAGCGGGCCGCGCTCCAGCATGCGCAACTGGTCGTGGACGTTGCGGATGACGTCCCAGCTGCGGAACGGGTGGATCTCCTTGTTCGCGTCCCGCGCCACCAGGTCCTCGGCGAGCTGCCAGCTGCCCCAGCGGGTGCCCATGCCGAGTATGCCCTTGGGGCCGGCGTAGAAGACCGAGTTGGACTGCTGCTCCGCGGTGAGCCGGGCGAGCGCCTGACGCAGCCGCTCCGCCGCCGTCTCACCGGGGCTGCCGGGGACCGCCTCGGGAATCTTGGCGCCGATGCCGCCGCCCGACAACAGGTTGTCCCAGCGCGCCCGCAGATCCTTGGCGGTGCGCTCGCAGATCTGCTTCGCCCACAGCCAGCCGACGACGGGAAGGACCACCGTGGCGCGCGCGTACCAGGCCCAGAAGCCCGTGAACGGCATGCGGACGAGGAAGAGGACGGCCAGCGCGCCGACGGCGATCAGGAGTGTGGTGCCGAGCGCGGAACCGCGCTTGTCCGCGCGCTTGGCGATCTGCGTACGGATCTGGAAGACCAACAGCCACACCAGCAGTCCGGGCAGGAACAGCAGCCCGCACAGCACCATGACGGCCGACAGCCAGTTGTCGCGGTCCCGGCGGATGTTGGTCGCCGCGAGGCAGTGCTCCACGATGACCTGCGGTTCGGTTCCGAAGGACTGGATGAGCGGTTTGCGGCCCGCGCCCAGCATGCGGGCGGTGACGGCCCCCGCGAAGGCCTCGCCGAGATTCGGCGCGAACAGCTTGATCCGCCCGGCCTTGACCGTGGACTGGTGCCATTCGTTGTCGGCCTTGAGGATCTCCTCCACCGGACTGTCGCGGTACGCCGCCGAGGCCAGCGCGAAGGTCGCCGCCGTCTGCCCCGCGGTGCCCGTGAGCGGCACTTGCGCCCCGGGAGTGAAATCGAAACCGTCGAACGCCACTTCCGCCCCCATCGCCGCCGCACCCGCTCCTGCGGCTTTCCCGACTTCGGTGTCCCGCACACCTGTTGATCAGGTCTTCGTCTTGATCAGGTTCTCAGGGTATCGGCCGCGACCGACATTCGTCGGCGGACGGCGGAAGCCGCCCACCGACGGATGAAGTCCCCGACGAAGTCCCCAACGTTCAGGTACCCGGGACCTGTTCGCGGAGCCGCACGGCGATCTGCTGCGGCATGGGCTCGTGCCGCGCGTAACGCCGGTCGAAGCGCGCGGTGCCGTGCGAGATCGACCGCAGATCCACGGCGTACCGCCCGATCTCGATCTCCGGCACCTCGGCCCGGACGAGCGTGCGCCCGCCGCCCGCCTGCTCGGTGCCGACGACCCGGCCGCGCCGCCCCGACAGGTCGCTCATCACCGCGCCCACGTAGTCGTCGCCGACCAGGACGGTCACCTCGGCCACCGGCTCCAGGAGATGGATCCTGGCGTCGCGGGCCGCCTCGCGCAGCGCGAGCGCGCCGGCCGTCTGGAACGCGGCGTCGGAGGAGTCCACCGAGTGCGCCTTGCCGTCGAGCAGGGTGACCCGTACGTCGATGAGCGGATAGCCGGCGGCCACGCCCTTGGCGGCCTGGGCGCGCACACCCTTCTCGACGGACGGGATGAACTGCCGGGGCACGGCGCCGCCGACGACCTTGTCGACGAACTCGATGCCCGAGCCGCCGGGCAGCGGTTCGACCTCGATCTCGCAGATCGCGAACTGGCCGTGCCCGCCGGACTGCTTCACATGGCGACCGCGCCCGGTGGACGGGTCGGCGAACGTCTCCCGCAGGGAGACCTTGTGCGGGACCACGTCGACCTGCACGCCGTACCGGTTGCGCAGCCGTTCCAGGGCGACGTCCGCGTGCGCCTCGCCCAGGCACCACAGGACGACCTGATGGGTGTTCGGATTCTGCTCCAGGCGCATCGTGGGGTCCTCGGCCACCAGCCGGCCGAGCCCCTGCGAGAGCTTGTCCTCGTCCGCCTTGCTGTGTGCCTCGATGGCGAGCGGGAGCAGCGGGTCGGGCATCCGCCACGGCTCCATGAGCAGCGGGTCGCCCTTGGCCGAAAGGGTGTCTCCCGTCTCGGCGCGGTTCAGCTTCGCCACACAGGCGAGGTCGCCCGCGATGCAGTGCGTGAGGGTGCGCTGCTGCTTGCCGAACGGCCCGGACAGGGCGCCGATCCGCTCGTCGACGTCGTGGTCCTCGTGTCCGCGGTCGGTCAGCCCGTGCCCGGAGACGTGCACCGTCTCGTCGGGACGCAGGGTTCCGGAGAAGACCCGGACCAGGGAGATACGGCCCACGTACGGGTCGGACGCGGTCTTGACGACCTCCGCGACCAGTGGCCCGTCGGGGTCGCAGGCCTTCACCTCGCGCGCGGCGCCGTCCGGCGTGGTCACTGTGGGCGCCGGGCGCTCCAGGGGGGTGGGGAAGCCGCCGGTGATCAGTTCGAGGAGCTCGACCGTGCCGAGCCCCTGACGGGCTCCCTCGGCGGCCGGCGCCGCGGCCAGCACCGGGAAGAAACTTCCTCGAGCCACGGCGCGTTCCAGGTCCTGCACGAGTGTCTTGAGGTCGATCTCCTCGCCGCCCAGATAGCGGTCCATGAGCGTCTCGTCCTCGCTCTCGGCGATGATCCCCTCGATCAGCCGGTTGCGGGCCGCCTCGATGAGCGCTTGCTGCTCGGGTCCCGGCTCCGCCCCCTTGCGCTCCCCCGAGGAGTAGTCGAACAGCTGCCGGGTGAGCAGTCCGATCAGGCCGGTCACGGGCGCGTGCCCGTCCGGTGCCTCGGCGCCGTGCAACGGCAGATACAGCGGCAGTACGGCGTCGGGGTCGTCCCCGCCGAACGCCTCCGCGCAGGTCCGGGTCATCCCCTCGAAGTCCGACCGGGCCGATTCGAGGTGGGTGACCACGATGGCCCGGGGCATGCCGACGGCCGCGCACTCCTCCCACAGCATCCGGGTCGAGCCGTCCACCCCGTCCGAGGCCGAGACGACGAAAAGGGCCGCGTCCGCCGCTCGCAGACCGGCCCTCAGCTCCCCGACGAAATCGGCGTACCCGGGGGTGTCCAAAATGTTGATCTTGTATCCGTCCCAGTCGACGGGTACCAGGGAGAGCTGCACCGAACGCTGCTGCCGGTGCTCGATCTCGTCGTAGTCGGAGACGGTGCCGCCGTCCTCCACGCGGCCCGCCCGGTTCACTGCTCCCGCTGTCAGCGCGAGAGCCTCCACCAATGTCGTCTTGCCCGATCCGCTGTGGCCGACCAGCACCACATTCCGTACGGACGCGGGGTGGTCGGCCGCCGTAGCCCTGCCGGCGGCTCCGGAGTGTGCATTCGCCTTGTCGCCCATGGTCTTGCCTCCCGTGCACGGTGAGGTCTCTGTGGGCGCGGGACATGCCGGGCCGCGTGCGGTGGCGGCTCCGGTGACGCCCGCGGTGTCTTCGAGCTTTGCACTCGCGTCACGGTGCGTCCATACGGTGGACGCGATCGCGCCGTGACACCGGCGGCATCGGGTCGTGACACGGGGTGCGGGTGCCCGACCATCGCACAAGCGCACGCGTGGCTACGATGGGCCAGCCGACGGCCAACAGGGGCCGTCCGGCGACACCGACCCTCGGGAAGGCCATGCTGAACAAGTACGCGCGTGCATTCTTCACGCGTGTCCTCACACCGTTCGCCGCGTTTCTCATCCGCCGGGGGGTAAGCCCCGACACGGTCACCCTCCTGGGCACGGCCGGAGTCATGGCGGGCGCGCTGGTCTTCTACCCCAGGGGAGAGTTCTTCTGGGGAACGATCGTCATCACGCTCTTCGTGTTCTCCGACCTGGTCGACGGGAACATGGCGCGCCAGCTCGGCCGCTCCAGCCGCTGGGGCGCCTTCCTGGACTCCACGCTCGACCGGGTCGCCGACGGCGCGATCTTCGGCGGCTTCGCGCTCTGGTACGCGGGCAACGGCAACGACAACGTCCTGTGCGCCGTCTCGATCTTCTGCCTGGCCAGCGGCCAGGTGGTGTCGTACACCAAGGCCCGCGGTGAGTCGATCGGTCTGCCGGTCGCGGTCAACGGTCTCGTCGAGCGGGCCGAACGGCTCGTGATCTCGCTGGTCGCGGCCGGTCTGGCCGGCCTGCACACGTTCGGTGTGCCCGGCATCCAGGTGCTGCTGCCCATCGCGCTGTGGATCGTCGCCGTCGGCAGCCTCGTCACGCTGATCCAGCGCGTCGTCACCGTCCGCCGGGAGGCCGCCGAGGCGGACGCCGCGGTCGCCGCCGAGAACAGTGAGGCCACCTCGTGACCAGCCTGCAGGACCGGCTGGTGGACGGCGCCTACGCTCTCGGCTGGAGCACCGTCAAGAAGCTCCCCGAGCCGGTCGCCGTGCGCCTCGGCCGCGCGATCGCCGACGTCGCCTGGAAGAGGCGCGGCAAGGGGGTCCAGCGCCTGGAGAGCAACTACGCGCGCGTGGTGCCGGACGCGACACCCGAGCGGCTCGCCGAGCTCTCCAGGGCCGGCATGCGCTCGTACCTGCGCTACTGGATGGAGTCGTTCCGGCTTCCCGCGTGGAGCGAGGAGCGGGTGCGGAACGGGTTCGAGATCAAGGACGTGCACCGTCTCACCGACGGGATCGCCTCCGACCGGGGCGTCATCCTGGCCCTTCCGCACATGGCGAACTGGGACCTCGCGGGCGCCTGGGTCACCACCGGGCTGAAGACGCCGTTCACGACCGTCGCCGAGCGCCTCAAGCCCGAATCGCTGTACGACCGTTTCGTCGCCTATCGCGAGGGCCTCGGCATGGAGGTCCTGCCGCACAGCGGCGGTACCGCGTTCGCCACGCTGGCCCGGCGGCTGCGGGACGGCGGACTGATCTGCCTGGTCGCCGAACGGGACCTGTCCGCGTCGGGCGTCGAGGTGGAGTTCTTCGGCGAGGCGACCCGGATGCCCGCGGGACCGGCCCTGCTCGCCCAGCAGACCGGCGCCATCCTCATGCCCGTGACGCTCTGGTACGACGACTCGCCCGTCATGCGGGGCCAGGTGCACCCGCCCGTCGAGGTCCCCGAGTCAGGCACCCGTGCCGAAAAGACGTCAGTCATGACACAGGCGCTGGCCGACGCCTTCGCCACCGGCATCGCCGACCACCCGGAGGACTGGCACATGTTGCAGCGTTTGTGGCTCAAGGACCTCGACTCCGGGAAGGCTCCCCAGGAGGAGTCAAGCGCGCAGGATCCCGAGAAGAGGACCCCGTGAGGATCGGCATCGTCTGCCCGTACTCCTGGGACGTTCCGGGCGGCGTCCAGTTCCACATCCGCGACCTGGCCGAGCATCTCATCGGCCTGGGGCACGAGGTGTCCGTCCTCGCCCCAGCGGACGACGACACCCCCCTGCCGCCGTACGTCGTCTCGGCGGGCCGCGCTGTCCCGGTGCCGTACAACGGCTCGGTGGCGCGGCTGAACTTCGGCTTCCTGTCGGCGGCCCGGGTACGGCGCTGGCTGCACGACGGCACCTTCGACGTGGTCCACATCCACGAACCGTCCTCGCCGTCGCTCGGCCTGCTGACGTGCTGGGCCGCGCAGGGCCCGATCGTCGCGACCTTCCACACCTCGAACCCGCGCTCCAGGGCGATGGTCGCCGCGTACTCCATCCTCCAGGCCGCCCTGGAGAAGATCAGCGCGCGGATCGCCGTGAGCGAGTACGCCCGGCGCACCCTCGTCGAGCACCTCGGCGGCGACGCCGTCGTCATCCCGAACGGCGTCGACGTCGACTTCTTCGCCCGCGCCAAGCCCAAGCCCGAATGGCAGGGCGACACGATCGGCTTCATCGGCCGCATCGACGAGCCCCGCAAGGGCCTGCCGGTGCTCATGAAGGCCCTGCCGAAGATCCTGGCCGAGCGCCCGCAGACACGCCTGCTGGTCGCCGGACGCGGCGACGAGAAGGAGGCCGTGGAGTCGCTGCCCGCCGAGATGCGCTCGCGCGTCGAGTTCCTCGGCATGATCAGCGACGAGGACAAGGCCCGCCTCCTGCGCAGCATCGACCTCTACGTCGCGCCCAACACCGGCGGCGAGAGCTTCGGGATCATCCTGGTCGAGGCGATGTCCGCCGGAGCGCCGGTGCTCGCGGCGGATCTGGACGCGTTCGCCCAGGTACTCGACCAGGGCTCCGCGGGTGAGCTGTTCGCCAACGAGGACGCGGACGCCCTGGCCGCCGCCGCGGTGCGCCTGCTCGCCGACCCGGAGCGCCGCGCCGGACTGCGCGAGCGGGGGAGCGCCCACGTACGGCGCTTCGACTGGTCGACGGTCGGCGCGGACATCCTGTCCGTGTACGAGACGGTCACGGACGGCGCCGCCGCGGTCGCCACTGACGAACGCACAGGATTCCGGGCCCGCTTCGGGCTGGCCCGGGACTGAACCCGGCCGGACACCCGGACCGAATCCCACCCCGCACTCGCCGCGCGGGCCGGTCGTCCCACCCGGGACTCACGACGCCCGGAACCGCACTCCCGCGCGCGGGAGGCCGTTCCGGTTCCCGCACGGAACGCGGACAGCCCGCCGATCCGGCCTCGCGTCGCGCTTTCGCGCGCAGGCGGTTCGTCCGGCGTGGGGATGCGGAGGCCGCGAATCGGTACTCCCGCGGATGCGGCCGCGCGTCGCGCTTCCGCGTGCGCAAGTGCCGATCGTCCGTAAGGGGCTCGGGACGCCGCAGAATCGTCCGCGCCGCGTGGGGAGCACCGGTCCGCTTGCCCGACGGGACGCTGAAGGGCCCGTTGAGCCGAGAACGGCCTGAACACGACGGTTCTGCGCACGCCGTCCGGGCAGTGGCTCCGTGGATGGCGCCGTTCGGATGCCATGCGTGCGCGCCGGAGGGCGGGGTCCGCGGTGATCCTCCTGCGTGCTCCGCCGGACGCGCGAGCCCTCGCGCCGGACCCGGGGAGCGGGAACGCGCGGTGGCTCCTCGCTCTGCCGCGCCTCCCGGCCGGGGGACCCCGCGTTGCCGGTCCCGCCGGGGACAGGCCCGACTCCCCGCCCCGACGGGGCGGTTCACGTCGCGCACGGGACCGGAGGGGGCCGGCGCCGTCGCACGGGTAGCCTTGCCGCCCGTGACCGCAACCCTCATCTGGATCCTCGTCGGCCTCGTCGCGATCGGCCTCTACCTGAGCTGGACCGCCGGCCGTCTCGACCGGCTGCACGCCCGCATCGACGCCGCCCGCGCCGCCCTCGACGCGCAGCTGCTGCGCCGGGCCTCCGTGACCCAGGAACTGGCCACCTCCGGTGTGCTCGACCCGGCCGCCTCGATCGTGCTCTACGAAGCGGCGCACGCGGCCCGGCAGGCCGAGGAGGAGCAGCGCGAGGTGGCCGAGAGCGAGCTGAGCCAGGCCCTGCGGGCGGTGTTCGGGGAGACACAGCAGGTCGAGGCCGTACGCGAGGTGCCCGGCGGCGAGGAGGCGGCCGGCGAGCTGGCCCAGGCCGTACGCCGGGTGCCCATGGCGCGGCGCTTCCACAACGACGCCGTACGCGCCGCCCGCGCCCTCCGCCGGCACCGCAAGGTCCGCTGGTTCCGCCTCGCGGGCCACGCCCCGTTCCCGATGGCCTTCGAGATGGACGACGAGCCCCCGACGGCCCTGGCGGACCGTCCGACGACCTGATGTACGGGGGTGGGCGGGAACGAAAACGATCCACCGCCTCCCCATTGGCCCTTGCAGTGGACTGGTCACCTCGCGTTTCCTCGGAGTGCAGAAATCCTCTTTCACCGAGTGAGGTCAACCCGTGTCCAGCATGCTCTCCAACTCCGCCCAGTCCGCTGAGAACACCGCGATCGGCACCGCCCGCGTCAAGCGCGGCATGGCCGAGCAGCTCAAGGGCGGCGTGATCATGGACGTGGTCAACGCCGAGCAGGCGAAGATCGCCGAGGACGCCGGCGCCGTGGCCGTCATGGCCCTGGAGCGGGTCCCCGCCGACATCCGCAAGGACGGCGGCGTCGCCCGGATGTCGGACCCGAACATGATCGAGGAGATCATCGAAGCGGTCTCCATCCCGGTGATGGCCAAGTCCCGCATCGGCCACTTCGTCGAGGCCCAGGTCCTGCAGTCCCTCGGTGTCGACTACATCGACGAGTCCGAGGTCCTCACCCCGGCCGACGAGGTCAACCACTCCGACAAGTGGGCGTTCACCACCCCCTTCGTCTGCGGCGCCACCAACCTGGGCGAGGCCCTGCGCCGTATCGCCGAGGGCGCGGCCATGATCCGCTCCAAGGGCGAGGCCGGCACCGGCAACGTCGTCGAGGCCGTCCGCCACCTGCGTCAGATCAAGAACGAGATCGCCAGGCTGCGCGGCTTCGACAACAACGAGCTGTACGCCGCCGCCAAGGAGCTGCGCGCCCCGTACGAGATCGTCAAGGAGGTCGCCGAGCTCGGTAAGCTCCCGGTCGTCCTGTTCTCCGCCGGTGGTGTCGCCACCCCCGCCGACGCCGCGCTCATGCGCCAGCTCGGCGCCGAGGGCGTCTTCGTCGGCTCCGGCATCTTCAAGTCCGGCGACCCGGCCAAGCGCGCCGCCGCCATCGTGAAGGCCACCACCTTCTACGACGACCCGAAGATCATCGCGGACGCGTCCCGCAACCTCGGCGAGGCCATGGTCGGCATCAACTGCGACACCCTCCCCGAGACCGAGCGCTACGCCAACCGCGGCTGGTAGTCACATGAGCACTCCTGTCATTGGCGTCCTGGCTCTCCAGGGCGACGTACGGGAACACCTCATCGCCCTGGCCGCGGCGGACGCCGTGGCCAGGCCGGTGAGGCGCCCCGAGGAGCTCGCCGAGATCGACGGTCTGGTCATCCCCGGCGGCGAGTCCACCACCATCTCCAAGCTGGCCGTCCTCTTCGGAGTGATGGAGCCCCTGCGCGCACGGGTCCGCGACGGCATGCCCGTCTACGGCACCTGCGCCGGCATGATCATGCTCGCCGACAAGATCCTCGACCCGCGCTCGGGCCAGGAGACGATCGGCGGCATCGACATGATCGTGCGCCGCAACGCCTTCGGACGGCAGAACGAGTCCTTCGAGGCGGCGGTCGACGTCCGCGGCGTCGAGGGCGATCCTGTGGAGGGCGTCTTCATCCGCGCACCCTGGGTCGAGTCCGTGGGCGCCGAGGCCGAGGTGCTCGCCGAGCACGAGGGCCACATCGTCGCGGTACGCCAGGGAAACGCGCTCGCCACGTCGTTCCACCCGGAGCTGACGGGCGACCACCGTGTTCACGGTTTGTTCGTCGACATGGTGCGCGCGAACCGGACACCGGCGTCCTTGTAGGATCTGTGGGGTCTTCCCAGGCTCCCAATGTCTGGGGGAGTCCGTACAGGTTGGGTTACGCGAAGGAGACAGGCAGATGTCCGGCCACTCTAAATGGGCTACGACGAAGCACAAGAAGGCCGTGATCGACGCCAAGCGCGGCAAGCTCTTCGCGAAGATGATCAAGAACATCGAGGTCGCGGCCCGCACGGGCGGCGCCGACGTGTCCGGCAACCCGACGCTGTTCGACGCCATTCAGAAGGCCAAGAAGAGCTCGGTCCCGAACAAGAACATCGACTCCGCGGTCAAGCGCGGCGCCGGTCTCGAGGCCGGTGGCGCGGACTACGAGACGATCATGTACGAGGGTTACGGCCCGAACGGTGTCGCCGTGCTCATCGAGTGCCTCACCGACAACCGCAACCGCGCGGCCTCGGACGTCCGTGTCGCCATGACCCGCAACGGCGGGAACATGGCCGACCCCGGCTCCGTCTCGTACCTCTTCAACCGCAAGGGTGTCGTCATCGTCCCCAAGGGCGAGCTGGCCGAGGACGACGTCCTCGGTGCCGTGCTCGACGCGGGCGCCGAAGAGGTCAACGACCTCGGCGAGTCCTTCGAGGTCATCTCCGAGGCCACCGACCTGGTCGCGGTGCGCACCGCGCTCCAGGACGCCGGCATCGACTACGACTCCGCCGACGCCAACTTCGTCCCGACCATGCAGGTCGAGCTCGACGAGGAGGGCGCCCGGAAGATCTTCAAGCTGATCGACGCCCTGGAGGACAGCGACGACGTGCAGAACGTCTTCGCCAACTTCGACGTCAGCGACGAGGTCATGGAGAAGGTCGACGCCTGATCGAGGGCTTGCACGGAGCGACGGGCCGACGGGACACCCCCGTCGGCCCGTCGCTCTGTCAGTGGCACCCGATAGCCTGCACGAAAGCCTGCACGAACTGGGGATACCTCCCAGCGACGGCCGGTGAAATCGAAGGAGGGCCCGGGTGCGGGTGCTGGGTGTTGACCCCGGGTTGACCCGGTGCGGTGTCGGGGTGGTCGAGGGAGTCGCGGGCCGGCCCCTGACCATGCGCGGCGTCGGAGTCGTACGCACCCCCGCGGACGCCGAGCTGGGCCTGCGGCTGGTCGCCATCGAGCAGGGCATCGAGCAGTGGCTCGACGAGTACGAACCCGAATACGTCGCCGTGGAGCGGGTGTTCAGCCAGCACAACGTCCGTACGGTGATGGGAACCGCCCAGGCCAGCGCCGTCGCCATGCTCTGCGCGGCCCGGCGCGGCATCCCCGTCGCCCTGCACACCCCGAGCGAGGTCAAGGCCGCCGTCACCGGCAACGGACGCGCGGACAAGGCCCAGGTCGGCGCGATGGTCACCCGCCTGCTCCGGCTCGCCGAGCCGCCCAGACCCGCGGACGCGGCGGACGCCCTCGCCCTCGCCATCTGCCACATCTGGCGCGCCCCCGCCCAGAACAGGCTCCAGCAGGCCGCCGCACGGATCGGCCCCGGCCGGCCCGTCGCGCAGAACAGACTTCAGCAGGCCGCAGCCGCGCACGCCTCGCACCAAGCATCGAAAGGCCGTACCGCATGATCGCCTTCGTCAGCGGCCCGGTCGCCGCCCTCGCCCCCGACTCAGCGGTGGTCGAGGTCGGCGGCATCGGCATCGCCGTCCAGTGCACGCCCAACACGCTCTCCGGGCTGCGCACGGGACAGCAGGCCAAACTCGCCACCTCCCTCGTCGTCCGCGAGGACTCGCTCACCCTCTACGGCTTCGCCGACGACGACGAGCGCCAGGTCTTCGAGCTGCTCCAGACCGCGAGCGGAGTCGGCCCGCGCCTCGCCCAGGCGATGCTCGCCGTGCACACCCCGGACGCCCTGCGCCGCGCCGTGTCCAGTGGGGACGAGAAGGCGCTCATCGCCGTCCCCGGCATCGGCAAGAAGGGCGCCCAGAAGCTGCTGCTGGACCTCAAGGACCGGCTCGGCGAACCCCTCGGCCCCGGCGGCCCGGCCATCGGCACGGCGGTCACCGCCGGCTGGCGCGACCAGCTGCATGCCGCGCTCGTCGGCCTCGGGTACGCGACCCGCGAGGCCGACGAGGCGGTCTCCGCCGTCGCCCCGCAGGCCGAGGCCGCCGAGGGAACCCCGCAGGTCGGCCAGCTCCTCAGGGCCGCCCTGCAGACCCTGAACCGAGCACGCTGAACGGCCCGGGCCCCCGGGCCGCGCGCGCCCCGGTGCGGCCCGCGCCCGCCGCACCGCCGACCGCCCCACCACCACGAGACCACGAGGCACCACCGATGAACTGGGACGACACGAGAGACGAAGCCGCCGACGAGCGGCTCGTCGGCCCCGCCGCGGAGCGGTTGGTGGGATCGGTCGCCGACGGCGAGGACCAGGCCGTCGAGGCCGCGCTGCGCCCCAAGGACCTGGACGAGTTCATCGGCCAGGAGAAGGTCCGCGAGCAGCTCGACCTGGTCCTGCGCGCCGCACGCGCGCGGGGGGCCACCGCCGACCACGTGCTGCTCTCCGGCGCTCCCGGGCTCGGCAAGACCACCCTCTCGATGATCATCGCGGCCGAGATGGGCGCCCCCATCCGCATCACCAGCGGCCCCGCCATCCAGCACGCCGGAGACCTCGCCGCGATCCTCTCCTCCCTCCAGGAGGGGGAGGTCCTGTTCCTCGACGAGATCCACCGCATGTCCCGGCCCGCCGAGGAGATGCTCTACATGGCGATGGAGGACTTCCGTGTCGACGTCATCGTCGGCAAGGGCCCCGGCGCCACCGCCATCCCGTTGGAGCTGCCCCCCTTCACCCTGGTCGGCGCGACCACGCGCGCGGGACTGCTGCCGCCGCCCCTGCGCGACCGCTTCGGCTTCACCGGGCACATGGAGTTCTACGAGCCCGCCGAGCTGGAGCGCGTCATCCACCGCTCCGCCGGCCTCCTGGACGTCGAGATCGGCGCCGAGGGCGCCGCGGAGATCGCGGGCCGTTCCCGCGGCACGCCCCGCATCGCCAACCGCCTGCTGCGCCGCGTACGCGACTACGCGCAGGTCAGAGCGGACGGGATCGTCACCCGGGAGATCGCCGGGGCGGCACTGAAGGTCTACGAGGTCGACGCCCGGGGACTGGACCGTCTCGACCGCGGTGTCCTCGAAGCCCTGATCAAGCTTTTCGGCGGCGGCCCTGTCGGATTGTCCACACTTGCTGTCGCTGTGGGGGAGGAGCGTGAGACCGTGGAAGAGGTCGCCGAGCCCTTCCTCGTACGAGAGGGACTCCTCGCCCGCACTCCCCGTGGCCGGGTGGCGACACCCGCGGCATGGGTACATCTCGGCCTCACGCCACCCCGCCGGTCAGCAGGCGGAAACGGACAAGAAGACCTGTTCGGGGCGTGACGGCGTGCGCACGTAACGGGGCAGGAACCCCGGTGCCATGCTGAGCGTTGTTCCCTGAGTGCGGACTCGCTTAGACTCCGCCGATGCCGCCCTTGTCGACGGCATACATACCCCCATCCAGCAGGCCGCTCACCTTTGCGGTTGAAGAAGGAAGTCCCGACCCGTGAGTCCTCTGACCCTCCTCCCGTTCATCGTGCTCATCGGGGCCATGTTCCTGATGACCCGGTCGGCCAAGAAGAAGCAGCAGCAGGCGGCTTCCATGCGCAACGAGCTGCAGCCCGGCTCCGGCGTGCGCACGATCGGCGGTATGTACGCCACCGTCAAGGAGGTCAACGAGGACACGGTTCTCCTTGACGCTGCCCCGGGCGTGGACCTGCTCTTCGCGAAGAACGCGATCGGTGCCGTCCTCACGGACGACGAGTACAACCGCATCGTCCACGGCATCGAGCACGACCTGAAGGCGGACGGCACCGTCGTGCCGGACGACGCCTCCTCCCTCACCGAGACCGACGAGCCCGCCGCCGACGCCTCTTCCGACGCCTCCGACGACAAGCCCCTCGACCTCGGCAAGAAGGACGCGGCGGACAAGCCGGCCGACGAGGCCGTCGAGGCGAAGGCCGACCAGGCCTCCGACGTCGACGACGCAGAGCCGAAGAAGACCGACGGCGAGGCCGACGCGAAGTAGTCACGACCCGGGAGCGCGGCGCGATCCGCTCGCGCCTCTCATCTCCCGGGACGTGCTGTTCTCGCACGGAGTCCCGACACCATGGCATGGCCGTCCACGCGCTCACCCGGCGCAGGGCGGCCCGAGAGGGAGTACGAGAAGGTGGCAGCACCGAAGAAGGGCCGGAGCGCGAGCGCCCAGAGCAGGCCGGGGCGCTCGCTGGCCCTGATCCTGATCGCCATCGCGGCGCTCACCGGGGGGATGTTCGCCTCCGGGCACACCACTCCGCGTCTCGGCATCGATCTCGCCGGCGGCACGAGCATCACGCTCACGGCGAAGAACGAGCCGGGCCAGCCCAACGCGATCAACAAGACCAACATGAACACCGCGGTCGACATCATGAACCGCCGTGTCAACGGTCTCGGTGTCTCCGAGGCCGAGGTTCAGACCCAGGGCTCCGACAACATCATTGTCAACATCCCCAAGGGAACGAACTCCAAGCAGGCCCGCGACCAGGTCGGCACCACCGCCAAGCTCTACTTCCGTCCCGTGCTGGCCACCGAGGTCTCCGGGGCCGACGCGTCGGCCAGCCCGTCGCCGAGCGCCTCCAGCAGTGCCTCCGGCAAGTCCACGGACAAGGCGACCTCGTCCTCCTCCGCCCCCGCGACGCCGTCGGCCTCCGCCACCACCCAGGGTCGCGCGGTCACCGACGCCCTGAAGGCGGGCTCCTCGCCGTCGCCGAGCGCCACCCCGAGCTCCTCGGCCTCCTCCAGTGCCGCTCCCTCGGCCAACGCCAGCGTGGACCCCGCGACCGCCAAGCTGCAGTCCGAGTACGCCGCGCTGAACTGCGCCGACAAGTCGGCCCGCGCCACGGCCGGTGTCGGCGCCAAGCCGACCGAGCCGACCGTGGCCTGTGGCAAGAACTCCTCGGGCCAGTGGCAGAAGTACGTGCTCGGCCCGGCCGAGGTGTCCGGCACGGACATCAAGAAGGCCGCCGCCGTCTTCGACACGCAGAGCGCCGCGGGCTGGAAGGTCACCATGGACTTCACGTCCGGTGGCTCCAAGAAGTTCGCCGCCATCACCGGCAAGCTCGCCCAGAACCAGTCCCCGCAGAACCAGTTCGCCATCGTCCTCGACGGCGAGGTCGTCTCCGACCCGTTCGTCAACCAGGCGCTGACCGGCGGCAACGCGGAGATCTCCGGAAGCTTCAGCCAGACCGAGGCGCAGGACCTGGCCAACATGCTGAAGTACGGCGCGCTGCCGCTCAGCTTCAAGGAGTCCAGCGTCACCACGGTGACCGCCGCGCTCGGTGGCGAGCAGCTGCACGCCGGACTGATCGCCGGCGCCATCGGCCTCGCCCTGGTCGTCCTCTACCTGGTGATCTACTACCGCGGCCTGTCGGTCATCGCCATCGCCTCCCTGGGCGTCTCCGCGATCCTCACCTACGTGCTCATGGCGCTGCTCGGCCCGGCCATCGGCTTCGCGCTGAACCTCCCGGCCGTCTGCGGTGCGATCGTCGCGATCGGTATCACGGCGGACTCGTTCATCGTCTTCTTCGAACGCATCCGGGACGAGATCCGCGAGGGCCGCTCCCTGCGGCCCGCCGTCGAGCGTGCCTGGCCGCGTGCCCGGCGCACCATCCTGGTCTCCGACTTCGTGTCGTTCCTCGCCGCCGCGGTGCTCTTCATCGTCACCGTCGGCAAGGTCCAGGGCTTCGCGTTCACCCTCGGTCTGACCACGGTGCTCGACGTCGTCGTCGTGTTCTTCTTCACCAAGCCGCTGATGACGCTCCTCGCCCGCAGGAAGTTCTACGCTGAGGGCCACCACTGGTCCGGTCTCGACCCGAAGCGACTGGGCGCCAAGCCGCCGCTGCGCCGCACCCGTCGCGCGTCCGCCCCCGTCGACACGAAGGAGGCGTGAGATGTCGAAACTCGGCACCCTCGGCGCCCGGCTCCACCGCGGCGAGATCGGTTACGACTTCGTCGGCAAGCGCAAGATCTGGTACGGCATCTCGATCCTGATCACCATCACGGCCATCCTCGGCCTGACGGTGCGAGGCCTGAACATGGGCATCGAGTTCCAGGGCGGCGCCGTCTTCACCACCGGCAAGTCCAGTGTCTCGGTGAGCCAGGCGGAGACGTACGCACAAGAGGCCTCCGGCCACGACGCGGTCGTCCAGAAGCTCGGCAACGGCGGACTGCGCATCCAGATCGCCGGTATCGACACCGACAAGTCGGACGCGATCAAGGACAAGCTCGCCACGGACCTGAAGGTCAACTCCGAGCAGATCAACGCCGACCTGGTCGGCCCCAGCTGGGGTGACCAGATCGCCAACAAGGCCTGGGAGGGCCTGGCGATCTTCATGGTCCTGGTCGTGATCTACCTGGCCATCGCCTTCGAGTGGCGCATGGCCATCGCCGCGCTGGTCGCCCTGATCCACGACATCACCATCACGGTCGGCATCTACGCCCTGGTCGGCTTCGAGGTCACCCCGGGCACGGTGATCGGTCTGCTCACGATCCTCGGTTACTCGCTCTACGACACGGTCGTCGTCTTCGACAGCCTCAAGGAGCAGACCAAGGACATCACCAAGCAGACCCGCTGGACCTACAGCGACGTCGCCGACCGCTCGATCAACAGCACCCTGGTGCGTTCCATCAACACCACGGTGGTCGCGCTGCTGCCGGTCGCCGCACTGCTGTTCATCGGTGGCGGCGTGCTCGGCGCGGGCGTCCTCAACGACATCTCGCTGTCGCTGTTCGTCGGCCTCGCGGCCGGCGCGTACTCCTCGATCTTCATCGCCACGCCGCTCGTCGCCGACCTCAAGGAGCGCGAGCCGCAGATGAAGGCCCTGCGCAAGCGGGTCCTCGCCAAGCGGGCCCAGGCGGCCGCCCAGGGCGAGTCCCCCGAGCCGCGGGCCACCGAGTCGTACGAGGACGACGACCGGGATGACGTCACCCCCGCGGTCGTCGGTCCCCGCAACCAGCCCGCGTCCCGCACCCGCGGCCGCGGCCGGCCTTCGGGAAAGCGCCGATGACCAGCATCGAAGAGCTGCTGTTCAGCCGTATCCGTGACGTGGCCGACTACCCGGAGCCGGGGGTGATGTTCAAGGACATCACCCCGCTCCTGGCCGACCCGGCCGCGTTCGGCGCGCTGACCGGCGCCCTGGCGGACATCGCCGTGCGCAACGGAGCCACCAAGATCGTCGGCCTGGAGGCCCGTGGCTTCATCCTCGGAGCGCCGGTCGCCGTCCAGGCAGGGCTCGGCTTCATCCCCGTGCGCAAGGCGGGCAAGCTCCCCGGAGCGACCCTGTCGCAGGCGTACGACCTGGAGTACGGCTCCGCCGAGATCGAGGTGCACGCCGAGGACCTGAGCGCGGCCGACCGCGTGCTGGTCGTCGACGACGTCCTCGCCACCGGCGGCACCGCCGAGGCCTCGCTCCAGCTCATCCGCCGGGCGGGCGCCGAGGTCGCGGGCGTCGCCGTGCTGATGGAGCTGGGATTCCTGGGCGGCCGCGGCCGTCTGGAGCCGGCTCTGGCCGGCGCTCCCCTGCAGGCGCTCCTCACGATCTGAGGCCCGTCCGCTCACCACCCGGGAGGACAGTCCCGGGAGAGGCACCCGAAAGGCCTGAGACACCCGTAGGACACCGTGGAGGCGGGCCCGGAGGAATCCGGCGCCCGCCTCTGGCGTTCCTTCTGTACGAGGCCGCCCCCGGCGGCCGACAGCGAGTCCGGCGCGAAGGATCGCTACCATGGGGTTTCCGGAGCCTGACCGGGGGACCCGGATCGCGCACGAGGAGCCCTCTTGCCAGACGAGGCCCAGCCACTCGCCCCCAGCGCGGAACGCCTGGGGCGAACCGCCTCCACCCAGCCCGAGCCCGCCTCGGGCCCCGCGGAGACGCCCGCACGGAACGTCGCGAGCGGGCCGGTCGAGCACGCCCAGGCCGCGCCCGACGACACGGCGGCCGAGGAGCCACGTCCCAAGCCGGCCTCGCCCGAGCGCCCCGCGAACACCCCGGCGGTCCGTCCCGCGGCAGGTCAGCCCACACGCTCCGGCGGATCCTCCAACCGCGTCCGCGCCCGGCTCGCCCGTCTCGGCGTCCAGCGCTCGAACCCGTACAACCCGGTTCTGGAGCCCCTGCTGCGGATAGTGCGCAGCAACGACCCCAAGATCGAGACGGCGACGCTCCGGCAGATCGAGAAGGCCTACCAGGTCGCCGAGCGCTGGCACCGAGGCCAGAAGCGCAAGAGCGGCGACCCGTACATCACGCACCCGCTCGCCGTCACCACCATCCTGGCCGAGCTGGGCATGGACCCGGCGACGCTCATGGCCGGTCTCCTGCACGACACCGTCGAGGACACCGAGTACGGCCTCGACACCCTGCGCCGCGACTTCGGCGACCAGGTCGGGCTGCTCGTCGACGGCGTCACCAAGCTGGACAAGGTCAAGTTCGGCGAGGCCGCCCAGGCCGAGACCGTGCGCAAGATGGTCGTCGCCATGGCGAAGGACCCCCGCGTCCTGGTCATCAAGCTCGCCGACCGCCTCCACAACATGCGCACCATGCGCTACCTCAAGCGCGAGAAGCAGGAGAAGAAGGCGCGCGAGACCCTGGAGATCTACGCGCCGCTCGCCCACCGCCTGGGCATGAACACCATCAAGTGGGAGCTGGAGGACCTCGCCTTCGCGATCCTCTACCCCAAGATGTACGACGAGATCGTGCGTCTGGTCGCCGAGCGTGCCCCCAAGCGCGACGAGTACCTCGCCATAGTGACCGACGAGGTCCAGTCCGACCTGCGCGCGGCCCGCATCAAGGCGACCGTCACCGGCCGCCCGAAGCACTACTACAGCGTCTACCAGAAGATGATCGTCCGCGGCCGTGACTTCGCGGAGATCTACGACCTGGTGGGCATCCGCGTCCTCGTGGACACCGTCCGCGACTGCTACGCGGCCCTCGGCACCGTGCACGCGCGATGGAACCCGGTCCCCGGCCGGTTCAAGGACTACATCGCGATGCCGAAGTTCAACATGTACCAGTCGCTGCACACGACGGTCATCGGCCCCAACGGCAAGCCCGTCGAGCTCCAGATCCGTACGTTCGACATGCACCGCCGCGCCGAGTACGGCATCGCCGCGCACTGGAAGTACAAGCAGGAGACCGTCGCCGGCTCTTCCAAGATCCGCACAGACGTGCCCCGGGCGGCCAAGGGCAGCGCGGGCCAGGACACCGTCAACGACATGGCGTGGCTGCGCCAGTTGCTCGACTGGCAGAAGGAGACCGAGGACCCCAGCGAGTTCCTGGAGTCCCTGCGTTTCGACCTGTCGCGCAACGAGGTCTTCGTCTTCACTCCCAAGGGCGACGTCATAGCGCTTCCGGCCGGTGCCACGCCGGTCGACTTCGCGTACGCGGTCCACACGGAGGTCGGCCACCGGACCATAGGGGCACGGGTCAACGGACGCCTGGTGCCGCTCGAATCCACCCTGGACAACGGCGACCTGGTGGAGGTCTTCACCTCCAAGGCGGCCGGCGCGGGCCCCTCCCGCGACTGGCTCGGCTTCGTGAAGTCGCCGCGCGCCCGCAACAAGATCCGCGCCTGGTTCTCCAAGGAACGCCGCGACGAGGCGATCGAGCACGGCAAGGACGCCATCGCCCGCGCGATGCGCAAGCAGAATCTGCCGATCCAGCGCATCCTCACGGGCGACTCCCTGGTCACCCTCGCGCACGAGATGCGCTACCCCGACATCTCGTCCCTGTACGCGGCGATCGGCGAGGGCCATGTCACCGCCCAGAGCGTCGTCCAGAAACTCGTCCAGGCGCTCGGCGGCGAGGAGGCGGCCACCGAGGAGATCGACGAGTCCGTACCGCCCGCGCGGGGCCGAGGCCGCAAGCGGCGCAGCAACAACGACCCCGGTGTGGTCGTCAAGGGCGTCGACGACGTGTGGGTCAAGCTCGCCCGGTGCTGTACGCCGGTGCCGGGTGACCCGATCATCGGATTCGTCACCCGTGGAAGCGGTGTATCGGTTCACCGCAGCGACTGCGTCAACGTCGACTCGCTCTCGCGTGAGCCCGAACGCATCCTCGAGGTCGAGTGGGCGCCCACCCAGTCCTCGGTCTTCCTGGTCGCCATACAGGTCGAGGCCCTGGATCGGTCCCGGCTCCTGTCGGACGTCACCCGCGTCCTGTCCGACCAGCACGTGAACATCCTGTCCGCGGCCGTCCAGACCTCCCGCGACCGTGTCGCCACCTCCCGCTTCACCTTCGAGATGGGTGATCCCAAGCACCTGGGACACGTCCTGAAGGCCGTACGGGGCGTGGAGGGCGTCTACGACGTGTACCGCGTGACATCGGCCCGCAGGCCCTCCGAGGCCTGACACCCGCCGTCCGCCCGGCCGCACGGCCGGGCACCGCACGAAGGGGCTCCCGTACGGTGCGTACGGGAGCCCCTTCGCGTGTCGTCCGGCGGATCAGCCGCCGAACTTCTGTCCGATCAGCCGCCGAATTCCTGAAGACCCTTCAGCGCCTGGTCCAGCAGCGCCTGACGGCCGTCCAGCTCCCTCTGGAGCTTGTCGGCCTTCGCGGTGTTGCCCGCGGAGCGCGCCGCCTCGATCTGCCCCTGGAGCTTGTCCACGGCGGCCTGCAGCTGACCGGTCAGACCCTCGGCACGCGCGCGTGCCTCCGGGTTCGTCCGGCGCCACTCGGTCTCCTCCGACTCCTGGAGGGCCCGCTCCACCGCGTGCATCCGGCCCTCGACCTTCGGGCGGGCGTCGCGCGGCACGTGACCGATGGCCTCCCAGCGCTCGTTGATGGAACGGAAGGCCGCACGGGCCGCCTTCAGGTCCTGCACCGGGACGAGCTTCTCGGCCTCCTCGGCCAGCTCCTCCTTGAGCTTCAGGTTCTCCGTCTGCTCCGCGTCGCGCTCGGCGAAGACCGAGCCGCGCGCCGCGAAGAACACGTCCTGGGCGCCGCGGAAGCGGTTCCACAGGTCGTCCTCGTGCTCGCGCTGGGCGCGGCCCGCGGACTTCCAGTCCGTCATCAGCTCGCGGTAACGGGCCGCCGTCGGGCCCCAGTCCGACGAGCCGGACAGCGCCTCGGCCTCGGCGACCAGCTTCTCCTTGGTCTTGCGGGCCTCCTCGCGCTGCGCGTCCAGCGAGGCGAAGTGCGCCTTGCGCCGCTTGGAGAACGCCGAGCGGGCATGCGAGAAGCGGTGCCACAGCTCGTCGTCCGACTTGCGGTCGAGTCGCGGCAGCCCCTTCCACGTGTCCACCAGCGCGCGCAGCCGCTCACCGGCCGCCCGCCACTGGTCGCTCTGCGCCAGCTCCTCGGCCTCGACGACCAGCGCCTCCTTGGCGTGCCGCGCCTCGTCGGACTGCTTGGCCCGCTGGACCTTGCGTTCCTCACGGCGCGCGTCGACCGTCTCCACGAGCTTGTCCAGCCGCACCTTCAGCGCGTCCAGATCGCCGACCGCGTGGTGGGCGACCACCTGCTCGCGGATGTGATCGATGGCCGTCTGGGCGTCCTTCGCCGACAGGTCGGTGGTCTTCACTCGCTTTTCGAGGAGGCCGATCTCGACCACCAGGCCCTCGTACTTGCGCTCGAAGTAGGCCAGCGCCTCATCGGGGGAGCCGGCCTGCCAGGAACCGACGACCTGCTCGCCGTCGGCCGTACGCACGTACACGGTCCCCGTCTCGTCGACGCGGCCCCACGGGTCGCTGCTCACAGCGCCTCCTCCACATGATGCCTGTGAGGGGCGTCACGCCCCCTGGCATCGTCCACAGTTTCGTCACGGCCAACATAGGCGACCGGCGGGGCGGCTGTCCGCATCCCGCGCGACCGAAATTCAGCAGCTGACGGTCAGGATTTCGTCACGGTCAGCTTGTTGATGACGACGGTCGCGTTGGGGGCGCCGTCGCCCTGGCCCGTGCTCTCGCCGGCGGCCGCGATCTTCTTCAGGACCGTCATGCCGGACTTGGAAATAGTTCCGAACGGTGTGTAACTGGGCGGAAGCTGACTGTCCTGGTAGACCAGGAAGTACTGGCTGCCGCCGGTGTGCTTCTGGCCGGTGTTGGCCATGGCGATCGTGCCCGCCGGGTACACGCCGCCCTTGAGCGTCTTGTCCTTGAGGTTCTCGTCCGGGATCGTGTAGCCGGGACCGCCGGAGCCCTGGGCCGTCGGGTCACCGCACTGCAGCACGTAGATGCCGTTGGTGGTGAGCCGGTGGCACTTGGTGTGGTCGAAGTAACCCTTGCCGGCGAGGAAGTCGAACGAGTTCACCGTGTGCGGGGCGGCGGACGCGTTGAGAGCGATGTCGATGTCACCGCACGTCGTCGCCATCTTCATGGTGTAGGCCGCCGACGTGTCGATGGTGACCGCCGGCTCCTTCTTCCAGGTGAGCGGCTTCACCGCGCCCGCGGCGGGCTTCTCGCACGGGTCGGGCGCCTTGCTCGGCGTGGCGCTCGGTGTCACCTCGGCGCCCGCATTGGCCTTCTTGTCGTCGCTCTTGAAGGCCCCGGTCAAGTACGACGCCGCACCGCCCGCGACGACCACGCCGACGACCGCCGCGATCACCGCGTTGCGTGTATGGGTCCTGCGTCGCGCCGATGTGCGGCGCTGCTGCTGTCGCAAGAACTTCTCCCGGGCGAGCTGACGCCGCCGCTGTTCCTGGCTGACCACCGGGTTTCTCCTCGTGCGTCTCGTACGTCGTGTGGGACGCGTGCGTCTCGTGAGCCGACCGCCTGCGTGTGCCCCGTACCGTATATGGGTTCGCTGAGGAATCGGCAGCGCCGGTAGGCTCTGATCCACAGCCACCCGCCCCGTACGACACCAGCGCGTACGCCACCACGAAGGACGATCGTGCTCATTGCCGGGTTCCCCGCCGGGGCCTGGGGGACCAACTGTTACCTGGTCGCCCCCGCCGCGGGTGAGGAGTGCGTGATCATCGACCCGGGCCATCAGGCCGCCCAGGGAGTCGAGGACGCGCTCAAGAAGCATCGGCTCAAGCCCGTCGCGGTCATCCTCACCCATGGCCACATCGACCATGTCGCCTCGGTCGTCCCGGTGTGCGGAGCGCACGACGTGCCGGCCTGGATCCACCCCGAGGACCGGTACATGATGAGCGACCCCGAGCGGGCGCTCGGCCGATCGATCGGAATGCCGCTGATGGGCGAGCTGACAGTGGGGGAGCCCGACGACGTGCGGACGCTGACCGACGGCGCCGAGCTGAAGCTGGCGGGCCTCGACCTCTCCGTCGCGCACGCGCCGGGCCATACGAAGGGGTCGGTGACGTTCCGGATGCCCGAGAGCGCGGAGATCCCGTCCGTGTTCTTCTCCGGGGATCTGCTCTTCGCCGGCTCCATCGGACGCACCGACCTGCCCGGCGGCGACATGGACGACATGCTCGACTCGCTGGGCCGTGTGTGCCTGCCGCTCGACGACTCGACCGTGGTGCTGTCCGGCCACGGCGCCCAGACGACCATCGGCCAGGAGCGCGCCACCAACCCGTATCTGCGGCAGGTGGCGGCGAGCCGCCAAGAACGCGGGGCGGACCCGACCTCCGCTCCTCGACGAGGAATGTGACGAGACTTCCGTGAGTACCTTCCAGGCCCCCAAGGGCACGTACGACCTGATTCCGCCGGACAGCGCCAAGTACCTCGCGGTCCGCGAGGCCATCGCCGCGCCGCTGCGCAACTCCGGCTACGGCTACATCGAGACGCCCGGCTTCGAGAACGTCGAACTGTTCGCGCGCGGTGTCGGTGAGTCCACCGACATCGTGACCAAGGAGATGTACGCCTTCGAGACCAAGGGCGGCGACAGGCTGGCCCTGCGTCCCGAGGGCACCGCCTCCGTGCTGCGGGCTGCCCTGGAGGCCAACCTGCACAAGGCGGGCAACCTCCCCGTCAAGCTCTGGTACTCGGGGTCGTACTACCGCTACGAGCGTCCCCAGAAGGGGCGTTACCGCCACTTCTCCCAGGTGGGCGCCGAGGCGATCGGAGCCGAGGACCCGGCGCTCGACGCCGAGCTGATCATCCTGGCGGACCAGGCGTACCGGTCGCTGGGCCTGCGGAACTTCCGCATCCTGCTGAACAGCCTGGGCGACAAGGAGTGCCGCCCCGTCTACCGGGCCGCGCTGCAGGACTTCCTGCGCGGCCTGGACCTCGACGAGGACACGCTGCGCCGTGCGGAGATCAACCCGCTGCGCGTGCTCGACGACAAGCGCGAGGACGTCCAGAAGCAGCTGGGCGGGGCGCCGTTGCTGCGCGACTACCTCTGTGACGCCTGCAAGGCGTACCACGAGGAGGTGCGCGACCTGATCACGGCCGCGGGTGTCTCCTTCGAGGACGACCCGAAGCTGGTGCGCGGCCTCGACTACTACACCCGCACCACCTTCGAGTTCGTGCACGACGGTCTGGGCTCGCAGTCCGCGGTCGGCGGCGGTGGCCGTTACGACGGGCTGTCCGAGATGATCGGCGGCCCCGAACTGCCGTCCGTCGGCTGGGCGCTGGGCGTCGACCGTACGGTGCTGGCGCTGGAGGCGGAGGGCGTGGAGCTCGAACTCCCCGCGGCCACCAGCGTGTTCGCGGTGCCGCTCGGGGAGGAGGCCCGGCGAGTGCTCTTCGGTGTGGTCACCGAGCTGCGCAAGGCCGGTGTCGCCGCCGACTTCTCGTACGGCGGGAAGGGGCTCAAGGGCGCGATGAAGAACGCGAATCGCAGCGGGGCCCGCTTCACGATCGTCGCCGGTGAGCGTGATCTCGCCGAGGGCGTCGTGCAGTTGAAGGACATGGAGTCCGGGGAGCAGACGGCGGTCGCCGTCACCGAGATCGCGGCCGAGCTGCGGTCGCGCCTGAGCTGAGCAGCTCTCGTCCCGGCCGGGGTCCAGTCCCCGGGACCGCCCGCCCGAACGCTTGAGGGGCTGACATCCGTCAGCCCCTCAAGCGTCGGCGGAGCCGCGGGGCACGGGGCCGGAGCCCCACTCCGGCAACCCGAAGGACATCGCGCACATCACCGCGGCCGTCCGGTCCTCCACCCCCGACTTCCCGAAGCCCCGCAGCGGATGGGACGCCGGAGCGGTGAGGGGCGGGGAGCGCGGGCGGAGTTGTCATCCGTCGCGACGGCTCTTCCAGCGGAAAGTCAGCAGACACAGCAGCAGTCCTCCGACGCACCACGCCCCGAGCACCAGGGCGATCCGTCCGAACTCCCAGTCGCCCGCCTGCTCCAGAACCTTGGCGGAATCGGGCAGGAACACCCCGCGCAGCCCCTGGCACATCCACTTGAGGGGGAACAGCGCGCCGATGTTCAGCATCCAGTCCGGGATGGTGTCGACGGAGATGTAGACGCCGGAGATGAACTGGAGCACCAGGAAGGGCAGGACGACCACCGATGTGGCGCTCCTGCCCGACTTCGGGACCGAGCTGATCGCGATGCCGAGCAGGGCGCAGGCCGTGAGACCCAGGACGAAGATCCAGCCGAAGTCCGCCCACTTGCCGAGGTCCGAGGGCAGGTCGACGTCGTACAGCGTGGTGCCGACGAGGAGCAGGATCGCCGTCTCCAGGGCGCCGGTCACGAGTACCAGCCATATCTTGCCGAAGAAGTACGCGGCCGGCGGCATCGGTGTGCCGCGCAGTCGGCGCAGCACCTTCTCGTCCCGTTCGATCGCGATCGAGATGCCGAGGGACTGGAAGCTGGTCGACATGATGCCCGCGGCCATCATCGCCGGGACGTACAGCTGGGAGGCGGTGATGCCCGCGCCCTTCACGTCGTTGCTGAAGATCGAGGCGAACAGGAACAGGAAGACGACCGGGAAGGCGAAGGTGAACACCACCTGGTCGCGCTGGCGGAAGAACTGCCTGATCTCCAGAGCCCCGCGCCGCAGTCCCAGCCCCCAGGCACCGGGCAGCCGGCCGTTTGCGGTCTTCGTCCGCAGGCGTACGTCGGTCGTGGTCATCGCGCGTCCTCCAGGCCGGTCAGTCGCAGATAGACGTCCTCCAAAGTGGGGCGGCTCACCCGGAGTCCCGGGATCTCCCCGTCGAAGCGGTGCGTGAGCTCGGCGACCGTCCTGGTGGGGGTCTCCGTGCGCTCGCTGCGCGGGCTGCCGTCGGCCTCCGTCCACTCGACCGTGGCCTCGGTGCCGAAGCGCTCGCGCAGCGCGGCCGGTTCGCCCTCGGCGACGACCCGGCCCCGCGCGATGACCGCCAGCCGGTTCGCGAGGGCTTCCGCCTCCTCCAGGTAGTGCGTGGTCAGGAGGATGGTGGTGCCCTCGTCGGCCAGCTTGCGGATCAGCTCCCAGAACTGCCGTCGCGCCGCCGGATCGAAGCCCGTGGTCGGCTCGTCCAGGAGCAGCAGTTCGGGACCGCCGATCACGCCGAGGGCCACGTCGAGGCGCCGGCGCTGACCGCCCGACAGCGACTTGATCCTGCTGCCCGCCTTCTCCTCCAGACCGACCAGGCCGATGACTTCCTCAGGGTCACGAGGATTCGGGTAATAACGGGAGAAATGCCGCACAGTCTCGCCCACCGTCAACTCGGCGGGCGCGGATTCGTCCTGCCAGACGATTCCGACGCGCGAGCGCCACGCGCGCGTGCCCGTCGCCGGGTCCGAGCCGAGCACCGAGACCTCGCCCGCGTCCCGCCGGCGATTGCCCTGAAGGATCTCCACGGTGGTGCTCTTGCCCGCGCCGTTCGGTCCGAGCAGCCCGAAGACCTCGCCCTGCCGGATGTCGAGATCGATGCCGTCGACGGCGGTCACGTCCCCGTACTGCTTGCGCAGCCCCCGTACGTCCACCGCGAGTTGGTCCGCGTGTGTTGTCATGCCGACGAGCATCCCCCGAACCGAACACTCCGGGGCGGCCGTGCGTACCTTCTTATGCCCACCGAACGGTGGACAGGCGGGCGCGTGCGGCACAATGAGCCTGCCCGCAGGCCCCTTCGAAGCTACGGAAACGGCGTGATGAGCAAGACGACAGTCAACGACGTCCCGACCGACCAGGAACGCCCCGCCGCTCCCCGGACGGTCGGCGGCAGCCGTGCCCTCGCCCTGCTGCTGGTGATCACGGGCGCCGCCGGTCTGCTCGCCGCGTGGGTCATCACGATCGACAAGTTCAAGCTACTGGAGAACCCGAACTTCGTGCCCGGGTGCAGCCTGAACCCGGTCGTCTCCTGCGGCAACATCATGAAGAGCGCCCAGGCCTCGGCCTTCGGCTTCCCGAACCCCATGATGGGGCTCGTCGCCTACGGCATCGTGATCTGCGTCGGCGTGAGCCTGCTCGCGCGGGCCACCTTCCCGCGCTGGTACTGGCTGACGTTCAACGTCGGCACGCTCTTCGGGGTCGCGTTCTGCACCTGGCTCCAGTTCCAGTCGCTGTACCGGATCAACTCGCTCTGCCTGTGGTGCAGCCTGGCCTGGGTCGCCACGATCACCATGTTCTGGTACGTGACCTCCTTCAACGTCCGCAACGGCTTCCTGCCCGCCCCGCGCTGGATCAAGAGCTTCTTCGGCGAGTTCACCTGGGTCCTGCCGACGCTGCACATCGGCATCATCGGCATGCTGATCCTGACCCGCTGGTGGGACTTCTGGACCAGCTGACGGGCCTGCGGGGGATCGTCGGACCAGCTGACCGACGGCCCTGCGGGGATTGTCAGTGGGGTGACATAGGGTTTTGGACGTGGAGCCCGACCTGTTCACCGCCGCGGCAGAAGAACGCCAGGAGAAGGACCCGTCCAGCAGTCCCCTGGCGGTGCGGATGCGCCCGCGCACCCTCGACGAGGTCGTGGGGCAGCAGCATCTGCTGAAGCCGGGCTCGCCCCTGCGCAGACTCGTCGCCGAGGGCAGCGGTGGCCCGGCCGGACCGTCCTCGGTGATCCTCTGGGGCCCGCCGGGCACCGGCAAGACGACCCTCGCGTACGTCGTCTCCAAGGCCACCGACAAGCGCTTCGTGGAGCTCTCCGCGATCACCGCGGGCGTCAAGGAAGTGCGCGCGGTCATCGACGGCGCCCGCCGCGCCACCGGCGGCTTCGGCAAGGAGACCGTCCTCTTCCTGGACGAGATCCACCGCTTCAGCAAGGCCCAGCAGGACTCCCTGCTCCCGGCCGTGGAGAACCGCTGGGTGACGCTGATCGCCGCGACCACCGAGAACCCGTACTTCTCGGTGATCTCGCCGCTCCTCTCGCGCTCCCTCCTCCTCACCCTCGAACCGCTCACCGACGACGACCTGCGCGCCCTGCTGCGCCGGGCACTCGCCGCGGAGCGCGGTCTCAAGGAAGCCGTCACCCTGCCCGGGGACGCCGAGGAGCACCTGCTGCGGATCGCAGGCGGTGACGCCCGCCGTGCCCTGACCGCCCTGGAGGCCGCGGCCGGCGCGGCCCTCGACAAGGGCGAGCCGGAGCTCACCCTCCAGACGCTGGAGGAGACGGTCGACCGCGCCGCCGTGAAGTACGACCGCGACGGCGACCAGCACTACGACGTGGCGAGCGCGCTCATCAAGTCCATCCGCGGCTCCGACGTGGACGCCGCCCTGCACTACCTGGCCCGGATGATCGAGGCGGGCGAGGACCCCCGCTTCATCGCCCGCCGTCTGATGATCTCCGCCAGCGAGGACATCGGCCTCGCCGACCCGAACGCGCTGCCCATAGCCGTCGCCGCCGCCCAGGCCGTCGCGATGATCGGCTTCCCCGAGGCCGCGCTCACCCTCAGCCACGCCACGATCGCCCTCGCCCTGGCCCCGAAGTCCAACGCCGCGACCATGGCCATCGGCGCCGCCATGGAGGACGTGCGCAAGGGCCACGCGGGTCCGGTGCCGACGCATCTGCGCGACGGGCACTACAAGGGCGCGGCCAAGCTCGGGCACGCCCAGGGCTACGTGTATCCGCACGACCTGCCCCAAGGCATCGCCGCCCAGCAGTACGCGCCCGAGGAGCTCACGGACCGGGAGTACTACACCCCGACCCGGCACGGTGCCGAGGCGCGATACGCGGACGCGGTGGAGTGGACCAGGAAACACCTCGGTAGAGGGCGGTCCTGAGCACCCTGTAGCATGGCTCGAAGCGCTGCGTCCCGTGTCCGGCTCCGGTCGGCACCACCAGAACGGGACATCCAGCCGGAGCCCCTGCCTCCACGGGGGGATTCCAGGAGCGTCGCGCACCGTCGAAGGTGTCGCGGGCAGCCCACCACCACCCGGTTTTCCGGGAGAGGTCGGTGGGCCACTCGCGTGCTGCACGTATGTGCCCAGACCCAGGAGCGGCTGCCCGCCCCGTCCATGTGGACTTCCACAGCGGCGAGGAGGGTTTCCCGGGCTGCGGATTGCGACCTCCCTAACCCTGGTGAAGCCGTATTCGCATCTAAAACATGAGGTGTTTGGTTCATGGCGAACCAGTCCCGCCCCAAGGTCAAGAAGTCGCGTGCGCTCGGCATCGCGCTGACCCCGAAGGCTGTCAAGTACTTCGAGGCCCGCCCCTACCCGCCGGGTGAGCACGGCCGTGGCCGCAAGCAGAACTCGGACTACAAGGTCCGTCTGCTCGAGAAGCAGCGTCTGCGCGCGCAGTACGACGTGTCCGAGCGCCAGCTCGTCCGCGCCTACGAGCGTGCCTCCAAGGTCCAGGGCAAGACCGGTGAGGCCCTGATCATCGAGCTGGAGCGTCGTCTCGACGCGCTGGTCCTTCGTTCGGGCATCGCCCGCACGATCTACCAGGCCCGCCAGATGGTCGTTCACGGCCACATCGAGGTCAACGGCCAGAAGGTCGACAAGCCCTCGTTCCGCGTCCGTCCCGACGACGTCGTGATGGTCCGCGAGCGCAGCCGCAGCAAGACGCTGTTCGAGGTTTCCCGCGCGGGCGGCTTCGCCCCCGACGGTGAGACCCCGCGCTACCTCCAGGTGAACCTCCCGGCCCTGGCGTTCCGCCTGGACCGTGAGCCGAACCGCAAGGAGATCCCGGTGATCTGCGACGAGCAGCTCGTCGTCGAGTACTACGCCCGCTGATCTTCTTACAGCGGACGCGGTACCACCTGCGCGTCAGTGTCAGCCCGTCGTCTCCCCGCCCTTCGAGGTGGGCGAGACGGCGGGCTTTCGCATGTCCGGCGGCAGCCTGCGCGGCGACGGCACGGCCCCGAGCGGCGGAGCCCCGGCCCCTTTGAGCGCACGGGCGACCGCCGCCTCCTGCCCGAGCAGCTCTCCCGCCCGTACGCACTCCTCGTACCGCTCGTCGCCCAGCCGCTGCCGGGAATGGGCCGCGCAGCGCTCGTGCGGCGCGTTGTAGTACGCCGAACCGAACAGCGGCAGGCCCACGGACGGCCACATCCGCGATGCCGCCCCCTGGAGCAGCGCGGCCTCGGCCGGATCGCCCTCCACCGCCGTGACCAGGGCGAGCAGCTCGACCGTGAGGACCGCGCCGAGCAGATCGTGGAAGCTGTGCGCGATGCCGAGGCCCTGCTCCAGGAGATCCCGGGCCCGTGCCTGATCGCCCTCGACCTGGGCCTGGTAGGCCAGGACGTACAGCGCGTACGCCAGCGCCCAGCGTTCCCCGTGGTCCTCGCAGACCCTGCGGACGTCCTCGCACAGCTTCACCGCACCCGGCAGATCGCCCTGGAAGGCGAGCGCCATCGCCAGCTCGACCTGGCCCATCAGCACATTGCTGTTCAGCTCGCCGATCTCGTGATAGCGGTCCAGCGCCGAGCGCAGCAGGGCTTCGGCGCGTGCCATGTCGTCCGAGACCAGGGCCAGACAGCCGGTGCGATGTTCGGCGTACGCGAGCGCGACGGCGTTCTCGGAACGCTCCGCCTCCTCGCGGCACTCCTGGAGCGCGGACAGCGCCGGCACCGAGTCCCCCTGGAGGACCGCCACATAGCCGAGCACCCACAGGGCCTTCAGCCGCGACTGGTCACGGTCGCCGTCGAGCTCGACACTGCGCTCCAGCCAGTGCCGGCCCTCGGAGAGCCGGCCGCAGCCGACCCAGTAGAACCACAGGGTGCCCGCCAGATACTGGCCAAGATGCGCCTCGTCCGGTTCGGTGAGCGAGTACTCCAGCGCGCTGCGCAGATTCGGCAGTTCCGTATCGACGCGTGCCGCCACCTCGCCCTGCCGCGGCGAGAACCAGTCGAGCTCGCACCAGGTGGCCAGGCCCATGTACCAGTCGCGGTGCCGGCGCCGCAGCCGCTCCGCGTCGCCCGTCGCCTCCAGCCAGTCCGCGCCGTAGGCCCGCACCGTGTCCAGCATGCGGTAGCGCACACCCGCCGCCGTCTCCTCGCGCGAGAGCACCGACTGCGCGAGCAGTGCGCCGAGCACGTCCAGGACGTCGTCGGCGTGCAGTCCGTCCCCGCCGCACACGTACTCGGCGGCCTCCAGGTCGAACCGCCCGGCGAACACCGACAGCCGTGACCACAGCAGCCGTTCCCCCGGCGTGCACAGCTCATGGCTCCAGCCGATCGCCGTCCGCAGCGTCTGGTGCCGCGGCGGCGCGTCGCGCCCTCCGCCGGTCAGCAGCCGGAACCGGTCCTCCAGACGGGCGAGGAGCTGCGCGGGCGAGAGGGCGCTGAGGCGGCCCGCCGCCAGCTCCAGCGCCAGCGGGATTCCGTCCAGGCGTCGGCACAACTCCTCGACGGCGGACCGGTTCCCCTCGCCCAGGGCGAAGCCGGGCACCCGGGCCGCCGCCCGGTCCGCGAACAGCTCCACCGCCTCCGTCGCGGTCAGCGGAGCCAGCGGGAACACCCGCTCGCCCCCGACCTCCAGCGGCCTGCGGCCCACGGCCAGCACCCGCAGTCCGGACGCCCGCCGCAGCAACTCGCCCACCAGCGCGGCGCTCACGTCCACCAGGTGCTCGAAGCCGTCCAGGACCAGGAGGATCCGACGTCCGGCGAAGTGGTCGAGCAGCACCTGCCGCGTCGGCTTGGCCGTGTGGTCCGTCAGACCGAGGGCCTCGGCCACCGCGTACTCCACGAGGTCCGGGTCGTGCACCGTGGACAGGTCCACGCGCCACACCCCGTCGCGTACGTCCGTCCGTGCCGCCGCGTGGGCGGCGAACCGGGTCTTGCCGACCCCTCCCATGCCGGTCACGGTGACCAGACGGACCGTCTCCAGTGCCGCGGCCAGCCGTGCGAGTTCGGCGGTGCGCCCCACGAACGCGTCGAGTTCCAGGGGCAGATTGCCGGGTGTCGCAGGACCGGAGCGCCGGGCGCGGTGAGAACGCTGCATGAGATACGGAGCGTACTGACCCCTTAGCACTCCGTACAATCGCTTCGGGCAACTCCACACCGCGGAGCCGTTAAATGCGGTACGGAGCCCCGGCCCCGGCGCGATAGGCTCGGGTGACGACTTTTCGATGTTCAGGCACACAGTCAGGGAGCGGGTGCACAGTGTCCGGTGGTGAGGTGGCCGGGATTCTGGTGGCCGTCTTCTGGGCGATCCTGGTCTCCTTCCTCGCCGTCGCGCTGGTGAGGCTGGCCCAGACGCTCAGGGCGACCACCAAGCTCGTGGCGGACGTGACCGACCAGGCCGTCCCGCTCCTGGCGGACGCCTCCGCGGCGGTGCGCTCCGCGCAGACGCAGATCGACCGGGTCGACGCCATCGCGTCGGACGTCCAGGAGGTCACGTCGAACGCGTCGGCGCTGTCGACGACCGTCGCCTCCACGTTCGGCGGCCCGTTGGTCAAGGTCGCGGCGTTCGGCTACGGCGTGCGCCGGGCCATCGGAGGCCGTCGAGAGAATGTGCCCGACAAAGCGTCCCGGCGTACCGTGATCGTGGGCCGCACCGTCCCGTCCGCGCGGCGGGGAAAGCGGAAGAAGGACTGACGCAGCGATGTTCCGCCGTACGTTCTGGTTCACCGCAGGCGCAGCCGCGGGTGTATGGGCCACCACCAAGGTCAACCGCAAGCTCAAGAAGCTGACCCCCGAGAGCCTCGCGGCACAGGCCGCCAACAAGGCGATCGACGCGGGTCACCGGCTCAAGGAGTTCGCGCTCGACGTCCGTGACGGGATGGCCCAACGAGAGGCCGAACTCGGCGAGGTGCTCGGCCTGAACGAGCGCCCGGACCCCGAACTGCCCACGCAGCGCCGGACCGCCGCGATCGGCGACCCCGAGCGGCCCGGCAGCAAGCAGCTCGGCAACAACAAGCAGATCAAGTACATCGAGAACACGACGTACTCGTGCAACCGGAATGAGGACCACTGATGGAGTCGGCTGAAATCCGCCGCCGCTGGTTGAGCTTCTACGAGGAGCGCGGTCACACCGTCGTCCCTTCGGCGTCGCTCATCGCGGACGACCCGACTCTGCTCCTGGTCCCCGCCGGCATGGTCCCCTTCAAGCCGTACTTCCTCGGCGAGGTCAAGGCGCCGTGGCCGCGCGCCACCAGCGTGCAGAAGTGCGTGCGCACGCCCGACATCGAAGAGGTCGGCAAGACCACGCGGCACGGCACGTTCTTCCAGATGTGCGGCAACTTCTCCTTCGGCGACTACTTCAAGGAAGGCGCCATCACCTACGCCTGGGAGCTGCTCACCTCGCCCCAGGACAAGGGTGGTTACGGGCTCGACCCGGAGCGCCTGTGGATCACGGTCTACCTCGACGACGACGAGGCCGAGTCCATCTGGCGCGACAAGATCGGCGTCCCGGCCGAGCGTATCCAGCGCCTCGGAAAGAAGGACAACTACTGGTCCATGGGCGTCCCGGGCCCCTGCGGCCCGTGTTCCGAGATCAACTACGACCGCGGCCCCGAGTTCGGCGTCGAGGGCGGCCCTGCCGTCAACGACGAGCGGTACGTGGAGATCTGGAACCTGGTCTTCATGCAGTACGAGCGCGGCGAGGGCACCTCGAAGGACGACTTCGAGATCCTCGGCGACCTGCCCAGCAAGAACATCGACACCGGCCTCGGTCTTGAACGCCTCGCCATGATTCTGCAGGGCGTGCAGAACATGTACGAGATCGACACCTCCATGGCCGTCATCAGGAAGGCCACCGAGCTGACGGGTGTCGAGTACGGCGCCGCCCACGGCTCCGACGTCTCGCTGCGCGTGGTCACCGACCACATGCGCACCTCCGTGATGCTCATCGGCGACGGCGTGAGCCCTGGCAACGAGGGCCGCGGCTATGTGCTGCGCCGCATCATGCGCCGCGCCATCCGCAACATGCGGCTGCTCGGTGCCACCGGGCCCGTCGTCAAGGACCTCATCGACGTCGTGATCGCGATGATGGGCCAGCAGTATCCGGAGCTGGTCAGCGACCGGCAGCGGATCGAGACCGTCGCCCTCGCCGAGGAGGCCGCCTTCCTCAAGACGCTGAAGGCCGGTACGAACATCCTCGACACGGCCATCACCGACACCAAGGACTCCGGCGGCACGGTCCTCGCCGGCGACAAGGCCTTCCTGCTCCACGACACCTGGGGCTTCCCGATCGACCTCACCCTCGAAATGGCCGCCGAACAGGGCCTCTCGGTGGACGAGGACGGCTTCCGCCGCCTGATGAAGGAGCAGCGGGACAAGGCCAAGGCCGACGCCCGCGCCAAGAAGACCGGCCACGCCGACCTCGGTGCCTACCGTCAGATCGCCGACGCCGCCGGAGAGACCGACTTCATCGGCTACGACCGCACCGAGGCGGAGTCGACGGTCGTCGGCATCCTCGTCGACGGTGTCTCCTCCCCGGCCGCCACCGAGGGCGACGAGGTCGAGATCGTCCTCGACCGCACCCCGTTCTACGCCGAGGGCGGCGGCCAGATCGGTGACACGGGCCGCATCCGGGTCGACACCGGCGCCATCATCGAGATCCGCGACTGCCAGAAGCCCGTCCCGGGTGTCTACGTCCACAAGGGTGTCGTCCAGGTCGGCGAGGTCACCGTCGGCGCCAAGGCCCAGGCCACCATCGACGTACGCCGTCGTACGGCCATCGCCCGCGCCCACTCGGCCACGCACCTCACGCACCAGGCGCTGCGCGACGCCCTCGGCCCGACGGCCGCCCAGGCCGGTTCCGAGAACCAGCCCGGCCGCTTCCGCTTCGACTTCGGCTCCCCGTCCGCCGTCCCGACGGCCGTGATGACGGACGTCGAGCAGCAGATCAACGAGGTGCTCGCCCGCGACCTGGACGTCCAGGCCGAGGTCATGAGCATCGACGAGGCCAAGAAGCAGGGCGCCATCGCCGAGTTCGGCGAGAAGTACGGCGAGCGCGTCCGCGTCGTGACCATCGGCGACTTCTCCAAGGAGCTGTGCGGCGGCACGCACGTGCACAACACCGCCCAGCTCGGCCTGGTCAAGCTGCTCGGCGAATCGTCCATCGGCTCCGGGGTACGGCGCATCGAGGCCCTGGTCGGCGTCGACGCGTACAACTTCCTGGCCCGTGAGCACACGGTCGTCGCCCAGCTCCAGGAGCTGGTCAAGGGCCGTGCCGAGGAGCTTCCGGAGAAGGTCTCCGCCATGCTCGGCAAGCTGAAGGACGCCGAGAAGGAGATCGAGAAGTTCCGCGCGGAGAAGGTCCTGCAGGCCGCCGCCGGTCTCGTCGACTCCGCCAAGGACGTCAACGGCGTCGCCCTGGTCACCGGTCAGGTGCCGGACGGCACCGGCGCCGACGACCTGCGCAGGCTGGTCCTCGACGTGCGCGGCCGCATCCAGGGCGGACGGGCCGCCGTCGTGGCCCTGTTCACGGTCGCGGGCGGCAAGCCGCTGACGGTCATCGCCACCAACGAGGCCGCCCGCGAGCGCGGTCTGAAGGCCGGCGAGCTGGTCCGTGCGGCCGCCAAGACCCTCGGCGGCGGCGGTGGCGGCAAGCCGGACGTCGCCCAGGGCGGCGGCCAGAACCCCGCCGCCGTCGGCGAGGCCATGGACGCGGTCCAGCGCCTCGTCGCCGAGACGGCCAAGTAAGGGCCGCGGACATGCGCAGAGGACGTCGACTCGCGATCGACGTCGGGGACGCCCGGATCGGGGTCGCCTCGTGCGACCCCGACGGGATCCTCGCGACACCGGTGGAGACGGTCCCGGGACGTGACATCCCGGCCGCCCACCGGCGGTTGAGGCAGCTCGTCGAGGAGTACGAGCCGATCGAGGTCGTCGTCGGGCTCCCTCGCTCCCTCAAGGGGGGCGAGGGCCCCGCCGCGGTGAAGGTCCGTGCCTTCGCCCAGGAGCTCGCGGGCGGGATCGCTCCCGTTCCGGTACGGCTCGTGGATGAGAGGATGACCACAGTCACGGCCGGTCAGGGCCTGCGCGCCGCGGGCGTGAAATCGAAGAAGGGCCGGTCGGTCATCGACCAGGCGGCCGCCGTCATCATTCTGCAACAGGCGCTGGAATCCGAACGAGTGTCAGGCAAGTCCCCCGGCGAGGGCGTCGAAGTGGTCATGTGATCGCGATACGGTAACGTTCCGCCCGATGCGGTGGCGTTCGAACAGCCGTCGCACAGTAAAGAGGCGGACGGGAGCCGGGCCATAGGAGCCGGCAGCTGCCGGCTCGCGGCTCGTAGGGGATCGATGACTGAGTATGGCCGGGGCCCTGGCTCCGAACCGTGGCATCCGGAGGACCCGTTGTACGGGGACAGCGGATGGGGCGGACAGGCCGCCGACGGCCAGTCCGCCTACGACGGCGGCCAGCCGCAGCACTATCCGCAGCAGCAGGCGCAGCAAGGCGACTGGAGCCAGGGGCAGCAGCAGTACCCACCGCAGGGACAGCCGGGGCAGTACCAGGACCAGCAGCAGTTCCAGCAGGGGCAGCAGTTCCAGGGGCAGCAGCAGTACCCCGGTCAAGGCCAGCAGCAGTACGGCAATCAGGGGCAGCAGCAGTACCCCGGTCAGGGGCAGCAGCAGTACGGCAATCAGGGCCGGCAGCAGTACCCCGGTCAGGGGCAGCAGCAGTACGGCGACCAGGGCCAGCAGCAGTTCAACGGCCAGGGCCGGCAGCAGTACCCCGGTCAAGGCCAGCAGCCGTACGGGGACCAGGGCCGGCAGCAGTACGGCAACCAGGGCCAGCAGCAGTACCCCGACGGCGGCCAGAACGCCGGGCCGCAGTCCCAGGTGCCCTACTCCTCCGATCCTGCCGACCCCTACGCCGGCCAGTACACGGGTGAGCAGTCCGACTTCTATGGCACCCCCGATGCCTATCCGCCGCCCGAGCCGCCCGCCCGGCGACGAGCCGAACCCGAACCGGAGCCGGACTGGGACCCGGGACCGGACCAGGGCGAGCACGCGTTCTTCGCCGGTGGCGACGACGATGACGACCTCGACGACGACGATGACGACCCGAAGAAGGGCCGGGGCCGCAAGGAACGGGGCGGCGGCACGGGCAAGAAGAAGCGCCGCAGCGGCTGCGCCTGCCTGGTGGTCGTCATGGTCTTCGGAGGCGGTCTCGCCGGAGCCGGGTATTTCGGCTATCACTACTACCAGAATCGTTTCGGCTCGGCTCCCGACTTTTCGGGCGAGGGCTCGGGACAGGTCGCCGTCGTGATTGCCAGGGGCGAGGGTGGCTACGTAATCGGCCAGAGGCTCAAGGAACTCGGCGTCGTCAAGAGCGTCGATGCCTTCGTCTCCGCTCAGCAGAAGAATCCCAAGGGCAAGTCGATTCAGGCGGGCGCCTATCTCCTGAGGAAGGGGATGTCGGCCGCGAGCGCAGTCGAGCTGATGCTCGATCCCAAGAGCCAGAACAATGTGACCGTGCCTCCCGGGTTCCGCAATGCCCAGGTGTACGCGGCGATCGACAAGAAGCTCGGACTTTCCGCCGGCACCACCAATGGCGTCGCGAGGAAGGAATACAAGAGCCTGGGGCTCCCGAGCTGGGCGAACAGCAACAAGGACATAAAGGATCCGCTGGAAGGGTTCCTCTACCCGCTCACGTATCCCGCCGCCAAGGGCATGAAGCCCGAGACCGTGTTGAAGAGCATGGTCGCGCAGGCCAACAAGAAGTACACCGCGCTGGGAATCATGGCGAAGGCGAAGGCCCTCCACCTCGACAATCCCTTGCAGGTCGTCACGGTCGCGAGCCTGGTCCAGGCCGAGGGCAAGACGCACGACGACTACCGGAAGATGGCCGAAGTCGTCTACAACCGGCTGAAGCGCACCAACACCGAGACCAATCAGAAGCTGCAGTTCGACTCGACCTTCAATTACCTGAAGGGTCAGAGCAAGATTCACATCAGTTCGTCCGAGATCAACAGCAATCCGGACCCGTACAACACCTACACTCACGCGGGTCTGCCGCCCGGTCCGATCGGCAACCCGGGTGACGACGCCTTCAGGGCGGTGTTCAACCCCACGAAGGACGGCTGGCTCTATTTCGTGGCGACCGACGGTCAGAACAATACCGAATTCGCCAAGACGCTGGCCCAATTCCAGAAGCTCAAGGATAAATTCAATGCCAGCTCGGGCGACTGATGCCCGCCGGGCCGCGGTGCTCGGTTCGCCGATCGCTCACTCCCTCTCCCCGGTGCTGCACCGTGCCGCGTACCGGGAGCTGGGCCTCGGCGACTGGTCGTACGACCGGTTCGAGGTCGACGAGGAGGCGCTGCCCGGCTTCTTCGAGGGTCTCGGACCCGAGTGGGCCGGGCTGTCGCTGACCATGCCGCTCAAGCGGGCCGTGATGCCGCTGGTGGACGAGATCAGCGAGACGGCGGCCTCCGTCGAGGCGGTCAACACGGTCGTGTTCACCGAGGACGGACGGCGCGTCGGCGACAACACCGACATCCCCGGGATGGTCGCCGCGCTGCGCGAGCGGGGCATCGAGCAGGTCGACTCGGCCGCTGTTCTCGGTGCCGGAGCCACCGCCTCCTCCGCGCTGGCCGCCCTCGCGCGGATCTGCACCGGCGAGATCGTCGCGTACGTCCGCAGCAAGGAGCGGGCCGCCGAGATGCGGCAGTGGGGCGAGCGGCTCGACATCGAGGTGCGCACCGAGGACTGGACCGACGCCGAGCAGGCACTGCGGGCTCCGCTGGTGATCGCCACGACTCCGGCGGGGACCACGGACGCACTGGCCGCCGCCGTCCCGGAGCGCCCCACGACCCTCTTCGACGTGCTGTACGACCCCTGGCCGACCGACCTCGCGGCGCGCTGGTCGGCGTACGGCGGAGCCGTCGTCGGCGGACTCGATCTCCTCGTGCACCAGGCGGTGCTCCAGGTCGAGCAGATGACCGGGCGGGCGCCCGCGCCGCTCGGCGCCATGCGCAAGGCGGGCGAGCACGCGCTCGCCGCCCGGTAGGCGACACCGGTCGAGCCCCGGCGGGCAGGCAGCCGAGAGGCGGCCGCCGGGACGGCCCGGGACGGGCCCGCTCCGGCGCCCCCGCGGGCGTACCCGGGCCGGTGCGACCCGGCCATGTGCGTCCGCCTGATGGACCTGCGGCCGATTACCGCCCCCGGACGTGAAAGGATCGGAGGCGGCGGGCCAGGGCCACGCACCCGGTCGCGCCGTCGCTGTACGCGAGGACGCGTGTACGCAGCAGCAGTACCAGGGCGCGAGCATGAGGAGCACCGTTGAGCAGGTTGCGCTGGCTGACCGCGGGGGAGTCCCACGGTCCCGCACTTGTCGCGACGCTGGAGGGCCTTCCCGCCGGCGTCCCGATCACCACGGAGATGGTGGCGGACCACCTCGCCCGGCGGCGCCTGGGCTATGGACGCGGTGCCCGGATGAAGTTCGAGCGCGACGAGGTCACCTTCCTCGGCGGCGTCCGGCACGGTCTCACCCTCGGCTCCCCGGTCGCCGTCATGGTCGGCAACACCGAGTGGCCCAAGTGGGAGCAGGTCATGGCGGCCGACCCGGTCGCCCCGGAGATCCTCGCCGACCTTGCCCGCAACGCCCCGCTGACCCGCCCCCGGCCCGGCCACGCCGACCTCGCCGGCATGCAGAAGTACGGCTTCGACGAGGCCCGGCCGATCCTGGAGCGCGCCTCCGCCCGCGAGACCGCGGCCCGCGTCGCGCTCGGCGCGGTCGCCCGCTCCTACCTGAAGGAGACGGCCGGGATCGAGATCGTCTCGCACGTCGTCGAACTGGCCGCGGCCAAGGCGCCGTACGGCGTCTACCCGAAGCCCTCCGACGTGGAGAAGCTCGACGCCGACCCGGTGCGCTGCCTCGACGCCGACGCCTCGAAGGCGATGGTCGCCGAGATCGACCAGGCCCACAAGGACGGCGACACGCTCGGCGGCGTCGTCGAGGTGCTCGCGTACGGCGTACCGGTGGGCCTCGGCTCGCACGTGCACTGGGACCGCCGTCTCGACGCCCGGCTCGCGGCCGCGCTCATGGGCATCCAGGCCATCAAGGGCGTCGAGGTCGGCGACGGCTTCGAACTGGCCCGTGTGCCCGGTTCGCAGGCCCACGACGAGATCGTCCACACCGAGGACGGCATCCGCCGCTCCACCGGCCGCTCCGGCGGCACCGAGGGCGGTCTGACCACCGGCGAGCTGCTGCGCGTCCGCGCCGCGATGAAGCCGATCGCGACCGTGCCGCGCGCGCTGGCCACCATCGACGTCGCCACCGGCGAGGCCGCCAAGGCCCACCACCAGCGCTCCGACGTCTGCGCGGTCCCGGCCGCCGGGATCGTCGCCGAAGCCATGGTCGCCCTCGTCCTCGCCGACGCCGTCGCCGAGAAGTTCGGCGGCGACAGCGTCCCGGAGACCCGCCGGAACGTGCGGAGCTACCTCGAGAACCTGGTCGTCCGGTGACCGCCCCACGGCTCGTGCTGGTCGGCCCGATGGGGGTCGGCAAGTCCACGGTGGGCGCGCTCGTCGCCGAGCGGCTCGGTTGCGCCTTCCGGGACACGGACGACGACATCGTGGCCGCCGAGGGCCGCACGATCGCCGACATCTTCGTCGACGAGGGCGAGTCCGCCTTCCGCGCGATCGAGAAGCGGGCGGTGCGCGAGGCGCTCGCCGAGCACGACGGTGTGCTGGCGCTGGGCGGCGGTGCGATCCTCGACGAGGACACCCGCGCGCTGCTCGCCGGCCACCAGGTCGTCTACCTCTCGATGGACGTGGAGGAGGCGGTCCAGCGCACCGGACTGAACGCGGCCCGGCCGCTGCTCGCCGTCAACCCCCGCAGGCAGTGGCGCGAGCTGATGGAGGCACGCCGCCACCTGTACACCGAAGTCGCCCGCGCGGTCGTGGCGACCGACGGCCGCACCCCCCAAGAGGTCACCCAAGGGGTCCTCGACGCACTGGAGTTGAAGGAAGCATGAGCGAGGCAGTGACCCGCGTCCAGGTCGGCGGCACCGCGGGCACCGACCCCTACGAGGTCCTGATCGGCCGTCAACTCCTCGGCGAGCTCGGCGGATTGATCGGCGACAGGGCCAAGCGTGTCGCCGTGATCCACCCCGAGGCGCTCGCCGGAACCGGCGAGGCGCTCCGCGCCGACCTGGCGGAGCAGGGCTTCGAGACCGTCGCCATCCAGGTGCCGAACGCCGAGGAGGCCAAGACCGCCGAGGTCGCGGCCTACTGCTGGAAGGCGCTGGGCCAGTCGGGCTTCACCCGCACCGACGTCATCGTCGGCGTCGGCGGCGGTGCCACCACCGACCTGGCCGGTTTCGTGGCGGCGACCTGGCTGCGCGGGGTGCGCTGGATCGCCGTACCCACGACCGTGCTCGCCATGGTCGACGCGGCGGTCGGCGGCAAGACCGGCATCAACACCGCCGAGGGCAAGAACCTCGTCGGCGCCTTCCACCCGCCCGCGGGCGTGCTGTGCGACCTGGCCGCGCTCGACTCGCTGCCGGTCAACGACTACGTCTCCGGGCTGGCGGAGATCATCAAGGCCGGTTTCATCGCCGACCCGGTGATCCTGGAGCTCATCGAGTCCGACCCCGAGGCGGCCCGGACGCCCGCGGGCCCGCACACCGCCGAGCTGATCGAGCGCTCCATCAAGGTCAAGGCCGAGGTCGTCTCGGGCGACCTCAAGGAGTCCGGACTGCGCGAGATCCTCAACTACGGCCACACCCTCGCGCACGCCATCGAGAAGAACGAGCGCTACAAGTGGCGGCACGGCGCGGCCGTCTCCGTCGGCATGCACTTCGCCGCCGAACTCGGCCGCCTCGCGGGCCGGTTGGACGACGCGACCGCCGACCGGCACCGCACGATCCTGGAGTCCGTCGGGCTCCCGCTGAGCTACCGCTACGACCAGTGGCCGAAGCTCGTGGAGAACATGAAGGTCGACAAGAAGTCCCGCGGCGACATGCTGCGCTTCATCGTCCTCGACGGGCTGGCCAAGCCGACCGTCCTGGAGGGCCCGGATCCGGCCGTCCTGCTCGCGGCCTACGGCGAGGTCGGCGAGTAACGGGCGGCGCCCCGCGCGGACGTATGTTCCGAAGGACCCCTGCTCAACCCGTTTTGCCTCTCCCTCCCGGGCACTTCGCACGCTCCCCGGCCGTTCACACAACGGCGGCCGGGGAAGGTACCGTTCGGTAGCGACGGGACCGGCGTCCCGCCCGCCAGCGCACATCGCCTGTACGAGACGGAGTGGCACCGGATGCAGCAAGCAGTGGGGGCTCCGCTGCCGCCGCCCCACCAGCCGGGGCAAGGACCGGCCGCCGGATGGTCGCCGGCCGGACAGTACCCGGGGCAGCAGGGTCCTGCGCCCGCTCCGGGTTTCGCCGGAGCGCCGGTGCCGCCCGGCGCCCCTCCCGCCCAGGCCCCGCAGCATCACCTGCCGCCGCATCACCTGCCGCCGCACCAGGTGCCGGCGCAGCCTCCGCAGCACCCCTCGGTCCAGCCCCCGCCGCACCCCCCCGTCCCGCCCGCGCCGGACACCACCGGGCATGTGCAGCTGCCGCCGGGCGTTTCGGTGGCCATGCCGAGCCCGCCGCCCGCGACGGGCGCGCCCGATCCGGCGGCCACCACGCTCGCGGTCCTGCTGATCGGTCCCGCGGGCGCCGGAAAGACCAGCGTCGCCAAGTACTGGGCGGACCACCGCCGGGTGCCCACGGCCCACATCAGCCTCGACGACGTACGCGAATGGGTGCGCTCGGGCTTCGCCGACCCGCAGTCGGGATGGAACGACCATTCCGAGGCGCAGTATCGTCTCGCCCGCCGCACCTGTGGCTTCGCCGCCCGCAACTTCCTGGCCAACGGGATCTCGTGCATCCTCGACGACGCCGTCTTCCCGGACCGCCCGGTCGTCGGACTCGGCGGCTGGAAGCGGCACGTGGGCCCCGGGCTGCTGCCGGTCGTGCTCCTGCCGGGCCTGGAAGTGGTCCTGGAGCGCAACGCGGAGCGCTCCGGGAACCGCAGGCTCAGCGACGAGGAGGTCGCGCGCATCCACGGCCGGATGGCCGGCTGGTACGGCTCCGGGCTCCCGATCATCGACAACTCGCAGCTCGACGTGGCGGCCACGGCCCGCGTCCTGGACGACGTCCTCGCGCGGTCGATCGCCAGCCCGCCGCAGTGGTGAGCGGGCCCCGCGTCCTCCGGTCCGGACGCCGGGGTACCCGTCCGGCCCTCTGAACCGGCGACATCCGGCCACCACTCGTACGCTCGGTTCATGTCAGAGGTGTACGCGACCCGCAGAGAGCGGCTCCGGGAACGCAGCACGGCGGGTGGCAGCGCGACCGCGCTGGTGACCCGCCCCGCCAATGTGAGGTATCTCGCCGGCGCGGCGCCGCACGGCTCCGTGCTCCTGCTCGGCAGCGGCGAGGACGTGCTGCTGTGCGGCTGCCCGCCGACCGGTGAGGCCATGGAAGGGCGCCCGGACGAGGCGCTGAACGTGCGGGTCCTGCCGCGCGCGGGCGGTGATCCCGCCGTCGCGGCCGCCGGTCTGGCGGCCGGCCAGGGTGCCGAGTCCCTCGCGGTCGAGGAACGCCACCTGACCGTGACCCGGCACCGCGCCCTCGGCTCGGTCGCGCCGCGGCTGCGCCTGGCCGACCTGGGCGGCGCGGTGGAACAGCTGCGCGTGATCAAGGACGAGGAGGAGATCTCCTGTCTGCGGATCGGCGCGGAAATCGCCGACCAGGCGCTCGGTGAACTCCTCGAATCCATTCTCGTCGGCCGCACGGAACGCCATCTCGCCCTGGAACTGGAGCGCCGGCTCGTCGACCACGGCGCGGAGGGACCGGCCTTCGCGACCTCGGTGGGCACCGGCCCGAACTCGGGACGGCGCGGCCACCGGCCCACCGACCGGCGCGTCGAGGAAGGTGACTTCCTCTCCGTCTGTCTCGGCGCGACCTATCGCGGCTACCGGTGTGAGATCGGTCGTACGTTCGTGATCGGCACCTCGCCCGCCGACTGGCAGATCGAGCTGTACGACCTCGTCTTCGCCGCCCAGCGGGCCGGACGGGAGGCGCTGGCACCGGGCGCCGCCTACCGCGATGTGGACCGCGCGGCCCGCCAGGTACTGGGCTCCGGGGGCCATACCGAAGGCCTTCCGCCGCTGACGGGGCACGGTGTCGGGCTCGAAATCGACGAGGACCCGCAGCTTGCCCCCGCGGCCATGGGTAAACTGGACGCTTGCGTGCCGGTCACCGTCGAACCGGGAGTCCACCTTCCGGGCCGGGGCGGTGTCAGGATCGATGACACGCTCGTCGTGCGCCCTGAGGCGGACGGCGGACCCGAGCTACTCACCATCACGACCAAGGAGCTGCTCGCGCTCTAGCTTTTCGAGCTGTGCGCGTGCGCCGGGGTCGTCCACGTCAGTCCAGGAGATTCCGCAACCGTGGCTTCCACGAACGACCTCAAGAACGGCCTGGTGCTCAAGCTCGACGGAGGCCAGCTCTGGTCCGTCGTCGAGTTCCAGCACGTCAAGCCCGGCAAGGGCCCGGCCTTCGTGCGCACCAAGCTGAAGAACGTGCTCTCCGGCAAGGTCGTCGACAAGACGTTCAACGCCGGCGTCAAGGTCGAGACGGCCACGATCGACAAGCGCGACATGCAGTTCTCGTACATGGACGGCGAGTACTTCGTCTTCATGGACATGGACACGTACGACCAGCTGATGGTCGACCGCAAGTCCGTCGGCGATGCCGCCAACTTCCTGATCGAGGGCTTCACGGCCACCGTCGCCCAGCACGAGGGCGAGGTGCTCTTCGTCGAGCTGCCGGCCGCCGTCGAGCTGGTCATCCAGGAGACCGAGCCGGGCGTCCAGGGCGACCGCTCCACCGGTGGCACCAAGCCCGCCACCCTGGAGACCGGCCACCAGATCCAGGTCCCGCTCTTCATCACCACCGGTGAGAAGATCAAGGTCGACACGCGCAGCAGCGACTACCTCGGCCGGGTGAACAGCTAACCGTGGCTGCCCGCAACACGGCCCGCAAGCGCGCCTTCCAGATCCTCTTCGAGGGCGACCAGCGCGGCGTGGACGTCCTGACGGTCCTCGCGGACTGGATCCGGCACTCCCGGTCCGACACCCGGCAGCCGCCGGTCAGCGAGTACACGATGCAGCTGGTCGAGGGCTACGCCACCAAGGTGAGGCGGATCGACGAGCTCATCGCGCAGTACGCCGTCGGCTGGACGCTGGACAGGATGCCGGTCGTCGACCGCAACATCCTGCGCCTCGGTGCCTACGAGCTGATCTGGGTCGACGAGACCCCGGACGCCGTGGTGCTCGACGAGGCGGTGCAGCTGGCCAAGGAGTTCTCCACGGACGAGTCGCCCTCGTTCGTGAACGGCCTGCTGGGCCGGCTGAAGGACCTGAAGTCCTCGCTCCGCCGCGACGAGGACTAGGACCTGTCCGGCCGATCACAGTGGAGGATGCCACCCGTGCCTGGCCGGCAGCCGTAGTCGTACGGCCCCAAGGGGGCGTACGGAACGCCGGAGGGCCCGCAGCGCGATCGCTGCGGGCCCTCCGGCGTTCCCGTACCTCGAAGGCTCCCGAGGCCCGCAGACGGCCGCCGGGGTGGCCGGAACCATCAGGTTCCGGCCACCCCGGCGGCACGTTTCTGCTGAGCTGTCCTAAGGGATTCAGCCCTCGTCGTGGGCGACCGCGCGGCGCGCGTCCGCGTCCAGGACGCCCCAGCTGATCAGCTGCTCGGTCAGGACCGAGGGGGACTGGTCGTAGATGACGGCGAGGGTGCGCAGGTCGTCCTGGCGGATCGACAGCACCTTGCCGTTGTAGTCGCCGCGCTGCGACTGGATCGTCGCCGCGTAGCGCTGGAGGGGGCCTGCCTTCTCGGCCGGCACGTGCGCCAGCCGCTCCAGGTCGAGGACCAGCTTCGGCGGCGGCTCGGCGGCCCCGCCCGGCGTGGTCCCGGGCAGCAGCTCCTGGACCGGAACCCCGTAGAAGTCCGCCAGTTCGGCGAGGCGCTGTACGGTGACGGCGCGGTCGCCGCGCTCGTACGAACCGACCACGACCGCCTTCCAGCGTCCCTGGGACTTCTCCTCCACGCCGTGGAGGGAAAGGCCCTGCTGGGTGCGGATGGCGCGGAGCTTGGCCCCGAGCTGTTTGGCGTATTCGCTGGACATATAGCTCCCCGGACGCTGTATCAACGTGCGGCTCCGCCGCGCGGCTGGTGACTCACTGTGAGGTTACGCAGCGTTACTCTCCCCCGTCAAGCCGAAGGATTTTCGACCGCCTCCTGTACGGGTGTCGCCAAGGCTGGCTCAAAGCGATGTGATCAGGTGCGTTGCCGGGCTGGTACCGTTGATGGCGCAAATCCGACGTCCTTTAATGATCCGTCCCGTGAGGCGGAGAAGGAGGTCCGTTTCCTATGGACACTCAGCACGACAAGCAGCAGTACGAAGCCGATGCGCGGCCCGTTCTCGAGGCGCCCGACATCGCGCGGGTGCTGACCCGCATCGCCCACGAGATCGTCGAACGCGCCAAGGGCGCCGACGACGTGGTGCTCCTCGGCATTCCGACCCGGGGTGTCTTCCTGGCCCGCAGACTGGCCGAGAAGCTCCAGGAGATCACCGACCGCAAGATCCCGGTCGGCTCCCTCGACATCACCATGTACCGCGACGACCTGCGCATGCACCCGCCGCGTGCGCTGGCCCGCACCGAGATCCCCGGTGACGGCATCGACGGCCGCCTCGTCGTCCTCGTCGACGACGTGCTCTTCTCCGGCCGCACCATCCGCGCCGCGCTCGACGCGTTGAACGACATCGGCCGGCCGCGTGCCGTGCAGCTCGCCGTCCTCGTCGACCGGGGCCACCGGGAACTGCCCATCCGCGCCGACTACGTCGGCAAGAACCTCCCCACGTCGTTGCGGGAGACGGTCAAGGTCCAGCTCGCCGAGGAGGACGGTCGCGACACCGTGCTGCTCGGCGCCAAGCGGACCTCCCCGGGCGAGCCCCAGTAGCACTCCGGTCCCCGCCGCCGAGTGCGCTCCCGCGCGCCCGCATGCCCGAATCCTCCCTGAACTTCCTTACGGAGCCTGACAGATGCAGCGTCATCTCATCTCGGCCGCCGACCTCACCCGCGACGACGCCGTCCTGATCCTCGACACCGCCGAGGAGATGGCCCGGGTCGCCGACCGGCCGATCAAGAAGCTGCCGACCCTGCGCGGCCGCACCGTCGTCAACCTCTTCTTCGAGGACTCGACCCGCACCCGGATCTCCTTCGAGGCCGCCGAGAAGCGCCTCTCCGCGGACGTCATCAACTTCACCGCCAAGGGGTCGAGCGTCTCCAAGGGCGAGTCCCTCAAGGACACCGCCCAGACCCTGGAGGCCATGGGGGTCGACGCCGTCGTCATCCGGCACGGCGCCTCCGGAGCCCCGTACCGGCTCGCCACCTCCGGCTGGATCGACGCCGCCGTCATCAACGCGGGCGACGGCACCCACCAGCACCCCACGCAGGCCCTGCTCGACGCCTTCACCATGCGCCGCCGACTGGTCGGCCGGGACGCCGGGATCGGCCAGGACCTGGCCGGCAAGCGCATCACGATCGTCGGCGACGTCCTGCACAGCCGCGTCGCCCGCTCCAACGTCGACCTGCTGCACACCCTCGGCGCCGAGGTCACCCTCGTCGCGCCGCCCACCCTGGTGCCGGTCGGCGTGGAGAGCTGGCCCTGCGAGATCTCGTACGACCTCGACAGCACCCTGTCCAAGTCCGACGCCGTGATGATGCTGCGCGTGCAGCGCGAGCGGATGAACGCGGCGTTCTTCCCGACCGAGCGCGAGTACTCGCGTCGTTACGGGCTCGACGGCGACCGCATGGCGAAAATGCCGGAGCACGCCATCGTGATGCACCCCGGCCCGATGGTCCGCGGCATGGAGATCACCGCCGAGGTCGCCGACTCCGAGCGGTGCACCGTCGTCGAGCAGGTCGCCAACGGTGTCTCCATCCGCATGGCCGTCCTGTACCTGCTCCTGGGCGGCAACGAGCCCGCCGTCACCCACACCCGTACCGAGGAGAAGTAAGTACATGAGCAAGATCCTGATCCGTGGTGCGAGGGTGATCGGCGGCGAGCCGCAGGACGTCCTGATCGACGGCGACACGATCGCCGAGGTCGGTACGGGGCTGTCCGCAGAAGGCGCCGAGGTCGTCGAGGCCGACGGCAAGGTGCTGCTGCCGGGCCTCGTCGACCTGCACACCCATCTGCGCGAGCCGGGCCGCGAGGACTCCGAGACCGTGCTGACCGGCACGCGCGCGGCGGCGAGCGGCGGCTTCACGGCCGTGTTCGCCATGGCCAACACCTTCCCGGTCGCCGACACCGCCGGCGTGGTCGAGCAGGTCTACCGGCTCGGCCAGGAGCACGGCTACTGCGACGTGCAGCCGATCGGCGCCGTCACCGTCGGCCTGGAGGGCAGGAAGCTCGCCGAACTGGGCGCGATGCACGAGTCCGCGGCCGGTGTCACGGTCTTCTCCGACGACGGCAAGTGCGTCGACGACGCGGTGATCATGCGCCGCGCGCTGGAGTACGTGAAGGCCTTCGGCGGCGTCGTCGCCCAGCACGCCCAGGAGCCCCGCCTCACCGAGGGCGCCCAGATGAACGAGGGCGTCGTCTCCGCCGAGCTCGGACTCGGCGGCTGGCCCGCGGTGGCCGAGGAGTCGATCATCGCCCGCGACGTGCTGCTCGCCGAGCACGTCGGCTCCCGCGTCCACATCTGCCACCTGTCGACCGCCGGGTCCGTCGAGATCGTCCGCTGGGCCAAGTCCCGCGGCATCGACGTCACCGCCGAGGTCACCCCGCACCACCTGCTCCTCACCGACGAACTGGTGCGCTCGTACAACCCGGTCTACAAGGTCAACCCGCCGCTGCGCACCGAGCGGGACGTCATGGCGCTGCGCGAGGCGCTCGCCGACGGCACGATCGACATCGTCGCGACCGACCACGCGCCGCACCCGCACGAGGACAAGGACTGCGAGTGGGCCGCCGCCGCCATGGGCATGGTGGGCCTGGAGACCGCGCTGTCCGTCGTCCAGCAGACGATGGTCGAGACGGGACTGCTCGACTGGGCCGGCGTCGCCGACCGCATGTCCGTCAAGCCCGCCGCGATCGGCCGGGCGGTCGGCCACGGACGTCCCGTCTCGGCAGGTGAGCCCGCCAACCTCACGCTGGTCGACACGGCATACCGTGGGACGGTGGACCCCGCTGGCTTCGCCTCGCGCAGCCGCAACACCCCCTACGAGGGCCGTGAGCTGCCGGGCCGGGTCACCCACACCTGGCTGCGGGGCAAGGCCACCCTCGTCGACGGGAAGCTCGCGTGACACCTCTCATCTCCCTGGCCGCCGCCGGACAGAAGTCGGCGGAAGTGACCGACTGGTCCGCCCGGATCGGCTGGCTCGTCGGCCTCGCCCTCTTCGTCGCGCTCGTCTACTGGCTGATGCGCGAGGGCTGGAAGTGGCGCGGCACCCTCCAGGGCGACCTGCCGGAGCTGCCTGACGCGCCGGAAGACCCCGGCCCGGTGAAACTGAGCATGAGCGGCCGCTATCACGGCTCCACCACCGCCGGACAGTGGCTCGACCGCATCGTGGCGCACGGCCTGGGCACCCGCAGCCGGGCCGAGCTCACCCTGACGGACGCGGGACTGGACGTCGTACGCCCCGGAGCGGACGACTTCTTCATCCCGGCCTCGCAGCTGCGCGAGGCCCGGCTCGACAAGGGCATCGCGGGCAAGGTCCTCACCGAGGGCGGACTCCTCGTCGTCACCTGGGCGCACGGCGACAGGCTCCTCGACTCCGGTTTCCGCTCGGACCGCGCGGCCGAGCACAACGAATGGGTCGACACCCTGAACGACATGATCAACAAGACGGAAACGGAAGGCGCACGATGACGACCTCCACTCAGGGGAATGCCTCGCAGAGGGAAAAGGCGCTTCCCGCCGTACTCGTCCTGGAGGACGGCCGGGTCTTCCGCGGCCGTGCCTACGGGGCCGTGGGGGAGACCTTCGGCGAAGCGGTGTTCTCCACCGGTATGACCGGCTACCAGGAGACCCTCACCGACCCGTCCTACCACCGCCAGGTCGTCGTGATGACCGCCCCGCACGTCGGCAACACCGGCGTCAACGACGAGGACCCCGAGTCGCAGCGGATCTGGGTCGCCGGATACGTCGTCCGGGACCCCGCGCGCGTGCCCTCCAACTGGCGCTCGCGGCGCTCGCTGGACGAGGAACTGCGCGGCCAGGGCGTCGTCGGCATCAGCGGTATCGACACCCGCGCCCTCACCCGCCATCTGCGCGAGCGCGGCGCCATGCGCGTCGGCATCTTCTCCGGCAACGCGCTGCCCGACGCGGGCACCATGCTCGCCGAGGTGCGCCAGGCGCCCGAGATGAAGGGCGCGGACCTCGCCGCCGAGGTCGCCACCAAGGAGCCGTACGTCGTCCCCGCGATCGGCGCGAAGAAGTTCACCGTCGCCGCCGTCGACCTGGGCATCAAGGGCATGACCCCGCACCGGATGGCCGAACGCGGCATCGAGGTGCACGTGCTGCCCGCGACGGCCACCGCCGAGGACGTCTACGCCGTGAACCCGGACGGAGTCTTCTTCTCCAACGGCCCCGGCGACCCGGCGACCGCCGACGGTCCCGTTGCCGTCATGCGGGAAATCCTCGTCCGCAAGACCCCGCTCTTCGGCATCTGCTTCGGCAACCAGATCCTCGGCCGGGCCCTCGGCTTCGGCACGTACAAGCTGAAGTACGGCCACCGCGGCATCAACCAGCCCGTGCAGGACCGTACGACCGGCAAGGTCGAGGTCACCGCGCACAACCACGGCTTCGCCGTCGACGCCCCGCTCGACGAGGTCTCCCAGACCCCCTACGGCCGCGCCGAGGTCTCCCACGTCTGTCTCAACGACAACGTGGTGGAGGGCCTCCACCTGCTCGACCAGCCGGCCTTCAGCGTCCAGTACCACCCCGAAGCGGCAGCCGGCCCGCACGACGCCGCCTACCTGTTCGACCGCTTCGTATCCCTGATGGAGGGCCAGCGTGCCTAAGCGCACCGATATCCAGTCCGTCCTGGTCATCGGCTCCGGCCCGATCGTCATCGGCCAGGCCGCCGAGTTCGACTACTCCGGCACCCAGGCGTGCCGCGTCCTGCGCGCCGAGGGCCTGCGGGTCATCCTGGTCAACTCCAACCCGGCGACGATCATGACCGACCCGGAGATCGCCGACGCCACCTACGTCGAGCCGATCACCCCGGAGTTCGTCGAGAAGATCATCGCCAAGGAGCGCCCGGACGTCCTGCTGCCGACGCTGGGCGGCCAGACGGCCCTCAACACCGCGATCTCCATGCACGAGCAGGGTGTGCTGGAGAAGTACGGCGTCGAGCTCATCGGCGCCAACATCGAGGCGATCAACAAGGGCGAGGACCGCGACCTCTTCAAGGGCGTCGTCGAGGCCGTGCGCCAGAAGATCGGATACGGCGAGTCCGCCCGGTCCGTCATCTGCCACACCATGGACGACGTCATCAAGGGCGTCGGGACGCTCGGCGGGTACCCCGTCGTCGTCCGCCCCTCCTTCACCATGGGCGGCGCCGGCTCCGGCTTCGCGCACGACGAGGAGGAGCTGCGCCGCATCGCCGGCCAGGGCCTCACGCTCTCCCCGACCACCGAGGTGCTCCTGGAGGAGTCCATCCTCGGCTGGAAGGAGTACGAGCTGGAGCTGATGCGCGACAAGAACGACAACGTCGTGGTCGTCTGCTCCATCGAGAACTTCGACCCCATGGGCGTCCACACCGGCGACTCCATCACGGTCGCGCCGGCCATGACGCTGACCGACCGCGAGTACCAGCGGCTGCGCGACATCGGCATCGCGATCATCCGCGAGGTCGGCGTCGACACCGGCGGCTGCAACATCCAGTTCGCGGTGAACCCCGAGGACGGCCGCGTGATCGTCATCGAGATGAACCCGCGCGTCTCGCGGTCCTCGGCGCTCGCCTCCAAGGCGACCGGCTTCCCCATCGCCAAGATCGCGGCCAAGCTCGCCGTCGGCTACACGCTCGACGAGATCCCGAACGACATCACCGAGAAGACCCCGGCGTCCTTCGAGCCGACCCTCGACTACGTCGTCGTGAAGGCGCCGCGCTTCGCCTTCGAGAAGTTCCCGTCCGCCGACTCCACCCTCACGACCACCATGAAGTCGGTCGGCGAGGCCATGGCGATCGGCCGCAACTTCACCGAGGCGCTGCAGAAGGCGCTGCGCTCGCTGGAGAAGAAGGGCAGCCAGTTCACCTTCGTGGGTGACCCCGGTGACAAGGACGAGCTGCTGCGCGAGGCCGTCCGGCCCACCGACGGCCGCATCAACTCCGTCATGCAGGCCATCCGCGCGGGCGCCACGCAGGAGGAGGTCTTCGAGTCCACGAAGATCGACCCGTGGTTCGTCGACCAGCTGTTCCTGATCAAGGAGATCGCGGACGACCTGGCCGCCGCCGACAAGCTCTACCCCGAGCTGCTCGCCGACGCCAAGCGGCACGGCTTCTCCGACGCCCAGATCGCCGAGATCCGCGGGCTGCGCGAGGACGTCGTCCGCGAGGTGCGGCACGCGCTGGGCGTGCGCCCGGTCTACAAGACGGTCGACACCTGCGCCGCCGAGTTCGCGGCGAAGACGCCGTACTTCTACTCCTCCTACGACGAGGAGAGCGAGGTCGCGCGGCGCGAGAAGCCGGCGGTGATCATCCTGGGCTCCGGCCCGAACCGCATCGGCCAGGGCATCGAGTTCGACTACTCCTGTGTCCACGCCTCCTTCGCGCTCAGCGACGCGGGCTACGAGACCGTGATGGTCAACTGCAACCCCGAGACCGTCTCCACGGACTACGACACCTCCGACCGTCTGTACTTCGAGCCGCTGACGCTGGAAGACGTGCTGGAGATCGTGCACGCGGAGTCGCTGGCCGGTCCGATCGCCGGTGTCATCGTGCAGCTCGGCGGCCAGACCCCGCTCGGCCTGGCACAGGCGCTCAAGGACAACGGTGTGCCGATCGTGGGCACCCCGCCCGAGGCGATCCACGCCGCCGAGGACCGCGGCGCCTTCGGGCGGGTCCTCGCGGAAGCGGGCCTGCCGGCCCCCAAGCACGGCACCGCCACCACCTTCACCGAGGCCAAGGCCATCGCGGACGAGATCGGCTACCCCGTCCTCGTCCGGCCCTCGTACGTCCTCGGCGGGCGCGGCATGGAGATCGTGTACGACGAGACGCGGCTGTCCTCGTACATCGCCGAGTCGACCGAGATCAGCCCCTCGCGGCCGGTGCTGGTCGACCGGTTCCTCGACGACGCGATCGAGATCGACGTCGACGCGCTGTACGACGGCGAGGAGCTCTACCTCGGCGGCGTCATGGAGCACATCGAAGAGGCCGGTATCCACTCCGGTGACTCGGCGTGCGCGCTGCCGCCGATCACCCTCGGCGGGTTCGACATCAAGCGGCTGCGCGCCTCGACGGAGGCCATCGCCAAGGGCGTCGGCGTCCGCGGCCTGATCAACATCCAGTTCGCGATGGCCGGCGACATCCTCTACGTCCTCGAAGCCAACCCGCGTGCCTCGCGCACCGTCCCCTTCACCTCGAAGGCGACCGCGGTGCCGCTCGCGAAGGCCGCCGCCCGTATCTCGCTGGGCGCGACCGTCGCCGAACTGCGGGCCGAGGGTCTGCTCCCGGCGAACGGCGACGGCGGCACCCTGCCGCTCGACGCGCCGATCTCCGTCAAGGAGGCCGTCATGCCGTGGTCGCGGTTCCGCGACATCCACGGACGCGGCGTCGACACGGTGCTCGGTCCGGAGATGCGCTCCACCGGCGAGGTCATGGGCATCGACTCGGTGTTCGGGACGGCGTACGCGAAGTCGCAGGCGGGCGCCTACGGTCCGCTGCCCACCAAGGGCCGCGCCTTCATCTCGGTCGCCAACCGCGACAAGCGCTCGATGATCTTCCCGGCGCGCGAACTCGTCGCCCACGGCTTCGAGCTGCTCGCCACCTCCGGCACGGCCGAGGTGCTCAAGCGCAACGGCATCCACGCCACGGTCGTGCGCAAGCAGAGCGAGGGCGAGGGCCCGAACGGCGAGAAGACCATCGTCCAGCTCATCCACGACGGCGACGTCGACCTCATCGTCAACACGCCGTACGGCACCGGCGGCCGCCTCGACGGCTACGAGATCCGCACGGCGGCCGTGGCCCGCTCGGTCCCGTGCCTGACGACGGTGCAGGCGCTCGCCGCCGCCGTCCAGGGCATCGACGCGCTCAACCACGGCGACGTGGGCGTGCGCTCGCTCCAGGAACACGCCGAGCATCTGACGGCGGCGCGCGACTAGCAGCCCTGAGGGGGACACCGGAAACGGTGTCCCCCTCTTCATGAGGCCCCCTGCCCCTTCAAGAGGCGCCCTTCACCGGGCTCTTTCGAGGACATGATCATGTACAAGCTCTTCTTCGACCTCGTCTTCAAGCGGATGGATCCGGAGCGGGCCCACCACCTCGCCTTCCGCTGGATCAGGCTCGTCGCCCGCGTTCCCGTCCTGCGCACCTTCGTCGCCGCCGCGCTCGCGCCCCGGCACAAGGAGCTGCGCACCGAGGCGCTCGGGCTGCGCATGCACGGCCCCTTCGGACTCGCGGCGGGCTTCGACAAGAACGCCGTGGCCATCGACGGGATGTCGATGCTCGGCTTCGACCACATCGAGATCGGCACGGTCACCGGGGAGCCGCAGCCGGGCAACCCCAAGAAGCGGCTGTTCCGCCTCGTGCCGGACCGCGCGCTGATCAACCGCATGGGATTCAACAACGAGGGCTCCGCGGCCGTCTCCGAGCGACTGGCGGCCCGTACGCCCGTCTTCAGGACCGTCGTGGGCGTCAACATCGGCAAGACCAAGGCCGTCCCCGAGGCGGAGGCCGTCGGCGACTACGTGAAGTCGACCGAGCGCCTCGCCCGGCACGCCGACTACCTCGTCGTGAACGTGTCGTCCCCGAACACCCCCGGCCTGCGCAACCTCCAGGCCACCGAGGCGCTGCGCCCGCTGCTCAGCGCCGTCCGCGAGGCCGCCGACCGTGCCGTCACCGACCGGAGGGTCCCGCTCCTCGTCAAGATCGCGCCCGACCTCGCCGACGAGGACATCGACGCGGTCGCCGATCTCGCCGTCGAACTCGGCCTGGACGGGATCATCGCCACGAACACGACCATCGCGCGCGAGGGGCTCGGTCTGACGTCCGCCCCCTCCCTGGTGAAGGAGACCGGCGGCCTCTCGGGCGCGCCGCTCAAGGCGCGCTCCCTGGAGGTGCTGCGCCGCCTCTACGCGCGCGTGGGCGACCGCATCACCCTGGTGGGCGTCGGCGGCATCGAGAACGCCGAGGACGCCTGGCAGCGCATCCTGGCCGGCGCCACGCTGGTCCAGGGCTACAGCGCCTTCATCTACGAGGGTCCCTTCTGGGGCCGCGCCATCCACAAGGGGCTCGCCGCCCGCCTGCGGACGAGCCCGTACGCCACCCTCGCCGACGCGGTCGGCGCCGACGTGAGGAAGTCCGTATGAGCCTGGAACCCTTCGGCGCGCGCCTTCGCCGCGCCATGGACGAGCGCGGTCCCCTGTGCGTGGGCATCGACCCGCACGCGTCCCTGCTCGCCGACTGGGGGCTCGGCGACGACATCGCGGGCCTGGAGCGCTTCAGCCGTACGGTCGTCGAGGCGCTCGCCGAGCGCGTCGCCGTACTCAAGCCGCAGAGCGCGTTCTTCGAGCGGTTCGGGTCGCGCGGGATCGCCGTCCTGGAGAAGTCGGTCGAACAGGCGCGGGCGGCCGGGGCGCTGGTCGTGATGGACGCCAAGCGCGGTGACATCGGCTCGACCATGGCGGCGTACGCCGAGACCTTCCTGCGCAAGGACGCGCCGCTCTTCTCGGACGCGCTGACCGTGTCGCCCTACCTGGGCTACGGCTCGCTGAGGCCCGCGGTGGAGCTGGCGCGTGAGAGCGGGGCCGGGCTCTTCGTCCTCGCGCTCACCTCCAACCCGGAGGGCGGCGAAGTGCAGCACGCCGTCCGCGCGGACGGACGCACCGTCGGAGCGACGATGCTCGGGCACCTGGCCGCCGAGAACGCGGACGAGACGCCGCTCGGCTCCTTCGGAGCGGTCGTCGGCGCCACCCTGGGCGATCTCTCCTCCTACGACCTGGACATCAACGGCCCGCTCCTCGCGCCCGGCATCGGCGCCCAGGGAGCGACCGCGGCCGATCTGGCGGGCGTCTTCGGGTCCGCCGTGCGCAATGTCGTCCCGAACGTGAGCCGGGGTGTTCTGCGTCACGGTCCCGACCTCCTGGCCCTGCGCGAGTCGGCTGACGGGTTCGCGGAGGAGATCAGGGCGGCTGTGGCGGCCGCCTGAGACCTCCGACAGCCGTTCGAGAGCTCTCCGACGAGTGCCTTCCGAGCGCCCCGAGTCTGAATACATTCTCAAATCCGGGGAGGTATGTCGGAAATGTCGGGCCCCAGGGAGGCTGACCAGGACTTTTCCTCTGTTCTCGCTGACTCCGGCGCACTTGCCCGCTAGTCTCCGTCGAGTGGGGCCACCTCCCACCGCCTCAAGGCAGTGGGAGGAGAACGGGCAAGCGTGTTGCCCGTTGCTCCCAGGTGTGGGGCGACTAGGTTCCTCACCGGTCCGTATCCGACAGTTCGACATCCGAGGTGACGTAGGCGTGGCTCTTCCGCCCCTTACCCCTGAACAGCGCGCAGCCGCGCTCGAAAAGGCCGCCGCGGCTCGCCGGGAGCGGGCCGAGGTCAAGAATCGACTCAAGCACTCCGGCGCCTCGCTTCACGAGGTCATCAAGCAGGGTCAGGAGAACGACGTCATCGGCAAGATGAAGGTCTCCGCTCTCCTGGAGTCCCTGCCGGGCGTGGGCAAGGTCCGCGCCAAGCAGATCATGGAGCGACTCGGGATCTCCGAGAGCCGCCGTGTGCGTGGTCTCGGCTCGAATCAGATCGCCTCTTTGGAGCGCGAGTTCGGTGGTTCCGGCGCCTGAGTCCTGGACACCCCGGGATTGCTGGAATAATCGCTGCATGAGTGAACGTCCGCGGCTGACCGTGCTCTCCGGCCCCTCAGGGGTCGGCAAGAGCACGGTCGTCGCTCATATGCGCAAGGAACACCCCGAGGTCTGGCTCTCGGTGTCGGCGACGACCCGCAAGCCGCGCCCCGGTGAGAAGCATGGTGTCCACTACTTCTTCGTCTCCGACGACGAGATGGACAAGCTGATCGCCAACGGCGAACTCCTGGAGTGGGCCGAATTCGCCGGCAACCGTTACGGGACACCGCGCGCCGCCGTCCTGGAGCACCTGGAGTCGGGTGTACCGGTCCTCCTGGAGATCGATCTGCAGGGAGCCCGGCAGGTCCGCGAGTCCATGCGGGACGCGCTGCTCGTGTTCCTGGCCCCGCCCTCCTGGGAGGAGCTGGTGCGCAGGCTCACCGGGCGGGGCACCGAACCGCCCGAGGTGATCGAGCGCCGCCTGGACGCGGCGAAGATCGAACTGGCGGCCGAGCCGGAGTTCGATGTCACCCTGGTCAACACCTCCGTCGAAGACGTGGCGCGCGAGCTGCTAGCCTTGGTGGAAGTTGTTTGATCTTTCAGGTCAATTTCCACCTTTCGGAAGGCAGAGCGTGTCCTCTTCCATCACTGCTCCCGAGGGCATCATCAACCCTCCGATCGACGAGCTTCTCGAGGCCACCGACTCGAAGTACAGCCTGGTGATCTACGCGGCCAAGCGTGCCCGCCAGATCAACGCGTACTACTCGCAGCTCGGCGAGGGCCTCCTCGAGTACGTCGGTCCGCTCGTCGACACCCACGTCCACGAGAAGCCGCTGTCGATCGCCCTGCGCGAGATCAACGCGGGCCTGCTGACCTCCGAGGCCGTCGAAGGCCCCGCTCAGTAGTCGTTCATTTGCTCATCCCAGGCCCGGCGGCGCGACTGCCGGGCCTGTGGTGTGTCATGGAGTCGTACGTTTCCGAGCCCGGGGAGAGACGGTGGACAAGCCGAAGGTCGTTCTGGGGGTCAGCGGTGGCATCGCCGCATACAAGGCCTGTGAGCTGCTGCGACGACTGACGGAGTCGGGCCACGACGTGCGGGTCGTTCCCACCGCGTCCGCGCTGCACTTCGTGGGCGCCGCCACCTGGTCCGCGCTCTCGGGCCATCCCGTCTCCACCGAGGTCTGGTCGGACGTCCACGAGGTCCCGCACGTCCGCATCGGGCAGCACGCCGACCTCGTGGTGGTCGCCCCCGCGACCGCCGACATGCTCGCCAAGGCCGCCCACGGACTGGCCGACGACCTCCTCACCAACACCCTGCTCACCGCCCGCTGCCCGGTCGTCTTCGCACCCGCCATGCACACCGAGATGTGGGAGCACCCGGCGACCCAGGAGAACGTGGCGACCCTGCGGCGGCGCGGTGCCGTGGTCGTCGAGCCCGCCGTGGGGCGCCTGACCGGCGTCGACACCGGCAAGGGGCGGCTGCCCGACCCGGGGGAGATCTTCGAGGTCTGCCGCCGTGTGCTCGCCCGGGGGGTCACCGAGCCGGATCTCGCCGGCCGCCATGTCGTCGTCAGCGCGGGCGGCACCCGCGAGCCCCTCGACCCGGTCCGCTTCCTCGGCAACCGTTCCTCCGGCAAACAGGGGTACGCGCTCGCCCGCACCGCCGCCGCGCGCGGCGCCCGGGTCACGCTGATCGCGGCGAACACGGGCCTCGCGGACCCGGCCGGGGTCGACGTGGTGCAGGTCGGCACCGCCGTGCAGATGCGGGAGGCCGTGCTGAAGGCGGCCCCGGACGCCGATGCGGTGGTGATGGCGGCCGCGGTGGCGGACTTCCGCCCGCAGGCGTACGCGGCCGGGAAGATCAAGAAGAAGGACGGCCAGGAGCCGGAGCCGATCGTCCTGGTCCGTAATCCGGACATCCTCGCGGAGATCTCCGCGGACCGCGCGCGCCCCGGCCAGGTGGTGGTCGGATTCGCCGCCGAGACCGACGACGTCCTCGCCAACGGACGGACCAAGCTGGAGCGCAAGGGCTGCGATCTCCTGGTGGTGAACGAGGTGGGGGAGCGCAAGACCTTCGGTTCCGAGGAGAACGAGGCGGTGGTGCTCGGAGCCGACGGAAGTGAGACCCCGGTGGCCCACGGACCCAAGGAAGCACTGGCCGAGACCGTGTGGGACCTGGTGACACGCCGACTGGTGTGAAACCTCACCCAGCGCACCCGTCACCACAAAGCCCGCAAAAACGGGCGTGGCGACCCTGGCGAAGAGCCACGACGATGGCGCAGAATGCCCGTGCCGCAGGTCACAGGGGTTTCGAGAGGCGAGACAGGGGTCCCGCGGCTGAGCGCGACCGATAAACTGTTCTCGGACGACGCCGGGCGCAGCCCCCGTCCCGTCCACCAATGATCAGCCAGCAGCCGCTGCAACCACAGGGAGCGTTGTGTCCCGTCGCCTGTTCACCTCGGAGTCCGTGACCGAGGGTCACCCCGACAAGATCGCTGACCAGATCAGCGACACCATTCTCGATGCGCTCCTGCGCGAGGACCCGACGTCCCGGGTCGCCGTGGAGACACTCATCACGACCGGCCTGGTGCATGTGGCCGGAGAGGTCACGACCAAGGCGTACGCGCCGATCGCCCAGCTGGTCCGCGACAAGATCCTGGAGATCGGCTACGACTCGTCGAAGAAGGGCTTCGACGGAGCGTCCTGTGGCGTGTCGGTGTCGATCGGTTCCCAGTCCCCGGACATCGCGCAGGGTGTCGACACGGCGTACGAGTCCCGTGTCGAGGGTGACGAGGACGAGCTGGACAGGCAGGGCGCCGGCGACCAGGGTCTGATGTTCGGGTACGCGACGGACGAGACCCCGAACCTGATGCCGCTCCCGATCCACCTCGCGCACCGGCTCTCGCGCCGGCTGTCCGACGTCCGCAAGAACGGGACCATCCCGTACCTGCGCCCCGACGGCAAGACCCAGGTCACCATCGAGTACGACGGCGACAAGGCGGTCCGTCTGGACACCGTCGTCGTCTCCTCGCAGCACGCGTCGGACATCGACCTGGACTCCCTGCTCGCTCCCGACATCCGCGAGTTCGTGGTGGAGCCGGAGCTGAAGGCCCTGCTCGACGACGGCATCAAGCTGGAGACCGAGGGCTACCGCCTGCTGGTGAACCCGACCGGCCGCTTCGAGATCGGCGGCCCGATGGGCGACGCCGGCCTCACCGGCCGCAAGATCATCATCGACACGTACGGCGGCATGGCCCGCCACGGCGGCGGCGCCTTCTCCGGCAAGGACCCGTCCAAGGTCGACCGCTCCGCCGCGTACGCGATGCGCTGGGTCGCGAAGAACGTCGTCGCCGCGGGCCTCGCCTCGCGCTGCGAGGTCCAGGTCGCCTACGCGATCGGCAAGGCCGAGCCGGTCGGTCTGTTCGTCGAGACCTTCGGCACCGCCAAGGTCGACGCCGAGAAGATCGAGACCGCCATCACGGACGTCTTCGACCTCCGCCCTGCGGCCATCATCCGCGACCTCGACCTGCTCCGGCCGATCTACGCCCAGACCGCCGCCTACGGCCACTTCGGCCGCGAGCTGCCCGACTTCACGTGGGAGCGGACGGACCGGGTGGACGCCCTGCGCAAGGCCGCGGGCCTGTAGTCCGCGAACGCTTCGTCAGAGCCGCGAGGCCCGGTACCCCGAGGGGTGCCGGGCCTCACGGCTGCGCGGGTAAAACGGTGGCCCCGACCGGCCGGAATTCGTACGCTGGTGATCTCCCGGTGCGATGGCCGCGGTTACTTCGGTGGAGTACGCCCATGGCGTGCGGTGAATCTGGATCACGTTCCGCTGCCGCCTGGATCTCGGGAGAACCGACGTCGCCCTGCCCGGTGCGATGGCCGCGGATACTTCTGGGGCCGAAGGCCCCTCGCAGGTTCGAATCCTGCTGCCGGTCCCTGACCGGTATGGCCGAGCGGTCCATGGCAAAAGCGCCCTCACGGCGTTCGCGATCCGCGGCCGGCCTGATCTCGAGCGGGCGGCGCTGTCAGTGCGGTCTGGTAGGAATACTGCTGTGAGCAGCGCGAACGGGCGACCCGACGACGGCGCGGGCGGCGCGGACGGTGCGCCGCCCGAGCAGCTTGCGCTGATCCGGGAGGCCGTGCGCCAGGCCAAGGAGCCGAAGGCGAAGCCGCGGACCTGGCGGGGAGCCGCGCTGGCCAAGGAGCTGCCCGTCGCGCGGGTGCTCGTCGACAAAGGGGTGCTGCACCTCGACCGTTACTTCGACTACGCCGTGCCCGAGGACCTCGACGAGGCCGCGCAGCCGGGCGTGCGGGTTCGGGTGCGGTTCGGTGCGGGCGGACGCAATGTCCGGTCGGGGCGGCGCGAGGGCGGCGGTCTGATCGACGGATACCTCGTCGAGCGGGTCGCCGAGTCCGACTACTCCGGGCCGCTGGCCGCCCTCGCCCAGGTCGTCTCGCCCGAGCCCGTCCTCGGGCCCGAGCTGCTGGGACTCGCCCGCGCCGTCGCCGACCGGTACGCGGGATCGCTCGCCGACGTGCTGCAACTGGCCGTGCCGCCCCGGCACGCCCGCGCCGAGGCACGGGAGTCGCCGGTGCCCCCGCCGCAGCCCACCGCACCAGACCCCGGGACCTGGCGGCGGTACGGGAGAGGGGCGGACTTCCTCGCCTCGCTCGCCTCCGGTGGAGCCCCGCGCGCCGTGTGGACCGCGCTGCCCGGTCCCGAGTGGGCCGAGGAGATCGCCCGCGCGGTGCAGGCGACGCTCGCCTCCGGGCGCGGCGCGCTCGTCGTCGTACCGGCCGGGCGGCCCGCCGCCCGCGTGGACACCGCTCTCAAGGCTCTGCTGGGGGAGGGGCAGCACGCCGTGCTGACCGCCGACGCCGGACCGGAGCGGCGCTACCGTGACTGGCTCGCCGTACGACGGGGGTCCGTACGGGCCGTGGTCGGCACCCGGGCCGCCATGTTCGCGCCCGTACGGAATCTGGGACTTGTCGTCGTCTGGGACGACGGCGACGACGGACACAGCGACGACAACGCTCCCTTCCCGCATGTCCGGGAAGTGCTGGAGCTGCGTTCCTCGCGCGACAAGTGCGGCTTCCTGCTGGGGAGTTGGACCTGCACGGTGGAGGCGGCGCAACTGGTCGAGAGCGGCTGGGCGCTGCCGCTGGCCGCCGACAGGGAGCAGGTGCGCGCCGCCGCGCCGCTGGTACGGACCGTCGGGGACGGCGATCTCGCGCGCGACGAGGCCGCTCGGGCCGCCCGGCTGCCCACGCTCGCCTGGCAGATCGTCAGGGAGGGGCTGCGGCAGGGGCCTGTGCTGGTCCAGGTGCCTCGGCGGGGATATGTGCCCCGGATGGCGTGTGCCCAGTGCCGGGCGCCCGCGCGGTGCCGGCACTGCGCGGGGCCATTGGAGGCGCAGGACGCCCAGGCATTGCGCTGCGCGTGGTGCGGGCGGGACGAGACGGCCTGGCACTGCCAGGAGTGCGGCGGGTTCCGGCTGCGGGCGCAGGTCGTCGGCGCCCGCCGGACCGCGGAGGAGCTGGGACGGGCGTTCCCGGCCGTGCCGGTGCGCACGTCCGGGCGGGAGCAGGTGCTGGACACGGTGTCCGCGGCGCCGGCCCTGGTGGTCAGCACGCCGGGAGCCGAACCCGTCGCCGAGGGCGGGTACGCGGCGGCACTGCTGCTCGACGGCTGGGCGATGCTCGGACGGCCCGATCTGCGGGCCGGTGAGGAAGCGTTGCGCCGGTGGACAGGGGCCGCCGCGCTGGTCCGTCCGCAGGGGGCCGGCGGCACGGTCGTCGTCGTGGCCGAGCCGACCCTGCGGCCCGTGCAGGCACTCGTACGCTGGGATCCCGTCGGGCACGCGGTGCGTGAGCTGTCCGAGCGGGCCGAGCTGGGATTTCCGCCCGTCTCCCGGATGGCGGCGGTGTCCGGGGCGCCGGAGGCGCTCGCCGGGTTCCTCGCCGCCGCCGAACTGCCACCCGACGCCGAGGTGTTGGGGCCCGTACCGCTGCCGGTTACCGAGGCCGGGCGGCCCCGGCGACCCGGTGGGCCGCCTCCTGGGGATCCCGGGGAGCGGGTGCTCATCCGGGTGCCTCCGGGGAGTGGAGCGGCGCTGGCGGCCGCACTGAAGGGCGCACAGGCCGCGCGCATGGCCCGGGGGGGCAACGAGCCCGTACGCATCCGGATCGATCCGCCCGACATCGGGTGAAATCCCGCGCGGTCGCGTGAGATCCGGTGAGGCCGCGCGAGCGGGAGCGCGGAGCAGCTGATGCCCGGGTGTCGGCGTGGACTGTGGGCGCGAGCAGTGGGGCGTGAGCAGTGGGTGTGGGCCGCGGGCGTGAACAGTCGGCTGGGAGCTGGGAGCTGGGAGCTGGGAGCTGGGGGCAGAGGCAGGGGTGTCGACGTAGGACTGCCCCCCGGGGGTCTTTGCGCCGGGAGGCAGTTGTCGTCTCGGGGGCGAGTCAGCCGTTGCGTGGGCCCGGGAAGGCCGTGGACCTGACCTCTTCGCGGAGGGTGGGGCTGCCGGCTGTCGGCTGGGTCGGCATGGAGCGGGCGGCGGGGACGGTCGGCACCGAGGGAAGAGTGGTGTTGACGGCGACCGTGCGCGTGTCGGCCGTCTCCGTGGCGCGCTCCGCCTCGGCGGCGGCCTGGGCGGCGGCGCGGCGCGCGCCGTAACGCCGGTGCACCGCCTGCTTGGTGACCCCGAGGGCCGAACCCACCGCGTCCCACGAGAATCCGAGTGAACGGTCGAAGTCCACGGCGGCCGTGACCAGCGTCTCGACGCTGTCCCGCAGCTCCTGGGCGAGACGGACGGTCGGGGCGGGAGCGCGTCCGTAGACGACGAAGCCCGTGGACGGGCCGGAGCGGCGCGGGCGGTAGACGTTGCCCAACTGGGCGGTGAGCGTGCGCAGTGCGTCCACCTGCCGGCGGACCCGCTCGATGTCCCGCACCAGCAAGTGCAGGCTGGCCCGAGCCTGGGCGTCGTGGGTTGCGTGGTCGGCCATGAACAAGCCTCTCGAACCGGCGTTGAAAAGGATCGGGCCGCGAATGTGCGGCCCGCTGTGGTCAACTCTTTCTTGACCAACGCGTAGACGGGTGAGTGGTCACGCTGCGGGGGCGCAAGGGCATATGCACGGGGCGCGTCCCGCTCTGTACGCCCCCCGTTGTGTGGTGGACGCGCCCCACCTGCCGCTGAGCGGGCCGCACCCCCCGTGCCGGTGCGCGGGCAACATCGGCCGTGCGGGCCCGAGGACATGGCCCCCTGAAGAACCCCCGAGCCCCTGAGCCCCGCGCGGCATAGACTGGTGCGCTGCCCCGTGCTTCGCCTGAACCGGCACGAGCGCGGGGGATGGAAGAGCTCCCGCCCGAGAGGCCAACCGCCACCCATGAAGCTCGTCTTCGCAGGTACCCCCGAGGTCGCCGTTCCCGCCCTGGACGCCCTGATCGCCTCCGCGCGGCACGAGGTGGTCGCCGTCGTGACCCGGCCGGACGCGCCGGCCGGACGGGGGCGACGGCTCGTCGCGAGTCCGGTCGCCGAGCGGGCGGAAGAGGCCGGGATCGAGGTGCTCAAGCCTGTGAAGCCCCGGGACGAGGACTTCCTGGCCCGGCTGCGGGAGATCGGCCCGGACTGCTGTCCCGTCGTCGCGTACGGGGCGCTGCTGCCCCGGGTCGCCCTCGACATCCCCGCCCAGGGCTGGGTCAATCTGCACTTCTCGCTGCTGCCGGCCTGGCGCGGCGCCGCCCCCGTCCAGCACGCGATCATGGCCGGCGACGAGATCACCGGCGCCACCACCTTCCTGATCGAGGAGGGCCTCGACTCGGGGCCGGTGTACGGGACCGTCACCGAGGAGATCCGCCCCACGGACACCAGCGGCGATCTGCTGACGCGGCTCGCCTTCGCCGGGTCCGGACTGCTCGCCGCGACGATGGACGGGATCGAGGACGGCACGCTCAAGGCCGTACCGCAGCCCGCCGACGGCATCAGCACGGCGTCGAAGATCACCGTCGAGAACGCCCACATCGACTGGGCCGCCCCGGCGCTGCGGGTCGACCGCATGGTGCGCGGGTGCACGCCGGCCCCCGGCGCCTGGACCGTCTTCCGGGCCGAGCGGCTCAAACTCATCCACGTCACGACGGTGCCCGACCGCACGGACCTCGCCCCGGGCGAGCTTTCCGTCGCCAAGAACAACGTGTACGTGGGCACCGGTTCCTACGCCGTCGAGCTGCTCTGGGTACAGGCCCAGGGCAAGAAGCCGATGCGCGCGGCGGACTGGGCCCGCGGGGTGCGGATTTCCTCCGGGGAGCGCCTCGGCGTCTGACGTCGGCCGTCCGACTGACGTCGGCCCTGCGGCGTACGCTGATAAGCGCATCTTTTTCCTGGATCCGGAGCACCTTTTTCGTGACTGAACAGCCCCGTCGGCCGCAGAAGCCCGGCAAGCCCTACCGCCGCCCCCAGAAGGACCCGGTCCGCATGCTCGCCTTCGAGGCGTTGCGGGCCGTGGACGAGCGGGACGCGTACGCGAACCTCGTCCTGCCGCCGCTGCTGCGCAAGGCGCGGGAGAAGGGCGACTTCGACACACGGGACGCCGCGCTCGCCACCGAGCTGGTGTACGGCACGCTGCGCCGCCAGGGGACGTACGACGCCGTCATCTCGGCCTGTGTCGACCGGCCGCTGCGGGAGGTCGACCCGCCGGTCCTCGATGTGCTCAGTCTCGGTGTCCACCAGCTGCTCGGCACCCGCATCCCGACGCACGCCGCCGTCTCCGCCTCCGTCGAGCTGGCCCGGGTGGTGCTCGGCGACGGGCGGGCCAAGTTCGTGAACGCCGTGCTGCGCAAGGTCGCGCGGCAGGACCTCGACGCCTGGCTGGAACAGGTCGCGCCGCCCTACGAAGACGACCCCGAGGACCATCTCGCCGTCGTTCACTCGCACCCGCGCTGGGTCGTCTCCGCGCTGTGGGACTCGCTGGGCGGCGGCCGGGCCGGCATCGAGGACCTGTTGGAGGCCGACAACGAGCGGCCCGAGGTGACTCTGGTCGCCCGGCCCGGACGCTCCACCTCCGACGAGCTCCTCGACGCCCTCGACGAGGACTCGGCGCTTCCCGGGCGCTGGTCGCCGTACGCCGTGCGGCTCACCGAGGGCGGCGAGCCGGGTGCCATCGACGCCGTGCGGGAGGGCCGTGCGGGCGTCCAGGACGAGGGCAGCCAGCTGGTCGCGATCGCCCTGGCGAACGCGCCGCTCGACGGGCCCGACCGGGTCTGGCTGGACGGCTGCGCCGGACCCGGCGGCAAGGCCGCGATGCTGGCGGGCCTCGCCGCCCAGCGGGGTGCGACGCTGCTCGCCTCCGAGAAGCAGCCGCACCGGGCGGGGCTCGTCGCCAAGGCGCTCGCCGGGAACCCCGGCCCCTACCAGGTCATCGCGGCCGACGGCACCCGCCCGCCGTGGCGGCCCGGCACCTTCGACCGGGTGCTCATGGACGTGCCCTGCACGGGACTGGGCGCGCTGCGCCGCCGTCCCGAGGCCCGCTGGCGGCGTCGCCCCGAGGACCTCGACGGCTTCGCGTCGCTCCAGCGCGGGCTCCTGCGCACGGCGCTCGAGTCGGTGCGGGTCGGCGGTGTCGTCGGGTACGCGACCTGCTCGCCGCACCTCGCCGAGACCCGGGCGGTCGTCGGCGACGTCCTGAAGCACTTCGAGGAGGGCTCCGCCGAACTGCTCGACGCCCGTTCGCTGCTGCCCGGCGTGCCCGCCCTGGGGGACGGCCCCGACGTACAGCTGTGGCCGCACCTGCACGGGACGGACGCGATGTATCTGGCCCTGATCCGCCGAACCGGCTGACCGCTCGGCGCAGCGGGGCATTTCCGCTCAGCTGCGCCGGCCCGTGGGGCTGCGCTGCTCTGCCACGTGCTGCTCCGCCACGTGCCGCTCCGGGCACGTGCCGCTCCGCCCGGCGCTGCTTTGCTCAGGCGTGCCGCTTCGCGCTGCTCAGGTCCGGTCCGCAGCGTCAGCCGGGCGGCGAAGCCGGTTTCGTGGGGGCCCCGGATTCCCCGGTTTCCCCGGAATCCGGGGATGCCGCCGGCTCCCCGGATGACCGAGGCTCCCCGGAATCGTCCGGCTCCGCCGCTTCGGGGGGCCGGGTCCCGCCGTCCTCGTGCGCGAGCCGGTTCGGCCACCACACCTTCGGGCCCACGTCGAGGAAGAGCGCGGTGACCAGCACCGAGCGCACCACGAAGGTGTCCAGGAGCACACCCAGGGCGACCGCGAAGCCGATCTCCGCGAAGCCCACGATGGGCAGGGTGCCGAGTGCCGCGAACGTGCCCGCGAGGACGAGACCGGCCGAGGTGATCACCGCCCCGGTGGTGGCGAGCCCCGTCACCACACCGGGGCGGGTGCCGTGGTGGCTCGCCTCCTCGCGGATACGGGTGGTCAGGAAGATGTTGTAGTCGATACCGAGTGCCACCAGGAACACGAAGACGAACAGCGGGAAGGCCACGTCCTCGCCCGCGTAGTCGAAGACGTGCCGGAAGGCCAGTGCGCTCACGCCGAGGGCGGTGGCCAGCGACAGCACCACGGTCCCGATCAGCAGGAGCGGGGCGACCAGAGCCCGCAGCAGGATGCTCAGGACCAGCAGGACCACCACCAGGACGAGCGGGATGACCAGGTAGTTGTCGTGCGTCTGGGCGTTCTCCATGTCCAGACGGGCCGCCGTTCCGCCGCCCACCTTCGCGTCGGCGCCGGGTACGGCGTGCACCGCGTCGCGCACCCGCTCCACCGTGGCCTGCGCCGCCGCGCTGTCGGCGGGGGCGCGGGTGGTCGCCTCGAACAGCACCCGGTCGCCGTGCACGGGCGCGGTGCCCGGCGGCACACCGATGCTCGCCGGCACCACACCCGGGTCCGCGGCCACGGCATGGCCGACCTCCCTGCCCTGGGCCACGTTCGACACGATGACCAGGGGATCCCCGTCGCCCGCGGGGAAGTAGCGCGCCGACACCTGCTGGCCGACGATCGAGTCCGGTTTCCCGGTGAAGGTGTCGGCGTTGGAGATGCCCGCGGCCCGCAGCTGGATCAGGCCCAGGGACAGCAACGCCAGCGCCAGTGCCGTGGCGACCCAGGTCGTCCGGGGGCGGCGGGCGATCCGGCGGCCCATGCGCGCCCAGACGCCGCTCTTGGTCGGATCGGCCGAGCCGAGGTGCGGGACGGCCGGCCAGAAGATCCAGCGCCCGAAGACCAGCAGCAGGGCGGGGAAGAGCGTGAGCATGGTGAGCAGGCCGACGCCCACGCCGATCGCCGCGACCGGGCCGAGGCCCCGCGTCGAGTTCATCTCGGCGACCAGGAGCACCAGCATGCTCAGCACGACCGTCGCGCCGGAGGCGAGGATGGCCGGACCGGCCCGGTTCATGGCGAGGGCCATCGCCTCGTGGCGGTCCTCGTGGCGGCGCAGCTCCTCGCGGTAGCGGGCGACCAGCAGCAGCGCGTAGTCGGTCCCCGCGCCGAACACGAGCACGGTGAGAATGCCCGCGCTCTGGCCGTTCACCGTCAGACCGGCGTGTTTCGCCAGAAGATAGATCAGCGCCTGCGCCGTGAACAGCGCGACGACCACGCCGAGCAGCGGGACGAAGAGCAGGGTCGGGCTGCGGAAGGTGATCAGCAGCATCACGACGACGACGGCCATCGCGGAGTAGAGCAGGGTCGAGTCGATGCCCTTGAAGGCGTTGGAGGAGTCCGCGGCGGTACCGCCGGGCCCGGTGATGTGCACGGAGAGCCCGTCTGCCCCCTTGCCCACCTGGTGCCGGATGGAGTCGACGGCGGGGCCGATCCGCTGCCAGCCGGACGCGTTCATGGTGATGGGGATGTAGATCTGGGCCGCGCGCGGATCGGTCGGCCGGTCGAAGACCGGTCCCCGGGTCTCCGCGCCGCGGATGCCGTGCTCCCGCAGCGACTTCACCTGCTGGACGTCCCCGGCGATCTGCAGGCGGTCCTGCGGCGTCAGGCCGTCCGGGCGCGCGTAGACGACGACCGCGGGAATCTGCTCGGGCCGGAACTCATTCGAGATGTCGAGGACTTGGGTGGACTCGGCCGAGCCCGGCAGCCAGGACTGGGCGTCGTTGTCCTGGGCGTCGCTGAGCTTCGCTCCGAGCGGTGCCACGAAGACGAGCACCAGCAGCCACAGGGCCAGGACCAGCCACTTGGACCGCCGTCCGCACACGACCCCGATGGTTGCGCGCTTCCAGGCGTCGAGCCGCTTCATGCCCACCCCCGAGGTCGGACGCAGCGCCGCTGGGCCGCCCAGCATGGCATGCCGGACGCTCGTACGACATCCACGGAACAACCCAGGTCCGGACCGAGGCGGGCAACCGGCCCGGGGCATGGCAGTCTTGGGGCATGGCCGTGCAGATCAACCCCAGCATCCTGTCCGCCGACTTCGCCCGTCTTGCCGAGGAGGCAAAGGCGGTCGAAGGCGCGGACTGGCTCCATGTCGACGTCATGGACAACCATTTCGTACCGAACCTCACGCTCGGGGTGCCGGTCGTAGAGTCTTTGGCCCGTGCGACGGACATTCCGCTGGACTGCCATCTGATGATCGAGGACGCCGATCGGTGGGCGCCCCAGTACGTGGAAGCCGGTGCCGGCTCCGTCACCTTCCACGTGGAGGCGGCCGCCGCGCCCGTCCGGCTGGCCCGTGAGATCCGGGCCATGGGCGCTCGCGCCTCCATGGCGCTGAAGCCCGCGACCCCCATCGAGCCGTACGAGGACCTGCTGCCCGAGCTCGACATGCTGCTGATCATGACGGTCGAACCCGGATTTGGCGGCCAGGCCTTTCTTGACATCATGCTCCCCAAGATCCGTCGCACGCGCGAGTTGATCAGCAAGCACGGCCTGGAACTGTGGCTCCAGGTCGACGGCGGTGTCTCGGCGTCGACGATCGAGCGGTGCGCGGAGGCGGGCGCCGACGTGTTCGTCGCGGGTTCGGCGGTGTACGGGGCGGCGGACCCGGCCCAGGCGGTACGTGCCCTGCGCACCCAGGCACAGGAGGCGACGGCCCATGCATCGTGGGCGTGCGACCACTGAGCCAAGGGAACGTGAACGCCGCCCATCAGGGCGGATCAAGTGCGCCGGATCTGCAAGGATGAACGGCGAATCCAGAGTGTGAACAGAAGTGAGGAGATCGCCGTGTCGGGTATGTCGGCGGGCCGGTCAGCCATGCGGATGGGACCCGCTGAGCTGGTCCAGGCGGCGGCCATGGCCCGCCGCTTCTACCTAGAGGGCAAATCCAAGATCCAGATCGCCGAGGAGTTCGGCGTCAGCCGCTTCAAGGTGGCCCGGGTCCTGGAGACCGCTCTCGAACGGGATCTCGTGAGGATCGAGATCCGCGTCCCCGCCGAGCTGGACGCGGAGCGCTCGGACGCGCTGCGTGCCCGCTACGGCCTGCGGCATGCCGTGGTCGTCGAGTCCCCGGCCGAGGCCGAGGAGTCGCCCGACCCCGAGAACCTCGGTGAGGTGGCCGCCGACCTGCTCGGCGAGCTCGTGAACGAGGGTGATGTGCTCGGCCTCGCCTGGGGCCGGTCCACGATCCACATGGCGGCGGCCCTGGACCGGCTCCCGCCGTGCACCGTGGTGCAGCTGACGGGTGTCTACGACGCCGGGACCGCCGAGCGCGGCTCCGTCGAGGCCGTCCGGCGTGCCGCGCAGGTGTCGGGCGGCGACGCCCACCCCATCTACGCGCCGATGCTGCTGCCCGACGCGGCCACCGCGGCGGCGCTGCGCAACCAGACCGGGATCGCCCGCGCCTTCGAGTACTTCGACAAGGTGACGGTCGCCTGCGTCTCCATCGGCTCCTGGGAGCCCGGCATCTCCACGGTGCACGACATGCTCAGCGACGAGGAACGCGCCCACTACGCGTCCCTCGGTGTCGCCGCCGAGATGTCCGCGCACCTCTTCGACGCCGAGGGCCGGCGGGTCGGGCGTGACCTGGGCGAGCGCTGCATCACGGTCGAGGCCGACCGGCTGCGCCGTATCCCCGAGGTCGTCGCCATAGCGGGCGGTCAGCGCAAGGCGGCCGCCATCGACGCGGTGCTGCGGTCCGGGCTCGTCACCAGTCTGGTGACGGACACCTCGGCCGCGGACGCGCTGATGACGGCGGGACCGCCCCCGCGTCCGGCGCTGAACCGGGCGGACCCGGACGGGCCCTGAGGTCGACACCCAGCGCGCGCCGCGGGGGGACGGCCGTGGCAGCATCGACGTCATGCTGCCACGGCCGTCCCCCCGCGCGTTCGCGGGCCGCCTGTTCGCCGGACTGCTGGTCTGTCTGACGGTCCTGCTGACGGGCTGCTCGTCCACGGGCACCACCGGCTCGGGTGACCCCGCGGCCACGGCCGCGAGCGGTGCCACGGCGGCCCCGTCCTGGGCCGGCGGCCTGCCGGTCGTCCCCGCGGCGGCGCTCCCCGCCGAAGCGCGGGCGACCCTCGTCCTCATCGACCGGGGCGGCCCCTTCCCGTACGCCAAGGACGGCGCCGTCTTCGGCAACTTCGAGCGGGAACTGCCGGGGCACGCCAGGGGGTACTACCACGAGTACACGGTGCGGACCCCGGGCGAACGCGACCGGGGGGCCCGGCGCATCGTCGCCGGACAGCACGGCGAGATCTACTACACCGACGATCATTACAACTCGTTCAAGGCGGTGCTGAGATGACGCACGGTCCGCTCGCGGAGGTGTGCCGCTCGGCCGGGTGGCAGGTCACCGAGCTCGACCTCACCGGGGTTCTCGACACGTCCGGGTTCATGGAGCGCTGCGTCCGCGCCCTCGACCTGCCGGAGTGGTTCGGGCGGAACTGGGACGCGCTCGCCGACGTCCTCGGCGACCCCGACTGGGGACCGGCCAGTCCGGGCAGGCTGCTCGTGGTGACCGGCTGGCGCCCCTACGCGCGGACGCGGCCCGACGAGTGGGAGACCGCCCAGGAGGTCCTTCAGTCGGCCTCCGGCCACTACCAGCAGTTCGACGCCACCCTGTCGGTCGTCCTCATCCTTGGAGGATCCGACCAATTGCCCCCTGACCAGCCTGGATGATCTGTCCGGGGACCGCACGGGGGCTGTCATGGGACAATGAAGTACGTGCTCTTCCCCCTGGCTGACCTGTCCGGGGGCCACCTCTGATCGACTGGGATGTGCAGCACGTGCGTTTCCTCAACGACATCCAGCCCCCGTACGACCTGACGTACGACGACGTCTTCATGGTGCCCAGCCGCTCCGCGGTCGGCTCGCGTCAGGGCGTGGACCTCAGCTCTCCGGACGGCACGGGCACCACCATCCCGCTCGTCGTCGCCAACATGACGGCGATCGCGGGCCGCCGGATGGCCGAGACCGTCGCCCGCCGCGGTGGCCTTGTCGTCATTCCGCAGGACATCCCGATCGACGTCATCACCGAGGTCGTCTCCTGGGTCAAGGGGCGCCACCTGGTGCTCGACACCCCGATCCGCCTCGAGCCCCACCAGACCGTCGCCGACGCACTGGCGCTGCTGCCCAAGCGCGCGCACAACGCGGGCGTCGTCGTGGACGAGAACAGCCGTCCGGTCGGTGTGGTCACCGACGCCGACCTCACCGGCGTGGACCGCTTCACCCAGCTGTCCGAGGTCATGTCCAGGGACCTGCTGCTCCTCGACGCGGACATCGAGCCCCGCGAGGCGTTCAACCGGCTCGACGGCGCCAACCGCCGCTACGCCCCCGCCGTGGACGCGGAGGGCAAGCTGGCCGGCATCCTCACCCGCAAGGGCGCCCTGCGCGCCACCCTGTACACGCCGGCCACCGACGCGGGCGGCAGGCTGCGCATCGCCGCCGCCGTCGGCATCAACGGCGATGTGGCGGGCAAGGCCAAGCAGCTCCTGGACGCGGGCGTCGACACGCTCGTCATCGACACGGCGCACGGTCACCAGGAGTCGATGATCAGCGCCGTCAGGACGGTGCGCGCGCTCGACCCGCAGGTGCCGATCGTCGCGGGCAACATCGTCGCCGCCGAGGGCGTCAAGGACCTGATCGACGCGGGCGCCGACATCATCAAGGTCGGCGTCGGCCCCGGCGCCATGTGCACCACCCGCATGATGACCGGCGTCGGCCGGCCGCAGTTCTCCGCGGTCCTGGAGTGCGCGGCCGAGGCCAAGAAGTACGGCAAGCACGTGTGGGCCGACGGCGGTGTCCGCCACCCCCGTGACGTCGCGATGGCGCTGGCAGCCGGTGCCTCCAACGTCATGATCGGCTCCTGGTTCGCCGGCACGTACGAGTCCCCGGGCGACCTTCAGCAGGACGCCGACGGACATCTGTACAAGGAGTCGTTCGGCATGGCGTCCGGGCGCGCCGTCAAGAACCGCACCAGCGAGGAGTCCGCGTACGACCGGGCCCGCAAGGCGCTGTTCGAGGAGGGCATCTCCACCTCGCGGATGTTCCTCGACCCGTCCCGTCCGGGCGTCGAGGACCTGATCGACTCGATCATCGCGGGCGTCCGTTCCTCCTGCACCTACGCGGGCGCGAACTCCCTGGAGGAGTTCGCCGAGAAGTCGATCGTCGGTATCCAGAGCGCGGCCGGCTACGCCGAGGGCAAGCCCCTGCACGCCAGCTGGAGCTGACCCGCCCCTGTTCCCCGTACGGCCCCTGTTCCCCTCCCGGGAGCAGGGGCCGTACGCGTGTCCCCACCCCTGAACAGGGGCCGTACGCGTGGGCGGCCTCCGGTGTGCACGGCCCGCGGCCCGATTCCGTCAGGCCTTCTTGACGTCAAGTCTGCTTGACGTAACGCTGGAGGCATGACGACGACACCGCACAACATCGAGGCGCAGTACACCCTGCTGACCGCCGTGGCCCGGCTGGACGAGCTGCGCGTACGCGACTCGCTGGCCGGGGCGGGGAGCGACGCGGAGGCGCTCGACCGTGCCGGACTCCTGGAACTGCTCGCGCTCAGCGAGGTGGTGGCGCAAAAGGCGGCGTACGGCCGTCAGCTCACCGTGCGCGCCGCCCGTGAGGCCGGCGCCTCCTGGTCCCAGATCGGCGCGGCTCTCGGTACCAGCAAGCAGGCCGCATGGGAGGCCCACACGCGCTGGATCGACGCCCAGGCGGCGGTCTACGGACAGCCCGGCCGGCTGGGCTTCGACGACCAGGACGTGGCGCGGGCGCGGGCCGTGGCGGGGGAGCCGGACGAGAACTGACGACCCGTCAATTCGGCTGTCTCCAAGCCTCGTCACCCGCTGGAAAGACGCCTCACGCAACCATCGAAAGGCCCCGCGCAACGAACATGCGCCGGGATGCGATGAACGCAACGATCTTGCGGAGATGCGCAAGGTTGCTGCATTACGCCCGTGAAGCCCGGACTCATAGGGTCAAGCGCTGTACACAGGCGTGGCGGGGACCCCGCTCGGTGGGTCCCTCCTGTCAGGGGTGCCGCCGGTCCCCGCCCTTTTCGACCGGCAGCGATGAAGGAGCCAGCGCGTGCTCGATCAAGGCGCACCCCCGCAGTCCCGACCCACGTCCGCCCCACCGTCCCCGGGTGTCGGCGCGCGTCTCATGCGCCGAAAGCCGGTGGAACGCCTGGTGGAGGAGGGTGGCCAGGGCGAGGGGGGCTCGCTGCGGCGCTCCCTCGGCCTGTGGCAGCTCACCATGATCAGCATCGGTGCCACGCTCGGCACCGGCATCTTCGTCGTCCTCGGCCAGGCCGTCCCCAAGGCCGGGCCCGCGGTCACCCTGTCCTTCGTGATCGCCGGTCTCACGGCGCTCTTCTCCGCACTCTCCTACGCCGAACTGGCCGGCACCATCCCGGTCGCCGGATCCTCGTACTCGTACGCGTACGCAACGATGGGTGAGCTGATCGCCTGGATCTGCGGCTGGTGCCTGGTCCTGGAGTACGGCGTCTCGGTCGCGGCCGTCGCGGTCGGCTGGGGCGAGTACCTGAACGAACTGCTCGACGGCACCATCGGCGTCACCATTCCGGACGTGCTGTCCGCGCCGCCCGGTGACGGGGGCATCTTCAACCTGCCCGCGCTCATCGTGGTGATGCTCGCGATGGCGTTCCTGCTCGGCGGAGCGCGCGAGTCGGCGCGCGCCAACACCATCATGGTGGCCGTGAAGATCGCCGCGCTGGTGCTGTTCTGCGCGATCGGCGTCCAGGGCTTCCGCTCCGGCAACTACGACCACTTCATGCCCCTCGGCATGGCGGGCGTCAGCGCCGCCGGCGCCACCCTGTTCTTCTCCTACATCGGCTTCGACGCCGCCTCCACCGCCGGCGAGGAGGCCAAGGACCCGCAGCGCGACCTGCCGCGCGCGATCATGCTCTCGCTGGTCATCGTGACCGCCCTGTACGTCCTCGTCGCCGCCGTCGCCGTCGGTGCGAGGCCCTGGCGGCAGTTCAACGACTCGGAGGCCGCGCTCGCCGGGATCATGAAGGACGTCACCGGGCAGACCTTCTGGGGCACGCTGCTGGCGGCCTGCGCGGTCATCGCCATCGCGAGTGTCGTGCTGACCGTGCTCTACGGCCAGACCCGCATCCTGTTCGCGATGGGCCGGGACGGCCTGGTGCCCAAGGTGTTCGCCAAGGTCCACCCGAAGACCGGCACGCCCCGCGCCAACACGGTGATCGTCTCGCTGTTCTGCGGTGTCCTCGCCGCCGCGATCCCGCTCGGCCAGCTCGCCGACGCCACCAGCATCGGCACGCTCTTCGCCTTCGGGCTGGTCAATGTCGCCGTCGTCGTGCTGCGCCGGACGCGCCCGGCCATGCGCCGCACTTTCCGGGTTCCGCTCGCGCCGGTGCTGCCCGCGATCGGCTTCCTGCTGTGCGTCTGGATGATGGCCAGTCTCTCCGCCGTCACCTGGGTGGTCTTCGGCGTCTGGATGGCCGTCGGGCTCGTGTTCTACTTCAGTTACGGCTACCGCCGGTCCCGGATGGCGACCGCGGATCCCGTCGCCGAGCAACCGTAGAACCCCTCGCAGAAAAGTGAACCACCCGCAGTGCTGAACGATCTCGACGAACGCATCGTGCACGCCCTCGCCGAGGACGCCCGTCGCTCCTACGCGGACATCGGGCAACTGGTCGGCCTGTCCGCGCCCGCCGTGAAGCGGCGGGTCGACAGGCTGCGGGCCACCGGGGCCATCACCGGGTTCACCGTACGGGTGGACCCGGCGGCGCTCGGCTGGGAGACCGAGGGCTTCGTCGAGATCTACTGCCGGCGGAACACCTCGCCGGAGACCATCCAGCGCGGTCTGGAGCGCTATCAGGAAGTCGTGGCCGCCTCCACCGTCACCGGGGAGGCGGACGCGATGGTGCAGGTCTTCGCCTCGGACATGCGGCACTTCGAGCGGGTCCTCGAGCGGATCGCGGGGGAGCCGTTCGTGGAGCGGACGAAGTCCGTTCTCGTGCTCTCGCCGCTGCTGCGGAGGTTTTCCTCGGGGTCGCCGACTTAGTCGGCGCCCCATAAGAACTTGTGCGCCCCAGGGGGGCCTCGCCCTGTGCGGGTGCGGGTGCGGGTGCGGGTGCCTGTGTGGTGTGGCTTGGCGCGCAGTTCCTCGCGAACCTGACGGGCGCTCCCGCGCCCGGAGGAGACGGCTACTCGGCCGTCTTCCTCGCCAGGGCGTTGTTTCCGATGGAGTTGTGGACGCTGAAGCTCACGGCGTCCGAGCGGTAGCGGTCGTCGGACCACTCCACCGGGCGTCCCTCACGGGTGGTGGTGACGCGGCGGACGCGCAGCAGAGGGCTGGTGCGGCGGACTCCGAGGAGGTCCGCGTCCTGGGCGCCCGCCGCGACGGCGTCGATGACGTGCTCGCCGTACGCGAAGACCAGGCCGGTGTCCTCGAAGAGCCGCTGCGTGACGGAAGGGCACTCGGGCTCGATCGACGCCACGGCGGGGGAGATCCAGCCCGCGTACACCGTGCGCTCCAGCAGGACCGGCTCGCCGTCCAGGCCGCGGACCCGCAGCACGTGCAACACCGGTTCCCTCTCGCGGAGTTGGAGACGGACTGCGTCCTCCGCCGTCGCCGGGCGGTACTCCTGCGACACCACGTGCCCCGTCGCCTCGCGCCCCATCGCGCGCGCCCACTGGGCGAAGCTGCGCAGTTCGGCGAAGCTCTGGCTGCGGCGGCCGGCCAGGACCACGCGGCGGGCGCCCTGGCGTGACCCGATGAGCCCCTCGGCGGTCAGGGCCGCGACCGCCTGGCGGACCGTGCCGCGCGAGACGCCGTAGTGGGCGGCGAGGTCGGTCTCCGCCGGCAGCAGACTGCCCACGGTGTACTCCTCGCGGTCGATCGCCCGCCGAAGCTCCTCGGCGATCTCCTCGTGTCGCGCCGCCATTCTTCCCCTCTGATTCGACCACTGTGTACAGCCTGATCAGCCTAATCGACATCGGACCGTGATCCGTGTCGGCCGGGATTGTGCAGGGAATAGGGGGTCACGGTTTCACCAAAGTTTACGAACAAGACACCATCGGCGGGCCTACTGGGGCCAACTTGTTCAGACAAGTTCTCCGTACCACCCCACCCTCGTGCGTCACCCTGGAGAGACCGTGACCGTGTTCCTGCCGAGGACCGCCCTCCTCACCGGCGGCCTCGCCGTCGCCGCAGCCCTCACTCTGAGCGCCTGCGGCGCCGCTCCCGACGACAAGGCGACCACCGCCGACGGCAAGAGCGCGGCCACCGCGACCTCCGCCGCGGACTTCGGCGGTCTCGACGCCCTGGTCAAGGCGGCCAAGAAGGAGGGCACGCTGCACGCGATCGCCCTTCCCCGCGACTGGGCCAACTACGGCGCCCTCATCGACGGCTTCACCAAGAAGTACGGCATCAAGATCGACGTCGAGAGCCCGGACGGCACCAGCCAGGACGAGATCAACGCCGTCACCTCGCGCAAGGGCCAGGACCGCGCCCCCGACGTCCTCGACCTCGGCAGCTCCTTCGCGCTGAGCGCGGCCCAGCAGGGGCTGCTCGCCCCGTACAAGGTGACCGCCTTCGGTGACCTCCCCGAGGGGCAGAAGGACGCTGCCGGCCGCTGGTTCAACGACTACGGCGGCTACATCTCCATCGGCTGCGACGCCAAGAAGGTCAAGGAGTGCCCGACGACCTTCAAGGACCTGCTCAAGCCGCAGTACAAGGGCCAGGTCGCGCTCAACGGCAACCCCACCAAGTCCGGTTCGGCCTTCGGCGGCGTGTACGCGGCCTCGCTGGCGAGCGGCGGCTCCTTCGACGACATCCAGCCCGGCCTCGACTTCTTCGCCAAGCTGAAGAAGAACGGCAACTACACGCCGGTCGAGTCCACCCCGGCCACCGTCGAGAAGGGCGAGACGCCCATCAGCATCGACTGGGACTACCTGAACGCCGGATACGCCGACGAGTTCAAGTCCAAGGGCGTCGACTGGAAGGTCGCCATCCCCTCCGACGGCCAGTACGCCCAGTTCTACTCCCAGGCCGTCAACAAGGACGCCCCGCACCCGGCGGCCGCCCGCCTGTGGCAGGAGTACCTCTACAGCGCCGAGGGCCAGAACCTCTGGCTCAAGGGCTACGCCCGCCCGGTCCTGATGACCTCGATGGAGAAGGCCGGCACGCTCGACAAGACCGCCGCCGCGAAGCTCCCCGCGGTCACCGGTACCCCGAGCTTCCCGACCGAGGACCAGCAGAGCAAGGCCAAGACCGTGCTCGGCCAGGGCTGGGGCAAGGCCGTCTCCGGATGACCACCGCTCTCACAAAGGCCCCGGCCGACGTGGCGCCCGCCGCTGCCCACCAGCAGCGGCGGCGCCGCCGCGCCACCGGTCCGCTCGCCGTCCTCCCGCTGCTCGTCTTCGTGGCGATCTCCTTCGGCGTCCCCGCGCTCGCCATGCTCAATGGCGCCTTCACGGTCAAGGACCAGACCACCGGCGCCAGTTCGTACACCACTGCCAACATGACCGGCTCGTTCCAGGGCGCGTACCTGACCGCACTGATCGGCAGCGTCAAGTTGTCCGCCGTCTCCGCCGGCCTCGCGACCGTCCTCGGACTGCCGCTCGCCCAGGCCGTGGTCACCTCCCGCTTCCGCGCGCTGCGTGAGGCCGTGCTCACCGCCTCCGGGGTCCTCGCCAACTTCGGCGGCGTCCCGCTGGCCTTCGCCTTCGTCGCCACCCTCGGCAACTCCGGTGTACTGACACGGCACTTGAGCCTCACGGACAAGGGCTGGAACCTCTACAGCTTCTGGGGCCTGGTCGTCGTCTACCTGTACTTCCTGATCCCGCTCATGGTCCTCACCATCACGCCGGCTCTTGACGGCCTGCGCTCCCAGTGGCGCGAGGCGGCGCAGAACAACGGCGCCACCTCCGTCCAGTACTGGCGGCACGTGGCGCTGCCCGTCCTCGCGCCCTCGCTCCTCGGCGGACTCGTGCTCCTCTTCGGCAGCGCCTTCGCCGCGTACGCCACCGCCGCCGCCATGGTGGGCAGCGCGGTGCCGCTGGTCACCCTGCAGATCGCCGACGCCATCTCCGGCAACGTGCTGGTCGGCCAGGAGAACGTGGCGCTCGCCCTCAGCCTCGACATGGTCCTCATCGCGGGCCTGGTCATGGCCGTGTACCTGCCCCTGCAACGACGGAGCGCGCGATGGCTCGCCTGAACCTGTGGCGCTGGGTGGTCCTCGCCCTCGCCGCGCTGTACTTCCTGGTGCCCATGGCCGCGTCCGTGATCTTCACGGTCGATGTGCCGGGGCAGGGCGTCACGTTCGACGCCTACAGCCAGATCGTGTCCGCCGACGGATTCGTCTCCAGCCTGCTGCTCTCGCTGGAACTCGCCGTCGCGACGATCGTCGTGGTGCTGCTCCTGATGGTGCCCGCCACGGTCGCGCTGCGGCTCGGCTCGCCCAAGCTGCGGCCGGTCGTCGAGGTGGTGTGCTCACTGCCGCTGGTCGTCCCGCCGATCGCGTTCGTCGCCGGTATCGCCACCGTCCTGAAGTGGGGGCCCGAACACCTCTCGCGCACCCCGCTGTTCCAGACGTTCGTGGCCATCCAGGACCCGGGGTTCCCCGTTGTCCTCGTCCTCGCGTACGTCGTGATGGCGCTGCCGTTCGTGTACCGGGCCCTGGACGCGGGACTGCGCGCCGTCGACGTGCGCACCCTCGTCGAGGCGGCCCGCAGCTGCGGCGCGAGCCGGCCGCAGGCGCTCGTGCGCGCGGTGCTGCCCAATCTGCGCGGCGCGCTGCTCAACGCCTCCTTCCTCACCCTGGCCCTGGTGCTCGGCGAGTTCACGGTCGCGCGCCTGCTCGGCTACCAGCCGTTCGCCGTGTGGATCTACAACATCGGCGGCTCGCAGGCCCAGATGTCCGTCGCCGTCTCCGTGCTCAGCCTGTTCCTCACCTGGGCCCTGCTCCTCGCGCTCGCCGTCTTCGGCGGCCGCTCCCGTACCGCTTCCGCCTCCCGGGGATGAACCATGTCAGTCGCCACGCTCGACAAAGCCGCCACCGTCGAATTCCGGGGGCTCCGGCGGGAGTTCGGCCCGACCGTCGCTCTCGACGGTCTGGATCTCACCGTCCGGCCCGGTGAACTCCTCGCCCTGCTCGGCCCCTCCGGCTGCGGCAAGACCACCGCGCTGCGGATGCTCGCCGGCTTCGAACATCCCGATTCCGGTGAGGTGCTGGTCGACGGCGAGGACATCACCCGGGTTCCGGCGCACCGCCGCGACGCCGGGATGGTCTTCCAGTCGTACAGCCTCTTCCCGCATCTGAGCGCCCTGGACAACGTGGCCTTCGGACTGCGGATGCGCAAGGTGCGTACGGCCGAACGACGGTCCCGAGCGGCCGAGTTGCTCGATCTCGTGGGCCTCGGGGACAAGGGTGAGCGGTACCCGCACCAGCTCTCCGGCGGCCAGCAGCAGCGCGTCGCGCTGGCCCGCGCGCTCGCCCTGCGGCCGCGCGTCCTGCTGCTCGACGAGCCGCTGTCCGCGCTGGACGCCAAGGTGCGGCTCTCACTGCGTGAGGAGATCCGCCGGCTCCAGCTGGAACTCGGCATCACCACCCTGTTCGTGACCCACGACCAGGAAGAGGCGTTGTCCATGGCGGACCGGGTCGCGGTGATGCGGGCCGGCCGGCTCGAACAGTGCGCTTCGCCCGCCGAGTTGTACGGGCGTCCCGCCACCGCCTTCGTCGCCGAGTTCGTGGGCACGATGAGCCGGATCCCGGGGACCCTCGACGGCGACCGGGTCGAAGTCCTCGGCCGGCGGCTCCCGGTGGACGGGGACGCGCTCGCCCCGGGAGGGGTGGACGTGCTGGTACGGCCGGAGGCGGTCCGGGTGAGCGCCGACGACGCGGGGGACGCCAGGGTCGTGGCCACCGCGTTCCTCGGCGCGGCCACCCGCGTGACCGTGCGGCTCGCCGACGGCACCGAGGTCAAGGCCGACCTGCCCACGCACGAGGCCGCGACGCTCACATCGGGCGCCGCCGTGACCGTCACCCTGCCGGACCGTCCGGTCCTGGTCGCCGCGCGCACGAGCTGAGGAGCGACCGGCATCGCGCGCCCGAGGCCGCCGAGCATCTCGCCCCGCGCGGGGGGCGGGGCGAGACGCTCGGCGACCTCGGGCGGGCGCGGCGGCCGAGGGACGGCACAGGCGTCCGCGAGGAGGGCGCCGTCGCGGCCCACGCCGAGGGCGGCCCCCGGCATCACGCGGCTTCGGCCCACTCCGCGGTCGGTCCCCGGCGTCACGCGGCTTCGGCCTCCGTGGGCGGTCCCCGCATCACACCGTCGCGGTTGCCGATGCCGGTGCCGGGCCACGCGCGACGGCCGGACACGTCAGGCACGGCACGGGCGCCGTACGCCGTACGGTCCCCGGACCGGTCGGCGGGGCGTGCGACCCGGCAGCCCGCGGTATCGCCGGGTTCGGGCAGACGGCGTTCCGGTGCCGTGCCCGATTGCCGCGCCGTCAGGTCGGCATCGAACGGTCGGGGGCGCCCCGCCCGGCAGGTCTGCGGAACCCCGGTCCCGCACTGCCCGCAGCGGCCCCTGCACGCGAAACACATCCGGCCCCGACCACCCCGCCGCCCCACTCGGTCCCCCCACCCAGTCCCCCCACTCACCCCCACCGAAGAAAGAGAACACCGTGACCCACCGCACCACCGCCCGACTTCCCCTCCAGGCCGTTCTGTTCGACATGGACGGCACGCTCGTGGACACCGAGCGGCTGTGGTGGGAGGCCGTGGAGCAGGTGGCCGACGGGTTCGGGCACGTGCTGACGGGGGCCGACCAGCCGCAGGTGCTCGGGCGGCCCGTCGAGTACACCGCCGCCTGGCTGGCCGGGGTCACCGGCGCACCGGGGGAGGGGATCGCCGCCGAGCTGCACCAGCAGTTCGCGGACCGGGTCCGTACGGGCATCGTGCCCCGCCCGGGGGCGAAAGAACTGCTGGACGCGCTCGCCCGCGAAGGTGTGCCCACCGCCCTCGTGACCGCCTCCCCCCGCGCGGTCGCCGACACCGTCCTGGAGGCGCTCGGCGCCGAACGCTTCGCCGTCTCCGTCACCGCCGACGACACCGAACGCACCAAACCCGCCCCCGACCCCTACCTCGCCGCCTGCCGCGCTCTCGGCGTCGACCCCGCCGCCTGCGTCGCCGTCGAGGACACCCAGACCGGCGTCACCTCCGCCGAGTCGGCGGGCTGCGCCGTCCTCGCCGTGCCCTCGCTGGCGCCGATCGCGCCCGCGGCCGGCCGCACCGTGCTCGGCAGCCTGGAGGGCGTGTCCCCGGCCCGGCTGCGCGCGATGGTCGCCCCGGGCGAGCTGCGGGTGATGAGTTGGAACCTCTGGTTCGGCGGCACCAAGGTCGACGGGTACCGCGAGAAGCAGCTCAAGGTCATCGCCGAGACGGGCGCGGACGTGGTCGGCCTCCAGGAGACGTACGGGAACGCGGCGCGGGAACTCGCCGACGCCCTCGGCTGGCACCACCACCGGGCGGGCGACAACCTCGGTGTCATCAGCCGCCACCCGATCATCGCCGGCCTCGGCGACCCGGACGTCGGTTTCTACGGGGGGACCGGCGTCCGGCTCGAACTGGACGGCGGGCAGCGGGTGGACGTCTGGAGCGTCCACCTCGACTGCGCGCCGTACGGCCCGTACGAGGCCCGCTTCGACGGACTTCCGGCGGCCGAACTGATCGCGCACGAGAGCGGGCGGCTCGCCCGGATGCGGGAGATCCTGCGGCGGATCGCCGACACCTCCGAGGCGTCCGTTCCGGTCGTCCTGACCGGTGACTTCAACGTGCCCTCGCACCTGGACTGGCCGGAAGTCGCCTGGCCGGTGACGCGGGCCGCCGAGGAGGCGGGCCTGCGCGACTCCTACCGCGAGGCCCACCCCGACCCGGTACGGGATCCCGGACACACCTGGTCGCCCGTCCACGTCGAGCACGAGGACGGCAGCGGGCGCCCGGAACCGCAGGACCGGATCGACTTCGTCCTGCACCGGGGCCTGACCGTTCTCGACTCCCGCACCGTGGTCAGCGGCACCCCGCGTCCCTGGCCCGAGGTGGCGGGCAACGACTGGCCCTCCGACCACGCGGCGGTCGTCACCGTCTTCGCCGTGCCCCGCGGTGACTGACACAAGGGAGCGTGCGGTGGCGTGCCGCGCGAGTTGAACGGTGAGTCAGTCCAGACCATTGCGGTCCGGGCGTGTCATCCACTAGTTTTGAGCCGCGATCGCTACCCGCGAGTAACACCGATGGGTTACCACACGTCACCCGGCCACCCGACCGTCCTGTCGTCCTGGGGAGACCATGCGCTGGCCCTTCGGTCGTCCGTCCACGGTCCGTTCGCGGATCGTGGCCCTCTCGATCGCTCCGGTGATCGCCCTCATGACACTGTGGAGTTTCGCCATGGTGTCCGTCACCGGCGAACTGCGCGCGCTCGTCCGCCTCCAGGGTGTCTACAACACCTTCGGCACGCCGGTCGACACGGCGATCGGCCAGATCCAGATCGAACGGCGCCTCGCCGCCGCGTACTTGGGCGCGGCGAACGGGACGAAGGCGGGCCCCGAACTGCTGGCCCAGGAGCGCCGTACCGACCGCGCCGTGACCGCGCTGCGCACGGCGGTCCGGAACGGGGACCGAAGCCGGCTCTCCGGCCATCAGCGGCAGGTGCTCGACGCCATGCTCCAGTCCGCCGACGGACTGGAGGGGCTGCGCGGCCGGGTGCTGTCGCGCTCCGTCACCTGGGACCGGGCCGTGGCCGAATACAGCGCCCTGGTGGAACCGGGCTTCGACGTCGAGTCCGCGCTCACGGCGCTCCAGGCGGGACAACTGGCCCGTGAGGCACAGATCGTCGTCGAGCTGGTACGGGTGCGGGAGTTCGTGTCGCGCGAGGACGCGCTCGTCGCCGGTGCACGGGCCGCCGGAACGCTCACCGACCGCCAGTACGACACCCTCACCGCGACCATCGAGGACCGCCGGGTCTTCGAGCGGACCTACGTGCCCGACCTGCCGGCCGACTCGCGCGCCCTCTTCGAGGCCTTCCAGCGCGACGACCTCCACAAGGAGCTGACCCGGGACGAGGACGCCCTGCTGCGGGCGGGCGCGCGGCGCGCGGGCGAGGCCGTCGCGGCCGGCTCCTGGCGCACCACCACCGACCGTGCCGTCAAGCAGTACATGCGGCTGTGCACCCGGTCGGCGATCAACTCCGCCGCGCGCGGACGGACGTTCGCCTACCAGGAGCTGACCAAGGCCGCCATCGTCGGCGTGCTCGGACTGGCCGCCGTGGGACTGTCCCTGTGGCTCGCCGTGCGCGGCGCCCGGCGCATCTCGCGCCGCCTGGAGTCGCTGCGGGACGCCGCCGACCTCCTGACCAACCGTCAGCTTCCGCACGTCATGGAGCGGTTGAGCGCCGGCGACGAGGTCGACGCCGCGGCCGAGGCGCCGCCGCTGGCCGACGTGGAGGCGGTGGCCGACGAGATCGGCCAGGTCGGCCGGTCCTTCAACACCGCCCGGCTCGCCGCCGTCGAGGCCGCCGTCAAGCAAGCCACCCTGCGCCGCGGGCTGTTCGCCGTGCTCCTGAACATCGCCCGCCGCAATCAGGCGCTCGTCCACCGCCAGCTCAAACTCGTCGACACGCTGGAGCGGCGCACCGACGACCCGGACATCCTGGACGACCTGTTCCGGATCGATCACCTCACCACGCGCATGCGGCGCCACGCGGAGAGTCTGATCATCCTCTCCGGCTCGGCCCCGGGCCGCCGTTGGCGGCGGCCGGTACCCGTCGCGGAGGTGGTGTCCTCCGCGGTGAGCGAGATCGAGCACTACACGCGTGTGGTGGTCCCCCCGATGCCCGAGGTGGGCGTCGCGGCGGACGCCGTCGCCGACGTCGTCCATCTGATCGCCGAACTCGTCGAGAACGCCACCGTGTTCTCACCGCCCCGCACCCAGGTCACCCTGCGCACCGGACGGGCGGGAAGCGGGTTCGTCCTGGAGATCGACGACCGGGGCCTCGGTCTCGCGCCCGAACAGATCGAGGAGGCCCAGCGCACCCTCACCACGCCGGACGACTTCGACCCGACCCGGCACGACCGGCTCGGGCTGTACGTGGTGGGCCGGCTCGCCGCACGGCACGGCATCAAGGTCACGCTGTGCCGCTCCCCGTACGGCGGTACGACGGCGGTGGTGCTGTTGCCGGAGGCGGTTCTCGCTCCGGTGGAATCGGCGTGCCCGGCGGTGGGGGCGGATTCGGCCCCGGTGGGGCTCCCCTCACGGACGGGCACCGTGGTCCTCCCGGAGCAGCGCAAGACGCGGCGGGAGGAGGCCGGCTTCGTGCCGCAGGACACCTCGGTTCCGGCCCCGCCCGAGCTGCCCACCCGGGTCCGCCAGCGGGCCCTCGCCCCCGAGCTGCGCACCGCGGGACCGGTGGCCGACGAGACGCCGGAGCGCGAGGTCACTCCGGAGGAGATGCGCGCGGTCTTCGGGGCCTTCCAGCGCGGCCTCGACCGCGGCCGCAAGGGCCTGCCCACGCAGCCGGGCACCAGCGGGTCCGGCTCCGCGCAGCCCGGCCCCGCGCAGCGAACCGACACCGAGGAAGGGACGGACGCCGACGATGCGCCCTGACCAGCTCCCAGAGCACCCCGCCCAGACCCTTGAGGGCCGGCACCCGGAGCCGGGTGGTGCCTCCGAGTCCGGGGACGACTCCGAACGGCCCGGCACCGATCTCGGGTGGCTGCTCGACGACCTGGTGGCCAGGACCGACCACGTCCGCCAGGCCGTGCTCCTGACCGCCGACGGTCTGCCGCTGAGCTGCTCGGAGGGCATGGGCAGACGGGACATCGAACACCTCGCCGCCGTCTGCTCCGGCTTCCACAGCCTCGCCCGTTCGGCAGGCGAACGGTTCGCCGCGGGCGGGGTGCGCCAGACCATGGTGATGCTCGACGACGCCTACCTCTTCATCACCCCGGCGGGTGACGGAAGCCGGCTGGCCGTGCTCAGCGAGGTGCAGACGGACGTCGGACAGCTCGCCCACGAGATGGAACTGCTCGTCCGCCGCGTCGGCCGCCACATGGCCGCCGCCGTACGTTCGGCGGCTGACCCCGCGGGCCACTGATCCGCCCGTGACCGACGATCACTGGTACGAGGACGAGACCGGGCCGATGGTGCGGCCCTACACCGTCACCGGGGGCCGGACCCGGCCTTCGGACCGGCACGTCATCGATCTGATGTCGCAGGTCACGGTCCTGGAGACGGACGCCGGGCAGCCCGGTGTCGATCATGCCGCGGCCGTCCTGCTCGATCTGGCCCGCCGCGGACCCCGGCCGGTCGTCGAGCTCGCCGCGGACGCCGACCTGCCGCTGACCGTCGTACGCGTCCTGCTCGGCGACCTGGCCGAGGCCGGTCTGCTGCGCATCGACGAGCCGTACCGGCCGCCGCACGGCGGTCCGGCGGCCGACCCGGAACTGCTGCGCGAGATCGTGGAGCGGCTGCGCGAGCTGTGACCGCCCGGAGCGCCGGACGCGGGGGCGGCGACGGAATTCAGCGGCCGACGAATTCGGGGGTGTCGCCCTGTCTCCGCACCGTCTCCGCGCCCAAGGTTCGAGGGCGCGAAAAACCGTCTGTGACCTGCGTCTCCAGGGGATCGGGGCCAAGACCGGGGGCGCGGCGAGGTGCGCAACGAATCGCCGCCGGGGGCCGGGCGCACGCAATGAATCGTTCGGTGGCGCGCAACGGGTCCTTCTTGTCCCCGTGAGCCGGTCGACCGTACCGTCTATCTGGCCCCCCGAACCCCCTCGTACCGGTGGAGAACCCGCATGCGCACAGCCCTGCTCCAGAGCTCCGGCCGCCCCGGCTCGATCGTCGAGAACCTCAAGGTGCTCGACGAGGCCGCGGGTCGCGCCGCCGCGGCGGGCGCCGGGCTGATCGTGACGCCGGAGATGTTCCTGACCGGCTACGCCATCGGTGACGACATCGCGCGCCTCGCCGAGCCCGCCGACGGCGACTCCGCCGACGCGGTGGCGGAGATCGCCACCCGGCACGGCGTGGCCGTCGCCTACGGCTACCCCGAGCGCGAGGCCGGACGAGGCGAGGGCGAGGACTCCACGGCCGGCACCGGGACGAGGGTCTTCAACTCCGCGCAGCTGATCTCCGCCGACGGCACCCGGCTCGCGAACTACCGCAAGACCCACCTCTTCGGCTGCTTCGAGCACGACCACTTCACGCCGGGCGACCAGCCCGTCGTGCAAGCGGAACTGAACGGCCTCCGGGTCGGCCTCATGATCTGCTACGACGTCGAGTTCCCGGAGAACGTCCGCGCGCACGCCCTCGCCGGCACCGACCTGCTGCTCGTGCCGACCGCGCAGATGCACCCGTTCCAGTTCGTCGCCGAATCCGTCGTCCCGGTGCGCGCCTTCGAGAACCAGATGTACGTGGCCTACGTCAACCGCACCGGTCCGGAAGGGGAGTTCGAGTTCGTCGGACTGTCCACGCTGGCCTCGCCCGACGGAGTCGCCCGGGCCCGTGCGGGCCGCGGCGAGGAACTGGTCCTGGCGGACGCCGACCCCGTCCTCCTCGCGGCCTCGCGCGAGACGAACCCGTATCTGAAGGACCGTCGCCCCGGTCTCTACGGGTCCATCGTCTGATCTTCCGCCCGGTCCGACAGCCTCCCCCTCACCAGTTTTCGCGCAAGGAGTCCGTACCCCATGACGTCCACCGTGCCCAACGCCGTCCAGCACGCCGACGTGCAGCAGCCGCCGATCACCATGTTCGGCCCGGACTTCCCCTACGCCTACGACGACTTCCTCGCGCACCCCGCGGGCCTCGGGCAGATACCCGCGACCGAGCACGGCACCGAGGTCGCGGTCATCGGCGGCGGACTGTCCGGCATCGTGGCCGCGTACGAGCTGATGAAGATGGGCCTCAAGCCCGTCGTGTACGAGGCCGACGAAATCGGCGGCCGGCTGCGCACGGTCGGCTTCGAGGGCTGCGACCCCTCGCTCACCGCCGAGATGGGCGCGATGCGCTTCCCGCCGTCCTCCACCGCCCTCCAGCACTACATCGACCTGGTGGGCCTCGAGACCCGGCCGTTCCCCAACCCCCTCGCCGAGTCCACGCCCTCCACGGTCGTCGACCTGAAGGGCGAGTCGCACTACGCGACCTCCGTCGACGACCTGCCGCAGGTCTACCGCGACGTGATGAACGCCTGGAACGCCTGTCTCGAGGACGGCGCCGACTTCTCCGACATGAACCAGGCCATGCGGGAGCGCGATGTGCCGCGCATCCGGGAGATCTGGTCGAAGCTCGTCGAGAAGCTCGACAACCAGACCTTCTACGGCTTCCTCTGCGACTCGGAGTCCTTCAAGTCGTTCCGGCACCGCGAGATCTTCGGCCAGGTCGGCTTCGGCACCGGCGGCTGGGACACCGACTTCCCGAACTCCATCCTGGAGATCCTTCGCGTCGTCTACACCGAGGCCGACGACCACCACCGCGGCATCGTCGGCGGCTCCCAGCAGCTTCCGCTGCGGCTGTGGGAGCGCGAGCCGGAGAAGATCGTCCACTGGGCGTACGGCACCTCGCTGTCGACGCTGCACGACGGCGCCCCGCGCCCGGCCGTGACCCGGCTGCACCGCACCGCGGGCAACGGGATCACGGTGACCGACGCGAACGGTGACATCCGTACGTTCAAGGCGGCGATCTTCACCGCCCAGTCCTGGATGCTGCTCTCCAAGATCGCCTGCGACGACTCGCTCTTCCCGATCGACCACTGGACGGCGATCGAGCGCACCCACTACATGGAGTCGAGCAAGCTCTTCGTGCCCGTCGACCGGCCGTTCTGGCTGGACAAGGACGAGGAGACCGGCCGCGACGTCATGTCGATGACGCTCACCGACCGGATGACCCGCGGTACCTACCTCCTGGACGAGGGCCCGGACAAGCCCGCCGTCATCTGCCTCTCGTACACGTGGTGCGACGACAGCCTGAAGTGGCTGCCGCTGTCCGCGAGCGAGCGCATGGAGGTCATGCTGAAGTCGCTCGGCGAGATCTACCCGAAGGTCGACATCAGGAAGCACATCATCGGCAATCCGGTGACCGTGTCCTGGGAGAACGAGCCCTACTTCATGGGCGCGTTCAAGGCCAACCTGCCGGGCCACTACCGCTACCAGCGCCGCCTGTTCACGCACTTCATGCAGGAGTCGCTGCCCGAGGACAAGCGGGGCATCTTCCTCGCCGGCGACGACATCTCCTGGACGGCCGGCTGGGCCGAGGGTGCCGTCCAGACCGCGCTGAACGCGGTCTGGGGCGTCATGCACCAGCTCGGCGGGACGACCGACCCGACCAACCCCGGGCCCGGCGACGTCTACGACGAGATCGCGCCGGTGGAACTGCCCGAGGACTGACCCTTCCCCGCGGGGCGCGCGGCGGGCGGGTCAGACCCCGGCCGCCCGCGCCGCCTCGTACACCTCGGCGGCCACGTCCTTCAGTTCCTGGGCGTCCCGCACCGAGCTCTGCAGGTCGAAGAAGATCTCACCGAGGCCGAGCTCGGCGTGGGCGACCAGGTCCTCGACGATCTGGTCGACGCTGCCCTGGAAGGGCTGGCGGTTCGCGCCCTCGTACCCCTTCGCCGTGTACTGCGGGTTGGTCCGCAACACCGTGCGCAGCGGCTCGGTGCGGCCGCGCTCGGCTGCCAGCTCCTGCAGCCGGCTCCACTGCGCGGCCAGTTGCTCGACACCCATGCCGATCGGCATCCACCCGTCGGCGTGGTCGACGAGTCGGCGCCGTGCCTTTCCGGTGTTGGCGGCCAGCAGGATCGGGATCGGCCGGGCCGGCTTGGGGCCGACCACGGCCGACGCGATCTTGGTGAGCGTGCCGTCGTAGACCACCGGGTCGGGACCCCACACCGCGCGGCACACCCCGATCACCTCGTCGAGGGCCTGGCCGCGTTCTTCGAAGGGCCGCGGGGAGGCCGCCGCGTACTCGTCGAGCGACCAGCCCGAGCCGAAGCCCGCGACGACCCGGCCGCCGCTCGCCGCGTCGAGCGAGGCGAGGGCCTTGGCGAGCTGGAAAGGCATGTGCAGCGGGGCCACCAGGACACTGGTGCCGAGCTCGGCGCGCTCGGTGACCGCGGCCGCGAGGGTCAGGGTGACCAAGGGGTCGGCGACGCCGCGGTACGCCTCCGGCCAGGGCAGTCCCTCGATGCCGTACAGACCCTGCGTCGGGGGATCCGGGAACAGGGCTCGCTCGAATACCCACAGGCTGTCGTACCCGATGGCCTCGGCCGCGCGTGCCACGTCGGGCACGTCCCGTCCGAGGTCGTACTGCTTCATCTGCGGGAGGGTGAGGCCGAGTCGCGTCGTCATACCTGTGTGCTCCTTCGCATCAGAGTGTGCCGACCGTTCAACGTACAGTGATCCGCGCCGAGTTCCGGTGAGGGCCGCGCCGCGTGGCCGGATCAGTCCGGCAGGGGGGTGAGCAGCATCCGGCCGGCCAGGCCCACCGCCGCGTCGAGGCGCCCGCCGAACTCCTCGGCCAGGTCGGGGAGCCCGCGCAGCGCCCACAGGGCCCGCGCCGCCGCCCACGTGGCCTCGCGCGCCCGCTCCAGACTCCAGGAGCCGAGCAGATGGGTGAGCGGATCCGCGATCTGGAACAGGTCGGGGCCCGGCATCAGCTCTTCGCGGATGCGCTCCTCCAGCGAGACGAGGAGATCGCCCACACGGTCGAACTCGTCCTCCAGGTCGGCCGGTTCGCACGCGAGCGTACGACAGGTGTCCACCACGGCGAGCACCAGATCGTGCCCGATGTGCGCGTTGATGCCCGCGATCGCGAACTGCAGCGGACGTACCCCCGGATGGCGGCGGAACCGCAGCAGCGGCCGCCAGCAGGCGGGCGCCCGGCCCTCCTCGGCGACCGCCAGATAGTGCTCCGCGAACCGTACGTCCAGCGTGATCGCGGCCCGGTGGTCCGGGAAGACCCCCGCGTCCAGATGCCGGTCGAACTCCTCGGTGACGGTGAGGTAGACGCGGTTGAAGACCGCGAGACCGTCGCGCTCGGGGAGCCTCGCGTCCAGGGCCCGCATACGGGAGACGACCGTGTCAACGGGAGTGGTGAACTGTGCCGACTGCGCCATGGGGGCAGCGTCCCAGTCCTAGGGTGGCCGACGTGCCGCCGGGCCGACGGCTTCCCCGGAACGGGGGAACGCGGTCGTGGCGGGAGTGGGGGGAACAGTACGTGTCAGGCTTACGTGCCCAGCGGCCCGTCCAGCGCGGGACCCGGCCCGGCCGGTCCGCCGCACGCGGTGTCATGGTCACCCTGGCCTCGGTCGTGGTGGCGGTCGGCACCGTGACGGTCACGGTGCCCGCGCTCGACGACGGGCGCCCCGCGAAGGCTGCGAAACCGCTGGTCATCCACTCGTCCGCGCTGGGCGCGCCGCCGGGTGTGCCGATGCCCTCGCCCAGCTCGGCCGCTCCGTCCCCGTCGAGGCAGGCCTCCCCGGAACCGGCTCCCGACCCCTCGCCGACCGTGAGGAAGCCGCGGACCGCGGCAGCCCCCGCCCTCCTCTACCGCGATTCCGACTCCCAGGTACGCGACTGGCTCGACACCCACCCCGGTGACGCCCGGCGCGCGGTCATCGAGTCCCGGATCGCCGACCGCCCGGCCGCCGTGTGGTTCGCGGACTTCACGCCGGCCACCATCACCGCGCGGGTCAGGGCCGTGACATCGGCCGCCGCCGCGCGGGGCCGGGTGCCCGTCCTCGTGCCCTACGCCATTCCGCAGCGCGACTGCGGCGGTGCCTCGGAGGGCGGGGCGCCCGACCTCGCCGCCTACGACGGCTGGATCGACGGGATCGCGGCCGGGCTCGGTTCGGGCGAGGTCGTCGTCGTCCTGGAGCCCGACTCGGTCGCCCAGTCCGACTGCCTCACCGAGGGCGGGCGGGCCGACCGCTTCGCCTCCCTGGCCCGCGCCGGACGCGTCCTGAAGGCGGCGGACCCCAGGGCCCGGGTCTACTACGACGCGGGCAACTCCGACTGGAACCCGGCCGCCGCACAGGCCGCGCTGCTCCGCCGGGCGGGCGCTGCCTCACCGGCCTCGTCCGACGGCGTCTTCACCAACGTCTCCAACTTCAACCGGACGACCGACGAGATCGCCTACGCCCGGCGCGTGCTGTCCGCGCTCGGCGGGCCCGCGGGCCTCGGCGCCGTCATCGACACCAGCCGCAACGGCAACGGCGCAGCAGCCGGCGGCGAGTGGTGCGATCCGCCGGGCCGCAGGATCGGACAGGCGCCGACCCTGAGGACCGGGGTGGCGGGGGTCGACGCCTATCTGTGGGTGAAGCCGCCGGGTGAGTCGGACGGCTGCCGGGGCACAGCAGGCACCTTCTCGGCGGAGTACGCCTATGAGCTGGCGGGCTGACCCCCGGGCTCGTCGTAGGCCGACGTCCCCGAGTCGAGGAGCGGCTCCTGCTTGAGGTGGGCCGGGGCCATCGCCCGCAGCGCGTGGTAGCCGGTGATCACGACGACGGTGCCCAGCGCGATGCCGTTCAGCGAGAAGTTGTCGGTGAACTTCAGGGTGACCCCGCCGATGCCGATGATGATGCCCGCGGCCGCCGGCACCAGGTTCAGCGGACTGCGCAGGTCCACCCGGGCGTTGAGCCAGATCTGCGCGCCCAGCAGCCCGATCATGCCGTACAGGATGACGGTGATGCCGCCGAGGACGCCGCCCGGGATCGCCGCGACCACCGCGCCGAACTTGGGGCACAGGCCGAAGAGCAGGGCGAAGCCGGCGGCGGCCCAGTAGGCGGCCGTGGAGTAGACCCGGGTCGCGGCCATCACGCCGATGTTCTCGGAGTACGTGGTGTTGGGCGGGCCGCCGACCGCGGTGGAGAGCATGGAGGCGGCGCCGTCCGCGGAGATCGCGGTGCCCAGTTCGTCGTCCAGCGGGTCGCCGGTCATCTCGCCGACGGCCTTGACGTGCCCGGCGTTCTCGGCGACCAGCGCGATGACGACCGGCAGCGCGACGAGGACCGCCGACCACTGGAACGTGGGTCCGTGGAAGGACGGCAGTCCGATCCAGTCGGCCTTCTCGACGCCGGAGAGGTCCAGGCGCCAGTGGTCGGTGACCTTGCCGCTCGAGTCCACCGAGTGGATCCGGCCGAAGATCCGGTCGAAGGCCCAGGAGATGACGTAGCCGAAGACCAGTCCGAGGAAGATCGCGATGCGTGACCAGAAGCCGCGCAGACACACCACGGCCGCGCCGGTGACCAGCATGGTGAGCAGCGCCGTCCACTCGTCCTGCGGCCAGTAGGTGGACGCGGTCACCGGCGCCAGGTTGAAGCCGATCAGCATGACGACCGCGCCGGTCACGATCGGCGGCATCGCGGCATGGATGATCCTCGCCCCGAACCGCTGGACGGCGAGCCCCACCAGGAACAGCACGACGCCGACCACGAAGCACGCGCCGGTCACCGTCGCGCTGGTGCCGCCCTGAGCGCGGATCACGGCGGCGACGCCCACGAAGGAGAGCGAACAGCCCAGGTAACTGGGGACGCGGCCGCTGGTGGCGAGCAGGAAGATGACCGTCGCGACCCCGGACATCATGATCGCGAGGTTGGGGTCGAGTCCCATGAGGACGGGTGCCACGAAGGACGCCCCGAACATGGCCACCACGTGCTGGGCGCCGAGCCCGAAGGTCCGGGGCCAGGAGAGGCGTTCATCGGGGCGGACGATCGCTCCCGGGGCGGGAGTCCGCCCGTCGCCGTGCAGTTTCCAGCGCACGCCGAGGTCCATGGTGAGGATTCGCTTTCTCTGTACGTGAATCTGTCCGGACCATTGTCAGGGCCAACCAGCGGCCTCTACGCTCGCACGGCCCTACTCGTGAACATCGTTCATATGTCTGATCGGAGTGTTCCGTGAGTGCACGATCCAGACTGGGCGTGGTGGTCGCGGCGGCCGCCGTCGCCCTCGCGTCCGTCGTCGTCCCCTCGGCGTCCGCCCGTACGGCGTCCGTGGGCGCCGCCTCCGCGTCCGCTCGTACCGCGTCCGTGGACGTCCACCCGGCGTCCGCTCGTACCGCGCCCGGAATCCCGAGGACCGCGGTCCTCGACGGCGGCCGGCTCCGGCGGACCCGCATCCGCCTGGACCACGGCGACCGCCGACTCGCCCTCTCACTGCGGGCGTTGACGGCCCGCGCCGACAACTGGCTGGACCAGGGCCCCTGGACGGTCGTCGACAAGCCGAAACCCGCCCCCGGCGGCGATGTCCACGACTACCTCAGCCAAGCCCCGTACTGGTGGCCCTCGCAGCCCGCCACCGCCGACAACCCCTGGGGCTGTCCGTACGTCCAGCGCGACGGACAGCGCAACCCCGAGGTGGACACAGGAACCGACCGCCAGGACGTCGAGAAGGTCTTCGACTCGACGTACGATCTCGCGCTCGCCTGGTACTACACCGGCAGGAAGCAGTACGCCGAGAAGGCCTCCCTGATCCTGCGCACCTGGTTCCTGGACCCGGCCACGAAGATGAACCCGAACCTCGACCACGGCCAGTTCATCCCCTGCAAGTACGACGGCCGGGCCATCGGCATCATCGACTTCTCGCAGTCCTACACGAGCGTCCTCGACGCGATCGCCGTCCTGGACACCGGCGCCCCCGGCTGGTCCCGGCACGACCGGGCCGCGATGCTCGACTGGAACACCGGCTTCCGCGACTGGCTGACGGACAGCGCCTTCGGCAAGGAGGAGGGCGCCGCCCGGAACAACCACGGCACGTTCTACGACATGCAGCTCGCCGCCCTCGCGTACGCGACCGGTGACCAGGCGCTCGCCCGGCGGACCGTGCTCGACGCGCGCGCCCTGCGGATCGACCCGCAGATCGCGGCCGACGGGAGTCAGCCCCAGGAACTGGCCCGCACCCGCAGCTGGCACTACTCGACCTTCGACCTGGTCGCCTACACCCGGCTCGCGGCCATCGGCCGCCATGTCGGCGTGGACCTCTGGTCCTATGAAGGGCCGGACGGCCAGAGCCTGTTCAAGGCGGTCGACTACCTGTTGCCCACGGCGACGGGCGCCCAGCCGTGGAACCACCCCGAGCTGGAGTTCCATCGCTTCGCGGCGAGCGATGTGGTGCACGCGGCGGCCGACGCGGGGGACCGGGCCGCGCGGGCCGCCGTGCCAGAGCTCGAGGCGCCGCCCGGCGGCGATCTGTGGGAGCTGCGGCCGGCCGCCGAGCAGCTCGACTCGATCACCGGCTGATCCCGCCCGGACAGGGCTCCTGAGCGTTTGCTTAGGATGGGGCATCATTTTCAGCCAGCCGCCCCATCCGCACGCGCCCGTCTCAGGAGCCCCGCCCGTGACCGCCGAAGCCCCCGTCGCCCCCGCCCTCCCGTACGGACGGCTGCTGCCCGTCACCGTCCACTTCGACGACCTCGACGCGCTCGGACTGCTGCACAACGCCCGCTACCCGGTCATGGTCGAGCGTGCCTGGACCGCGCTGTGGAACGAGAGCGGCTTCGGCTTCGAGGGCGACTGGGAGGCGGCGGGCGACTCGTGCAACGCGGTCAAGGAACTGCGGATCACCTACGAGGCCCCGGTCAGCCGTCCCGGCGCGTACGCCGTCCACATGTGGCTGGAACGGCTCGGGAACACCGGACTGACGTACGGCTTCCGCTTCTGTTCCCTCGACGGCGCGGTCACCTACGCGCACGGCACCCGGGTCCTCGTCCGGCTCGACGCCGGGACGCTGCGCCCGGCGCCGTGGAGCGACCGCTTCAGGGTCGTGGGTCGGGAACTGGTGCGCTCGGGGAACTGACCTTCGGACGCGTGCGGTCCCCCGCGCGCAGCACACCCGCGAGCGCGGTGAGCCCGAACGCCAGGACCGTGACCAGCCCGAACGACACCATGAGGCTCGTCGCCTGCGCCACCGACCCGATCAGGCTCGGCGCGATCAGACCCGAGGTGTACGTGATGGTGGCGACGCCCGCGATGGCCTGACTGGGATTCGGGCCGCTGCGTCCGGCCGCCGCGAAGCAGAGCGGGACGACGACCGCGATACCGAGGCCGAGCAGGGCGAAGCCTCCCATCGCCACCGCCGGCTGCTCGGCGACGACGATCAACAGCCCGCCGAGCACGGCCAGCACACCGCCCGCCCGCACGGTGCGCACAGCGCCGAATCGGTTCACCACCGAGTCGCCGAGCAGCCGGGCCACCGCCATGGTCAGCATGAAGCCGGTGGTCGAGGCCGCGGCGAGACCGGCCGAGGTGTCCAGCCGGTCGCGCAGATAGACCGCCGACCAGTCCAGGCTCGCCCCCTCCGCGAAGACCGCGCAGAAGCCGACCGCACCGATCAGCAGCGCCGACCGGGGCGGCAGCGCGAACCGCGGCGGCGGCTCCTCGTCCTCGGCGGGCTGCAGATCGAGCACCCAGCGGCAGGCGGCAAGACCGACCAGCGTGAGGGTCGCCGCGGCCAGGGCGTGGTGCACCCGCGCGTCCGAGCCCAGCTGCGCGGCGAGCGTGCCGGCCGCGGCGCCGATCAGGGCGCCGGCACTCCACATGCCGTGCAGCCCCGACATGATCGACTTGTCGAGCCGGTTCTCGACCTCGACACCCAGCGCGTTCATGGCGACATCCGCCATCCCCGCCGTGGCGCCGTAGACGAACATCGCGAAGCACAGGGTGAGCAGGTTCGGCGCGAGCGAGGGCAGAACCAATGCCAGCGTCCACAGGGCCATGAGCCCGCGCAGCGCCGTACGGCTGCCGAAGTGGTGGGTGATCCGGCCGGCCAGCGGCATCGAGCAGGACGCGCCCAGGGCGGTGAAGGCGAGGGCGAAACCGAGCTGCCCGGCACTGACCGACGCATGGTCCTGGATCCATGGCACGCGGGTCGCGAAGGACCCGGTGACGGCTCCGTGCACGGCGAAGACGGCCGCCACGGCGTACCGGGCGCGCTTGACCTCGCGCTGGTCGTAGACCACTTCACTCATGCTCCGGCCCCTCCCCGGGTGATGGTTCCCCGTTCCGCCGCCGTAAACTATCAGGAACCCTGCCTGATAGATAGATGACCGCTTGCCGCCCGCCCACCGGGCGGCCCTGCCGATCTGGGAGGATTCCCGGCATGCCCGCATCCCCGAGCACCGCACGGGCCATCAACGACCGGCTCGCCCTGCGGCTGTTGCAGCAGGAAGGCCCTTTGACGGCAGGGCGGTTGAAGCAGCTCACCGGACTGTCCCGGCCGACCGTCGCCGACCTCGTCGAACGCCTCACGGCCTCCGGTCTCGTCACGGTCGTCGGGGAATCGGGCGAGCAGCGGCGCGGCCCGAACGCCCGGGTCTACGGGATCGTCGCGGACCGCGCCCACCTGGCCGCACTGGACGTCCGTACGGAGGGAGTCTCCGTCGTCGTGTCCGACCTGGTCGGTCACGTCCTGGCCGAGGCGTCCGTGCCGATCGGCGGGGACACCGGGACCGGACCGGCGGTGGAGCAGGCGGTCGCGCTGGTCGAGCGGGTGGCGAAGGAGGCGGGGACCCTCGGGGCGACGCCCCCGCGCGAACCCGTCCGGGGGTGGGGCAGGCTGCACACCGTCGGCATCGGCGCGCCCGGCCTGATCGACCCCGCCACCGGCGAACTCCGCGACTCCTCCGCCCTGCCCGCATGGCACCGGCGCCTGATCGCCGCCCTCCAGGAACGGCTCCCCGAAGCCCGCGTCCTCGTCGAGAACGAGACCAACCTCGCCGCCCTCGCCGAACAGCGCGACGGCGTCGCCCGCGACCGCGACACCTTCGTCCTGCTGTGGCTCGGCCACGGCACCGGCGCCGCCGTCGTCCTCGACGGCGCCCTGCGCCGCGGTGCCTCCGGAGGCACCGGGGAGATCGGCTTCCTGCCCGTGCCCGGCACCACGACCCTTCCCTCGGCGACCGACTGCGAGGGCGGCTTCCACTCGCTGGCCGGGGCGGCGGCGGTCGCGGCGTTGGCGGCGGAGCACGGCGTCTCGGCGGTGCCGGACGCCCACGAACCGCACGCCGCGGCGCTGGTGAGACAGGCGGTGGCGGCACCCGACTCCCCGGAGGCCGCCGGCTTCCTCGACGCCCTCGCCGACCGGCTCGCCATCGGGGCGGCCTCCGTCATCGCCGTACTGGACCCCGGCTGTGTGGTCCTCGGCGGCGAGGTCGGCCAGGCGGGCGGCGCCGTGCTCGCCGCACGGGTCGAACGACGGCTCGTCCGCATGTCGCCGCTCCCGACCGAGGTGCGCGCGAGCACGCTGGGCGGAGGCGCGGTGCTGCGCGGCGCCCTCCTGACCGCGCGCGACGGCGCCCAGGACGAACTGTTCGCTCCGCCGTCGTCGCGGTAGGTCCCGGGGCGCACGGAAACCCCGGGCGGCGTGCCGGGCCGAGGCGGGGGCCGGCGGACCTGGTGGGGTGATCCGGGCGGACCCCTGGTGGGGTGATGGCCCGGCCGGGGTGCTGGGGCCCCGGGGTGGGGTGCCGAGGTCTAGGGGACCCGGGGTGGGGTGCGGGGCCAAGGCTGGGGTCGGCGGACCTGGTGGGGTCATGGGGCCCGGGCCCGGGCCGGGGTCCAGGGAACCCGGGGTGGGGTGCCGGGCCAAGGCTGGGGCCGGCGGACCTGGTGGGGTGATGGGGCCGGGGTCTAGGGGACCCCGGGTTGCCGGGCCAAGGCGGAGGCGGCCGGACCCGGTGGGGGAGTGGGCCGGGGTCCACAGGACCCGGGTCGGCGTGGCGGTCCGGATCCGGAGAAATCCTGGTGGCCCGGCGGTCCGGACTTCCGGCGGTCCCCGAGCCGAGGCCGGCGGGCCGGGGCGGGGGCCGCCGAGCCGGCGGCCCCGAGCCCACCGGGGGAGTCAGCGCGTGTTCTGGGAGCGGGCCTTCAGGAAGTCCTCGAACGTTCCCTTCCCCACGGCATGCTCCGGCGTGAGGTGGTGCCCGTCCCGGAACGCCCGGTAGGCCTTGCCCGCCAGAGGTACGTCCAGCAGCGGGCGTCGCTTCCCGGTGGCGCGCAGGTGGGCGGCGGCCAGCGAACGGAGCGTGCGCACCTGGGGCCCGCCCATGTCCTCGACCCGCCCCGCGGGTGCCCCGGCCGCCAGTCCGGCCAGCCGGTCGGCGACCTCGGCGACCTCGATCGGCTGGTCGGAAATCCCGGCGGGGAGGAGCAGTACGGGCAGCTTGGCGAGGCCGCCGAGGACCTGGGCGACGAGGTCGTGGAACTGGGTGGTGCGCAGGATCGTCCAGCCGAGCCCGGACTCCTCGATCAGTTTCTCCACGGCCCACTTGGTCTTGTAGTAGCCGAACGGGACCCTGTCCACGCCGACGATCGAGATGTAAAGCAGATGGGGGACGGCCGCCCGGCGCGCGGCCGCGATCAGCTGCGCGGCCGCCCGCTCGTCGCCTCCTCGCGGTGAGGTCGCGCAGTGCACGATCGCGTCCACCCCCGTGACGGCCGCGTCCAGGCCGCTGCCGCCCTCGCGCAGATCGACGGCGTACGGCTGCGCGTGCCGGCTGAGCACCCGCACCTCGTGGCCGTCCGCCCGCAGTCGCTCGGTGACGAGCCGGCCGAGGGTTCCGGTGCCGCCGGTCACCAGGATTGTGGTCATGCCGTTCAGTCCTTTCGGCGTTCGGACGCTCCCGGCCGGAGCGCCCTTCACCAACTGAGACCGGACAGCCCGCGCGGATGTGACAACGACCTGCGCGGGACCATGATCGCAACCCGCGCGGAACCACGATCGCAACCGCCGCGCGGCCATGACCGCAAATCTTGCCGCCGGACGGCCGCGGGCCTGTGCGCGCGGAACGGGCGGCCACGAACCCGGCGCGGGCAGAACCGGGCGGCACGGGGAGAACCGGGCGACGCGGGCGGAGCCGGCGAGACGGGCGGAACCGGCGACAGCCGAGCCGCCGCGGCGTCCGGCCCATCGGCTCTCGCCGCTCCGCTCACCCCGGGTTCCGGGCCTGCGCCAGCTGGCGCCCCACGAACTCCAGCTTGTCGGGGTTCATCACCACGCGCACCTGCGTGAACACGCCGTCGTGGGCCTCGAAGGCGACAACGCCGATGACACCGCTGACACCGGCGACCCCGTCGGCGCCCTCGGGCCCGCGGGCGATCAGTCCGTCGCGGCCGTTGACCTCGGCCACCGACAGGCCGACGCCGTCCGCCGCGGCCCGGCCGAGGATGCCGGCCAGGAAGCGCAGCACCTTCTCGCGACCCTCGACGGGCCGCAGTGCCGCGGAGACCTTGCCGCCGCCGTCGGACCACCAGACGACCTCCGCGGCGAACAGCCGCTCCAGACCGGCCAGATCGCCCTCGCGGGCAGCGGAGAGGAACGAGGCGACGAGCCGGGTCTGTTGCTCGGGAGGGGCCTCGAAGCGGGCCTTCGGCGCGGCGACCCGTCGCACCGCCCGCCGGTACAGCTGACGGCAGTTGGCCTCGGTCAGTTCCAGGACGTCGGCGATCTCCCGGTGGCCGTACGCGAAGGCCTCCCGCAGCACGTAGACGGCCCGTTCGGTCGGGGTGAGCCGCTCCAGGAGGACCAGCAGGGCGAGGGACACGGCGTCGCGCTGCTCCGCCGACTCCAGCGGGCCGAGGGCGTCGTCCGCGGTGACGACCGGTTCGGGCAGCCAGGGCCCCACGTACCGCTCGCGCCGTGCGCGGGCCGAGGTCAGCCGGTTGAGGCAGAGGTTGGTGACGACCTTGGCGAGCCAGGCGCCGGGCTGCTCGACCTCCGCGCGGTCGGCGCCGCTGAAGCGGAGATAGGCGTCCTGAACGGTGTCCTCGGCGTCGACGGCGGAACCGAGCATCCGGTACGCGAGCCCGAACAGGCGCGGCCGGTACGTCTCGAACTCGTCGGCGAGGCTCGTCGTCACGCCTCCAGCGTGGCAGAGGCCGGGCACTCGCGGCCGCGCGGGTGCCCGGGGCCCGCAGATGCCGGCTGGGGGACCCGGCGGCGGGGCAAGGGCCTTCGTCACCGCCGCCGGGTCGATCGTGGGGGGACCGGCGATGAATGATCACGCAGTCTTGATCGAGGACACTAAGAGGACTAGACCATAGCGTCAATAGGTATGGACCAATTTCGGGGTCGCGTGGTACGGCCCAAGGTCGCGCGTCGCGATGGAAGTTGACCGGAGAAACGGTTCCGCGGAAGTCCATGCCGGTCGGCTGTGAGCCACCCCACAGGGGTGCCGCCGCATGGCCGTCGGCCGGGCGTGGCACACTGGCCCTGTACCAGAAGCAGCGCACTCCGGGGTCGGTGTAATTCCGAACCGGCGGTTACAGTCCGCGACCCGGTCGCTTCCAGCGGCCGGTTGACCAGGTGAAATTCCTGGACCGACGGTTAAAGTCCGGATGGGAGGCAGTGCGCGGCGGGCGGGCATCCGTGCGCGCTGCCGTTTGTCGCTTCTCGTCCTGCGGGACGAGTGACCTTTCGGCGTCGCTCCCGGTGTGCCGCGGTCCGCTCATTCTGTCGTCATCGACAGCCCCGGAGTCCGTGCCCTATGAGGCAGGAGGACCCGGGAAGTGTTCACCGGAATCGTCGAAGAGCTGGGTGAGGTCACCGCCGTCGAGATGCTCGACGACGCCTCGCGTTTCCGGCTGCGTGGCCCCGTCGTCACGCAGGGCGCGCAGCACGGCGACTCCATCGCCGTCAACGGAGTCTGTCTCACCGTGGTCGAGCACGAAGGCGACGAGTTCACCGCCGACGTCATGGCCGAGACCCTGAACCGTTCCAGCCTCGGCGCCCTCACCGTGGGCTCCCGCGTCAACCTGGAACGGCCGATGGCCGTGGGCGAGCGCCTCGGCGGCCACATCGTGCAGGGACACGTCGACGGCACCGGCGCGGTCATCGAGCGCAAGCCGTCCGACAACTGGGAGATCGTCAAGATCTCGCTGCCCGCCGACCTTTCGCGCTATGTGGTCGAGAAGGGCTCCATCACGGTCGACGGCATCAGCCTGACCGTCGTCGACGCCGGCCCGGACTACTTCACCGTCAGCCTCATCCCCACCACCCTCGACCTGACCACGCTGGGCCGCAAGCAGCCCGGCGATCCGGTCAACCTCGAGGTCGACGTCATCGCCAAGTACGTCGAGCGACTGCTCGGCGCCCGGGGCGAGCAGCCCGCCGGTCCGCCCGGCGTCCAGGGGGCCGGGCGGTGAACTGGCTCAACTCCGAGGCCTTCGTCCTCCTCGACCAGCACATCAAGTGGTCGGACATGATCGGCAACGTGATCGGTCTGATCGCCCTCGCGCTCGGCTGGCGGCGCTCCCTCTGGAGCTGGCCCGTCCAGCTCCTCTCCGGCGTCATCCTCTTCGTGGCCTTCTTCGGCCACCTCACCGGCAGCGCCGGCAAGCAGGTCGTCGTCATCGTCGTCGCCCTGTGGGGCTGGTGGCAGTGGAACCGCGGCGAGGGCAAGGACGGGCGCATCTCCGTACGGTTCGCCACCTGGCGCGAGCGCGCGTACATGGTGGGGGCCGCGGCCGTGGGCACCCTCGCGGTCAGCGCGCTGTTCCACGCGTACCCGACGCTGTCCTGGGACCCCTGGCCCGACGCCTACATCTTCGTCGGCACGATCGTCGCCATGTACGCGCAGGCCCGCGGCATGGTCGAGTTCTGGTTCGCCTGGCTGCTGGTCGACCTGGTGGGTGTCCCGCTCAACTTCGCCAACGGCTACGCCTTCTCCGGTTTCGTCTACGTCCTGTACGGCGCGCTCGTCCTGTGGGGCCTGCGCGACTGGTGGCTGCGCTCCCGTGAGGCCGGGCAGCCCGTCCTGGAAGGAGCCCCGGCATGACAACGGCGCCGGTTTGGTACAGCACCGGGCACGATCAAGATGTCTCGGACTTCGCGCTCGACCCCGTCGAGCAGGCCATCGCCGACATCGCGGCCGGCCGTCCCATCGTGGTCGTCGACGACGAGGACCGGGAGAACGAGGGAGACCTCGTCGTCGCCGCCGAGATGGCGACCCCCGAGATCGTCGCCTTCATGATGAGCGAGTGCCGCGGGCTGATCTGCGCGCCCATGGAGGGCGACGAACTCGACCGGCTGCGCCTGCCGCAGATGGTCGACGACAACACCGAGTCGATGAAGACCGCGTTCACGGTGTCGGTGGACGCGTCCGCGGCGCACGGGGTGACCACCGGTATCTCGGCGGCCGACCGGGCCGCCACCCTGCGGCTCCTCGCGGACGGTGCGTCGGTGGCCGACGACTTCGTTCGCCCCGGCCACATCTTCCCGCTCCGCGCGCGGCCCGGCGGCGTCCTGGCCCGCAACGGCCACACCGAGGCCGCCGTGGACCTGGCCCGGCTGGCCGGCCTGCGCCCGGCCGGAGCGATCGTCGAGATCGCCGGCGAGGACGGCCGGATGCTCCGGCTGCCCGAGCTGATCCCCTTCGCCCGCAAGCACGGCCTGACGATCATCTCCATCGAGGACCTGATCGCCTACCGCCGCTCCACCGAACGCGCTACGTCGGTCGAGACCGGGGCGGCCCTCGCCGCACCCACCGTCCGCCGTGAGGCCGAGGTCCATCTCCCCACCGCGTTCGGCGAGTTCACCGCGTACGGCTACCGCTCCACCGCCGACGGGGTCGAGCACGTCGCCCTGGTCCACGGCGAGATCGGTGACGGCGAGGACGTCCTCGTCCGCGTCCACTCCGAGTGCCTCACCGGCGATGTCTTCCACTCGCAGCGCTGCGACTGCGGTCCCCAGCTCCAGACGTCCATGGAGCGCATCCGGACCGAGGGCCGCGGCATCGTGGTCTACCTGCGCGGCCACGAGGGGCGCGGCATCGGCCTGCTCTCCAAGCTCCGCGCGTACGAACTCCAGGAACGCGGCCGGGACACCCTCGACGCCAACCTGGAACTCGGCCTGCCCGCCGACGCCCGGGACTACGGCGCGAGCGCGCGGATCCTGGAGGACCTCGGCGTCCGCAGCCTGCGTCTGCTGACCAACAACCCCGACAAGACCGACGCGCTCCTCCGGTACGGCCTGCGGGTCACCGGGCGGGAGCCGATGCCCGTGGAGGCGGGCGAGCACAACCTGCGCTACCTGCAGACCAAGCGGGACCGGATGGGACACGACCTGCCCTGGCTCGACGCGACGACCGTGTCGGCCTGCGGGAGCCAGTGACACCGCACGACCGGTACCACCGGCACGGCACAGCGTCATCGGCAACACAGCACCATCGGCAACACAGCATCATCGGTAATACAGCACAGCGGGACTGAAGGAGAGACGTGAGCGGCAAGGGTGCACCCGAACTGTCCGTACGCAACTGCGGCGATCTGCGGGTCGCGGTCATCGCGGCACAGTGGCACGACAAGGTGATGGACGGTCTCGTCGACGGCGCGCTGCGCGCCCTGCACGAGCTGGGAATCGACGAGCCGACCCTGCTGCGGGTCCCGGGAAGCTTCGAGCTGCCCGTCGCCGCCAAGGTCCTCGCGGGCCGCGGCTACGACGCGATCGTCGCGCTCGGCGTCGTCATCCGCGGCGGAACCCCCCACTTCGAGTATGTGTGCCAGGGCGTCACCCAGGGCCTCACCCAGGTCTCCATCGACACCGGCGTCCCCATCGGCTTCGGTGTGCTCACCTGTGACACCGAGGAGCAGGCCCTGGACCGCGCGGGCATCGAGGGCTCCAACGAGGACAAGGGGCACGAGGCGGTGACGGCCGCCGTGGCGACGGCGGCCACCCTCCGCTCAGTATCCGAACCCTGGCACTGAGGGACGGCAGCGAGCGCGTAGGCTGAGGGCCACCATGTCCAATAAGACGTTCGAGGAGCTCTTCACCGAGCTCCAGCACAAGGCCGCCACGGGCGATCCCGCCACTTCGCGCACCGCCGAGCTGGTCGGCAAGGGCGTTCATGCCATCGGCAAGAAGGTCGTCGAAGAGGCCGCAGAGGTCTGGATGGCCGCCGAGTACGAAGGCAAGGACGCCGCCGCCGAGGAAATCTCGCAGCTGCTCTACCACGTCCAGGTGATGATGGTCGCGCGCGGGATCTCCCTCGACGACGTGTACGCGCATCTGTAGGGGCCGGTCTCAGCAGCGCCCCCACCGAGCACGTCCACCCGTCCCACCCACTCCTGAACAACCTCGAGCAAAGGAAGCCGACCTCATGCTGCGCATCGCCGTCCCCAACAAGGGTTCCCTCTCAGGACCTGCGGCGGACATGCTGCATGAGGCCGGCTACCAGCAGCGCCGGGAGTCCAAGGAACTGCGGATCGTCGACCCGAACAACGAGGTCGAGTTCTTCTACCTCCGCCCCCGCGACATCGCCATCTACGTCTCCTCCGGCCGTCTCGACATCGGCATCACCGGTCGCGACCTCCTGATCGACTCCGGGGCCAACGCCGAGGAGATCCTCCCGCTCGGCTTCGCCCGCTCCACCTTCCGCTTCGCCGCCAAGCCGGGCACCGCGAACGGCATCGCGGACCTGAACGGCACGACGATCGCCACCTCCTACGAGGGCATCGTCGCCAAGCACCTCGCCGACCACGGCATCGACGCCTCCGTCGTGCACCTCGACGGCGCCGTCGAGACCGCCATCGAACTCGGTGTCGCCGAGGTCATCGCGGACGTCGTCGAGACCGGCACCTCGCTGCGCAACGCCGGCCTGGAGATCTTCGGCGTCCCCATCATGAAGTCCGAGGCGATCGTCATCCGCCGCGTCGGGGCCGACCGCGCCGAGGACGCCGAGCCCAAGGTGCAGCAGTTCCTGCGCCGGCTCCAGGGCGTCCTGGTCGCGCGGACGTACGTGATGATGGACTACGACTGCCGCGCCGAGCACCTGGAGAAGGCCGTCGCGCTCACTCCCGGCCTGGAGTCGCCGACCATCTCGCCGCTGCACAATGAGGGCTGGGTCGCCGTCCGCGCCATGGTCCCCTCCAAGGAGGCCCAGCGGATCATGGACGACCTGTACGCGCTCGGCGCGCGGGCCATCCTGACCACGGCCATCCACGCCTGCCGGCTCTGACGGGATCCACGGACATGTCGGACCTTCCCTCCCTTCCCGCAACTTTCCGCCCGTCCCGCACCCGGGCCGTGCTGCTCACCGCGGGCGCCTCGATCCTTGTGGTCATCACCACGGTCGCCATGCTTCTGGAGCAACTCGGCCCGGGGGAGAAGCTCAGCTTCATCTTCACCGCGGCGCTGCTCTTCGGGGTACTCGTGCTGCTCTCGCGGCCCAAGGTCGTCGCCGACGAGAGCGGTGTCACCGTCGTGAACATCGTGAGCCGCCGGCACCTGGACTGGGCGGAGATCCTCCAGGTCAACCTGCGCCCCGGCGACCCGTGGGTGTTCCTCGACCTCAGTGACGGCACCAGCCTGCCGGTGCTCGGTATCCAGCCGGGCATCGCCAAACAGCGTGCCATCGAGGACGCCCGCACCCTGCGCGCCCTGGCTTCGGCCCGGGGCATCCGCGAGCCCGACGGGCATCGCGGCGAACATCAAGGCTGACTCTCGGCCTTCCACCCTGCCCTGAGGGCCCATGTCTTGATTAATCTGTTGGCGGAGGCGTTTTCATCGCGCCTCCGCCTCCGATGTGCTCCAGCTCTCAGAGGCCCCCTGCTACCCGAGGAGTGACTCCCTCCAGCGATGGACGGATCGTCCTGTAGTACCTGCGCCGCCCCCTTCCGACATAGCGAGGCGGCGGCATGACCATCCCCCTGTTGCTCCTTGGCGCGGCGTTCCTGCTGATTCTCGCCAACGGCTTCTTCGTGGCCGCGGAGTTCGGCCTCGTCACGGTCGAGCGCCCCGAGGCGGAGAAGGCCGCCGCCGACGGCGACAAGCGCGCCGGTACGGTCGTGGAGTCGCTCAAGGAGCTGTCCTTCCAGCTCTCCGGCACCCAGCTCGGCATCACCATCACCTCGCTCGTCGTCGGCATGCTCGCCGAACCGGCGCTCGCCCAGCTGCTGGACGGCCCGTTCAGGGCGGTCGGGCTGCCCGATGGCGCGGTGCCCGGCTTCGCCGTGGTGACCGGCATGCTGCTGGCCTCCGCCGTGCAGATGGTGATCGGTGAACTCGTGCCCAAGAACTGGGCGGTGTCCAAGCCGCTCCAGGTGGCCCGCTTCGTCGCCGGCCCGCAGCACGTCTTCTCCCGTCTCTTCCGGCCGGTGATCGCCGCGCTCAACACGGTCGCCAACCGGCTCGTCCGCGCCCTGGGCGTGGAACCCGCCGAGGAGCTGGCCTCCGCCCGCACCCCCGGCGAACTCGTCTCCCTCGCCCGCCACTCGGCCCGGGCGGGCGCCCTGGAGCAGGACACCGCGGACCTCTTCGTCCGCGCGATGTCGCTGGCCGACCTCACCGCGCAGCACGTCATGACGCCGCGGGTGAAGGTCAGCGCGCTCCAGTCGTCGGCCACCGCCGAGGACGTGGTCAACCTCACCCGTGCCACCGGTCTGTCCCGCTTCCCCGTCTACCGGGAGCGGATCGACGAGATCGTCGGCATGGTGCACCTCAAGGACGCCCTCGCGATCCCGTCGCGCGACCGGCTGCGCACGCCCGTCGGCCGGATCGCCCAGGCCCCGCTGCTCGTCCCGGAGACGCTGCCCGTGCAGCCCCTCCTGGAGCGGCTGCGCAGTGAGCAGCCGATCGCCGTCGTCGTCGACGAGTACGGCGGCACGGCCGGTGTGGTCACCTTGGAGGACATCGTCGAGGAACTCGTCGGCGAGGTCCGCGACGAGCACGACGACGTGCTGGGCGAACCGCCCGAGCTCGCGGCCGCTCCCCCCGAGGACGGCAGGCCCGCCTGGGACGCCGACGGCAGTTGCCGGGTGGACATCCTGCAGCGCGTAGGCCTCGACGTGCCCGAGGGACCGTACGAGACCGTGGCGGGCCTGGTCGCCGACCTGCTCGGCAGGATCCCGGCCCCCGGCGACAAGGCCGAGCTTCCCGGCTGGCGCCTCGTGGTGCGACAGGTCGGGCACTACCGTGCCGAACGTGTCCGCCTCGTGCGGACCGCGCTCGCCCCGGAGGCCGTCCGATGAGCATGCTCCAACTCCTGTTCGCGGGCCTGCTGGTGCTCGCCAACGGCTTCTTCGTCGGCGCCGAGTTCGCGCTCGTGTCCGTACGGCGCAGCCAGATCGAACCACTGGGCACCGCACGCTCCCGGCAGGTCCTGTACGGCCTGGAGCGCCTCCCGCAGATGATGGCGGCGGCCCAGTTCGGCATCACCATGTGCTCGCTGACGCTCGGCGCGGTCGCCGAGCCCACGGTCGCCCGTCTGCTGGAGCCGCTCTTCGCGGCGGTCCATCTGCCGGACGGGGTGATCCACCCCCTCGGCTATGTGATCGCGCTCGCCCTCGTCGTCTTCTTCCACCTCGTCATCGGCGAGATGGTCCCGAAGAACCTGGCGATGGCCGCGCCCGAGAAGACGGCCCTCTGGCTCAGTCCGGGACTGGTCGCCTTCGCACGCGTGTGCCGGCCGGTGACGGTGGGCCTCGGCGCCTGCGCGCGGCTGATCCTCAAGCTGTTCCGGGTCGAGCCCAGGGACGAGGTCGAAGCGGTCTTCACCAGCGAGCAGCTCAACCGGCTGGTCGAGGACTCCGGACTGGCGGGCCTTCTCGACCCCGAGGAACAGGAGCGCCTGGAGGACGCGCTGGAACTCGGCTCCCGCCCGGTCACCGACGTCCTGCTCGACAGCGGCTCGCTGGTCACCGTGGACCCCTCGGTCACCCCGGGCCAGGTCGTCGCGCTCACCGCGCGCACCGGGTACTCCCGGTTCCCGGTGGTCGCGGAGAACGGCGCCTTCATGGGCTGCTATCTGCATGTGAAGGACGTCCTCGACCTGGAGGAGTCCGAGCGTGCGGTCCCGCAGCAGATGTGGCGCCCGATGACCACCCTGCGGTCCGAACTCCCCCTGGACGACGCCCTCACCGTGATGCGCCGCGCCGCCACCCACCTCGCCCAGGTCGCCGACGCCTCCGGCAAGGTCCTCGGCCTCGTGACCCTGGAGGACGTCCTGGAACTGCTGGTCGGCGAGGTGCGGGACCCCGCGCACCGCAATGTCGCGCCGGTACGGGTCGCGGAGCCGCGCCCCAGCCAGGCCCCCGAGGAGGCGCTGGCGAGCTGATCGTGAGTGTCGGCCCCGGATTCCCGGCGGCCGTGCGACCCGTGACGGTCGTACGGCTCCGGCGGAACCGGGGCCTTCTCACATCGCCGACGGATCCTGCGGGCCGCGTCCCGACAGGACCTCCCCGTAGGCCTGCATGAGGTCGGGCAGCCGCAACGTGGAGAGGTCGTCGCGCGACGGTGTGCCGGGGTATCCCGACAGCCGCAGGTCCCGGTAGGCGCAGCTCTTCTCGTACAGGGTGCGCAGGAAGCGGCCGTTGCCGAGTTCGTCGATCCAGCCCTGGTCGACGACGTGCCCGGCGATCGAGCGCAGTTCGTCCAGCGCCTCCTCGTCCCAGATGTCGCCGTTCTCGGCGGCCAGCACCTCACCGATGGAGGTCAGTTCGAGGGGGCGGTAGGAGGGGAAGTCCACGCGGCTGGTGAAGCGAGAGGAGAGGCCGGGGTTGGCGGCGAGCAGGCGGTCCATGCCCTCGGGGTATCCGGCGAGGATGACGACCAGGTGGTCGCGGTTGTCCTCGGCCCGCTTCAGCAGGACCTGGAGGGCTTCGTCGCCGTACGCGTCGCCCTTGCCGTAGCCGGAGTTGGAGAGCGAGTACGCCTCGTCCACGAACAGGACCCCGCCGATCGCCGAGTCGATCAGCTCGTTGGCCTTCACGGCGGTCTGGCCGAGGTACTCGCCGACCAGGTCGGCACGCTGGGCCTCGACCAGGTGGTCGCCGCCGAGCAGCCCGAGCGCGTAGAAGACCCGGCCGAGGATGCGGGCCACCGTGGTCTTGCCGGTGCCGGAGGGGCCGGAGAAGACGAAGTGCCGTTTCGGCGGCTGCACCGGGAGGCCCTGCCCGGTGCGCAGCCTGGCCATGTTCAACTGCGCCGACAGCGCCTTGACCTGTCGCTTGACGGGCTCCAGGCCCACCATGCGTTCCAGCTCGGCGAGCGCCTCTTCGAGTAAGGCGGGGTCGGTCGGTCCCGCGGGCATGGGCTGCACCGGCACCACGGCCTTCTCGCGGAAGCCGTCGGTCTGGGCAGGCAGTCCGCCGGGCGGCGAGGGGTCGGGCTCCGAGAGCCTCAGGTCGCGCCCTTCGGAGCCCCACAGCGGATCCATGCCGTCCGGGCCCTCCAGCACGTCCTGCCCGATCCCGGCGAGCGTGATCGCCGCGAGGTCGGCCGCGGCGTCGTCGTACCCGTCCCCCTCGGAGATGGCCGCGAGCCGCGCCGAGGTGTCCATGAAAGAGGGGTCGACCCGGTGCACCGCCCGGTACAGGGGCAGCGCGGCGGCGGACCGTCCGGTGCCCTCGTGTGCGCGGGCCAGCCAGTACCGCAGTTCCTTGCGCTGCGGCTGTTCGCTTCGGCAGCGCATCAGCGCGGACGACAGCAGCGGCTCGGCCTGCCCGTACATCTCCAGCCGGACCCGCGCCATGCCGCCGAACAGTCCGGCCTCTATGCCGAGCATGGGATCGTTGATCAGCGGATCGGTGTGCCGCACCAACTGCTCCCAGTCCTTGACCAGATAGGCGCGGCACGCGTGCAGGAACCGCACCTGGTGGTCCGCGTCGACCGGCGGCAGGCCGGCCAACGCCCGGTCCAGTTCGGGCACATGACGTCCGTCGAGCCAGTGCGAGGCGTGCGCGAGCAGTAGGTCGCGCGGACTCTCCAGCACCGGCTGAACCCACCAGCCCAGCCAGTACCAGGAGTTGAGGGTGCGCCGGTGGCGGGAGCGCTGTTCGCCGAAGCGGTCCCGGTGCCGGAACATGCGCAGCAGCGCGGTCGTCGTGTCCACCCGTAGCGCGTGCAGTCCGAGCCAGCCGTCCGCCATACCGGGGTCCATCCGGACCGCGGCGCGGAACTCCTCCTCCGCCTGCGGGTAGGCGCCCATCGTGTAGGCGTCCACACCCCGCAGCCAGGCGAGGTCGGCCGGGGCCTCGGGGCCCTGCGTGCCGAAGTCCATCACGTCCCCCACAAACCGTGCCCCCGATGGTCGGGGAGTGTCTCGCGGATCAGGACACCCCCCTTGCCGTCGGGCCGGTGCCCGTCGGCAGCTCTGGTCGAACGACTGTGCCACGGACGGGAGTTGAAGCGGTGCGGCAGAGCAGCCGTCCGAAGGTCGCACCGAGAGGCATCGTACCTGCGGTTCATGGGCCTGCCGAAGGGTGCCGCACACCCCGTTCCACGAGGTGGGAGCATATGGGGCGCACTGAAGGCGGTGACCCAGGGTGAGCGAATCGCGCCGGGTGGCGTCCGGAAAGAGAGGATGTGGGCAGAACGAAGCCCCCGATCACGGGGGAACAACCGGGGGCTTCGCGACTGAGGGGCGGCTCCCGAAGGCCGCTCCTTCAGAACGTAAGACCTGTACGGCCCCCTGGTCAAGCAGAGTTGAGCGACTCAGGCAACTTCTGTGGAGTGGCTCTTCACAACTTCAGCACGCTGCGGATGGTCCATCACGGTGAGTGATGAACTGGTCCGGTCCAGACGTCTCAACGGGCCCCGGCAGCACCTCGTATCCCTCAGGACACTGCCGCACCACATGGTCCGCGAACGGTCGCGTGGGGTCCTCGGCGAAGTGCCGACGCTCGGCGCGGACCCATTCGGCCCAGAAGTCGCTCTGCGCCTCACCGTCCCGTCGCCGCCCCCGCGCCCAGGCCTCCTCGTGCGGCAACTCCATCCACAGCAGTCGCGCGAGCCATGGGCGCAACGCGCGACGTCCCGCGCCGACGCCCTCCAGCAGCACCACGGGCGCGGCCGGCAGCTCACGGACCGGTCCGGACTCCCGGGCGGTCCAGTCGTACGGGGCATAGCGCGCCGTCTCGCCGCGCCCGAACGGCTCGATCACCTGGCTCAGTAGACGCCCGGTCCAGCCGAAGAGCTCCTCGTGGGTGGCGATGTCGTCGAGGTGCAGGACGGGTGCGCCGCCCAGAGCCGTCGCCAGCTCCCCGGCGAACGTGGTCTTTCCGGAGCCCGCGTGGCCGTCCACGCCGATCAGGCGGACGGGACCGCAGGACGGCGGCAGCCGGCGCAGTCGTGTGGCGAGGTCGTGAATGGGGCTTCCCGGGGTGAGGTGCGAGGTGGGCATAGGCCTGGCGAACATTCTATCGAGGCGCCGTTCGCGGCGGATCCACGAGTTCAGAGTAGTGCCGTATTGAACCATTCATTGAACAATCCTCAAGAAGTTTGAGGGCCTGCTCCAAAAGTTCACAACCTGCGGAACCAGGTATTTCAGATATGGCGTTCCGGTACTCCGGGATGCTGAGTAGGGTTCCTGTTGCGCAACGGCGAGACGTCGTATGGGGATGGACAGGGGAAGATGGCCGCGGGCTTATTCGAGGGGCAGTATGTGTGGCATCCGGCGGCCGACGACCGCAGACTCGCCAGCGTCTGCATGGATGTCCGGGCCGGCCGCTATCTGAGCGCCCACGAAGCCCTGTCGGAGACCCGCGCCGACTTCGGATTGCGGGCCCATCGCTCCCTGGTCCTCGCCTCCGAGGCCGCCGACTCCGACCTCGCCGAACGCTGGCTGGCCGAGGAGCAGACCCCGGAGGCCGCGCTGATGTGGGCCCGCGTGGCCGTGCTGCGGGCGTTACGCGCGGCCGACGCCAAGGACGACCGGGCCGAGGCCCTGGAACGCATAGCGCTGACCGCCTGCGACCGGGCCGCGGTGATGGACCGGGCCGATCCCACGCCCTGGGTCGCCCGGCTGTCCATGGCCCGGCTGCACGACCTGCGTGACGCCGCTCCGCAGGGGCTGCTGACCCAGCCGCCCGGCCCCTGGCGCCTGTTCTCGCACATCCTCCGCCTCGACCCGTGGAACCGCGAGGGTCATCACCGGTTCCTGGCGTTCTTCTTCACGCGCTACGGCGGCTCCGTGAACGCCGCCTGGGACGTCGCCGCCTTCCTGAGCCAGCGCGCCCCCGCCACCTCGGCGCTGCGGCTGCTGCCGCTGGTGGCCCTGGTGGAGAGCTATAACCCCACACAACTGCTGGTCGACCGCACCTGGGAGCAGCCGCAGTGGCGTTCCACGGCGCTCGCGATCTACCAGAACTGGCTGCCGGCGGCGTCCGGGTACCGCTTCACGCCCGTGCTCGACCTGGCGTATCTGGCGCACGCGCTGTTCATGGCGCAGCGCGAGTTCGAGGCGCGGGCGGTCCTGATGGCCATGGGGCCGTACGCCTGCCGCATGCCGTGGAGCGTCTTCGGCGAACCCGAGGAGCAGTTCTCCCGCGCCCGCCGCGCCTGCGGCCTTCCCGTGCCGGGGGCCGGCTGACCGGCCGCCCTCCCTCCCCGACGTCCTGAACCCCCCCGAGAGAAAGGTCAGTTGTGTCAGAACGGATATCGCCCCCACGCCAGAGAACCGGCGCCGGAAAGGATTCCGTCGCCTTCGACGACGACGCGACGCTTCATGCGATGGGATATCCGCGAAAACTCACCCGCCGATTCCAGGCGTTCGACAATTTCGCGATCTCCTTCACCATCATCAACATCATTTCGGGTATCTTCTCGTCCTTCGGCTTCGGAATGAATGCCGGCGGTCCGCGCATTCTCGTGTTCGGCTGGATCGGCGTCTCCGTGATGGTGCTCTTCATCGGCGCCGCGATGGCGGAAGTCGCCTCCGCCTACCCGACCAGCGGGGCGCTCTATTTCTCCGCAGGCAAGCTCGCCAAGCGGCACAAGGGTGCCTGGTCCTGGTACACGGGGTGGCTGAATTTCGTGGGTCAGGTGGGCGGCACGGCCGCCACCGGATACGCGGCCGCCACCTTCATCCAGGCGTTCGTCGCACTGCAGTGGCATTCGTACGAGCCGACCGCCGAGCAGACCGTCCTGATCACGGCGCTCATCATCGTGCTCCAGGGTTTGGCCAATACCTACACCGTCCAACTGGTCGCCCTGCTCAACCGGATCTCCGTGTGGTGGCTGCTGATCGGGCTCGTAGTGATCGTGAGCACACTCATCGTGATGCCCGACGATCATCAGTCGGCCTCGTTCGTCACGCATTTCGCGAACAACACCGGTTTCACGAACGGGATTTACGGCGGGATGCTCGGCCTGCTGGTCACCAGCTGGACCTTCACCGGCTTCGACGGCAGCTTCCACATGTCCGAGGAAACGGTGCGGGCCACGGTCAACGCACCGAAGGGGATCACCCGTTCGATCGGCTATTCGGCGATCACCGGGCTCATCCTCATGCTTGCCCTTGTGTACAGCGTTCATGATTATGACCAGGTCGCCGGCTCCTCGACGCCGCCCGTGCAGATTCTCATCGACGGGCTTGGCATGGGCATGGCGAAGTTCATTCTGCTCATCGTGATCGGGTCCATGCTCTTCTGCGGGCTGGCCAACCTGACCAGCAACACCCGGCAGATCTTCGCCTTCTCCCGGGACGGCGCGATGCCGGGTTCTCGCTGGTGGCACTCCGTCTCGCCGCGTACCCGTACGCCCGTGAAGGCCGTCTGGCTGGCCGTCGCCTGCTCGCTGGCCCTCGTCCTGCCCGCCTGGTGGTCGCACACCGCCTTCACCGCCATCGTCAGCGTCAACGTGGTCGGACTCTTCCTGGCCTACGCCGTGCCGATCTTCCTGCGGCTGCGGCTCGGCGACGAGTTCCAGCCCGGCCCCTGGAACCTGGGCCGCTGGAGCAAGCCCGTCGGCTGGGTGGCCGTGACCTGGATCCTCGCCAGCAGTGTGCTCTTCATGCTGCCCCAGTTCTCCCCGATCACCGGGGACAACTTCAACTACGCCTCGATCGCCCTGGCCGTGGTGCTGATCGTCGCGACGGTGTGGTGGTTCGCCACGGCGCGCCGCCGTTTCCAAGGCCCCGTCAGCTACGGCCGTCCCGACGAGGTCGCAGCCATGGACCTCGTCTGATCATCGGTCCGCCTCGGCCCCGGCGTCCGCCGGGGCCGAGGCGTCCCAGGTCATGCCAGTGGTCCCGACCAATATTGGTAGGCGCGGCACAGGCCGAAGTGCTGGCAGAAGTCGGCCCCGGGCGTACATAGTTGGCGCACAACAGAGCATTGGGCCCGCCCGTTCCGGACACCTGGGGGTTCTCCACCCATGAGCAGAGCCGAACAGCCGTCCCGCAGAGTCGTCCTGGCCGCCGCGGTCGCCGCGGCGGCGGTGGGGGCCGCGGGCCCGACGGCCGCCGCCGCCCCGGCCCGCCGGACCAGGGCGCCCGGCGGGCTTGTCGACAATCACGCCTGGACCTCGCACAGCGACTGGCGCGCAGGCAGCGCGCTCGGCACGCGGGCCGTGCGGGGCGCGCGCCCCGGCCTGGTGATCGCCGCTCCGGCCGGCACCACGGACTACACCGACCCGCACACCGGCAAGACCGCCACCTGGGAGTACGCGACCTGGACCTCGCCGGTCCACCGGCTGGCCGTCCCCTCCACGGAGGCCATCGCCTCCTGGAACGCGCACACCCCGGCCGGCACCTGGCTCCAGGTCGAGCTGACCGGCACGTACTCCGACGGCACGGACACCCCCTGGTACGTGATGGGCCGCTGGGCCTCCGGCGACCAGGACATCAGGCGCACCTCCGTGGACGACCAGACCGACGGCCGCAGCACGATCTGGACGGACACCTTCTCCATCGACGACGCCGGCTCCGGTCTGCGCCTCGTCTCGTACCGGCTGCGCCTGACCCTCTACCGCACCCCGGACTCCAGGGTCACGCCCACCGTGTGGCGACTCGGCGCCATGGGCTCCGACATCCCGGACCGGTTCACGGTCCCGGCCTCGACCCCGGGTCTCGCCCAGGAGCTGAAGGTTCCGCGCTACTCGCAGGAGATCCACGCCGGTCAGTACCCCGAGTACGACAACGGCGGTGAGGCCTGGTGCAGTCCCACCTCGTCGCAGATGATCATCGAGTACTGGGGACGCAGGCCCACTGCCGAGCAGCTCGCCTGGGTCGACCCGACGTACACCGACCCGCAGGTGTGCCTCGCCGCCCGGTCCACCTACGACTACCAGTACACCGGCTGCGGCAACTGGCCCTTCAACGCCGCCTACGCGTCCACGTACAAGGACCTCCAGGGCGTGGTGACGCGGCTCGGCTCGCTCACCGACCTGGAGACCCTGATCGCCGCGGGCATCCCGGCCATAACGTCCCAGTCGTTCCTCAAGACCGAGCTGACGGGCGCGGGTTACGGCACCTCGGGCCACCTCATGACGGTCATAGGGTTCACCGCGGACGGCGACGTGATCGCCAACGACCCGGCGTCGCCCGGCGACGACGCGGTACGCAGGGTCTACAAGCGCTCCGAGTTCGAGAACATCTGGCTGCGGACCAAGCGCTACAACGCCTCCGGGAAGGTCGTCTCCGGAACCGGCGGGGTCTGCTACCTGTACTTCCCGGCGCATCCCTCGGCGCGGCAGCGCAAGGCGCTCGCGGCGGTGGGCGTCCGGTGATCCGCGGGGCGGCCCCCTGGGCAGTGGGGGCCGCCCGGCCGTCCGGGGGCCGTCCGGGACGTGCTCATCGGCGACCTTTCGGCCGGTCGGCCGGAGTCGTGTGACGAGACGCACACGCGGTGCGCGCCGGCTGGAATTCCACGGGATCCGAAGCCGGTCGAGGCGTGGACGTGATCCAGCTCTCTACCGGTGAAAGCGGCTCCGGTGGCAAGGTGGTCGGGTCGGTGGGGAGCCGACGGGAGGCGGGGGATGCCACCGCACCACTACGTCAGCGAGAAGCCATGACCGCGAGCTCCGCCACCGCCCCTCGTCTCCGCGCCCGCACCGGGGGCCCCAAGGACGACGGCCCGAAGATCCTCGAACATGTCCTGGGCTGGACCTTCGTGGTGGTCGTGGCCATGCTGGTGACGCAGCTCGGTCTGCTCTGAGCCCTTCGACGACCGGGACGACCGGGCCGCCGATCTCACCCGAATGAGCGCTCGGCCTCGTTCTGCCATACTGCGCATGTTCCGTCGGCAGTTGGAGACCAGGGCCGAAATTGAATAATAGTCAACAGCGTGACGTCGGCCGCCCCCGGGCGCGGGGAACCGACCGCTCACTGGCGCGCCGCGCCGAACTCATCGCCATCGGACGGAAGTTGTTCGCCGACACGTCGTACGACGCACTGTCGATGGATGACATCGCACGTCAGGCGCATGTCGCCAAGGGGCTGATCTACTACTACTTCAAGTCCAAGCGCGGCTACTACCTCGCCATCGTCGAGGACTCGGTCGCGGATCTGGTCTCCCGGGCCGCCGACGGTGTGGAGCTGCCTCCGGTGGAGCGGGTCCAGCGCACGATCGACGGCTATCTCCGCTATGCCGAGCACAACCAGGCCGCCTACCGCACGATCATCACCGGCGGCGTGGGCTTCGACACCGAGGTGCAGGCGATACGCGAGGGTGTGCGCGAGGCCATCGTCGCGACGATCGCCGAAGGGGCGTACGGCAGGGGCAGGATCGGAGCGCTGCCGCGCATGGCCCTGCTCGGCTGGCTGCACAGTGTGGAGGGAGCCACCCTCGACTGGATCGGCCACCCGGCGCTGCCGCGCGACACGATGCGCGAACTGCTGGTGAAGATGCTGGGGGGCGCGATGCGCGCTGTCGAGGAACTCGACCCCTCCTATGCGGCCCCGCCCGACGCCCGGCGGGACAACTGAGGGAACAGTATGAGGACTAGACCACCCTGTCAATGGTTCGGACCAATTCCCCGTCCCGTCGGCAGGTGGTCGTCATCCGGTGCGGGTGTGCCTCCGTTCGGGCATACTCCCGGCGCCACGGCCGCCGGTGGACGGGTTCCGTGATCCGGACCGGGAGCATCGGCTGGGCCAGGTGAGACCCGGCGCCGCTCCACCCGGGTGGGCGTACGCCGATGTGCCCGAACACGGAGGAGCGTCACCGTGCCCGATCACCCCCCGCAGCCGGTGGACCGTCAACTGCCCACGGACGAGGCGCGGGATCTGATCGCGCTCGTCCGCGACATCACGCGCCGCGAGATCGCCCCGAAGGCGGCCGACGAGGAGGACGCCGGACGCTTCCCCCGCGAGGTCTTCGGGCTGCTCTCGGAATCCGGACTGCTCGGACTGCCGTACGACTTGGGCCTCGGTGGCGGCGGCCAGCCGTACGAGGTCTACCTCCAGGTCCTCGAAGAGCTCGCCATGGCCCGCCTCACCGTGGGCCTCGGCCTCAGCGTCCACACCCTGGCCTGCCACGCCCTCGCGAACTACGGCACCGAGGAGCAGCGGGCCGAGCATCTGCCCGCGATGCTCGGCGGCGGCCTCCTCGGCGCGTACTGCCTCTCCGAACCGTCCTCGGGTTCCGACGCCGCCTCGCTGCGGACGAAGGCGGTGCGGCAGGGGGACGACTGGGTGATCACCGGCACCAAGGCGTGGACCACGCACGGTGGGGTGGCCGACTTCTACACCGTGTTCGCGCGCACCGGCGTCGAGGGTTCGCGCGGCATCACGGCCTTCCTGGTACCCGGTGACGCCGAGGGGCTGAGTGCTTCGCCGCCCGAGAGGAAGATGGGCATGAAGGGTTCACCGACCGCGCAGGTCCACTTCGAGGGGGTGCGGGTCGCCGACGGCCGACGCCTCGGTGACGAGGGCCAGGGCTTCGCGATCGCCCTGTCGGCGCTCGACTCCGGGCGGCTCGGGATCGCGGCCTGCGCGACCGGCGTGGCCCAGGCCGCGCTGGACGAGGCCGTCGCGTACGCCACCGGGCGGCGCCAGTTCGGGCGGCGGATCTCGGACTTCCAGGGGCTGCGCTTCATGCTCGCGGACATGGCCACCGGGATCGAGGCCGGCCGCGCGCTCTGCCTGGCCGCGGCACGGCTGCGCGACGCGGGCCGGCCCTTCTCCAAGCAGGCGGCCATGGCGAAGCTGCTGTGCACGGACGCCGCGATGAAGGTCACCACGGACGCCGTCCAGGTCCTGGGCGGATACGGCTACACCGCCGACTTCCCGGCCGAGCGGTACATGCGCGAGGCGAAGGTCCTCCAGATCGTCGAGGGCACCAACCAGATCCAGCGCATGGTCATCGCGCGCCACCTCGTGGGTCCCGAGGCGCGCTGACTTCGGCGCGCGGGTCCCGGTGCGCCCCGAACTCGCCCCGGGGGTCCGCACTCACGCCGAACTCGCGCCGCGGATCGGCACTCACGCCGAACTCGTTGCGCGGGTCCCGGGAGGCGTTGAACTGCCCCTCGCCGTGCGGATCCCGGCCCGGGACGAAGCGCGCCTCCCCCCGCGGTTCCGTGATCGCGCCGAACTGCCCGTACCCGTACATCACCGAGGGCGCCGCCAGACGCACCCACTCGGGGTCGTGGCGGCCCGGCAGCGTGCGGCCGCGGTCGGCCCAGGTACGCATCAGGGCGCGGTAGATGGGCGGATCCTGGACCGGCGGGGGTGGCGGTGGCGGCGGTGCCCAGTGAACCGATTCCGTCGGAGCCGGGACGATGATCCGGCGTCGGCGCCCGGTCGCGGAAGGTGTGGGGCTCATACCGGGGCAACGCGCGGTCGGGTGGACAGGTCACCCGCCCACGGAATCGGGCGTGCGTTCGCGACGGGACCCCTGCGAGGTCAGCGCGGGAGCGCGCTGTCTGGCCCTCGGCTCATATCTGACGTACCGTCAATTCCGCCGCCGGGGGCCGTGCCCCTCCGGGCGACGTCAACTGCCGAGCGCCTTGGGAGGCTTGACGTGAACGACGACCGCCCCGTCCCCCTCGACGAGTACCCCGTGCACCAGGTCCCGCTGTCCATGAAGCATGTCGCCGGCGGTGACCGGAACGCCTACGACCGCTGCATCTTCCACGTCCTCGACCACCGGGGCCGGGCCCTGCTGATCCTCGGCCTCGGCGTCTATCCGAACGTCGGCGTGATCGACGCCTACGCCACACTCCGCCTCGGCGACGCGCTGCACGCCGTCCGGGCCTCCGACGCGCTCGGCGATGACCGGACGAACCTGGCCGTGGGGCCCCTGCGGATCACCGTCGAGGAGCCGCTGCGCCGGCTGCGGCTGCGCTCGGACGTCGACTCCCTGGCGTACGACATCACCTGGACCGCCGACTTCCCGGCCCTCTGGGAGCCGCACCACGTTCAGCGGCGCGGCGGCCGGCTCACCCTGGAGGGCCGTCGCTTCGTACAGGCGGGCGGGGTCGAGGGCGTCATACGCGTCGGCGGCGAGGAGATACCCGTCAGCCCGGGGGAGTGGACCGGCACCCGGGACCGCAGCTGGGGAGTGCGCCCGATCCCGGGGGAGGAGGGCGGCCGACTCGCCGCCGAGAACCCGACCGAGGGATTCCACTGGATCTGGTGCCCGGTGCGCTTCGAGGACCGCTTCCTGATGGTCGTCGTCCAGGAGGACGCCGACGGATACCGCTCGCTGGGCGACGCGACCCTCGTGCGCGACGGCGAGCGGGACCTCCAACTCGGCTGGCCCCAGGCGGACATCACCTACCGCTCGGGCACCCGTCACCCCACCTCGGCCGTTCTCCACCTCACCCGGTCCGTGGACCGCAAGCCGCTGGAGCTGGGGGTGGAGGTGCTGGCCTCGTCCCCGCTCGCGGTCGGCGCGGGGTATCCGCCGGCCGACGACTGGCAGCACGGCACCTGGCGGGGCCGCGGCTGGACGGACCACCGCGTCTACGACCTCTCCGATCCGGCCGCGCATCCCCTCGCGCGCTACGGGGTGACCGACCACGCCGCCCGCTTCACCCTCGACGGGCAGGTCGGGTACGGGATCTTCGAGCACGGCTCGTTCGGCCGCCATGATCCGAGCGGCTTCACCGGGTTCGACTCGGTCGCGCCCTGAGAGGAGTGGCGAGATGGCCACGGCACCCCGCCCGCGTACGACCACGCGTGACCCCGAGGAACTCGCGCGCAGGCTGACCGCCTGGCTGGGCACCCGCCTCCCGGGCGCCGAGGTGGTGAACGTGACCGTCCCCGAATCCAACGGCCTGTCCAGCGAGACCCTGCTCTTCGACATCGAACACCCCGAACCACCGCTGCGCGCCTGCGCGTTGAGACTCGCGGCGGACCCGGGCGCGTACACCGTGTTCCCCGTCTACGACATGGTGCGGCAGTACCGCACGATGCGTCTGGTCGGCGAGCGCAGCGAACTGCCGGTGCCGCGCGTGCGATGGCTGGAGGAGGACCCCGGGCCGCTCGGGGCACCGTTCTTCGTGATGGAACGCGTCGACGGGCGCGTACCTCCGGACGTCATGCCCTATACGTACGAGGGCAATTGGCTGCACGCGGCGAGCGACCAGGAACGCGAGCACCTCGAGGCGGCCTCGATCGCGCTTCTCGCCCGGCTCCACGACCAAGTCCCCCTCAAGGAGGCGGACTTCCTCGCCCTGCCCGGAGACGGCAGCCCGCTGCACCGGCATGTGGCGGCCCAACGCGCCTACTACGCATGGGTGATCGAGGGGCGGTCGCGTTCGCCGCTCATCGAGAGCGCTTTCCGCAGGCTGGAGACCCTGTGGCCGCGCGACGAGGGCGAAGCGGTGCTCAACTGGGGCGACGCGCGCATCGGGAACGTCATCTACGACGGCTTCGACCCCGTCGCGGTGCTCGACTGGGAGATGGCGGCTTTGGCCCCGCGCGAGGTCGACCTCGGCTGGACCGTCTACCTCCATCGCTTCTTCCAGGACCTGACCGCGGGCTTCGGACAGCCGGGGCTGCCCGGCTTCCTGCGCCGCGACCGCGTCGAGGCCCGCTACGCCCGCCTCACCGGCCACACACCCCGCGACATGGACTTCTACACGCTGTACGCCGCCCTGCGGCACGCGATCGTCATGCTGCGCATCGCCTACCGCCAGGCGCACTTCGGCGAGGTGACCGTCCCCCCGGACCCGGACACGCTGATCCTGCACCACGGCAGCCTGCGGGCCATGGTGCAGGGCAGCTACTGGGATGAACCGGGCGTCGCCCGCTGAGCGCGCCGACCTGTCAGGCCGCGCGCCGCATGTCGGGAACGCGCATCGGGCGCGAGCCCGGCCCGCCCACGTGGGAGAACGGCTGCGTCCGCCAGTCGAGGCCCTGAGGGAGCGTCAACAGCAGGGCCGTGTCCTGCTCCTGGAGTTCCGCGGTCTCGTCCGCGGGCCGCGCTTCGCCGGCCGTGCGGCCGGTGCCCGAGCAGACCGTGAGCCCGAACGGGTTCCACGGGGAGGCGCACAGCGCGTGCTCCGGCAGGACTTCCTCGTCCGCCAGCAGCGCGATCGGCTGCGCGCAGTCCGGGCAGATCACCCGGTACATCTCAAAAGTGTCGTACGCGTCGAACTCGTCGCCGTCCAGGGCGTCGGATTCGACACCCTCCGGCTCGGGCTCGAGAACGGACTGCTGCCGCTTGGGTGCGGTACGACCAGGGCGCTTAAGACTCTGCATGGGATTCTCCCCCTCGGGTGGGCCGACAAGGCGCTGCGACCTCGACCACAGCAAGCACTTCCCGTCCCGTCTCTGCGGTAATCACGTGAACATCACGGACCCGGTTGCATCCATGTGTCGTTCGTCACATGCCGCCCGCAGGTGCCTGGCCCGGCGGAATTTCTCCACCAGGTGGCGCGCGACTGACTCTAAGCCACATCACAAAGCGGGTATGACCTGCACCGCTGAGGTATCCCGCAGGATCAACGGACCTGTAGGTTCTTGCGCCATGGAGGAGCTGGACCGACAGATCGTGCAGCTGCTCGTCGCAGACGGGCGGATGAGTTACACCGACCTGGGCAAGGCCACGGGCCTGTCCACGTCCGCCGTGCACCAGCGGGTGCGCCGGCTGGAGCAGCGCGGCGTCATCCGGGGCTATGCCGCGGTCGTGGACCCGGAGGCCGTCGGGCTGCCCCTGACCGCCTTCATCTCGGTGAAACCGTTCGACCCCAGCGCCCCCGACGACATCGCCGAACGCCTCGCGGGTGTCCCGGAGATCGAGGCCTGCCACAGCGTCGCGGGCGACGAGAACTACATCCTCAAGGTGCGTGTCTCCACCCCGCACGAACTCGAGGAACTCCTCGGGCGGTTGCGAGCGCTCGCGGGCGTGTCGACCCGGACCACGGTCGTCCTGTCGACACCGTACGAATCCCGCCCGCCGCGCATCTGACCGGCCGGCCCGCCCGCCCCGCACGGTGACCGCCCAGCCCGGGTTGCCGGACGGAATGCTCCGCTCGGCCACGCAGGCCAGTGGTGGCGGTCGCGCAAGCTCGCCGGCGCGGTGACGCCGGCCTGTCCGGGCGGCGCCGTACAGGGGCGTCCGCGCGATCGCGCGGACCCGTTCGGGAGCCCACGCCGATCCGTCCAAGCGGCCGTGCGGGCCCGCCGCGCGATCACGGAGGTCCGTCCGGGCGGCTCGCACCTCCGCCCAGCCGATCACGCGGGTCGTCCGGACGGGCAGGCGGACCCGCCACGCGGCCGCGCCGACCCCACCCGGGCGACGGCCGGCCGCCGAGAGGCGCGAGACTGTCCCCATGAGTGAGAGCACCGCCCCGTCGGACACCGTGCTGCTGCGCGGTGGAGAAGTCCACAGCCCCGCCGACCCCTTCGCCACCGCCATGGTCGTGGAACGGGGCCAAGTCGCCTGGGTCGGCTCGGAAGGGGCCGCCGACGCCTTCGCCGAGGGGGTCGACGAGGTCGTGGACCTCGAAGGCGCCCTGGTCACCCCGGCGTTCACCGACGCGCATGTGCACACCACCGCCACCGGGCTCGCGCTCACCGGCCTCGACCTCTCCGACGCGCCGTCCCTGGACGCGGCCCTCGCCCTCGTACGCGACTTCGCCGCCGCCCGTCCGGCCGACCGGGTGCTGCTCGGTCACGGCTGGGACGCGGCCCGCTGGCCCGGCGGCCGCCCCCCGACCCGCGCCGAACTCGATCAGGCGACCGGCGGGCGCCCGCTCTACCTCTCGCGCATCGACGTGCACTCCGCGGTGGCCACCAGCGCGCTCCTGGACCTGGTCCCCGGTGTCACGGCGCGTGCCGGGTACGCGCCCGACGGTCCGCTGACCCGCGACGCCCACCACGCCGTGCGCGCCGCGGCCCTCGGCGCGGTCGGCGCCGAACAGCGCACCGAGGCCCAGCGTGCCGCGCTCGCCCACGCCGCCTCGCTCGGCATCGGCTCCGTGCACGAGTGCGCGGGCCCCGAGATCTCCTCCGAGGACGACTTCACCGGCCTGCTCCGGCTCGCCGCGGAGGAGCCCGGACCGAGGGTCGTCGGCTACTGGGCCGACAGCGATGTCGAGAAGGCACGCGGCCTCGGCGCCCTCGGCGCGGCGGGCGACCTCTTCGTCGACGGCTCCCTCGGCTCGCACACCGCCTGCCTGCACGAGCCGTATCTCGACGCCGATCACACCGGCGTCGTCCACCTCGACGCCGACGCCGTCGCCGCGCATGTGGTGGCCTGTACCGAGGCGGGCCTCCAGGCGGGCTTCCACGCCATCGGGGACGCCGCGGTGGCCTCCGTGGTCGAGGGCGTCCGCGGCGCCGCCGAGAAGGTCGGTCTGGCCCGCGTGCGGGCCGCCCGGCATCGCGTCGAGCACGCCGAGATGCTCACCCCCGAGACCGTCGCGGGCTTCGCCGAACTCGGCCTCACCGCTTCCGTGCAGCCCGCGTTCGACGCGCTGTGGGGCGGCGAGGACGGTATGTACGCCCAGCGCCTGGGCGCCGAACGGGCCCGCACCCTCAACCCGTTCGCGGCCCTGCTGCGCGCCGGTGTGCCGCTGGCCTTCGGCTCCGACAGCCCCGTCACCCCGCTCGATCCCTGGGGCACCGTCCGTGCCGCGGCCTTCCACCGGACGCCCGAGCACCGGGTGTCCGTGCGCGCCGCCTTCACGGCGCATACGCGGGGCGGCTGGCGGGCCGTCGGACGGGACGACGCGGGCATCCTGGTGCCCGGCGCGCCCGCGGACTACGCCGTGTGGCGCACGGGCCACCTCGTCGTGCAGGCCCCCGACGACCGGGTCGCGCGCTGGTCCACCGACCCCCGCTCCGGCACTCCGGGGCTGCCTGACCTGACCCCCGGCAACGACCTGCCCGTCTGCCTGCGCACCGTGGTCGGCGGACGGACGGTATTCGTACGGCCTAACGAGTGATGTACCGGGGGCCCAGGGCCGCGTTCAGGGCCCAGTACCCCGTTGCTCGACCTGCGCGTCCCGGGCGCTGACCAGGGCTTTGTCGGAATAGGCGCAGATCAGGCCAGTGTTGACAGCTGGCCGCAGGGGGCGGGTAGGTTCGGCCGGGTCCACCACCGGACGGCCGACCGGGGAACTTCCGCGCGGCCTCGCAGCGCCGCTGGGTCAGGGGTGGTGTGCCGCACCGGCGCACCGCCACTGGGAGCCAGGCCCAGCGCCGGCGCCGCGAGGCGAGCGAACGTTCCGACAAGTCGGCAGGTGCGACCCGGGTGGGGCCCGGACGTTCAGTAGACAACGGCTTTCGGTCGACCCGCAGCCAGCGGGTCCCTGGTCGGCCCGAAGGGCGCCGGGCCCCGATCCGCAGGAGGCGATTTCCGCCCCGGCGCGTCTGCTCTTACCCGCCTCTTGGGGAATCGACACCCCCGTAGGACCGCCGCGACGCAGCAGCGCAGGTTGGGCGCACTATGGTGGACCCCTGCGTACGGATACGAAGGGGCAGCAGTGAACGACGGCGACGGGACCCTCGCGGCGGAAGCCCAGGGGAGGCAGTTCGGCCCGCTCGGCACGGCCTTGGTGATCATTCCGACCTATAACGAGGCGGAGAACATCAAGAAGATCGTCGGCCGGGTGCGATCCGCCGTGCCCGAGGCGCACGTTCTGGTGGCGGACGACAACAGCCCCGACGGCACGGGCAAGCTCGCCGACGAGCTGGCCGCCGATGACGAGAACGTCCAGGTCTTGCACCGCAAGGGCAAGGAAGGGCTCGGTGCCGCCTACCTCGCGGGCTTCCGCTGGGGCCTGGAGCACGGCTACGGCGTGCTCATCGAGATGGACGCCGACGGCTCGCACCAGCCGGAGGAACTTCCCCGCCTGCTGACCGCTCTCAAGGGGGCCGACCTCGTGCTCGGCTCGCGCTGGGTGCCGGGCGGCCGGGTGGTGAACTGGCCCAAGTCCCGCGAGTTCATCTCGCGCGGCGGCAGCCTCTACTCCCGAGTCCTGCTCGACGTACCGATCCGGGACGTGACCGGGGGCTACCGCGCCTTCCGCCGCGAGACCCTCGAAGGCCTCGGCCTCGGTGAGGTCGCCTCCCAGGGCTACTGCTTCCAGGTCGACCTGGCCCGCCGCGCCGTGAAGGCCGGCTATCACGTCGTCGAGGTTCCGATCACCTTCGTCGAACGCGAGCTGGGCGATTCCAAGATGAGCCGCGACATCCTCGTGGAGGCGCTGTGGCGCGTCACCACATGGGGTGTGGGCGAGCGGGTCGGACGGATCACAGCCCGCCGCAAGCAGCCCTGACGCCGGGACCGGCCCGCAGACGGTCCTGACGCCGGGACGGGCCCGCCAGCAGCCCTGACGCCAGACGTCGGGACCGGCTCCCCGTCCGGCGTCCCAGACGCTGGGACCGGCTCCCCGTCGGCGCCTCCAGCTGCGGGCGGATCACAGCCCGCCGCAAGCAGCCATGACGCCGGGACCGGCCCACAAGCAGCCCTGACGCCAGGCGTCGGGACCGGCCCGCAAGCAGTCCCGACGCCGGGACCGGCTCCCGTTCCGGCGTCCCAGGCGCCGGGACCGGCTCCCGTCGGCGCCTCCAGCGGCTCACAAGCCCGTCCTGGCGCCCACGCGGGGCGCAAGCCGGTCCCTGGCTCCCGACCGGGCCGGGAGTGGCCCGGTCGCCCGTGCGAGCCGCTGACAGCCCTGTAGCGCGGTCGGGCCGCGCGTGTCGCGTGGCCCGTAGGGGCGTGCGCGCGTCTCTGCGGCCCCTGCGAGACGTGGCCCGTACGAGGTGGCGGTGTCGGCCGCGAGCAGCCCTGTCGCCGGGACGCGGCCCGCACGTCTTGGTGACGCGCGGACGGTCCGCGAGGAGTCCTGGAACCTGTGGGGTCCGCAAGCCGCCCCCGTCGTCCGGACCGGCCCGGTTCCCCGGGGCGGGGACTGATCATCCGCTTATCCCGTACTGAGGCGAGCCCAGGCACACTGGGAGCATGACGACAGGCGTTCCGACCCCCACTCACCCCGCCCGCCCGCGGCGCTCGCGGCTGCGCACCTTCCTGCCGCTGGGTGTCGCGGTGTGGCTGGTGCTGGAGATCTGGCTGCTGACCCTCGTCGCGCAGGCCACGAGCGGCTTCACGGTGTTCCTGCTGCTGGTCGCCGGGTTCGTGCTCGGCGCCGTGGTCATCAAGCGGGCCGGCCGCCGCGCCTTCCGGAACCTCAGCCAGACGCTGCAACAGGCGCAGAACGGTGTCACGCCCACGAGCGAGGGCAGCCGGGGCAACGGCCTGACGATGCTCGGCGGCCTGCTCCTGATGATCCCGGGTCTGATCTCCGACGCGATCGGCCTGCTCCTGCTCGTCCCGCCGGTCCAGAAGGGCCTCAGCCGCTACACGCAGCGCACTTTCGAGCGCAAGATGCGGCTGGCCGCCCCCGGTACCGTCGGCGACGCCTTCCAGCAGGCCCGTATCCACCGCCCCGACGGCAAGGTGGTCCAGGGCGAGGTCATCAGGGACGACGAGCCGCGTCAGCCCGGCCGCACCTATCCGCCGCTGAACGGCTAGGGCCTGTCGACGGATCATTCCGGAGACACGGGGCCCGGCACGTGCGCTGATCAGGCGCCGCAAGTTTCCTCCGGCTTGATCCGCCGGACGGTCCCTGGCCCCCCGGCGCCCAGGCTGGGGAAGACCGCCGAGCCGACCGGCCGGACACCAGCGGCGCCCGCCCGACGACGTACGAGAATCGAACGACTGGGCGCCACGGCTGTGTCGCCCCGAGGCGCCCGGCCGGATGCCAGGGCATGGGCCGGCCTCCGGGCAGGCGGCGCCGGACTCCGTCGCACCCCGCCCTGCCCACTGGACGCGGCGCCCGGCCGGCATACGGGAAACGGCACACCGGCGACGTACGAGAAGCGGCGCCCCGGAATTCACCGGAACGCACGAGACCGCGGGCCCCGTACGTAACGTACGGTGCCCGCGGTCTCGGCGTGCGGTGTATGCCGCTCGACCCTCGGAGGGGTCAGGCGGACTTGCGGCTGTCCCGCGGATGCACCGCGATGTTCATCGCGCCGGAGCGCAGGACGGCCAGGCGCTCCTCGAGGACCTCTTCGAGTTCCTCTCGGGTGCGCCGCTCCATCAGCATGTCCCAATGTGTACGCGCGGGCTTGGCCTTCTTTTCCTCAGGGCCGTCGCCGTCCACCAGGAGTGCCTGCGCCCCGCAGACCTTGCACTCCCACTCCGGCGGGATCTCCGCCTCGACCGAGAAGGGCATCTCAAACCGGTGCCCCTTCTCGCATGCGTACTCCACGGCCTGGCGCGGGGCCAGGTCGATGCCGCGGTCCGTCTCGTAGCTGGTCACCACGAGGCGCGTGCCGCGAAGAGCTCGCTCACTCATGAATCGTGCCTCCCGGGCTTGTCGCCCACAGGACAGGTGTCGCTGTCGTCGTCATCCGGTCAACGTCCGGTCGGCGGTAAAGATTCCCGTTGTGGGTCATGCGTCGCCGTCGTAGCCGCCCCTTGTTGTACCCACCGTCGCCCGGTTTGTCACATCTGGCATCAGATGTCACCCAACGCTTCAGTATCATTGACGCGCAGTAACGGTACGCCAGGCAGGCCAAACGCGTACACTACCGCTCTTTGGCCCCGGACGCTAAATCATGTCGGGTACGGGATTGCCCGCGTCGCGGATCGCCTGGCGCACCGGGACCCGGGCGAGCAGGACGAAGCCGATGGCGAAGAAGGCCACGAGCGAGATGATCGCGTCGCGGTAACTTCCCGTCAGCTGGTAGGTCAGTCCGAACAGCAGCGGGCCGAGCCAGCTCATTCCGCGGTCGCTCATCTCGTACGCCGAGAAGTACTCGGCCTCCTTGCCGCTCGGCACGAGGTGCGAGAACAAGGAGCGCGACAGTGCCTGGCTGCCGCCCAGGACCAGTCCGATGCCGGACGCGAGGACGAAGAACCACACGGGCGCGCCCGCGGGCAGGAAGTACCCGGCGGCGAGGGTGAGCGTCCAGGCGACGAGTGAGCCGAGGATGGTGCGTTGCGCCCCGTACGTGCGGGCCAGTCGGCCCATGCCCAGTGCGCCCCCGACCGCGAGTACCTGGACCAGCAGTACGGCCACGATCAGGGTCGACTGGCTGAGGCCCAGCTCCTCGGAGCCGTAAACGGAGGCCTGCGAGATGACCGTCTGGATGCCGTCGTTGTAGATGAGGTAGGCGAGCAGGAACGACAGCGTGAGCGGCTGGCCGCGCATGTCGCGCACCGTGGCCGCCAGCTGCCGCCATCCGTGCGCGGACGCCCGCCCGGCGGAGGAGGTTCGGCGGTCGCGCAGGCGCCTCAGCGGTACGAGGGTGAAGGCGCCCCACCAGACACCCGCCGAGGCCAGACAGATACGCACGGCCGTCGACTCGGAGACGCCGAAACTGTCGTGGGCGGTGAACAGGACCAGGTTCGCGACCAGCACCAGCGAGCCCGCCGCGTACCCGAAGGCCCAGCCCCGGGACGAGACGGCGTCGCGCTCCTCGGGCGGGGCGATCTGCGGCAGGTAGGAGTTGTACAGGACCATCGACACGGCCAGCGAGGCGTTCGCGACGATCAGCAGCAGTCCGCCCAGCAGATAGCGGTCGCCGTCCAGGAAGAACATGCCCGTGGTGGCTCCGGCGCCCAGATAGGCCGCCGCGGCGAGCAGCGGCTTCTTGCGGCCCGTCCGGTCGGCGGCGGCGCCCGCCATCGGCATCACGAAGATCGACAGGATGACCGAGGCGGAGACCGCGTATGCGAAGAAGGAGCCGGCGCGGACCGGTACTCCCAACGGATGGACGAATCCGTCCGCGTCCGCCGCGTGCTTGGCCACCGCTGTCAGATAGGGGCCGAGGAACACGGTGAGCACACTCGTCGAATAGACGGAGCAGGCCCAGTCGTAGAAGTACCAGCCGCGTTGTTCTCGCCGGCGCTCGGCAGCCTCCTCGGCTGCCCCCGCCCGCACGGTGTCCGTGCTCACCCGTGCCCTCGCTTCCCCGTGAACGGACCGCGCGAGGGGGTTCAGAACCAGGTGCCCCGGTCTTCCAGGACCTTGCGCAGCGTGTCGATGTGATCGGTCATGATGCCATCGACTCCCAGGTCCAGGAGCCGGTGCATGCGTTCCGATTCGTTTACGGTCCACACGTGCACCTGGAGCCCGCGCGCGTGGGCGGCCCGCACGAAGCGACGGTCGACCACCGGTACCCCCGACTGCGTCTCGGGCACCTGGGCCGCGACCGCGGAGCGGCGCACCGCCGCCGGCACCCCCCACGAGCGCAGCCGCAGGTTGAGCACCCCGCGGGTGCCGAACGACGTGGCGAGGCGCGGCCCGGCCAGATGCTGGGCGCGGGTCACGCGCGCCTCGGAGAACGAACCGACGCAGACACGGTCCCAGGCGTCGGTGCGGTCGATCAGGTCGAGCAGCGGGAGGAGCGCGGGTTCGGCCTTGACGTCGACGTTCCAGCGAACCTCGGGGAGCTCTTCGAGGAGTTCCTCGAAGAGCGGGACCGGCTCCTTGCCCGCCACGCGCGCGTGGCGCACGTCGTCCCAGGGGAGGTCCGCGATCCGGCCCGCGCCGTCGGTCACCCGGTCGAGAGTCGTGTCGTGGAAGGCGGCCAGCCGGCCGTCCGCCGTGGCGTGCACATCGGTCTCGATGTAGCGGTACCCGGCGTTCACCGCCCGCCGGAACTGGGCCAGCGTGTTCTCCAGACCGTCCGCCGATCCGCCGCGGTGCGCGAAGGGGATCGGGCCGGGATGGTCGAGGTAGGGGTGACGAGTGCGCATGCTCACCCGGGCAGTATGGCGCGCTCCGGTTGACCTGTGGCAACAACGGCGCTGCCGACCGGTGCCGGACGTGCGGCGAACACGCGCAGGAAGAGCTGGGCGAGGGGCCCGATGGCGACGGCGTACAGCACCGTGCCGACGCCGACCGTGCCGCCGAGCGCGAAGCCGGTCGCGACGACGGCCACTTCGAGGACCGTGCGCACCAGACGGACCGAGCGGCCCGTGCGCCGGTGCAGTCCTGTCATCAGACCGTCGCGGGGCCCCGGGCCGAACCGGGCGGAGATGTAGAGGCCCGTCGCCACGCCGTTCAGCACGATGCCCGCCACCAGCAGGGGAATCCGTACGGCCAGGGCGTGGACGTCCGGGACCAGCGCGAGGGTGCCGTCCATGGCGATGCCGACCACGAAGACGTTGGAGACGGTGCCGAGGCCCGGCCGCTGGCGCAGCGGGATCCACAGGAGCAGCACCGCGGCGCCCACGATGATCGACACGACGCCGATCGTCAGGCCGGTCAGCTCGGCGAGGCCCTGGTGCAGCACGTTCCACGGCTCCAGCCCGAGACCCGCTTCCACGAGGAGCGCCGAACTCGCGCCGTACAGGGCCAGGCCGACGTAGAGCTGGAGGAGGCGGCGGGGGAGCCGCCCGGACCCGGGGTCCTCGGCAGGTGCGGACTCGGAGCGTGTGGACACGGGATGCCCCCCAGTGGTGGTAGTGGCCTGGCGCATGACACTCTGTGGCAGGGGAAGTTGCTTCATCCATGGCCAATTCGGGGAAGGTGGACTGGAATCATGGCGCAGTGGACTTCGGCGGTAGGGGCCGCTCAGCTCGCCCGGCTCCTCAATTCCCAACAGGAGCGTCCCGCGGGGCCGGGGACCCGGCGTCCGCCCGCGTATCGCGCGCTCGCCGACGGCGTGCGGCTGCTCGTGCTCGAAGGGCGGGTGCCGGTCGCCGCACGGCTGCCCGCGGAGCGGGAGCTGGCGCTGGCCCTGTCCGTCAGCCGTACGACCGTCGCCGCGGCCTATGAGGCGCTGCGGGCGGAGGGTTTTCTGGAGTCCCGCCGCGGAGCCGGCAGCTGGACCGCGGTCCCCGCCGGGAATCCGCTGCCCGCGCGCGGCCTGGAACCGCTTCCCCCCGAGACCCTCGGCTCGATGATCGACCTCGGCTGCGCGGCGCTGCCCGCGCCCGAACCGTGGCTCACCCGCAGTGTCCAGGGAGCCCTGGAGGAGCTGCCGCCGTACGCGCACACGCACGGCGACTACCCGGCAGGCCTGCCCGCGCTCCGCGCGATGCTCGCCGAGCGGTACACGGCGCGCGGCATCCCGACCATGCCCGAGCAGATCATGGTGACCACCGGAGCGATGGGCGCGATCGACGCGATCTGCCATCTCTTCGCGGGTCGCGGCGAGCGCATCGCCGTCGAGTCGCCCTCCTACGCCAACATCCTCCAGCTGATGCGCGAGGCCGGCGCCCGGCTGGTGCCCGTCGCGATGGCCGAGGGGCTCGCCGGCTGGGACATGGACCGCTGGCGCCAGGTCCTGCGCGACGCGGCGCCCCGGCTCGCGTACGTCGTCGCCGACTTCCACAACCCCACCGGGGCGCTCGCCGGCGAGGACCAGCGGCGCGGGCTGGTGGACGCTGCGCGCTCGGCGGGCACCGTCCTCGTGGTCGACGAGACGATGAGCGAACTGCATCTCGACGACGACCTGGAGATGCCGCGTCCCGTGTGCGGCTTCGACCCGGCCGGCTCGACCGTGATCACCGTGGGTTCGGCGAGCAAGGCCTTCTGGGCGGGCATGCGCATCGGCTGGGTGCGGGCGGCGCCCGACGTCATCCGCAGCCTGGTCGCCGCGCGCGCCTACGCCGACCTCGGCACGCCCGTGCTGGAACAGCTCGCCGTGAACTGGCTGCTCAGCACGGGGGGCTGGGAGCAGGCGGTCGACATTCGGCGCGGCCAGGCCCGCGAGAACCGGGACGCCCTCGTCGCGGCCGTCCGCAGGGAGCTGCCCCAGTGGGAGTTCTCGGTGCCGCGCGGCGGTCTCACCCTGTGGGTGCGCACGGGCGGCCTGTCCGGGTCGCGGCTGGCCGAGGTCGGTGAGCGCGTCGGTGTGCGGGTGCCCTCGGGGCCCCGGTTCGGGGTGGACGGCGCCTTCGAGGGCTATGTGCGGCTGCCGTTCACCGTGGGCGGCGCGGTCGCGGACGAGGCGGCGGCACGGCTGGCCGCGGCGGCTCGGCTGGTGGAGACCGGCGTGAGCGGCGGGGACGACGGGCCGCGGACGTTCGTGGCGTAGCCGGGACGCCGGAGCAACGGACGCCGGAGCAGCGGTCGCCGGACGGGCAGGAAACCCAGCTGGGTTTCCTGCCCGTCCGTGCGTGCGGAGACTTCGGGGCTCGTGCGGCATCCATGCGGAGACCTCGAGGCCTGTCCGGTGTGCATGCGAGGACCCCGGAGCCTGTCCGCCGTGCATGCGAAGACCCCGGAGCCTGTCCGGTGTGCCTGCGAAGACCTGAGGAGCGGTGACCCTACCCCTCAGCCACCGCGACCCCGGCGACCTCCGAGGGCACCGGTTGCGCGTTCTCCGCGTCCCCCGGCGTGGTCCGCTCCGGGAGGAGGTCGAGCACCGCCCGCCGGTGCGTCTCGCTCGTCGCGTCGTCGTAGGGGTCCGGCGTGGCCGGGACCTGGAGGCGCAGGACGGGCCCCGTACCCAGGCGGGCGTAGCCACGGCCGGGCGGTACGTCCCGGGTCGGGGTGGTGTGCGGGGGCGCGCCCAGGACCGATTCCAGCTGGGCGGCCGAGGCCGCGCCGAGCACCACGCGCGCGCGGGTGTGCTGCCGTACCGCGTCGCTGAGGAAGTCGAGGTTCTCGAAGTGCTCCGCGATCACGACCGTGACACCCGCCGCGCGGCCGTGCCGGAGCGGAATCTGCAGCAGGGCCTGCGGGTCCTTGCGTCCGTCGGCGGCGGCCAGGTGGCCGAGCGCGCTCGGCCGGTCCAGCAGAATCCACAGCGGGTTCTTGATGTCGTCGGGGGCGGGATGCCCCGCCTGACGGGCGCGGTTCGCGGCGATCAGCCGCCGCTCCGTCTCGTGCGCCGCCCACTCCAGGCTGCCGATCGCCCCGGCCGCCGCGCACTCGACGGCCAGTACGCCGTCGCGCCCGGTCAGGCACGCGTACTCGCCGGTGCCCCCGCCGTCGACGACGACGACGTCGCCGTACTGGAGGGACTGCAGGGCGATGGAGCGCAGGAGGGTGGTCGTGCCGGTGCCCGGCTCGCCCGTGATCAGCAGGTGCGGCTCGGTGGAACGGGCGCCCGTTCGCCAGACGACCGGCGGAACGTCGCGCTGTTCCTCTCCGTGGGCGAGCGGGAGGGTGCGCTGGACGTCGGCCGGATCGGTGAAGCCGAGGACCGTCTCGCCGGGCGCGGTGACGAAGCGCTGGGCGGCGATGTCGGTGGGGAGGGGCGGGAGGACCGTGACGGTGAGTTCGTTGCCCTCCTCGTCCCAGTCGAAGTGGTACTCACGGCCGCGGCCCGACTTGGCGTGCAGGAGCTGCTCGATACGGGCGCGTGAGTCCGGCTCGCCGTCCGTGAAGTACGCCGGGTAGCGGATGAGCAGACGGGAGACCCGTCCGTCGTCGTCGAACTCGTACGAGTCGAAGGCCTTCTCCCAGTCGCCGCCGTGGGCGTACAGGGGAGCGGGGTCGTCGGCCGCGGAGAAGTACGGGACGAGTGCCTCGTAGAGGGACTGGAGACGTCCGGTCTGTGCCTCGTCGGGACCGGTCGCGGGCGGTGGGGTGCGCTCGCGACCGGTCCAGGCTGCCGCCGCCATCAGGGTGATGACGGCGAGCAGCGGTCCGTACGGCACCAGGGCCACGATCAGGATGACCGAGGCCACCAGGAACAGCAGCGGCCCGCGCCGGTCCTTGGGGGTGGCGGCCCACTTGCGCCGTCCGGCGGCTGCCAGCCGGCGCAGTCCACGGGTGACCGTGATCAGTGGATGGAGGACATCGGTGGCGCTGTCGGCTGCCGTCCGGGCCAGCTCCCGGCTCTTGGCGATCTGTGCGGTGCCGTTGCTGAGGATGCGGGGGAGAGGGCGCCGAGCCACTGCTGTCTCCTGAAGGTGCGTACGAGGTGGGGGACGTCGTCAGAACTTGATCCCGCCGAGGAGGCCCGCCAGGCTCTCCCCGCCGGCCTTGATGCTCGGCGCGATGGCCGTGCTCGCGAGGTAGAAGCCGAAGAGTGCGGCCACCATTGCGTGCGACGCCTTCAGCCCGTCCTTCTTGAAGAAGAGGAAGACGATGATGCCGAGAAGGACGACGCCTGACATGGACAGAATCATTTGAGCTCTCCTGGTTCGTGGGGACGGTCACCATGAGTTGTTCCAGGATCACAGCATGTATCCATACGATAAAAGGTGCAACTGGGTGAAATGCGGCTCATTTCACCCGCGCGATGGAGCTGTCTTGAGCCGCCTGAGCTGGTCCGTTGCGTCCGATGCGCCCTTTGTGATCTTTGCCTCGGAGGATGCCTGTGATGTGCCGCCGGAGCCAGTACCCTGTCGATTCACCCGAACGGTTGCAGTGAGAGGCGGTCCGGCCGATGAGCGAAGCCCCCGACCCCGAGGTCGTGGAGCTCGCGACCAAGATCTTCGATCTGGCGCGACGCGGCGAGACGGAGACGCTCGTGGCGTATGTCGACGCGGGTGTTCCGGCCGACCTCACCAACGACCGCGGCGACTCGCTCGTGATGCTCGCCGCCTACCACGGTCACGCGGAGGCGGTCAGCGCCCTGCTGGAGCGCGGCGCCGAGGCCGACCGCGTCAACGACCGGGGCCAGACCCCCCTCGCCGGAGCCGTCTTCAAGGGCGAGGAAGCCGTCATCCGGGTCCTCCTGGCCGCCGGTGCCAGTCCGGCCGCGGGTACCCCCTCGGCCGTCGACACGGCGCGCATGTTTGCCAAGACGGACCTGCTCGAATTGTTCGGCACGCAGTAACCCGAACGCTCTGACCAGGCGAGACGCAGGAAAAAGGGGAGGCGGAACGGGGCCGCCGGAAATACGGTCGCGGCAGGAAGAACCGCCGAGTCATCATGTCGACGTGATTCACGGACGCGACGGCTGGGCAGAAGTTGCCGCACCGCGCGGGCCGTGACGCGGCCCGCATGGGCCACCGACGAGAGGCAGAGGAAGATGGTCTACAACAAGCAAGAGACGGCGGGCGCCCCGACGTGTTGTTACGCGGCCAGGTAATGCAGGATCCCGGTTGCGTCGACGCTTGATGTGAGGCTGTTTCCCATGTTCGATCCGGTCATAGCGCCCAGCGGAACCCTGCTCGGCCTGCTCCAGAGGGGCCGCGGCGACGGCACGCTGCACGCACTCACCGCACCGCGGGCCGAAGCGCTCGCGGCACTGAACCACTGTGTTCTGAGGGACCCCCGCCACGACTGGCAGGTGGAGAACCGCTCTCTGTACTACGCCCGTCTCTACCTCGATCTGAGCGGTGAGCTCGACGAGATCGAGCGGCACCTCTTCGATGCCGAGGACGTGCTCGACGACTGCGAGTCACGCACGGGGCTCGCCCTCGCGGTCCTCGGGCACCTCGCCTCCTACGGCAGGCGCGACGCGCTCGCGCTGCTGCGCCGGTACGCGGCCGTCGGCTCCAACTGGGCCTGGGCCCTCGACGAACTGGCCCTGCGCGACGACGACGCGGGCCTGCGCGCCCTCGCCGCCCCCGTGCTCGCCCGGTTCCCGGCCGATCCGGAGGGTGAGGCCGCCCTCGCCGCCGTCGTACGCGACTCCTTCGAGCCACGGCCCTGGCGGCTGTGGGCCGACGACTCCCGCACGTCCATCGCCACCCGCGTGCGTGCCGCCCAGGAAGCCGGTTCCTTCGACCGATGGCAGCGCCAGATGCGGCCGTCAGGACCCCGCCCCGGGTGGAGCGTCGGCGCCGTCTTCGACTGGGCCCAGCAGGGCATCGACCGCGGAGCCGCGCTGCACGTCCCGGCCGCCCGCTGCCTGACCGCCGTCGCCGGACCGGAGGACCGTCCCGAGATCGTCGAGGCCGCTCGCCACGGCGCCGAGGGCGCCCGCTGCACAGCCCTGCGCTATCTCGCCGACGGCAACGATCCGGACGCCCTCGACCTGATCGAAGCGGCGGTCGCGACCGCGTCGACGCCCGTCGCCGAGGCCGCCGTCGACGCCTTCGAACGGATGCGGAGCGTCGCCGCCGTCGACCGGGCGCGGGGCTGGGCGCACCGGCCCGACGCCCTCGGCGCCGCCGCCGGCCGCATGCTCGCCTGCCGGGGCGGGGCTCAGGACCGCGACCTCGTCCTGGCCGCCCTGCGCGAAGCGGTACGGGGCGAGGGCCCCGACGCGCCGACCCTGTGGACCCTCGTCGACGGCACCGGACGGCTCGGCATCGCCTGTGCCGCCCCCGTGCTGCGGCACATCTACCGGGAGACCGCGTCATCACATCTGCGCCAGCGCGCCGCACGTGCCCTGGCCGTCACCGATCCCTCCTTCCCCGCCGGCTTCGCCGTCGAGTGCCTGTGGGACTGCGAGGAGACCACCCGCGAGATCGCCGCCCGGAACGCCGAGACCGGTGACGCGCGCGTGGTGGATCAGCTGCGCCGGCTCGCGGCGGATCCGGCCGAGGAGGCCGAAGTCCAGACAGCGGTACGGAGCAGGATCGGACCCGACATGCCGGCCGTATGAACGTTCGGTGACCCGGGAGTCAGGAGCGCGTGGACGGGGGCTGACCTGGACGGGTGCGGAGCGCAACGCTCACGGGACGTTCATCGTTCGCATAGATCCACGTTGACGCGGCCACGTCCAGTGCGGCGAGAACACCCGTATGCGTGTCGTCATCGTGACCGAATCCTTTCCCCCCGACGTGAACGGCGTGGCCCACTGCGCGCTCCAGACCGCCCGGCACCTCGTCGATCGCGGTCACGCTCCCCTTGTCGTCGCCCCGGCCACCTCCCCCAAGTTCTCGGCCTCCCCCGAACAGGGAGGCGCCCCCACCAGGAGCGGGCCCGACGCCCTCGCGCCGTGCCCGGTCGTCCGTGTCCCCTCCCTTCCGCTCCCGGGCTATCCCCAGGTCCGCGTCGCCCTCCCCAGCCGACGTGTCGCCGCGGCCATCACCGAACACCGCGCCGACATCGTCCACCTGGCCAGCCCCTTCATCCTCGGCGTCCGCGGCATGGCGGCCGCCTCCCGGCTCGGCATCCCCGCCGTGGCCGTCTACCAGACCGACCTCGCCGGATACGCCCGTACGTACATCAGCGCGGGTGAGGCCACCGCGTGGCGGCGCATCCGCTCCGTGCACGCCGCCGCCGACCGGACACTCGCTCCGTCCAGCGCGGCCCTGCACGACCTGGAGGCGCACGGCGTGCCCCGGGTACGGCTGTGGGCGCGCGGTGTCGACACGGTCCGCTTCCGCCCCGACCACCGCGACGAGGCGCTCCGCCGTGAACTGGCGCCGAACGGTGAACTGATCGTCGGCTATGTCGGTCGGCTCGCCCCCGAGAAGCACATAGAACTGCTCTCCGGGGTCTGCGAACTGGACGGCGTCCGCGTCGTCGTGGTCGGCGACGGACCCAGTGAGGCCACCCTGCGCGGAGCGCTCCCCGGCGCGGTCTTCCTCGGCCGGCGCACCGGCGACGAACTCGCCCGGATCTTCGCCTCGCTGGACGTCTTCGCGCACACCGGCCCCTTCGAGACCTTCTGCCAGACCGTGCAGGAGGCCATGGCCAGCGGAGTGCCCGTCGTCGCGCCCGCCGCCGGCGGACCGCTCGACCTGGTCGCCCACGGGCGCACCGGGCTGCTGGTCCCGCCCCGCGACAGCGACGCCGTACGGGACGCGGTGCGCACGCTGGCCGCCGATCCCGCGCTGCGGGCGGCCTACGGCGCCGCCGGTCATGCCATGGTCGACGGCCGTACCTGGGCCGCGGTGGGCGACCAGCTCATCGGCCACTACGAGGATGTGCTCTCCGCACGGAAGCTGGTGGCGGCATGAGTCTGCGCATCGTACGGCTCGCCAACTTCGTCGCCCCCTCCTCCGGGGGCCTGCGCACCGCGCTGCGGGAGCTCGGCGCCGGCTATCTGGCGGCCGGCCACGAACCGGTGCTCGTCATACCCGGCGAGCGCGCGAGCGACCGCGACACCGAGCAGGGGCGGGTGATCACACTGCCCGGCCCACTGCTGCCCGGGACCGGCGGCTATCGCGTCCTCACGGACAAGCGGCGGGTGGCCCGGCTCCTGGAGTCGCTCGCCCCCGACCGCCTCGAAGTCTCCGACCGCACCACGCTGCGCTGGACCGGAGTCTGGGCGCGGCGGGCCCGGGTGCCCGCGGTGATGGTCTCCCACGAGACCGCCGACGGTGTGCTGCGGACCTGGGGACTGTCCGAGGCGATGGCCCGGCGGACCGCCGACGCCCTCAACGTCCGTACGGCGCACACCTACTCGCGGGTGGTGTGCACCACGGAGTTCGCCGAGCGCGAGTTCGTGCGCATCGGCGCCCGCAATGTCGTACGCGCCCCCCTGGGCGTCGACCTTGTCGACCGGCACCCCGAACTGCGGGACCCGGCGCTGCGTGCCCGCTACGCGCGCGCGGACCAGGTTCTGCTCGTGATGTGCTCCCGGCTCTCGGTCGAGAAGCGTCCCGGTACGGCGCTCGACGCGCTGGAGGCGCTGCTGCGGCGCGGCGAGCGGGCCGTGCTCGTGGTCGCCGGGGACGGACCGCTCAGGGCCCGGCTCGAACAGCGGGCCCGGGAACGCAGGTTGCCCGTCACCTTCCTCGGGCACGTCGCCGACCGCACCCTCCTCGGCTCGCTGCAGGCCTCGGCGGACGTGTGCCTGGCACCCGGGCCCGCGGAGACCTTCGGGCTCGCCGCCCTGGAGGCGATGGCCTGCGGCACCCCCGTGGTCGCCAGCTCGCTGTCCGCCCTGCCGGAGATCGTCGGCTCCGCCGGAGCCACCGCCTCCGACAGCGGGGACTCCTTCGCGGACGCGGTACGGCTGCTGCTCGGCCGCACCGAGAGCGAGCGCAGGCAGGCCGCACGCGCGCGTGCGGAGTGCTTCGGCTGGGACGCCGCTGTGTCGGGCTTCCTCGCCGCGCACGACGCGGTGGCCGGGACACGGCCGCGCCTCCAGGAGGGCGTGGCATGAGACCGGTTCGGTTCGTCGCCCTCGGGGACTCGCTCACGGAAGGCGTGGGGGACCGGTGGCGGGGGTGGGCCGAGCTGCTCGCCCCGGGGCTCGCCCCGGCGGACGCGCCCGTGCGGTTCACCAACCTCGCGGTCAGCGGGGCGCAGACACGGGACGTCCTCGAACGGCAGACCCCGGCGGCGCTCGCCCTGGAGCCCGACATCGTCTCCGTCGTGATCGGCGTCAACGACACCCTGCGGTACACCTTCGACATCCACTCGGTGGCCGAACGGCTCGACAAGGTGTACGCGGCGTTCCGCGCGCGGGACGCGATCGTGATGACGGCCTGTCTCCCCGACCCGGGCTCGATGCTCGGGCTGCCGGGCGCCCTGGCCCGCCCGCTGGCCCGGCGGCAGCACGCGGTCAACGCGGTCGTGCACGCGCTCTCGGAGCGGTACGGGGCGATGCATCTGCACGCGGCGGAGGAGGAGTGGCTGAAGGACCGCGCCGTGTGGAGCGCGGACCGGCTGCACCCGGGGGAGCTGGGGCACCGCCGACTCGCCCTGCGCTTCCACGCCCTGCTCACCGAGGAGGGCATCGCCGATGGGATCGCGCCCTCGGCCGAGCCCGAGTTCCCCGCGCCGACCCGCTCGGCGAGCCTTCTGTGGCTGGCCACGGCGGGCACGGGATGGGTGGCCCGGCGCTGCACGGACCTGCTGCCTCAACTGCTCACCCTCGCCGCGTCCGAGGTGCGCCACCGGGCCCGGGGCACCAGCGCCCGCCTCGACCTGAGCGCCTCGCACGCGGTCGCGTCCGCCCTGGCGGCCCTGTCGGTGTCCGAACGGCCGGACGTGGCATGACGGGTGGGCGGACCTGCGAGGGAGGTACGGCCGGGGGCGAGCCCGGCGCCCCGTTCGCCGGTGTACGGAGGTCCGGCGGCCTCAGCCGCGGCGTGCGGCCACGAAGCGCACCGGGGTTCCCGGGACCGCCTGAGCGGCCGCCGGGAGGTCATCGGCACGGACGACCGCGATCACCGGGTACCCCCCGGTGGTCGGATGGTCGGCGAGGAAGACCACCGGGAAGCCGTCGGGCGGCACCTGGACGGCACCCAGCACCATGCCCTCACTGGGGAGTTCGCCGGAGACGGCCCTCTCCAGGGAGGGCCCTTCCGTGCGCAGACCGATGCGGTTGCTCGCCGCCGAGACCCGGTAGGCGCGGGTCGTGAGCGTCCGTAGGGCAGGTTCCGTGAACCAGTCGGCGCGCGGGCCGAGGGTCACCCGCAGGACCAGCTCGGCGGGCGGGGCGCGGTGCGGAACGACGTCCACGCGCGCGTGAAGGGTGCCAGGGTGCCCCAGGGGAAGCACCGCGCCGTCCGTGAGGGGCGGGGGACCGAGCCCCGAGAGAAGGTCGGTCGAGCGGCTGCCGAGCACCGGATCGACCGCCACGCCACCGGACACGGCCACATAACTCCGCAGCCCCGCGCGCGCGGAACCGACATCCAGGAGTGCCCCCGCGGGTACCCGGACGGGAGCCCCCCAGGCGGCCGGGCGACCGTCCACCGTCACCGGGCAGGGCGCTCCGGTCACCGCCACGGTGACAGTCGAACGGGGGCGCAGGGCGCAGCCGTTGAGTGTCGTCTCCAGCACGGCGGCCTCCGCGGGATTGGCGACGAGCCGGTTGGCCAGCGCCGCCGCGGGCGCGTCGAGCGCTCCGGAGCGCGGTACCCCGAGATGCGCGTGGCCGGGCCGCCCCTGGTCCTGGACGGTGGTCAGGGCCCCGGCCCGCACCACCGCGAGGGCCCTGTCGCTCATGAACACCCCGCCGCTACGAAGCGGACCCGCGCGCCCGGGGCCAGCAGCGCGGCCGGTACGCGCGCGTGGTCCCACAGCACCGCGTCCGTCGTGCCGATCAACTGCCAGCCGCCCGGCGAACTGCGCGGGTACACACCGGTGTACGGGCCGGCGAGTGCCACGGAGCCCGCGGGCACCGCCGTCCGCGGGGTCGCCCGGCGCGGCACGTCGTACCGCGCGGGCAGTCCCGTGAGGTAGCCGAAGCCGGGCGCGAACCCGCAGAAGGCGACCCGGAATTCGGCCGCCGCGTGGATCTGGGGCACGTCCTCAACAGCCACCCCCCAAAGGGCCGCCACATCCGCCAGGTCGGGACCGTCGTACCGTACCGGGATCTCGACGGCGTCGTCCGCGCGCGCGTCCAGCGGGGGGATCTCCCAGCCGGGCAGCCGCTCGGCGAGCCGCGCGGGGTCGTCCAGGCCGTCCAGGCCGTCCAGGAGCACCGTGCGGGCCGCGGGGACGATCTCCCGCACGGACAATGAGCCCTCCGCGCGGCGCCGCACCAGCTCGGCGTGCAGGGCCTGGGCGGCCTCCCCCGACGACACCTCGACGAGCAGCGCCCGGTCGCCGACGGGCAAAGCCTTCATACCGGCGCAGGCAGACACCGGCTCCGTGCTGCCTCCGACGAGCCGGGCCCTCATGCGAACGCCTCCACGCGCACGCCCGACGACTCCAGCCGGGCGCGCACCCGGCGGGCCAGTTCGACCGCGCCCGGTGTGTCCCCGTGCAGGCACAGGGAGCGCGCGCGGATCGGAACGCGCTCCCCGGAGTGGGAGGTGACCACCCCGAAGCGGGCCAGGCCCAGTGAGCGTTCGACCACGGCCTCGGCCTCCGTGATCACCGCGCCCTGCTGGGTACGCGGCACGAGAGTGCCCTCCTCGGTGTACGCGCGGTCCGCGAACGCCTCGGTGACGACGGGTAGTCCGGCCCGCTCGGCGATCTTCAGAATGCGCGAGGACGGCAGACCGAGGACGGGCAGCGCGGCGCCCGCGAGCACGACGCCGTCGACGACCGCCGCCGCCTGCTCCTCGTCGTGCACGACACGGTTGTAGAGCGCGCCGTGCGGCTTCACGTACGCCACCCGCGAGCCCGCCGCGCGCGCGAAGACCTCCAGGGCGCCGATCTGGTAGGCCACTTCGGCCGCCAGCTCGTCGGGCGGCACGTCCATCGCGCGCCGCCCGAACCCCGCCAGGTCACGGTAGGAGACCTGGGCGCCGATCCGTACGCCCCGCTCCGCCGCCAGCTCGCACACCCGCCGCATGGTGACCGCGTCCCCGGCGTGGAAGCCGCAGGCCACGTTGGCGCTGGTCACGACGGACAACAGCTGTTCGTCGTCGGTCAGCCGCCAGCGGCCGAAGCCCTCGCCGAGATCGGCGTTGAGATCGATGCGGGTCATGAGTTGCCGTGTCTCCTCTTCCGGCCCGTTCAGGCCACTCGGTACTGCTCGTCACGGGTGTCCGTGATGAACATCTGTCCGGGCGCGTGGGTGATCGCGAACGGCGGACGGGACGCCATCACGGCCGCCTGGGGCGTCACTCCGCACGCCCAGAACACCGGGATGTCGTCCGGGGCCGCGATCACCGGATCGCCGAAGTCGGGGCGCGAGAGATCCTCGATGCCCAGCCCCGACGGATCACCGCAGTGCACCGGAGCGCCGTGCACGGCGGGCAGCAGACTGCTCTCCCTGATCGCCGCGCTCAGGTGCTCGGGCGGCACCGGACGCATCGACACGACCATGGGGCCGTGCAGCCGCCCCGCCGGGCGGCACTGACGCGCCGTCACGTACATCGAGACGTTGCGGCCCTGCTCGATGTGGCGCATCGGGACGCCCGCCGAGGTCAGCGCCCACTCGAAGGTGAAGCTGCACCCGATCAGGAAGGACACCAGGTCGGACCGCCAGTACTGGACGACGTCGCTGGGCTCGGCCATCAACGCGCCGTGCTCCCACACCCGGTAGCCCGGCAGATCGGTGCGCAGGTCCGCGCCCGCGGCGAGCGGAGTGGTCCAGGAACCGGCGTCGGTGACGTCGACGACGGGACACGGCTTCGGGTTGCGCTGGCAGAACAGCAGCGTCTCGTACGCCCAGTCGGCGGGCACCGAGATGAGGTTCGCCTGGGCGTGGCCCGCGGCGATTCCGGCGGTGGGGACCGACAGCCCCGAACGGAAGCGCCGGCGGGCCTTCCCCGGGGTCCACGCGTGCGCGTCACCGGAGGGCTTCAGCTGGTTCGGCGAGCGGTCCCCCGTGAGGGCCGGCGGCCGGACCTGGACGGTGTCGTTCACAGGAGCTCCTTGCCACGCGTCTCGGGGAGTCCGATCAGGGCGAGGGCGGCCAGCGCGTAGCCGATCGCACCGAAGACCAGCGCGCCGCCCACGCCCCAGCTGTCGGCCAGGAAGCCGACCGTCGTGGGGAAGGCCGCGCCGACGGCGCGCCCGGTGTTGTACGCGAAGCCCTGCCCAGTGCCCCGCACCGCCGCCGGGTACAGCTCGCTGAGGAACGAGCCGAAGCCGCTGAAGATCGCCGACATGCAGAAGCCGAGCGGGAAACCGAGCACCAGGAGAAGGGTGTTGGCGCCGCTGGGGATGTTCGCGTAGGCGAGGACGCAGGCCGCGGAGAGGATCGCGAAGAGCAGGATGTTGCGCTTGCGGCCCAGGCGGTCGGTGAGGAGACCGCCCGTGAGGTAACCGAGGAAGGCTCCGGAGATCAGCAGCGTCAGGTAGCCGCCGGTGCCGACGACGGACAGTCCGCGCTCCGTCTTGAGATAGGTGGGCACCCAGGTGGCCAGCGTGTAGTAGCCGCCCTGGACACCGGTGGAGAGCAGGACCGCGAAGAACGTGGTGCGCAGCAGGCCGGGGACCTCGGCCGTGCCGGGCTTGAAGATCGCGATGAACGATCCCTTGTCCGCGCTCTTCTCGCGGACCGCGGCCGGCTCGGGGGCGTCCCGCACCTGGCGCCGGACCCAGACCACGAGCAGCGCGGGCAGCGCGCCGGTCCAGAACATCACGCGCCAGGCGATGTCGTCGTCGAGGTACTGGAAGACCAGCGTGTAGACGACCACCGCCAGGCCCCAGCCGACGGCCCAGGCGCTCTGGACCGCGCCGAGCGTGCGCCCCCGGTGCCGGGGGCTCGCGTATTCGGCGACCAGGACCGCGCCGACCGCCCACTCGCCGCCGAAACCGAGGCCCTGGAGGGCACGGAACACCAGCAGCGTCTCGTAGTTGGGTGCGAAACCGCAGGCCACGGTGAACACCGCGTAGGTGATCACGGTGATCATCAGAGCCTTGACGCGTCCGATCCGGTCCGCGACCACACCGGCGACGGCGCCGCCGACCGCGGAGACGACCAGCGTGACCGTGGTGAACAGACCGGTCTGGCCGCTGTCCAGGCCGAAGTACGCCGCGAGGGCGACCATGCTCAGCGGCAGGGTGAAGTAGTCGTACGAGTCGAGGCCGTAGCCGCCGAACGCGCCGCCGAAGGCACGCCGGCCCCGCGGGCCGAGGGCGCGCAGCCAGCCGAAAGTGCCTTCCTGATCGGTGGGTTCACCCGTGACGGGTGGAGTGCCGGGGGTCAGGGCCTGGGATGGAGGGGTCGTGCTCATGGGCACCTCGCAGTGAGGGACGGAGGGTGCTTGAGGACTGAGCCGTGCCGTGCGGAAGCCGTAGGCGCTCGGCAGTTCGCGGTGCGGAGTGGTGCGCGGAGCGGTGTGCACATGCGGTGGTGCGGTGTGTACCGCGGTGGTGCGGTGTGCACACGCGGTGGTGGTGCGGCGAGCGCCTGCCCGACAAGGTAGAGGATCGTTGAACGATCCCTCAATACCCGTGTTGTTTCGTTCTTGTATCTGCGGTTGAATTCCGGGCATGGCAGAGCTCACGGAACTGGCCGACGATCGCGCCCTGTTGGGACGCACCAGCACCGCCGAGCGGGTCTCGGACATCCTCAGGAGCCGGATCGCCGAAGGCTTCTTCCCGCCGGGGACGCGGCTGTCGGAGGACAGCATCGGTGGCGCGCTCGGTGTCTCGCGCAACACGCTGCGGGAGGCGTTCCGGCTGCTCACCCACGAGCGGCTGCTGGTGCACGAACTCAATCGAGGGGTCTTCGTGCGCGTGCTCACCGTCGAGGACGTAGAGGACATCTACCGCACCCGGTCCCTCGTCGAGTGCGCCGTGGTCCGCGGGCTCGGCAGCCCGCCGTACGCCGTGGAGGGGATCGCCGAGGCCGTCTCCGACGGGCAGCGGGCGGCCCGCGAAGGTGACTGGAAAGGAGTGTCGACCGCCAACATCCACTTCCACCGCGAGCTGGTCGCGCTCGCCGGCAGCGCCCGCACCGACGAGGTGATGCGCAGCGTCTTCGCGGAGTTGCGTCTCGCCTTCCACGTGGTGGACGACCCCCAGCGGCTCCACGAGCCCTACCTCTTGCGCAACCACGAGATCCTCCAGACCCTCCGGGCGGGCGACCGGGAGGGCGCGGAGCGCCTCCTCGCGGCCTACCTCGACGACTCCCTCAAGGGCCTCATCGAGGTGTACGCACGCCGCGTGGCCGACGGGGCGCAGGGCACCGGCTGAGGCGGCACGCGTCCGGTCCGCGATACGCGGTGCGGGATCGGCCCGGCTGCGCCCGGTGCGGGATGCCGCGGGACCCCGCTGACGCGGTGGCCCCCGGCGAGGGCCGACGGGAACGGCCGGCGCTGCGCCCGGGGCCCTCAGAACGAGGGTCCGGCCCGTCCGAGCCGCCCCCGGACAACCTGGGCACGCCGGACCGGCCCCGGCGGTGCGGAACCGGCGCGCGAGCGCCTGGCCCGGCGGGGTGAGCCGTGTCGTGGGCGGCCTGGGGGCAGGGCGCCGGCCCCGGCTGTGCGGGGCGGGTGTGGCGTCGGCCATGGGGGGCTGGTGTGCGAGTGGCTGGCGTCGGGCGGGGCGAGCCGTGTCGTCGTTGACCTGGGCAGAGATTGGCCCCCGGGGGCGTAGGGCCGATGTGTGGTGCGGCGGTGTGCCTGTGGGGGGCGTGCGCACCGTCACGGCGGACCGGGCGGTGGATCGACCCGGCTGTACGGGGTCGGCCTGCGGGGTCCGTACGCGGGGGCTGGGGGCCGGGCGCGGGGCCGGCCCGGGTGGCGGGTTCGTCGCCGGGGCGGGGACGCCGGTCGCTTCTGCGCCGTTTCGACCGTTGTCGGACCGAGGACCTAGTCTGTGCACCGTGACATCGCCTGCATCGACGGACAGCGTTCCGCCCCAGCTCAGCGCGGGGCCGCGCCCGGCGCCGGGCCCGGCCGCCGACGAGGGCCTGGCGCGGCGGCTGCGCGCGCTCGCCTGCACCGCGCCGCTGCACGACCTGGACGTGCGCAAGGCGAACCTCGCGGGCGAGTACACGGTGTACGGCATGGCCGAGGTCGCCCTCGCCGCCATCGATCTCGTCACACTGAACATGGACTTCGACACGGGTGCCGACCACGACCAGATAGTGGCCAGGCTCATCCCGCGCATCGCCGCCCAGGCCCCCAGGCGCCCGGTCGCCGAGCACGAGCGCGTGGCCCGCTGGGTCCTGGAGAACCTGATCAACGTCGGCAGCGTCGACCGGGGCTTCCGGGCTGTGTACGGCACATTCGCACCGGACGGCACCTATGTGCGCCGGGACTACGACTTCAAGCTGATCGAGGAAGTGTCCGGCTACGGGGGGAGTGTCTATCTCCGTACGACCGATGAAGCGGTCAACGTCCTCGTCGGCGCCCTCGACACCGACGTCACCAGCGCGCAGATCGCCGCCGAGGTCAAGCTGGAGGTGCTGATCAGCCGGGGCCGGCTGGCCGACGCACAGCTCGCCGCCGAGCAGGCCCGCTACCGGACCGTGCAGTACGCGGAGACGCTGCGCAAAGCCCTCGACGCGACCCGGCGCAATGTCCGGGCCGTCGACTGGCTCCAGGCCGTGCCCGACATGATCGCCGAGGCCCTGGACCACGTCGCCGACCGGTACCGCCACGAGAACGCGATCCTCACCAACATCCGAAAGGCCCGGGACGAGTCCGAGGACCCCGAGCAGAAGCGGCGCGCCGCCGAGCTCGTCGACATAGTCAAGGACTGCATCCGCCGGCACACCCAGCTCCAGTCCCGCCTCCTGGAGGCCGGCCCGCTGTTCCGCGCCGAGCAGGACCGGCAGGCCTTCGGGACCCCGATGACGACCTCCGGGATCGACCTCTACGGCCATCTGGTCGCGCCGGTGCTGCCCCTGCCGGTGGAGCGGGCGCTGCGCGTCACCGACGCGTTCTTCGCGCGCGGGACAGGCCTGCGCACACCGGTCGCCGTCCGCGTCGGGGACCTCGTCGACATCCTGCTGACGCCGCCGCTGGAGCGCGAGCACCTCGGGGCGGAGATGCCCGAGCCCGACCTGATCGCCACACCGGACGACAGCCGCTTCAGCGAGGAGCAGCTCGTCTCCGCGAAGGAGCTCCTGAATCTGCCCCCCGACGCGCCGCGCCGGTTGTCCGGTCTGCTCGCCGAGGCGCGCCGCCGCGATCCCGAGCTGCCCTACCTGGTGGCGCTGCTGGCCGTGCACGCGGCGAGTCCGCCGGTCGGCACCGCCTACCGCCAGGGCGAGGAGCGCCTGCTGTTCGCCGTGGACGACGGGACCGAGCTGGACGATCCGGAATTCGGCGGGGCCGATCTGATCGTCGGCATGGCCCTGCTCGACGCGGCCGGGATGAAGGCGGACCGGGCATGAACGGTCCGCCGCAAGAACTCCGGGACTGCGGGTCGCCCGCGGCCCTCGCGTCCCGCCGGGTCCTCGGGTCCCGCCCGGTCCTCGGGTCCCGCAAGGTCCCCGGGTCCCGCCGGATCTTCGGGTCCCGCCCGGTCCTCGCGTCCGGCGCCACCGGCCGCGCCCGTGCGACGAAGCCGCACCCCTCCGGTCCGCGAGTCCCGCACGGGGCACCCGCCCGCACCCGCGTACGTACCCTCGTACCTCCGAACAAGGAGCCCCAGCCGTGACCGAGCACGTCGAGTGGAGTGAACCGGAGGCCACCGCCGCACCGGCGAACGCCCCCGTCACACCTGCCGACGCCGCCGACGCGGCGCGGCTCGTCGCCTTCGGACTGCAGCCCAAGCTGCAGCCCGCCCGCGACCAGGAGTACGCCGAGCTGCTGCGCCGCTACCGCGAGGACCCGCCCTTCGCGCGGCTCGCCGACGCGGTCGCCGCCGGCCTCGGGCTGGTCGTCCTGGAGGTGTCCCCGCGCGCGGGGATGGCGGTGACCGCCGCCGAGGACTCCGTCTTCGCCGTCCGGATGGGCGACTACGCACGACGTGCCTCGACCGACTCCGGGGACCGGTTCCTGCACGGACTCGCCCACCTCGCCGTGGCCGCCATGGCCTTCCCGCGCCCCGAGGACCTCGCGGACGACGGATACATCGGGCGCGTCTCGGTCAACGGCGTCGACGCCTTCGTACGACAGGCCTGCCGGCGCCTGGAGGAGCGGGCCGAGGAGACCGGCGAGAACACCGACCCGGCGACCGACGCGCCGGGCCTGGAGGCGGCCTGGCGGATCTGGGCGCGGCGCAGCTCCACCGGGGCCACCAAGGACGCCCGAAGACTGGCCGGTTCGACGACGGGCATCATCGCCAAGGCCGTCGCCTTCCTCACCGACTCCGGGTTCCTCCAGCGCACCGGCGACGAATCCGGCGGGACGTACCGGACGACGGCCCGCTATCAGCTCCAGGTCCGTGACATGGCGGGCAGCGCGGCCATGGCCGAACTGCTGGAGCTGGGCATCGTCCCGGTGACCGACGGCACGGCGACGCTGCTGCCCGCCGAGGACACCGATGATCTGGAGCTCGTGGCCGGAGCCGGACTGCCCTTCCACTCCTGACGTCGGCCTGCCGCCCCCCGGCTCCCCCCACGACCTCACCTCCCCACACGACTACGAGAGTCCGCCGCCATGTACGAGCTGTCCCGGGTCCGCCTCTACTCCATCGGGCCCGCCGGTGCGCGCTACGCCGACACCGTGCTGGACCTGCGCGGAGTCGGCGAGCCCGTGCCCGATCCCGCGCCCACCCAGGCGGAGTTCTTCGAGGAGGAGCCGGTCGGCCCGCCGCGCCGGCCAGCGCCCGCCGGAGTGCTCTTCCTGGAGAACGGCGGCGGCAAGTCGGTCCTGCTCAAGCTGATCTTCTCGGTGATGCTTCCCGGCCACCGCAACACCCTGGGCGGCGCAAGCTCCGGGGTGCTGCGCAAGTTCCTGCTCGCCGACGACTGCGGACACGTCGCTCTGGAGTGGCAGCACACGCTGACCGGTGAGTGCGTGGTGGTCGGCAAGGCGAGCGAGTGGCGGGGGCGGCAGGTCTCCAACGACCCGCGGAAGTTCGCCGAGGCCTGGTACTCGTTCCGGCCAGGACCGGGCCTCAGCCTGGACAACCTGCCCGTCGCCGAGGCCACCGCCGTACGGCCGCCGGTCGAGGGCGCCTCCGGAGCGCAGGGGCGGCGCCGCACCATGAAGGGCTTCCGCGACGCGATCACCGAGGCGGGCAAGGCCTACCCGCACCTGGAGGTGCACTGGGAGGAGATCCACGACCGCTGGAACGAACACCTCGGCGACCTGGGCCTCGACCCCGAACTCTTCCGCTACCAGCGGGAGATGAACGCCGACGAGGGCGAGGCCGCCGGCCTCTTCGCGGTCAAGAAGGACTCCGACTTCACCGATCTCCTGCTGCGAGCGGTCACCGACACCCGCGACACGGACGGGCTCGCCGACCTGGTCGGCGGCTTCGGCAACAAGCTGGGGCGCCGCGCCGAACTCATCGCCGAGCGCGACTTCACCGCCGGTTCCGTGGACCTGCTCGGACGGATCGTCGACGCCGCCGAGGGACGAGCCCGCGCGCGTGACATCCACACGGGCGCCGAGCGGCGGACGAGGACGCTGGCACGCCGGCTGTCCGCGCGGGCCGTGCGCGAGCGCGTGCGCGCCGGTGAGCTCGCCCAGCGCGTGACCGCCGCCGCGTACGCCGTCACCCATGCCGAGGGCGCCCGTGAGCGCAGCGCGCTGATCGCCGCCGAACTCGCCTACCGTCATGCCTCGCTGGCCCTCGCCGGCGCGGAGAAGTCGGCGGCCGCGCAGAAGCGCGAGCTCGCCGACGCGCGCACGCTGCACGCCGCCTGGCAGGCCGCCGAGGCCGTGCTGCGCCACCGTGCCGCCGCCGACCGTTCCACCCGCGTGGCCGACGCGATCCGCGAGGCCGAACGCGACGCCGCTCCCGCGCTCGCCGCCCGCGCCAGGGCCGCCGTCGACCTCGTCCGCGCCCTGCACCGGGCCGCCGAGAGCGCCGAGTCGCTCGCCAACGAGGAGGAGGAGCGGTCCGTCGGCCTCCAGGAGGTCGGCGAGACGGCGCACGCCGACTCGACGGCCGCCGCCACCGCCGCGCAGCGCGCCCGCAGCGAGGTCGGCCATCTGCGTCAGCGGCTGGCCGAGGTCGAGCAGGAGACCGCCGAGGCGGTCCGGGCAGGCTGGCTCGACGACAGTGCCCCCGACGCCGACCCGGCCCGGGCCGCGCTCGCCGCCAGCGACGCGGAGAAGACGGCCGTCGCCGCCTGGGACACCGCCCGTGAGGCCTCGCGACGCGCCGCCGACCAGGCGCGGGAGGCGGCGTCCACAGAGTCCCGCGCCGAACTGACGGCGGCCCGCGCGGCGGACGCCGCGACGGCCGCCGAGCGGTCGTACGAAGCGGAGCGCCGCACGGCCGAGGCCCTGGCGGAGGAGGAACGGCTCGCGGAGCTGCTGAGTCTGCCGGGCGCGGACACCCGCCGCGGAGTTCTTCCGCAGCCTCGCCGGGACGAGGACTCCGACGGTCTTGCCGGCTCGTCGGGCGGTGCCCCGCTGGCTCCCGAAGAGCTCGACCGGTACGCCGACGAACTCCGCGAACTCCTCGACGAAGGGGTCGCCTCCGCCGAGCGGCAGCTCTTCGAACTGCGCACCGCCGCGGCCGACGACGCGCGGATTCTCGGGGCGCTCGGCGACGGCGGGCTGCTGCCGCCCGGCCCGGACGTCCTCGCCACCGTCGAGTACCTCGGCGAGCACGGCATCCCCGCGCTGCCCGGCTGGCGCTACCTCGCGCAGGCCGTCGACCCCGTCGACCACGCGCGCGTGCTGGCCGCCCGGCCCGAACTCGTCGACGGCGTGATCATCACCGACCCGGACACCCATGCGCGGGCCCGCGAGGTCCTCACCGACGCGGCCCTGCTGCCGCGTTCGGCGGTGGCCGTCGGCACGGCCGCCGCCCTGCTCGCCCCGACCCCGGCCACCGACGCGGGAGAGGGCGGCGTCTTCCTCGTACCGCCGAACCCGGCCATGCACGACGAGCACGCGGCCGACGAGGAGCGCCAGACGCTGCGGGCCCGCACGGGCCTGCGGGACGAAGAGATCCGTGCCCTCGCCGCCCGCCTCGGCAAGGACCGGGAGCTGGCCGCGCGGCTCGCGTCCTGGCGCACCGGCTGCCCCGCCGGACGGCTCGCCGAGCTGGCCACGACCGCCCGCGACGCGCGCGCCTTCGCGGAGGAGGCCGAGGCCGAGCTGGCCGAGGCCCGAACCGTCCGCGCGGAGGCCGATGAGACGGCGGTCGACGCTGCCCATGTACGCGACGAGCGGCAGGAGGCCGCGCAGAAGGCCCGGCGCGCCGCCGACGCCCTCGCCGGACTCGCCTTCCGGCTGCGCGAACGCGCCGGATGGCAGGTCCAACTCCGGGAACTCGCCGACGAGGCAGCCGAGTCGGAGGCCCGCGCCCAGGTGTGTCTGGAGCGCGCCCGCGCCGCCGACGAGGACCGTCGCGCCACCCAACGCGCCGCCGACGACGCCCGCCGCACGGCCCGCGCGCTGCGCGCCGAGCGCGCGGAGATCGCGGGCGCCCCCGACGAGGTGACACAGGACGGGACGGCGCCGGCCAAGGCCTCGCTGCCCGCCCTGCGGGAGGCCTACCGGGCCGCCTCGCAGCTGTACGAGCAGGTCGGCGTGGGAGCCGACCTGCGGGCCGAGCAGGCACGGGCCGAGAGCGACGAGAGCACGGCGCTCGCGGAGCTGGACCGGCTCAGCAACAAGGTCCGCACGCGCGCCGCGCAGCTCCTGGAGTCACCGGACGGTTCCGACAGCCCCTCCCGGCAGGCCGCCGCCGCGCGGGCCGAGGAACTGGTGCAGCTCCTGGAGACCCGGATGTCGACCGCGAGCGAACAGCTCGGGCGGCTGCGGGGCGAGGCCGAGCGGCACGCACCTGAGGACGGCGAGGTGCACACGGAGCTGACCGACGAACTCGTTCCGAGCGACGCCGAGCACGCCCAGACCCTGCTGCGCACCGCCACGACCGAACTCGCCTCCCGCACCGAGGCGTTGAACCGTGCCCGCGAGGCACACGCGGAATTCCTCGACGCCCACCGGTCCGCCGAGGACGCGGCCGGCGGCTTCGACGAGACGTCAGCCCTGCTCAGGGACCTGATCCGCGAACACGTCGACGAGGAGCAGGACGAGCCCGAGCCCTACCCCGGCACCCTCGAAGAGGCGCGGAACTCCGCCGCCGAGAGCCGCCGCTCGCTGCGCGGCTGCGCCGCCGACCTCTCCACGGCCGAGGCCGCCGTCCGCGAGGCGAGCGACATCCTCGTACGGCACGCCAACTCCACGCGCTACGAGCAGGTGCGCACCCCCGCCCGACAGCAGATCCGCGAGCTGCCCGCCTCCTCGCTGCCCGAGCACGCACAGAAATGGGCGGACGCGTTCGCGCCCCGGCTGCGCGTACTGACCGACGAACTGGAACAGTTGGAGCGCAACCGCGACTCGATCGTGGACCGGCTCCGCGGGCTCGTGGAGTCCGCCCTCGCCACACTGCGGTCCGCGCAGCGCCTGTCCCGGCTGCCGGAAGGACTCGGGGAGTGGTCCGGGCAGGAATTCCTGCGCATCCGCTTCGAGGAACCCGACCAGGCCACCCTCGCCGAGCGGCTCGGCGACGTGGTGGACGAGGCCACCCGTGCGGCGGTCAAGAAGAACTCCGACATGCGGCGCGACGGCATGTCGCTGCTGCTGCGCGGAGTCAGCGCCGCGCTCCAGCCCAAGGGCGTCGCCGTCGAGATCCTCAAGCCGGACGCCGTGCTGCGCGCCGAACGCGTTCCCGTCGGGCAGATGGGCGACGTGTTCTCCGGCGGCCAGCTGCTCACCGCGGCCATCGCGCTGTACTGCACGATGGCCGCGCTGCGCAGCAACGACCGCGGCCGTGACAAGCACCGGCACGCCGGCACCCTGTTCCTCGACAACCCCATCGGGCGCGCCAACGCGACGTATCTGCTGGAGCTCCAGCGGGCCGTCTCGGACGCGCTGGGCGTCCAACTCCTCTACACCACCGGCCTGTTCGACACGACCGCGCTGGCAGAGTTCCCCCTCGTCATCCGGTTGCGCAATGACGCCGACCTTCGCGCCGGGCTGAAGTACATCAGCGTGGAGGAGCATCTGCGGCCGGGACTGCCGCGCGAGCCTGCCGCCGGGGAGACCGTGCACACCGAGATCACCGCGACGCGGATGTACAAGCGCCCGGCGCCGATCGCCCCGTAGAAACACGGCGGTGGGGGAACTGCGGGCCGTCCGTGGCCGGTCGCGCAGTTCCCCGTTCCCCGCACCCCTCGCGGGGCCCGGTCCCGTTCCCCGCACCCCTCGCGGGGCCCGGTCCTGTTCCACGCACGCCTCGCGGGGCGCTCGGCTAGGCGTCCTCCTTCAGCATGTCGGAGCACTTCTCGCCGATCATCATCGTGGTGATGCACGGGTTCACGGAGATCAGATCCGGCATCGCCGAGCCGTCCGCGACCCGCAGACCCTCGACCCCCTTGACCCGCAGCCGCGCGTCGAGCGGGGCCGAGGCGTCGTCGTCCGCGCCCATCTTCACGGTGCAGGACGGGTGGTAGACGGTGTTGTGGGTCTTGTGGATGTAGTCCAGCAGCTCGTCGTCGGACCGTATGTCCGGACCGGGGGCCAGCTCCGCGCCCGCCCAGCCGCTCAGCGCGGACTGGGAGACGATCCGCCGTGCCAGCTTCAGCCCGTACGTCATCACCCGCACGTCGTGTTCGTGCGTGAAGTAGCGCGGATCGACCCTCGGTTTGTCCCGGTAGTCGCGGGTGCGCAGCCGCACGGTGCCGCGGGACTTCGCTCGCGTGACGTTCGGGGTGAGGCAGAACGTGTTCTCCGACGTGGGGAATCCGTGCCGCGCGGTGTTCATGTCGAACGGCACCGAGCCGTAGTGGAACATCAGGTCCGGCCGGTCCAGGCCCGGTTCGGTGTCGTAGAAGATGCCCGCCTCCCACCACTGACTGGACGTGGTGGGCATGGGCTGCTTCGCCTCCCACATGATGACGCCCTCGGGGTGGTCCTGGAGGTTGTCGCCGACGCCCGGCGCGTCCACGACGACGTCGACCCCGACCTCGCGCAGATGCGCGGCGGGCCCGCGTTCTTGCGCCGGGGCGGCCGGATGCACCGCCCCGGACGATCAGGATCAGGCGAACCAGCCTTGCGGGGACGGGTCGGTGTTGCGCCAGATGTGCTTGGCCTCGCGGTACTCGGCCAGCCCCGACGGCCCGAGTTCGCGGCCGAGGCCGGACTGCTTGAATCCTCCCCACTCGGCCTGCGGGACGTAGGGGTGGTAGTCGTTGATCCATACCGTGCCGATGCGCAGGCGGGCCGCGACGCGCTGGGCCTTGGCCTCGTCGGTGCTGAAGACGGCGCCCGCCAGCCCGTAGACCGTGTCGTTGGCGAGGCGCACGGCCTCGGCCTCGCCGCTGAAGCGCTCCACGGTGAGCACGGGCCCGAACGACTCGTCCTGGACCACGGACATGTCGCCACTGCACTCGTCGAGGACGGTCGGCGGATAGTAGAAGCCCGCGTCGAAGCCGGGCCCCGTCGGCCGTGCGCCACCGCAGCGCAGCACGGCTCCTTCCGCCAGGCCCTTGGCGACGTACGCCTCGACCTTGGCGCGATGCGCCGCCGAGATCAGCGGCCCGGTCTGTGCCCGCTCGTCGAACGGCCCGCCCAGTCTGATCTCCGAAGCCCGCCGTACGAGCTCGTCGACGAACCGGTCGTGCAGCGTGTCCTCGACCAGCAGCCGCGCGCCCGCCGAGCAGACCTGCCCGGAATGCAGGAAGACCGCGGTCAGCGCCATGTCGACGGCCGTCTCGAAGTCGGCGTCGGCGAAGACGATGTTCGGGTTCTTGCCGCCCAGTTCGAGCGCCACCTTCTTGACCGTCCCGGCCGCGGCGGCCATCAGCCGGCGCCCGGTCCCGAGGCCTCCGGTGAAGGAGACCAGGTCCACGTCCGGATGGTCGGCGAGCGGGGCGCCCGCCTCGGGGCCCGCGCCCAGCACCAGATTGGCGACGCCCGGAGGCACTCCCGCCTCTTCCAGGAGCCGCATCAGATGGATCGCCGTGTGCGGAGTCAATTCGCTCGGCTTGAGGACGAAGGTGTTACCGGCGGCGAGCGCCGGCGCCACCTTCCAGGCCGTCTGCAGGAGCGGATAGTTCCACGGGGTGATCAGCGCGCAGACCCCGACGGGTTCGTACACGACGCGGCTGTCGACGCTCGGCGTGCCCGTCTCGATGACCCGGCCGGTTTCGGCGGCGGCCAGTCGGCCGAAGTAGCGGAAGCAGTTGGCGATGTCCTCGATGTCGTACTCGCTCTCGACGAGCCGCTTGCCGGTGTCCAGCGACTCGGCGCGGGCGAGAGCGTCCTTGTCGCGGACGAGGTGATCGGCGACGCGCAGCAGCAGGTCACCGCGGTCCGCGGCCGGGGTCGCGGGCCAGGGGCCCTCGTCGAAGGCGCGGCGCGCGGCGGCGATGGCCTCCACCGTGTCCTTGCCTCCCGCCTCGTCGACGACGCCGACCAGAGAGCCGTCGGCGGGGCAGCGGATCTCCCGGGTCCCCTCGTCGAGCGGGCCCCGCCATGTTCCGTCGATGTACAGGTCAGGCACGTGGGCCTCCCAGTCGCGCGATCAACCACTCATGGAAGATCCCGATGTGATGCTCGGTCGGAACCAGCACACCACCGTTGCGATAGGCCCGGGACGCCATCGCCGGCTGTGTCCTTTCACAGGCTTCGAAGTCCTGTTCGTTCACCCGGTGGAAGAGCTCCACCGACTTGGACACGTCCGCACCCGACTCGACGACCTCCGGGGCGTAGAGCCAGTCGCACTCGACGACCGTGCGGTCCTCGGAGAGCGGGAACATGCGGTGCAGGATGACATGGTCAGGGACCAGATTGACGAAGACCGTCGGTTTCACCGTGATCGCGTAGTAGCGGCGGTCCTGGTCGTCCGCGACCTCGGGCAGTCTGGCGAAGCCCTCGCTGCCGTCGACCGTGAAGCCCTTGATCTCCTGACCGAACTCGGCGCCATGGCCGACGTAGTACTGCGCCGCGTACCCCTGCGCGAACTCCGGGAGCACCTCGGTCAGTTCGGGGTGGATCGTCGCGCAGTGACAGCACTCCATGAAGCTCTCGACGAGCAGCTTCCAGTTCGCCCGAACGTCGTAGGTGATGCGCCGGCCGAGGACGAGCTTCTCGGCGCCGTAGTGCTCGATGGCCGCCGCGCTGCCGAGCCTTTCCACGGCCGCGCCCGTCACCGTCTCCTCGAATGAGGGCGGCTCGTCCGCCAGGCACACCCACGCGTAGCCGAGCCACTCGCGCAGGGCGACTTTGACCAGGCCGTACTCGACGCGGTCCACGTCCGGCATCTTCACCAGGTTCGGTGCCGCGACCAGCTTGCCGTCGAGGTCGTACGTCCAGGCGTGGTACGGGCATTGGAGGTTGCGCCGCACCTCGCCCGACTCCTCGGTGCACAGCCCGGCGCCCCGGTGACGGCAGATGTTGAGGAAGGCGCGCAGCTCACCGGTGCGGGAGCGGGTGATCAGGACGCTCTCCCGGCCGACCTGGACCGTACGGAAGGCTCCGGGCCTCGCGAGATCCGCGGAGCGCACCGAGCAGAACCACATCGACTCGAAGAGCCTCTGGCCCGACACCCGGGCCACCTGAGCGCGTCCACTCCCCCACCCCGGCAAGGAGGGGCATGCGCTCAGGGGCTGCGATGGTGTCCGTGCCGTGTCCGGTGCGGACCTTTGTGTTGCCGGGGGCGGGAGGAGCCGGTCGAGGACGGAGGCCTCGATGATCGGCCGGTCCGGCCGGTCCCCTTTACGAACGGCCGCTCGTGCTGAACGGGCCGGAGGTGACGACGCGTTGGCCCTGTCCCGCGCCCTGGGCGCTCACAGGACCACTACCGACCGGAGCACGTCGCCGCGGTGCATCTTCGCGAACGCCTCTTCGACCTCGTCGAGCGAGATCGTCTCGCTGACGAAGGCGTTGAGGTCCAGCAGCCCGTACAGGTACTGGTCGATGAGGAAGGGGAAGTCGCGGCTCGGCAGACAGTCGCCGTACCAGGAGGACTTCAGGGCGCCGCCGCGCGAGAACAGGTCGATCACGCCACGGGCGCCTCCGCCCGCCGCCTCCCCGATGACGGTCTCCTCGGCGTGCACACCCTGCGCACCCTCGACGACGCCCGTGCCCTGCGCGCGGAACTCACCGCGGGACAGCGCCGCGTCGTCGTCATCGGCGGCGGCTTCATCGGCGCCGAGACCGCGTCCTCGTGCGCCGCCCTCGGCCATGACGTCACCGTTGTCGAGGCCGCCCCACTGCCCCTCCTTGCCCAACTCGGCCCGGACATGGCAGCTGTGTGTGCCGCACTGCACCGGCGCGCAGGCACCTGCCTCGTCACCGGAACCGGCGTCGCCGGGTTCCGGCGGAGCGGCGGCGCGTCTCCCGGCGCGGTCAGCGGAGTGAAACTGTCCGACGGCCGCACCCTGCCCGCCGATGTCGTGATAACCGGCATCGGCGCCGCCCCGGATACCGACTGGCTGGCGGGCTCGACGCTCGCCGTGAACGACGGAGTGCTGTGCGACGACGGCTGCGTGACAGGAATTCCGCAGGTCGTCGCCGTCGGTGACGTCGCCCGCGCCGGCGGCACCCGCACCGAACACTGGACCTCCGCAACCGAGCAACCCCGCGTAGCCGTGGGCAATTTGCTCGCAGGACGCGCTGTGGCGACCCTGCGGTCCCTGCCCCACTTCTGGTCCGACCAGTACGGTACGCGGATCCAGTTCGCGGGCCGACGACAGGAATCGGACACGGTCCGGATCGTCGAGGGAGCCCTCGACGACGGCGGACCGGCCGAGGGGGGCTTCCTCGCCGTCTACGAGCGTGCCGACCGGACGACAGCGGTGCTCGCGGTCGACCGCCCCCGCCCCTTCCTGCGCGTCCGCCGTGAACTGGCGGGCAGTGAGGACCCGCTGGAACGGGCGACACTGTGAGGGGGTGACTCCGGTGGCCGCCGGACGAGGGCGGGCGGGAGGGGCGGGTGGAGGCCCGTCCCGTTCCCTTGCGCCGGCCGGCCGCGTGGGCACTGACCCCCTCACGCTTCGTCGCGCCGCTCCTGCCCACGCCGTACCGGGGTCGTACCCGGGGTCGAGGCAGGGAGATCTGCCGCTCCGCTAGGAGTGAGACAACTGCCCGGCCCCGCCCCGCCTGCGTATCCGCTCCTGGGCCCGCGCCGAGATCCGTGCCTGACGCCTGGCCTTGCGCCGCTCGCGCCGGAGTGCCCGCGCGGTGCTGCTCGGCACCGACACCACGCCGTTCCGCTGGTTCCACACCTGTCGCGTCACCCAGACGTCCAGGGCGGCCCATGTGGCGACGACCGTACTGGCCACGCTGCTCAGGACCATCGGGAAGGCCAGCCAGGACCCCGCCATCGTGCAAAGGAAGGCCACCACGGCCTGGATCAGCGTCACCGCGATGATGAGCACCGCGCGCACGGCCGACGTACGCACCGGATCGGGCAACCGGCGCCTGCGCGCGGGCTCCTCGATCCACAACGGCCGGTAGTACGACCGCTCTTCGTGGTCCTCGTATCCGTCCGTGGCAGAGCCCTTCTCATCAGCTCGGCCGCCCCTGTCCGTGGCGGAGTCCTGGAACTCCGCCGTACCGGGCTCGTCCGTCCTGGCCCGCCGCTCGTCCGGCCGACCACGCCCCGCTGCCGGAATGTCGTGATCCGGTGCCAGGGTGGCCAGTTGTGCCGCCACGCGCGTCCCAACCTCAGTAGCGGGTGCCCCGCTCCGCTCCGCCGTGCCCATCAACTTGTCACTCCCCACCGCCCAGCAGCCCTCTCGCACGGGTGTTTTTGCGACCCCCGCTCCCCAGTGGCTGCCCGGCTTGCGCTCTTTTACGCCGACTGAGCGCGGCATGCGGCGCCTGTGGCCGATTCCGCCCCCAATTCCCGTACAGAAAGACGAACGACCTGCCCCGAAGATTCCCGCCGAGCGAAGAATTCCGGCCAACTGACGATGTTCCCCGCTCCGATGTGATCCGGCCCCAAGTGCCGGATTCAGGGAGGCAATCTCCCCCAATGAACGGACAACTCCCCATGTCTTGTTCCCCGTCGAGCCGGGACCGCGTCCGGACGGGTCTTCGAGTTACCTCCGGGTCAGTAGTAGGCTCACGCCGTTTGTTGACGCACATGTGTACCCCCGGCCGAGGGGGTCGAGCTGGGGGAGGCCATGCGCTTTCGCGGGAAGTCCATCCGCCGGAAGATTGTGGCGCTGCTCCTCGTGCCCCTGGTGTCCTTGACCGCGATCTGGGCTTTCGCGACCGTGCTCACGGGGCGTGAGGCAAGCCGGCTCTTCAGCGTGTCCGAGATCGTGGAGAAGATCGACTACCCGACCGAGGACACCGTCAGAGTCCTCCAGCAGGAACGCCGCCAGACGCTCGTCTACTTGGCCGATCCTCGCGCGTCCGACGGGCTGGCGGCGCTCAAGCGCAGCCGCGGTGCGACGGATCGCATCGTGGCGAAGGTCCGCAGGAACGCCCAGGACAAGGGCGTGCGCAAGGAACTGAGCGGGGGCACCGCGGAGCGCCTCACCTCTCTCCTCGATGCGCTCGACGGGATCTCCTCGCTGCGCAGCGGCATCGAGGACGGCACCGTCAACCGCGTCCAGGCTCTCGGCCTCTACAACCGTCTGATCGATCCCTGCTACGTCCTGATGGCCAACCTGCACGTGGTCGACGATGTGGAGCTCGACAAGGAGGGCCGCGCCCTCGTCAATGTGTCCCGCGCCCGCGAACTGCTCTCCCGTGAGGACGCCCTCCTCGGCTCCGCACTGGTCGCCGGTCACATCACACAGGACGAACTCCGTGACATCTCCGACCTGGTGGCCCAGCGCACCCTCCTCTACGACATCAGCCTGCCGTTGCTGCCCTCCTCGGAACGCGACCGCTTCGAGCGCTACTGGAGGAACGCCGGCACCGGGCCACTGCGGGTGGCGGAGCAGGCCGTCGCCGCTTCCACGGCCGGCTCGCCGAGCGGCGTCACCGCGAAGAGCTGGGACGGCGCTGCCGGGCATGTGCTCGCCGAACTCGGCGAACTCGAGGACCGGGCGGGCGACCACTACCGGGACCGGGTCAGGCCCGTGGCCATGAGCGTCATCCTCCAGGCTGTCGTCGCGGGCGTGGTCGGTCTGATCGCCCTGCTGATCTCGCTCGTCATGTCCGTCCGCATCGGCCGGAGCCTCATCCGCGACCTGCGCCGACTGCGTCTGGAGGCCCACGAGGCGTCCGGCGTACGACTGCCCAGCGTCATGCGCCGCCTCTCCGCCGGTGAGCAGGTCGACGTCGAGACCGAAGTGCCGCGCCTGGAGTACGACAGGAACGAGATAGGCGAGGTCGGCCAGGCCCTCAACACCCTCCAGCGCGCCGCCGTCGAGGCCGCCGTCAAACAGTCCGAACTGCGCGAGGGCGTCTCCGAGGTCTTCGTCAATCTCGCGCGCCGCAGTCAGGTCCTGCTCCACAAACAGCTCACCCTCCTCGACACCATGGAACGCCGGACCGAGGACACCGACGAGCTGGCCGACCTGTTCCGCCTCGACCACCTGACCACCCGAATGCGACGCCATGCCGAGGGTCTGGTCATCCTGTCCGGCGCGGCGCCGTCCCGGCAGTGGCGCAAGCCGGTTCAGCTCATGGACATCGTCCGCGCGGCTGTCGCCGAGGTCGAGGACTACGAACGCGTCGAGGTACGCCGGTTGCCGCGCGTCGCCGTCACGGGTCCCGCCGTCGCCGACCTCACGCATCTCGTGGCCGAGCTCCTGGAGAACGCCACCGTGTTCTCGCCCCCGCACACGGCCGTGCACGTCGTCGGTGAGCGCGTCGCCAACGGCTTCACACTGGAGATCCACGACCGCGGCCTCGGCATGGCCGCCGAGGCGCTGCTCGACGCCAATCTGCGGCTCGCGGAGACCCCCGAGTTCGAACTCTCCGACACCGACCGGCTCGGCCTCTTCGTGGTCAGCCGGCTCGCCCAGCGGCAGAACGTCCGCGTCTCGCTCCAGCCGTCTCCGTACGGCGGCACCACCGCGGTCGTCTTCATGCCGGACGCTTTGCTCACCGACGACGTACCGGACACCAACGGCATCGGATTCCGCCTCGACCGCACCCTGCCCACCAAGGAGGGCGGGACGGAGGAGCGCCGCAACGCGGCACTCACCCAGTCGCCCGTGCGTCTGCCGGGACTGCCCGCCTCGGTCCTGGACGGCCCCGTCGAGCTGGACGCGCCCGTCGACCTGGACACGCTCACCGGATTCCCCGGCGCTCTCGGCGACGACGACAGCGAACGCGGACTGTTCAGCCCGCGGCGCTCGATCGCCGGAGTTCCCGCAGGGCGGCACCAGCAGGCCGGTGACAGCAGCGACGATCCCGCCCGCTCCGCGGACGACGACCGTCCGGGCACCACTCCCGTCCCGCTGCCGCGACGCCGGGCGCCCAAGCTCGTCAGTTCCCACGGCCGGCCCGTCACCCAGGCCAGGTCGTGGCGAGACCGGGCGGACGACGACCCGGCCCAGGACCTTGAAGCGGCACGCAACCTGGGCACCCCTTCGGACCCGGAGCCGAGGGAGAGCGCGGATCGCCCGGAACGCCGTGCGACGGAACTCGAGGGCGCGAAGCCACTGCCCAAGCGGCGCGGCGAGCGATCCGCTGCCCCGGCCCGACGCGGCGTTGAGCGCTCCGGCGTCCCGGGTCCGCGCGGAGCTTTCGGCACACCCGAGCGACCCGGCCTCCATGAGGCACCCGAACCTCGCACGGGGCCAGGCCGCCGTGAGGCCCCCGTCCATCCGGACGGCCCGGGCCTCCGAGATGCCCCGGCTCTGCCCCGGCGCACCCGCACCACCGCATCGGCCGTGAGCCCGGACGACACGACCCCGCGGCCCGACACCGCGCCGGGGCAGGCAGAATCGGGTACGGCCCCGCTGCCCCGGCGAGTCCGGCAGGCCAATCTGGCCCCGCAGCTGAAGGACGGACCGGCGCGGCTCGCCGAGCGCGGCAACGGCCGCGACGGCACGGGGGCGGACCCCGCCGAGCGGGACGCCGACGAAGTACGCAGCCGGATGGCCTCGCTCCAGCGGGGCTGGCAGCGCGGCCGAGAAGAGAACGCCGTGGGCGACCAGGCCCAGGACGGCTCAGCACGACGAACGACAAAGGGGGACGGTCGATGACCGCACCGAAGGCCGCAGGGCCCACCGCGACCAGCAATGTGTCCGGTGAACTGAACTGGCTGCTCGACGAACTGGTGGACCGCGTCGCCAGCATCCACAAGGCGATCGTGCTCTCCGGCGACGGCCTTCCGACCGGGGCCTCGAAGGACCTCACCCGGGAGGACAGCGAGCACCTGGCCGCCGTCGCCTCCGGCTTCCACAGCCTCGCCAAGGGCGTCGGCCGGCACTTCGAGGCGGGCAGCGTCCGCCAGACCGTCGTCGAACTCGACGAGGCCTTCCTGTTCGTCACGGCGGCCGGCGACGGCAGCTGCCTCGCCGTCCTCTCGGACGCCGACTCGGACGTGGGCCAGGTCGCATACGAAATGACGCTCCTCGTCAAGCGAGTCGGCGTACATCTGGCCGCCAGTCCGCGCACCGATCTGTCTGCGGGCGGGTAGTGGGATGACATGAGCGGAGACGGTCAGGGAAGACGCCACTGGTTCGACGACGAGGCGGGACCGGTGGTCCGTCCGTACGCCATGACACGCGGCCGCACCACCAGCGCGGGCCAGCACCGCCTCGATCTGATCGCGCTGGTGGTCACGGAACAGCACGCCGACGACCCCGAGGCGGACCACTCGCTGTCCCCTGAACACGTGGACATCGTCGAACTCTGCCGTGACGTCCCCCAGTCGGTCGCCGAACTCGCAGCCGAACTCGATCTGCCCATCGGAGTGGTGCGGGTCCTCATCGGGGACCTGGTGGACGATGAAATGGTTCATGTGACACGCCCCGTACCCCCTGCCGAACTGCCGGACGAGAGTATTCTGCGCGACGTGATCAGCCGCCTCCGGGCGCTCTGAGCTGGGCGGAAACGGGGAACAGACGTGACAGGCTGGCAGTTCTGGGTCGACCGGGGCGGTACCTTCACGGACATCGTCGCGCGCTGCCCCGACGGTCGGCTGCTCATGCACAAACTGCTCTCCGACAATCCGGCCCGCTACGCCGACGCTGCCGTCGCGGGCGTCCGTGAACTCCTCGGCAGCGAAGGGGACGCCGCGGGCGCCCCGGTCGACGCCGTCCGCATGGGCACAACCGTCGCGACCAACGCCCTCCTGGAACGCAAGGGCGAGCGCACGCTCCTCGTCACCACCCGGGGCTTCCGCGACGCCCTGCGCATCGCCTACCAGAACCGCCCCCACATCTTCGCCCGCGCGATCGAACTTCCCGAGCTCCTCCACGAGCGGGTGGTCGAGGTCGACGAACGGATCGCCGCCGACGGCACCGTCCTGCGCGCCCCCGACCTGGACGCCCTCGTCGTATCCCTCCAGGAGGCATACGACGACGGGATCCGCGCCGTCGCCGTGGTCTGTATGCACAGCCACCTGCACCCCGCCCACGAACAAGCCGTGGGCGAGTTGGCGGCCCGTATCGGCTTCTCGCAGATCTCCCTCTCCAGCGAGGTCAGCCCGCTGATGAAGCTGGTGCCGCGCGGTGACACGGCCGTCGTCGACGCCTACCTGTCGCCCGTGCTGCGCCGCTACGTCCAGCACGTCGCCGCCGAACTCCGGGGCGTACGGCTGATGTTCATGCAGTCCAACGGAGGTCTCGCCGAGGCGGGTCAGTTCCGCGGCAAGGACGCCATCCTGTCCGGACCCGCGGGCGGCATCGTCGGCATGGCCCGGATGTCGCAGCTCGCCGGCTTCGACCGCGTCATCGGCTTCGACATGGGCGGTACCTCCACGGACGTCTCCCACTTCGCCGGAGAGTACGAGCGGACCTTCACCACCCGGATCGCCGGGGTCCGGCTGCGCGCTCCCATGCTGGACATCCACACCGTCGCCGCCGGCGGCGGATCGGTGCTCCACTTCGACGGCTCCCGCTACCGCGTGGGCCCCGACTCGGCCGGCGCCGACCCCGGACCCGCCTGCTACCGGAACGGCGGTCCCCTGACGGTCACCGACGCCAACGTCGCACTCGGCCGCATCCAGCCCGCCCACTTCCCGAAGGTGTTCGGCCCCGACGGGGATCAGCCCCTCGACGGCGCCCTGGTCCGCGACCGGTTCAACGCCCTCGCGCTCGAGATCCGCGAGAGGACCGGAGACGACCGCACCGCGGAGCAGGTCGCCGAGGGCTACCTGCAGATCGCCGTGGCCAACATCGCCAACGCCGTCAAGCGGATCTCCGTACAGAAGGGCCACGACGTCACCCGCTACGCGCTGACCACCTTCGGCGGCGCCGGTGGCCAGCACGCGTGCATGGTCGCCGATTCCCTCGGCATCCGCACCGTCCTGGTCCCGCCCATGGCAGGCGTCCTGTCCGCCCTCGGCATCGGACTCGCCGATACGACAGCCATGCGCGAACAGTCCGTCGAGGCGCCCCTCGAGCCGTCCTCGATGCCCGGCATCCTCAAGACGGCCGACGATCTGGAGGGCGCCACGCGCGCCGAACTCCTCGCCGAGGACGTTCCCGAGCACCGCATCAGGATCACCCGCCGGGCCCAGCTCCGCTATGACGGCACGGACACAGCGCTGACCGTAGAGCTCACCGAGCCCGACACCATGAACCACGCCTTCGAAGAACGTCATCGCGCCACCTACTCCTTCACTCTCGACCGCCCGGTCGTCGTCGAAGCCCTCTCCGTGGAAGCCACCGGTCTCACCGAAACCCCCGATCTCTCCGCCCTCGCCCCTTACCGGGCCGCACCCGCATCCCGCTCGGCCACCCCGGAGACCGTCAGCCTTCACGCGGGAGGCACCTGGCGCGACGTGCCTCTGCACCGCCGCGAGGAGCTCCCGCCCGGCGAGACCGTGAACGGACCCGCGATCATCGCCGAAGCAGGCGCGACAACCGTCGTCGACGACGGCTGGCGGGCCGCGACGACCGACGACGGGCATCTGGTCATGGAACGGGCGGCGATTACGGAGAGTTCCGATCTTGGCACGGAAGCGGATCCCGTTCTGCTCGAGGTCTTCAACAACCTCTTCATGTCCATCGCTGAACAGATGGGCGCGCGCCTGGAATCGACCGCCCAGTCCGTCAACATCAAGGAGCGCCTGGACTTCTCCTGCGCCCTGTTCGACCCCGACGGCAACCTGGTGGCCAACGCCCCGCACATCCCGGTCCACCTGGGCTCCATGGGGACCAGCGTGCAGGAGGTCGTCCGGCGGCGCGGAGACACCATGCGGCCCGGCGACACCTACGCCGTCAACGATCCGTATCACGGCGGCACCCACCTCCCCGATGTCACCGTGATCACCCCGGTCTTCGACATGGAGGGTGAGCGGATCCTGTTCTACGTCGCCTCGCGCGGCCACCACGCCGAGATCGGTGGCATCGCCCCGGGCTCCATGCCGGCGAACAGCCGCACCATCGACGAGGAGGGCGTCCTTTTCGACAACTGGCTGCTCGCCGAGAACGGCCGGTTCCGGGAGGCGGAGACACTGGCCCTGCTCACCGAGCCGCCCCACCCCTCGCGCAACCCGAAGACCAACCTCGCCGACCTGCGCGCCCAGATCGCCGCCAATCGGAAGGGCGTCGACGAAGTCGGCCGGATGATCGAGGACTTCGGGCTCGATGTCGTCCAGGCGTACATGAAGCACGTCCAGGACAACGCGGAGGAAGCGGTGCGCCGCGTCATCGACACGCTCGAAGACGGCGAGTTCGCCTACGAGACCGATTCAGGGGCGGTCATCCGTGTCCGTGTCTCGGCAGACCGCGAAACGCGCTCCGCCACTGTCGACTTCACGGGCACGTCCGCGCAGCTCACCACCAACTTCAACGCGCCCTTCGCCGTGGTCAACGCAGCGGTCCTGTACGTCTTCCGCACCCTGGTGGACGACGACATCCCGCTCAACGACGGCTGCCTGCGCCCCCTGCGCATCGTCGTGCCGACGGGGTCGATGCTCGCCCCCGAGCCCCCGGCCGCCGTCGTCGCCGGCAACGTGGAGACGTCCCAGGCGATCACCGGCGCCCTTTACGCGGCCCTGGGCGTGCAGGCCGAGGGCTCCGGCACCATGAACAACATCACCTTCGGCAACGAGCGCCATCAGTACTACGAGACCGTGGCCTCCGGGTCGGGCGCGGGCGACGGCTTCCCCGGCGCCCCCGTCGTACAGACCCACATGACGAACTCGCGGCTCACCGACCCCGAGGTCCTGGAGTGGCGACTGCCCGTCCGGCTCGACGAGTTCGCGATTCGACGCGGCAGCGGCGGCCCCGGACACTGGCGGGGCGGCGACGGCGCCGTGCGCCGTATCCGGTTCCTGGAGCCGATGACCGTCTCGACGCTCTCCCAGCACCGCAGGGTGCCGCCGTACGGTATGGCGGGCGGCGAGCCCGGTGCTCTCGGCGCCAACCGGGTGGAGCGCGCCGACGGTACCGTCACGGAACTCGGCGGAAGCGATGCGACCGACGTCGGACCCGGCGACGTACTCGTCATCGAAACCCCCGGCGGCGGGGGCTACGGCCCACCGCCGCACGACCCCCATCAAGCAGGAGAAAAGATCGATGATCTTCGGGCGTTCTGAGCGCGGCAAGCCTCCGGTCGAGCCCGTCACGCTCAAGATCCTGGTGGCCGGCGGCTTCGGCGTGGGCAAGACGACCCTTGTCGGCGCGGTCAGTGAGATCAAGCCGCTGCGCACCGAGGAACTCCTCACCGAGGCGGGCCGGCCCATCGACGACACCAGTGGAGTGGAAGGCAAGCACACCACCACTGTCGCCATGGACTTCGGCCGGATCACGCTGCGCGAGGACCTGGTGCTCTACCTGTTCGGGACCCCCGGCCAGGACCGCTTCTGGTTCCTCTGGGACGAGCTCGCCACGGGTGCCCTGGGCGCCGTCGTGCTGGCCGACACCCGCCGCCTGGAGGACTGTTTCGCCGCGGTCGACTACTTCGAACGGCGCTCCATACCCTTCGTGGTCGGAGTCAACTGCTTCGAGGAAGCCGCCCTTTATCCGGCGGAGGACGTCCGTCAGGCCCTCGACCTCGACCCTGGTGTGCCCGTCGTCCTCTGTGACGCGCGGGACCGGCAGTCCGTGAAGGAGGTCCTCATCCGCGTCGTCCAGCACGCGATGGCGTACGCCGCCGCCCGCCGTGAGAGCGTCACGACCTGACACGCGCGGCTCCGCGGCCGTCACGACGCACAGGTGCGGCCCGTACCCCCGCCGACCGGGGTACGGGCCGCGGTCATGCACGCGCGCGTGGTTCACGTGAGATCTACGCACGCGTGGACACCTGTTTCGCGTCGACGCTCCCGCCCGCGCCGACGCTCCGCCGGCGCGGGCGCAGGGGTCATCCGATGGTGTCGTCGTGCCAGCCGAAGCTCTTCTCCACTGCCTTGCGCCAGTTGTGATACTCGCTGTCGCGCACCGAGGCCTCCATGGACGGCGTCCACTCGACGTCCTTCTGCCAGTGCGTCTTCAGCTCGTCGAGGTCGTTCCACACCCCGGTCGCGAGCCCGGCCGCGTACGCGGCGCCCAGGCAGGTCGTCTCGGAGACCTTCGGGCGGATCACCGGTACGCCGAGGACATCCGCCTGGTGCTGCATCAGCAGATTGTTCTTGGTCATGCCACCGTCCACCTTCAGGGTGGTGATCTGCACCCCGGAGTCCTGGTACATGGCGTCCACGACCTCACGCGTCTGCCAGCTCGTGGCCTCCAGGACCGCGCGCGCGAGGTGCGCCTTCGTGACGTACCGCGTGAGACCGGTGATGACGCCGCGCGCGTCCGAGCGCCAGTAGGGGGCGAACAGGCCCGAGAAGGCCGGCACGATGTACGCGCCGCCGTTGTCCTCGACGCTCGCCGCCAGCGTTTCGATCTCGTCGGCGGAACGGATGATGCCGAGCTGGTCCCGGAACCACTGCACCAGCGCGCCCGTGATCGCGATCGACCCTTCGAGGCAGTAGACGGGTGCCTCGGTGCCGATCTTGTATCCCATGGTCGTCAGCAGTCCGTTCTTGGAGGGAACGGGCCTGTTGCCGGTGTTCAGCAGCAGGAAGCTGCCGGTGCCGTAGGTGTTCTTGGCCGTGCCGACGTCGTAGCAGGCCTGCCCGAAGACCGCCGCCTGCTGGTCGCCGAGCGCCGACGCGACCGGGACACCGCCGAGTTGGCCCACGGCGGTGCCGTACACCTCGGCGGAGGACCTGATCTCGGGGAGTACCGCTTCGGGGATGTTCATCGCGGAGAGGATGGACGGGTCCCACTGGAGGGTTTCCAGGTTCATCAGCATGGTGCGCCCGGCGTTGGTCACGTCGGTCACGTGCTGCCCGCCGGCCGTGCCGCCGGTCAGGTTCCAGATGAGCCACGAGTCGATGGTGCCGAAGGCGATCTCACCGCGCTCGGCGCGCGTGCGCAGGCCCGGGACATTGTCGAGCAGCCAGGCCGCCTTGGGCCCGGAGAAGTAGCTTGCGAGGGGCAGGCCGGTCTGCTCGCGGAAGCGGTCCTGACCGTCCGAGCCGCCCAGTTCGTTGCAGAGCGCCGACGTGCGGGTGTCCTGCCAGACGATCGCGTTGTGGACGGGCTTGCCGGTGGCGCGGTCCCAGAGAACCGTCGTCTCGCGTTGGTTGGTGATGCCGAGCGCGCTCAGCTGGTCGGCGCGCAGCCCGGCCTTGGCGAGCGCTCCCGCGACCACGGCCTGCACCTTGGACCAGATCTCGGTGGCGTCGTGCTCCACCCAGCCCGGTTTGGGGAAGATCTGGCGGTGTTCGCGCTGGTCGACGGCGACGATCGCGCCGTTCCGGTCGAAGATGATGCAGCGGCTCGAGGTGGTGCCCTGGTCGATTGCGGCGACGTATTTCTCGGCGTTGTCCGTCATGTCGTCCCCTTACGGGTTCTTCGTCAGGAGGCTGCGTTCTCGTCAGGAGGGTGGCTGGGCCTTCGTCAGGCGGCTGAGCTTCCGAGGTGGCTGCGTTTCGTCAGAAGGCCACGTTGTAGATCCCGGCGCCGATGGCGGCACCCGCGATCGGGCCGACCACCGGAATCCAGGAGTATCTCCACTCCGAAGTGCCCTTGTTGGGAATCGGCAGCAGCGCGTGGGTGAGGCGGGGTCCCAGGTCGCGGGCCGGATTGATGGCGTACCCGGTCGGGCCGCCCAAGGAGAGACCGATGCCGACGACGAGGAAGGAGATGAGCAGTACCGGCAGACCCGCGTCGCCGATGCCCGCGACGTGCTTGCTGCCGCCGACCAACCCGAGAATGGGCAGCATCAGGGCGGCCGTGGCGATGATCTCGGTGATCAGGTTCTGCACCGGGTTGTCGATCTCCGGGCGAGTCGAGAAGATCCCCAGCGTCTCGATGGCCTTGTCCTCCTCGGCGTTGAGGTTGAACTGGCCGAGGTAGAGCAGCCAGCACAGGACCGCCCCGATGATGGCTCCGGCGAACTGTCCGAGGAGGTAGAAGGGCACGTCCGACCACTTCGTCGAGCCCTCGATCGCGAATCCGATGGTGACCGCCGGGTTGATCTGCCCTCCCGACAGCGGTGCCGCGGTGTAGGCGCCGGCGAGGACGCCGAAGCCCCACCCGAAGGCGATGACGACCCACCCCGCTCCCTGGGCCTTGGATTTGTTCAGGGTGACAGCGGCGCACACACCCGCGCCGAACAGAATCAGAATCGCGGTACCGATCAACTCGCCGACAAAGATGTCTCCGTTGCTCATGGCGGCTCCTAGGCCTCGCCCGGGGCGATCCGCTCCGGGCCACCGTGCAGGGTGCGTTTCCCATGGCTACTTCAGCCGAAGGCAGGGAGATCCCGCGCCCCGCTCGGCGTCCGTGACGAGCGTGCCGTCGCAGCGGAATCGCCCGTGGGGGACGGGCCTGGGTACAGGCCGGAAACCCGAGCGGTGCGGTGCCTGAAGACGCCCGAATGCGGCGATGCCGACTGACACCCGGAAGTGTTCTCCGGCACCCAGGGGGCGTCAAGGTCGCGGACTGCAACGGTTCGAGGGCGCAAAGAGGACGCGCCGCGGCGGGGCGCCGGCGTCGTACGAGTGGACCATTTTCGGGAAGCCGGGAAGCCGGGAAGCCGGGAAGCCGGGAAGCCGGGAAGCCGGGAAGCCGGGAAGGTGGTCAGCCGGTCAGCGTGTGGCCGTACGGCTCCATCGGCGCGCCGCCCGTGCCGCGGAGGATCTCATGACCGGGCAGCCCCGCCCGCCCCAGCACCCAACTCGCCCCGTCCAGAACCTTGGCGGCCTGCTTGAGAGGTGCCAGAGAGGTGGCCGCCTGCCGGTGGTCGATCACGCTGCCGGGGGCGCACAGCACCGTGGCCAGCGACAGGGTGACGGCGCGGCCGCCGGCCGCCCAGGGTGTGTCGAGCACCGAGGCGGCCAGCGGGTCGAGGGCGTCCGGGTCGGCGAGAACCAGGAAGTCGTCACCGCCGATGTGCCCGACCAGCGTCGTCTCGGACGCGGAGAGCTGCAACGCCCGACCGACCGCACGGATCAGCTCGTCGCCGGCCGCGAACCCCGCTCCGTCGTTGACCTGCTTGAAGTGGTCGATGTCCAGCCAGCTCAGAGCGAACATCCGGCCGTCCGCGATCCACCGGTCCACCTCCCCGGTGATCGCGTCCGAACCGGGCAGCCGGGTCAGCGGGTTGAGCCCCGCCGCCTCCTCGACCCGGCTTTCGGACAGCGCCCGTACGAGGTCCGCGAGGCGTACGACGCCCACACACCGCCCGTAGTGGTCTACGACCGCGACATCGTCGGACGTACGGTCCCGGTCCCCGTCCGCGACGACGTCGAGCACTTCCCAGGCCGTGGCGTCGACGCCGACCGTACGCGGTGGATCACCGAGCTTGGAGGCGGGCCGATCGGCGTACAGCGCATGCCCGTAGCGCCCCGACATCGACAACAGGAAGCGTGACCGGTGCACCGAGCGGACCGGCATCCCGGACGGGTCCACGAGCAGCACCCCGGACACGTCGGGCGACCCGGTGAGCAGTGCCCTGACCTGTCCGGCCGACGCGGTGGTCGGCAGCAGCGCCGCCGGGCGTACGAACTGCCGTACGGACGGCCCGGACCGGGGCGCGCTGCGCACGCCGGGCGACAGCGCCGGAACGTATACGTCCGCCGAGGGCAGCCGGGCGGGCGGTGCGAACAGTTGGCCCTGCGCGAGCTGCGCGCCCGCCGACACCGCGGTGGCGCACTGCAGTTCCGTCTCGACCCCTTCGACGGACAGCAGCGCGCCGAGCTGTTCGCACAGCGTCCGCATCGCGCGCACCGCGGCGGGCCGCGACAACAGGGACACGTCGAGCTTCATCAGCTCGGGGGCCAGGTCCGTGAGCAGGCGCAGCGGTACGTCGCCGTCGCCGATGCCGTCCGCGCAGATCCGGAAGCCCTCGCCGCGCACCGCGGCCACCGCCTCCAGCAGGGCGTGCTGGGGCACGTGTGTGTACGGCGGGCCAACGTCGACGGTGACCTCCCAGGGCAGCCGCCCGGCGTCCTGCACCTCGTTCCGCAGTGCCGAGAGCCTGCCGAGGTCGGCCAGGGTTCCGGCGAACACGTTGACGTGCAGGGGCAGCAGCGTCTCCCTGCGGGCGGCGGCCCGGATGGCCAACGCGGCCAGCCTGCCGTCGAGTTCGGGGTCGCGGCGGGCCTGAGCCAGGATGTCGCCGGACTCCGGACGGGCGAGTATCTCCAGCGCCGCGACCCCTCCGGTCGTCAGATTGACGACCGGCTGGAAGGCGAAGCGGACAGTATCCGTCCAGGAGGGCACAACAGCATGGTGCCGCCGTCGGCGTACGCCGGTGGGCGATTCATACGGAGTTCACGCAGGATTCCGAGGTCGTCACAGTGGGTGTGTACGAGCCCCCGGGCGGGCCCGCACGCACCTTCCCACCGAGACCGGTTCCACCGCAGGGCCGCCCGAGCCGGAGGGCGCCCGGCGCCGGCCCAGGCTCCGGCGCAGAGCCGGCCGGTCCTCGGCGGACCACCGCGGGGGTCACCGCACCGCCACGACCGATGAGCCGTGTCCGAACAGCCCCTGGTTCGCGGTGATTCCCACATTCGCCCCGGCGACCTGCCGGGCACCCGCACCGTCCCGCAACTGCCACGTCAGTTCGCACACCTGGGCGATGGCCTGCGCCGGAACGGCCTCCCCGAAGGAGGCGAGCCCGCCGCTGACGTTCACCGGTATGCGCCCGCCGAGCGCCGTGGCGCCCTCGCGCAGCAGTTTGGCGGCTTCGCCCTCCCCACAGAACCCGAGGTCCTCGTACCACTGCAGCTCCAGGGCCGTCGACAGGTCGTACACCTCGGCGAACGAGAGATCCTCGGGCCCGACACCCGCCTCCTCGTATGCCGCCTGGGCGATGGAGGACCGGAAGGTCCCGGCCGCGGGCTCCACCGCGACCGCGGAATCCGTCGCCATGTCCGGCAGATCCAGCACCGTGTTGGGATAGCGCGGCGTCACGGTCGACACCGCGCGGATCCGCACCGGCTCGGATGCCCCGTGCCGGCGCGCGAACTCCATGCCGGCGAGCACCACGGCCGCGCCGCCGTCGGAGGTCGCGCAGATGTCGAGCAGCCGCAGCGGATCGGCGACGACGGCCGATGCGGCGACCTCCTCGGCCGTGACCCTCTTGCGGTAACGGGCGTTGGGATTGAGTGCGCCCAGGGCCGCGTTCTTCACCTTGACCTGGGCGAAGTCCTCCGGAGTGTCGCCGTACAGAGCCATCCGGCGCCGCGCGTACAGCCCGAAATACGTCGGGTTCGTCGCCCCGAGGACGCGGAAGCGCAGCCAGTCCGGATCGTCCGGCCGGTCCCCGCCGGCGGGGCGGAAGAACCCCTTGGGCGCGGCGTCCGCCCCCACCACGAGCACCACCTCCGCGAGACCCGAGAGGATCTGCGCACGCGCCGTTCCGAGTGCCTGCGCCCCGGACGCGCACGCCGCGTACACGCTCGCCACGCGTGCCCCCTGCCACCCCAGCGCCTTCGCGAACGTCGCCCCCGCCACGTACCCCGGATAGCCTCCGCGCACGGTGTCCGCGCCCACGATCGAGTCGACGTCCCGCCAGTCGATCCCCGCGTCGGTCAGTGCCGCGCGCGCCGCCGCGACCCCGTACTCGACGAAACCCCGCCCCCACTTGCCCCATGGGTGCATCCCCACGCCGAGCACCGCCACATCACCGCTCACGCCGCCGCTCCCGTCCGCCACGTGCCTCTCATGCCGTCACCCCTGTCGGCCGCCAGTGCCACGTCGTCCAGGTCGTCTCCGTGTCCTCGTTCAACACACCAGGGACGACCTCCACCTCCATGCCCACCGTCAGATCGGCGACGGTGATCCCCGGAGCCGCCTGGCCGAGCACCACGAGGCGCTCGGATTCCAGCTCCACAGCGATCAACGCGTAGGGCTTCCACGAGAGTTCCGGATCGGTCACATAGGGTGACGGGGGTCGGTATCGACTGTCGGTGTACGACCAGACGCGGCCACGGGGGGAGAGCGGCACCTCGGCCAGCTCGCCGCCCGTACACCCCGGATTGCGGCAGAAGGCGTCCTCGCGGGGGAAGAACACCGAGGTGCACGCCGAGCAACGTGTGCCGAGCAGACGGAAGTCGCTTCCTTCCCCGGTGAACCATCCGGCGACCACAGGTGTGCGTGTGCGCGACACGATCCCTCCACGGCACTGGATCTGACGGAACGTCAGAAGTGTGCCACGGGCAACGGGAATTGGGCAGGGCGTCCGGGCGAACCAACGGGTGCCCTTCGGGCGTCGGAGTACCTGGCGGGGTGGCCGGGGCCCACGGGGGTGGTTCCGGCCGCTCCGCCCCGGCCGCTCCGTCCCGGCCGCCCAGTTCGGTCCACTCCGAAGACGTCCGTCCGGTGATCGGCTACAGTCCGCGGCGTGTCCCCAACCCCGCACCCACCCGCCGACTTCGCGCCCGATTCGCACTGCTCGAGCTGTGGCGCCCCTTACGGAGAAGGCATCTCCGGCTGGCCCCGCACCTGCGCCGCCTGCGGCACGGTCGCCTACCGCAATCCGCTGCCGGTCGCGGTGGCCATGCAGCCCGTCTACGACGACAGGGGCGCCTCCTTGGTCGTCATCACCCGGACCATCGCTCCCGCGCGCGGGGGCGTGGCCCTGCCCGGGGGATTCATCGACCACCGGGAGGACTGGCGGCACGCCGTCGTGCGCGAACTCAAGGAGGAGACGGGCATCGACGTGGCGAGCAGGGAAGTGCGGCTCGCCGACGCGATGAGCTCTCCCGCGGGCCATCTGCTGCTCTTCGGGCTCCTCCCGGAACGCCCCGCCACCGAACTGCCGCAGTCCGCCGCCACCGACGAGACCGAAGGCTGGCATCTGCTGCGCCGGCCGACCGAACTCGCCTTCCCGCTCCACACCCTGGCGGTCCGCGCCTGGTTCGAGGGACGGTACATCTGAGGATCAGGGTGTCCCCAGACCCAGACCCAGACCCAGCCCCCGCACCCGTACGGGATACGGCGACTCGCTGAGACCCCCCGCGCCTCCGGCCCGTCGCACCACCACCTCGTCCCCTTCCCAGCGGGTCACATAACGCTCGGCCTCCGGTTCCTCCCACCCGTCGCCCGCGTCCGGCACGACGAGCCCACCTCCGCTGCGCCCGCGCGCGGGCGCCCACGCCTCCAGCTCCAGAGCACCGTCGGTACCGCGTACGGGCAGGACGGTACCGGCCCGCGCCAGCACCGGTATCCGCGACAAGGGGGCGTCGACCAGCACCTGCGCCGACCCCTCGTACGCCTCCTCGGTGACCATGTCGTACCAACGCCCCCGCGGCAGTTGCACCGCCCGCCGGACCGCCCCGTGGTCCAGCACGGGCGCCACGAGGAGGCTGTCGCCGAGCAGGAAGGCGTCCTCGCAGTCGCGCAGCGCCCGGTCCTCCGGATTGCCCCACCACAGCGGCCGGACGTACGGGGCGCCCGTGCGGCGCGCCATGTGCGCCAGTGTCATGAAGTACGGGAGCAGCCGCCGCCTTTCGACGAGCGCCACGCGCGCGTGCTCCAGGACCTCGTCACCGAACTCCCAGGGCTCCCTGCGCCCGGCTCGCAGGCTCGCGTGGGTACGGAACAGCGGGAGGTACGCCCCGAGCTGGAACCATCGCAGATACAGCTCGGGCGAAGGGCTGCCGTCGAAGCCGCCCACGTCGGGTCCCGAGTAGGGCACCCCGCACAGCCCGAGCCCCATCACCAGGGACAACGACGCCCGCAAGCCCGGCCAGCCGGTGGCCACGTCCCCGGACCAGGTCCCCCCGTAACGCTGCAGTCCCGCCCACCCGGAGCGCGAGAAGAGGAACGGCCGCTCCTGGGGCACGAGTTCACGCAACCCCTCGTAGGCGGCCCGGGCCATGCCCAGCGCGTACACGTTGTGCGCCTCGCGATGGTCACCGCCACGGCCCTCCAGGGAGTGCCGGGCGGAACGCGGCAGTGTCGACTCCCCGAAGGCCGTGAACGACGTCGGCTCGTTCATGTCGTGCCAGAACCCCGCGAACCCCTGCGCCAGCCGCTCCTCGTAGAGCCTGCCCCACCACGCACGCGCCCGCGCGTCCGTGAAGTCCGGATAGACGGACTCCCCGGGCCATACGACCCCCCGCACGAGCTGTCCCGAGGCATCCCGCACAAAGGCGTCCTCGGCGAGGCCGCTGTCGTACACGGCGTTGCCCGGCTCCGCCTTGACCGCCGGGTCGATGATGGACACCAGACGGATCCCGTCGCGCCGGAGCTCCTCCGCCAGCACCGGAAGCTTCGGGAACCTGTCGCGATCGACCGTGAACACCTGGTGGGCGTCGTAGTGGTCGATGTCCAGGTGCACGGCGTCCAACGGCAGGCCGCGCTCCCGATAGCCCGCGACGATTCTGCGCACCTCCTGCTCGCTGCCGAAGCCCCACCGCGCGTGCTGGTGCCCCAGTGCCCATGCGGGCGGCAGCGCGGCGGCGCCGGTCAGCGACGCCCAGGAGTGCAGCACGCGCGCGGGAGTCCCCACCATCACCCAGCAGCGCAGCGGGCCCCCGTCCATGCGCAGCTCGCACGATCCGGCCCGGTCGTGCCCTGAGCCGGCACCCTCCTTGCCCTCGCGCAAGGTCACGGTGCCGTCCCACGACGTGTCGTGGAACACGAGATGCGTGGCCGCGTCGGCGACCACCATCTGCACGGGCATGGTGAGGTACAGCGGATCGTCGCCCGGCCCGAAGGCCTGTCCGGGGTCCGTGTTCCACAACCGGTACGTCCCGTCGCGCAGCCGGGACCCCGCAGCCCGACCCCCCAGACCGAAGAAGCGGGCGTCGGCCGCCACTTCGGAGCGCTGCATCCAGCGGGCCGCGCCGCCGTCGACGGGCTCCCACCACCGGGGCGGCAGATCGCGACGCAGGATCACCCCACCAGGGGTGAGCACCTGGACCGCGCCGTGCCGTGAGACCACGACCGTGACCCGCTCGGCCACGACCCGCCAGCCGCCGTCCTTGTCCGGCTCCAGGACGGCCCGCGGGTCCGGCTCCGGGCGGCGGCCCGCCAGGGCGTACGACGGCTCCGGCGCGACCGCGTCCCAGCCCCAGAACACCGCACCGCCCACCGTGACCGTGATCCGCAGCTCCGAGCGCGTGAAGCGGACGACGCCGCCACCTGGCCCCGGCTCCACACCGAGCACCGGCCCGGGTACCCGCGCCCGCTCGGCGCCCCGCTGCGGCAACCCGGTGGCGTCGGCACGCCTCCTACGCCACGCGGCTCGCACCGTGAGCAACCCCTGAGTGGCACCCCCCGAGCCGACCGCCTTCACCGAACGCACCAGGTCACGACCGTCCATGCTGCTCACCCTGCCACTACCGACACCCGATGAGTGAGCCGTTCAACTGCCGTTCACCTGTAGCGACGCCACATCTTCATGTCGCGGACTATGTGTGGCGTGCCCTGGTGCAGAAGTCGATCACATGGCATCGTCCGTGTCAGCCGCGTGACGCGCACACCCCCGCTCGTGCGCGACCGACGCACACGACGCGCACAGCCCGGGAGCCGCTCCATGTCCACCACGAACCCCTCACCGCTCTGGCAGCCCACCGACGAGGTCATCGCCCAGGCGCAGGTCACGAAGTTCCAGGCCTGGGCGGCCGAACGGCACGGAGCCCCGTCCGACGGCGGCTACGCGGCCCTGCACCGCTGGTCGGTCGACGAGCTGGACACGTTCTGGAAAGCCGTCACCGAGTGGTTCGACGTACGGTTTTCGACCCCCTACGCGCGCGTGCTCGGCGACCGCTCCATGCCCGGTGCCGCATGGTTCCCCGGAGGGTCCCTCAACTACGCGGAGCACGCCCTGCGCGCCGCCGAGACCCGCGCGGACGAACCAGCCCTCCTGTATGTCGACGAGACGCACGAGTCCGTCCCCGTGACGTGGTCCGACCTGCGCCGCCAGGTCGCCTCCCTGGCCGCCGAACTGCGCACCCTCGGCGTACGCCCGGGAGACCGCGTCAGCGGCTACCTCCCGAACATTCCCCAGGCCGTGGTCGCCCTGCTCGCCACAGCCGCCGTGGGCGGTGTCTGGACGTCCTGCGCCCCCGACTTCGGCGCCCGCAGCGTCCTCGACCGCTTCCAGCAGGTCGAACCCGTGGTCCTGTTCGCCGTCGACGGCTACCGCTACGGCGGCAAGGAGCACGACCGCCGGGACACGGTCGCCGAACTGCGCCGTGAACTGCCCACCCTGCGCGCCGTCGTGCACATCCCGCTGCTCGGCACCGAGGCACCCGAGGGCGCCCTGGACTGGTCGGCCCTGACTGCCGCCGACGTGGAGCCCGTCTTCGAGCAGGTCCCCTTCGACCACCCCCTGTGGGTGCTCTACTCCTCCGGCACGACCGGCCTCCCCAAGGCCATCGTCCAGTCCCAGGGCGGCATCCTCGTCGAGCACCTCAAGCAGCTCGGCCTGCACTGCGACCTGGGCCCCGAGGACCGCTTCTTCTGGTACACGTCCACCGGCTGGATGATGTGGAACTTCCTCGTCTCCGGCCTGCTCACGGGCACCACGATCGTGCTGTACGACGGCAGCCCCGGGTACCCGGACACGGGCGCCCAGTGGCGCATCGCCGAACGCACCGGAGCGACCCTCTTCGGCACGTCCGCCGCGTACGTCATGGCGTGCCGCAAGGCGGGCGTCCACCCCTCACGCGACTTCGACCTCGCCCGCGTGAGGTGCGTCGCCACCACCGGTTCGCCCCTGCCGCCCGACGGGTTCCGCTGGCTGCACGACGAGGTCCGCGAGGACCTGTGGATCGCCTCCGTCAGCGGCGGCACCGATGTGTGCTCCTGCTTCGCCGGAGCCGTACCGACGCTCCCGGTGTACATCGGCGAACTCCAGGCCGCCGGCCTCGGCACCGACCTCCAGTCCCGGGACCCCAGCGGGAAGCCCCTCATCGACGAGGTCGGCGAACTGGTCGTGACCAACCCGATGCCGTCGATGCCCACCCGCTTCTGGAACGACCCCGACGGCAGCCGCTACCACGACAGCTACTTCGACACGTATCCCGGAGTGTGGCGCCACGGCGACTGGATCACCGTCACTTCACGAGGCTCGGTGGTCATCCACGGCCGCTCCGATTCGACGCTGAACCGACAGGGCGTGCGCATGGGCTCGGCCGACATCTACGAAGCAGTCGAACGACTTCCCGAGATCAAGGAGTCGCTCGTCATCGGCGTCGAACAGCCCGACGGCGGCTACTGGATGCCGCTGTTCGTCCACCTGGCCCCCGGAGCCGTCTTGGACGAGGCTCTCCTGAGCCGCATCAAGGGAACCATCCGGGAACAGCTCTCCCCACGCCACGTTCCCGACGAGGTCATCGAAGTACCCGGAGTGCCCCACACCCTGACCGGCAAGCGCATCGAAGTGCCCGTCAAACGCCTTCTCCAGGGTGCCCCCATGGAGAAGGCCGTCAACATCGGCTCCGTGGACAACGTCGAACTCCTGCGCTTCTACGAAGAGCTGGCCCGCGAGCGCGGCTGATCAGCCTCCGTAGGTGGCCTCGGACTCGCCGAGTACCGCGGCGAAGTCCGAGGCCAGGCGCACGGCGCCGGTGGGTGAGAGTTCCGCGATCGAGATGCGCACGCCGGGCGCGGCCGAGGTCCTGAAGCGCGCGCCCGCCGCGACCCACCATCCGTACGATCGCAGCCCGTTCACGACGGCAGACTCGTCCCGCACGGGTACCCAGACGTTCATCCCGCTCACACCGTGGGCCTCCATGCCGCGGTCGGCGAGCTCACGGAGCAGCGCGTTCCGACGCAGGGCGTACGTCTCCTGGGCGCTCGCCACCAAGGCGCGCGTGCCCTCGTCCGTCATCAGCCCGTGCACCGTCTCCTGCAGCAGATGACTGACCCAGCCCGACGTCAACAGCAGGCGACCGTCGTGACGGGCCAGTGTCGTCGGATCACATGCAGCGGCCGCCCACCGCAGATCGGTCCCCAGGAACTTGCTCACCGTGCGCACATGGACCCAGCGGTTCAGAGCGCCCGAGGCCAGAGTGTGCAGTGGCGCGTCAGCGACCGACGACGCGTGATCGTTCTCCACAACCAGCACCTCGGGCTCCTCCTGGAGCACGTGGACGAGCGCGTCCCGCCGTTGCCCCGAGAAGCTGCCGCCCCAGGGATTCTGCGCCCGCGGACTGCACACCACCGCGCGTACCCCCGCCCGTAGAGCCGCCCGCAAGGCCTCCGGGCGGATGCCCTCGTCGTCCACCGCGACCGGAACCGTGCGCAGTCCCAGCGCAGTGACCAGATCCAGCAGATGGTGATAGCCGGGATCCTCCATCGCGACCGCGTCCCCCGGACGCAGCTCCACCGACAGCAGCCGCCCGATCAGATCCAGCGCACCATGAGCGAACGTCACGTGCTCCGTCGGCACTCCGTCGGGCTCCAGCCAGTCGCGCACCGCGTCCTCCAGCCGCGCCAGGCGCGGCGTACTGCGATGCGAGCGCGCACCGGGGGAGAGCCGCGACGGCGGCACCAGCCGGGGGAGCAGCTGGGGGTCCGGATGCCCGCCCGCCAGATCGCGTAGCCCGTCCGGCACGCGCGGCGGCCGCCGTGACGCCACCGCCGGCGCGGCGGCGACCACGGTCCCGCCGCGCCCGCGGGTCACTACGATCGCTCGCTGCCGCAGTTCCTTGTACGCCGTCGCGACCGTCCCCGGGCTCACGCCGAGCCGGTCGGCCAGACCGCGCACCGGAGGGAGCGCCGTGCCCGGCTCCAAAGCGCCTTCAGTCACGCCGCGTTCGACAGACGCGGCAATTCCCTTGGCCGTCGTACCACTGATCGAATATTGTGTTGCCACGTTGCCGAGTATGTATCAATACATAATCCGGGGCAAGGGGGAGCAGTGAGTCCGACAGGCCGCGCAGCCGGATGGTCGACACGCATTCCAGGAGGCCCCGACGGCCGAAGAATGCTCTGGATCGCCCTGGTCGACCGCATCGGCAGCGGCCTGTGGGCATCCGTCTCCGTCCTGTACTTCACCTACGTCACCGGCCTCTCGGTCGCACAGATCGGCACCCTCGTGGCGGCGGCCGGAGCCGTCGGCATCGCCGGCGCACCCCTCGGCGGGCGCATCGCCGACCGCCTGCCGCTCACCCGCGTCCTGATCGCGCTCCAACTCCTGCGCGCCCTAGCCTCCTTCGCGCTGCTGACCACCGACAACTACGCCCTCCTCGTGGTGTTCTCCGCCGCGGGCAGCTTCGGCGACCGTGCCGCGAACGTCCTCACCAAGCTCTACGCCACCCGCATATCGGGACCCGACCGTGTCCGCTACCAAGCCGTCAACCGCACCGTCGCCAATGCAGGTTGGGCCCTGGGAGGCCTCGTCGCGGCCGGCGCCCTCACCATCGGAACCACCGCCGCGTACCAATGGCTGCTCGCGGGGGACGCCCTCTCGTTCGTGGCAGCTGCCCTCGCGACTGTCCGCTGCGGTGAACCGCCCTCGGCCACCCGCACGATCACCACATCGAAGGACCCCGTCCCCGCGACACCACCGGCCAGTCCCTGGCGCGACCGCACGTACCTCGCCTACGTCGCCACCGAGACGGTCCTCTTCCTCGACGACGCCGTGTTCAAGGTCGGGCTGCCCCTGTGCATCGCCCACTCCGACCGGGCTCCCCACGGCCTCGCACCGCTGCTGATGGTCCTGAACAACGTGATGGTCGTGACCCTCCAGGTCCCCCTGGCCCGGTTCGGCGCCACAACGGCCGCGGCCCGTGCGCTGCTCATCCCGCTCTCCGCCTTCTTCGCCCTCGGAGGTGCCACCATGGCGCTCTCGGCCAAGGGCGGAGTCGTGGCCGTGACCGTCTTCCTGACCGCGGCGGCCACCACTTTCACGGTGGCGGAGATGCTGCACGCCACCGTCTCCTGGGAACTCTCCATGGCCCTCGCCCCCGATGCGGCGCAGGGCGCCTACCTCGGCGTCCACGGACTGGCGCCGGCCGCGCAACGCAGCGTCGGACCACTCGCCGTCACAGCGGCCATCGCCACTGGCCCCCTCGGCTGGACCCTCTTCGGCGTGACCATAGCCATGACCTGCATGTTTCAGCATCGCATCGTGCGCGACCGGCTCTTCCGCCCCGCATTGTCAGTGCCGCCCGTTACTGTGAGTGAGCATTGATCGACTGTGCACAGGGGGAAACATGGCGAACACCCAGCACCACACCATGCGACGCGTCCTGCGCCGCGAAATCGCCGGCACCATCGGCCTGCTGACCGACGAACAGGACTTCCGGGCGATGCGGCGCTACCGCACCTTCGCCTTCGACGACCACACAACCTATCTCCGGCAGGTGGAAGCCCTGGTCAAGACCCTGGCCGCCCAGGGCAACCACACCACGCTGGCACTCTTCGACCCCGAGGAGTACGCCGAATACTGTGCCGAAAGCGGCCTTGAACCCGACACCCCCGTCAGCCGCACCCGCTTCACCGCGCAACTGGCAGCGACCGGCCCCACCGTTCCCTACGACGGACAGCCCCTGGAGGAGCTGGTTCCGGACCTCGTCGACGAAGCGGTCCGCCGAGCCACCTGGGAGTACGCGACCACTCTTCTGGCGCGCATCGGCACCTGTGCGACCTGCGGCGAGGACATCGGCCGCGCCTCCTTCATCCGCGCCGCCCACCTCCTCACCCGCGTCGTCGACACCGCGGGCCCGGGCGACCTCCACCTCGTGTGCAGCGTCTCGGCAGCGCCCGACACCCTCGTCGCCGTGCTGAGGGCGGAGGGCCGCACGGAAGCCGCCACACGCCTCGATGAATCCGAAGCCCTCGAATTCACCACCGTCCTGGCCCTCGGCATCGCCACCCGGAGCGCCGGCGGACTCGTCATGCGCACCACCGCACCCGACACCACCGACCGTATCTACGGATGGCGCCTGCGCGGCGAAGACCTGGAGCCCCTCACCGCAGGGGAGGTGTTCGACGCCTACTGCACCGACATCGATTCCGGCGATCTGGTCTCCCCGGAATCGGGCGTCGACTACTGCGTACCACCCGACCTCGGAGACGAGGGAAAGGGGACGGGCCACGCGCACTGAACGCGAAAGGGGCGCCCCATCCGCAGATGGAGCGCCCCTCTCTGGCGCCGACGCTGTCGCTCGTAGGCGGTGCGGTCCGGCTACTCGCCGGACAGCACCGCCTGCGCCGCGGTGCGCGCCTCTTCCGCCGTGTCCGTGGCACGTGCGGCCGAGGCGGCGCGCTCGCACTGGGCCAGCGTGTACTTCGCCAGCGTCGCCCTCACATAGGGGATCGACGCGGCACCCATCGACAGGGAGGTGACGCCCAGACCGGTCAGCACACAGGCCAGCAGAGGGTCCGACGCGGCCTCACCGCAGACACCACAGCTCTTGCCCTCGGCCTTCGCCGCCTCGGCGGACAGCGCGACCAGGTCGAGCAGCGCGGGTTGCCACGGGTCCTGCAGACGGGACACCGCGCCCACCTGACGATCCGCGGCGAACGTGTACTGCGCGAGGTCGTTGGTCCCCAGGGAGAGGAACTCGACCTCCTGCAGAATCGACCGTGCCCGCAGCGCGGCCGACGGGATCTCCACCATCGCGCCGAACTTCGCCCGGAGCCCGGCCGCACGGCACGCGTCCGCGAACGCCTTGGCGTCCGTGCGGTCCGCGACCATCGGAGCCATCACCTCGAGATAGACCGGCAGCCCCTCCGAAGCCTTCGCGAGAGCGGTGAGCTGCGTACGCAGCACATCAGGGTGGTCGAGCAGCGAACGCAGACCCCGCACGCCGAGCGCGGGATTCGGCTCGTCGGCCGGAGTCAGGAAGTCCAGCGGCTTGTCCGCGCCCGCGTCGAGCACTCGCACCACGACACGGCCTTCGGGGAAGGCTTCGAGCACCTGGCGGTACGCCTCGACCTGCTTCTCCTCGGACGGCGCCTGCTTGCTGTCGTCGAGGAAGAGGAACTCGGTACGGAACAGACCGACGCCCTCGGCACCGGCCTCCACGGCCGCCGGCACGTCGGCCGGACCGCCGACGTTGGCCAGCAACGGCACCTTGTGTCCGTCGGAGGTGGCACCCGGACCCGTCGAGGCGGACAGTGCCGCCTTGCGCTGGGCCGCCGCCGACTCCAGCTGCGCCTTCTTCTCCGCGCTGGGCTCCACGAAGATCTCACCGGTGCTGCCGTCGACGGCGATCACGGTGCCTTCGGCGAGCTCCCCGGCGCCGGGGAGCGCCACCACGGCCGGTACACCGAGCGCACGCGCCAGGATCGCGCTGTGGCTGGTCGGCCCACCCTCCTCGGTGACGAAGCCGAGGACCAGGGTCGGGTCCAGCAGCGCCGTGTCGGCGGGCGCGAGGTCACGCGCGATCAGGACATAGGGCTCGTCGCTGTCCGGAACGCCCGGCATGGGCACGCCGAGCAGCCGCGCGACGATACGGTTCCGCACGTCGTCGAGATCGGCCACGCGTCCGGCGAGGTACTCACCGGCGCCGGCCAGCAGCGCCCGATACGCGGCCAGCGCGTCGTAGACCGCACGCTCGGCCGTACTGCCGACGGCGATCCGCCGGTCCACATCTGCCATCAGCTCGGGGTCCTGGGCCATCATGGCCTGGGCCTCGAGTACCGCCTGGGCTTCGCCCCCCGCCAGATTGCCGCGCGCAATCAGGTCGGCTGCCACAGCTTCCACGGCCTTGCGGGCGCGTCCCTGTTCGCGCGCCGCGTCCTCCGGCGGGATCTGCTTGGCAGGCGGTTCGAGTACCGCCGTCCCCATGTGCCGAACCTCGCCGATCGCCACACCGTGGCTCACGCCGACGCCTCGCAGCGTTGTCTCCATCTCACCCTTCTCCGATAGTGCGGCGGATATCGCCGCCGTGATGGTTTTCGAACGTGCCGTCCAGGACAGCGTTGAAGTCACTGCCAGCCGAAGAGTTCGTCGCCGGCCTTCACGTCGCCGTCCTCGCGGACGTCGGAGAGGGAGTCCGCGGTGGCTTCCAGGGCCACTACCGGGCACACCGGGGATTTGCCGGCCGCCTCGACGGCGGCGGGGTTCCACCGCACGACACTCTGGCCGCGCGTCACTGTGTCCCCCTTGTTGACGAGCAGCTCGAAGCCCTCGCCATTGAGCTGCACGGTGTCGATGCCCAGGTGCGTGAGCACGCCGTGGCCCTCGCCGTCGACGACGACGAACGCGTGCGGGTGAAGGGACACGATCACGCCGTCCACGGGAGCGACTGCCTCCGAGGGTTCACGCACGGGGTCGATCGCCGTGCCGGGGCCGACCATCGCTCCGGAGAACACGGGGTCCGGTACCGCGGCGAGTCCGATGGCGCGTCCTGCAAGAGGGGACGTCACGGTGGTCATGGAAGCCTCCGAGGGGGTGGAGATCTATACGGGCAGTCACTGCCTGTCCCGGACAGCGCACTGTTGAGCAGGGTATGTCATATGAAGTGCCGGTTCCGCGCGAGAGATCCCGGTTGGCGCCGTAGGGCACAGGGCAAACGATTTGCGCCTGCTCCCGCACCCCATGTAGAGTCGTACTCCTGCTTGAGGCTGAGCGGCGTGACCAAGCGTCGTTGCCCGGCAGCACCCAACTTGTCAGATCCTATCTCGGGGTCCTGTTTCGCATGTCTGCGGGACGGTGGTCAGGGAGATGGAAAAGCACTGATAGAGTCGGACTCGCCGGAAAGGGAAACGCGAAAGCGGAAACCTGGAAAGCACCGAGGAAATCGGATACGGAAACGGTCTGATAGAGTCGGAAACGCAAGACCGAAGGGAAGCGCCCGGAGGAAAGCCCGAGAG